>CAZLPS010000014.1:0-64916 GCA_964561455.1 uncultured Opitutales bacterium
TCTGCCTTTTTCTACTAGACCGCTCGGGTTGCTGCTCCGTTTAGCCAACGGAACCGGCCCTCGGCGCGGCCTTGAACTTCACTCTTCACTCTTCACCCTTCTCAGGCCTCCTGACGCTTGGATTCATCCTTCATCCCTCATCCTTCATCCTTTCCGTCCTCCACTTCCAACTTCCAGATTCTAGCTTCTTCCAGCCCCCTCCTAACTACTAGCTTCTAACTTCTAGCTTCTACCATGCCCCCCCTTCCTCCTCGCAGCGCTGCCGGAGAGCCCCCCGCCCAGGGGCTCTACGACCCGGCGTTGGAACACGATTCCTGCGGCGTCGGCTTTATTGTCCATATCAAGGGACAAAAGTCGCACCAGATCGTGCAGGACGCGCTGACCATGCTGGAGAACATGAACCACCGCGGCGCCTGCGGCTGCGAGGCCAACACCGGTGACGGCGCCGGCATTCTCGTCCAGACCCCCGACAAATTTTTGCGGCGGGAGCTGGCCAAGGCGGGTATAAAACTCCCGCCGGCGGGACAATATGGCGTGGCGGGTGTCTTTTTGCCCCGCGAAGAGGCCGAACGCACCGAGTGCATGAAGGGCTTCGAGGAGGTCGTCCGCGCCGAGGGCCAGACCGTCCTCGGCTGGCGGGACGTGCCGGTGGACACCAAGGGGGCGGATGTCGGCCCGTCGGCCGTAAGGGCGGAGCCGGTGATGAAGCATCTCTTTATCGGGCGCAACCCGAACATCACCGACGACCTGGCGTTTGAGCGGAAGCTGTTTGTCATCCGCCATGTGGCGTCGAACAAGCTGCGGTACACGCTCCCCCGGCATGAGGCGCGGAATACGCTCTTCTTCATCACCAGCATTTCGGCGCGCACGCTCGTTTACAAGGGCATGTTGAGCGCCACCCAGTTGGCTGCCTACTTCCCCGACCTGCGCGACCCGGATTTCGAGTCCGCGCTGGCGCAGGTGCACTCGCGATTTTCGACGAACACGTTTCCCGCCTGGTTCCGGGCGCACCCGA
The DNA here is from genome assembly GCA_964561455.1 of uncultured Opitutales bacterium. GTDB lineage: Bacteria > Verrucomicrobiota > Verrucomicrobiia > Opitutales > JABDGR01 > JABDGR01. The sequence goes on from CAZLPS010000014.1 coordinate 1,016, forward strand.
ACCGGTACATGTCGCACAACGGGGAGATCAACACCCTGCGCGGCAACGTCAACTGGATGCATGCGCGGCAGGCACAGCTTTCCGGCGCGCTCTTTGGCGACGATTTGAAGAAAATTCTCCCCATCATCCAGGAAGACGGGTCGGACTCGGGCATGTTTGACAACTGCCTGGAGTTCCTCGTCCTTTCCGGCCGGGCGCTCCCGCACGCGGTGATGATGATGATTCCCGAGCCGTGGGAAAACCATGAGTCCATGAGCCCGGAGAAGAAGGCGTTTTACGAGTACCATGCCTGCCTGATGGAGCCATGGGACGGCCCGGCCTCGATTTCCTTCACCGACGGCATCTGCGTCGGCGCGTCGCTTGACCGCAACGGCCTGCGGCCTTCGCGCTATTATGTCACCAAGGACGACCGGGTCATCATGGCCTCCGAAGTCGGCGTGGTGAAAGTGGACCCCGCGAACGTCGCTTTCAAGGGGCGGCTGCAACCCGGGCGGATGTTCTTTGTGGACACCCAGCAGGGCCGCATCGTGGATGACGCGGAGATCAAGGACAGCTTTGCCAAGGCGCTGCCCTACGGCGAATGGCTGGCGAAATACCGGGTCAAGATCGAGGACCTCCCCGAGGGCGAATTCCACGGCGTGGACCATGAAACCGTCTTTTTGCGCCAGAAGGCTTTCGGCTATACCTACGAAGACCTGCGCTTCATCCTCACCCCGATGGGCCGCGACGGCAACCAGCCCCTCGGCTCGATGGGGACGGACATCCCGCTGGCCGTGCTCTCGAACCAGGGCAAGCTCCTCTATAATTACTTCAAGCAGCTCTTCGCGCAGGTCACCAACCCGCCGATTGACTCGATCCGCGAGGCCGTCATCACGGCGTCGGAGACTTTCCTCGGCACGCAGTTGAACCTCATCGAGCCCAAGCCCGAAGGCTGCACCCGCATCAAGGTCCACGACCCGATCCTGGACAACAAGACGTTGTCGAAACTCCGGCACGTGAAGCGCGAGGGGTTCAAGTCCGCGGAATTGCCGATTCTGTTCGAGCCCGACCTCGGGGGCAAAGGCCTCGCCGCGGCGATGGAGCAACTGTTTGCCAACGCGGACGTCGCCATTAAGAACGGCGCGAACCTGCTCATTCTCAGCGACCGGGGCATTGACGCAAAGCACGCGGGCATCCCCGCGTTGCTGGCCACCGCCGGCCTGCACCACCACCTCATCCGCCAGGGCACGCGCACGCTCGTTTCCCTCATCCTCGAATCGGGCGAGCCCCGCGAGGTCCACCACTTCGCGCTCCTCTTCAGCTACGGTGCGGACGTGATCAACCCCTATCTCGCCTTCGAGACCCTCTACGACCTCATCCACGACGGCAAATTGACCGTGGATTTCGACAAGGCCTGCAAGAACTTCATCAAGGCGGGCGTCAAGAGCGTCATCAAGACGATGGCGAAAATGGGCATCTCGACCTACGCCAGCTACCGCGGCGCGCAGATTTTCGAGGCGATCGGCATCAACCAGGATGTCGTGGACAAGTATTTCAACCGCACGGCCTCGCGCATCGAGGGCATCGGGCTCGACACCATTGCCGACGAAGTGCGCCAGCGGCACCGGCACGCCTTCCCCCCGCTCGAGGGCGAGGACACCCATGCGCTCGAAGCGGGCGGCGTTTACCAGTGGCGTTCGGGCGGCGAGTACCACCTCTGGAATCCCCAGTCCATCCACAAGCTGCAAAAGGCGACGCGGGCCAACGATTTCGTTATCTTCAAAGAGTATACGAAGCTGATTGACGACCAGTCGCGCAATCTCTGCACGCTGCGCGGCATGTTTGCCTTCAAGACGGACGCCGCCCCGGTGCCCCTCGAGGAAGTCGAGTCGGTGGACGCCATTGTGAAGCGCTTCAAAACAGGCGCGATGTCGTACGGCTCCATTTCGAAGGAGGCGCACGAGGCGCTGGCCATTGCCATGAACCGGCTGGGCGGCAAGTCCAACACCGGCGAAGGCGGCGAGGACCCCGCGCGCTACACGCTGGAAGTCAACGGCGACAGCAAGAACAGCGCGATCAAGCAGGTCGCGAGCGGGCGCTTTGGCGTGACCAGCAATTACCTGATCAACGCGCAGGAATTGCAAATCAAGATGGCGCAGGGCGCGAAGCCCGGCGAAGGCGGCGAACTGCCCGGCACGAAGGTCTACCCGCCCATCGCCAAGGTGCGCGGCACGACGCCCGGCGTGGGCCTCATCTCGCCCCCGCCCCACCACGACATTTATTCCATCGAGGACCTCTCGCAACTCATCCACGACCTGAAGAACTCGAACACCAAGGCGCGCATCAACGTCAAGCTCGTCGCCGAAATCGGCGTGGGCACGATTGCCGCGGGCGTCGCCAAGGCCAAGGCGGACGTGATTCTCATCTCCGGCCATGACGGCGGCACGGGCGCTTCGCCCCTGTCTTCGATTCAGCACGCCGGCGCCCCCTGGGAACTCGGGCTCGCGGAGACAAACCAGACTCTCCTCCTGAATAACTTGCGCAGCCGCGTGGTCGTCGAGACCGACGGGCAGCTCAAGACCGGCCGCGACGTGGTCATCGCCGCGCTGCTCGGCGCTGAAGAATTTGGTTTTGCCACGGCGCCGCTGGTCACCCTCGGCTGCCTGATGATGCGCGTGTGCCATCTCAACACCTGCCCCGTGGGCATCGCCACCCAGGACCCGCGCCTGCGCGCGAAGTACAACGGCGACCCGGAATACGCCGTGCGCTTCATGCGCTTCATCGCCCAGGAAATGCGCGAATACATGGCCCAGCTCGGCTTCCGCACCGTCAACGAAATGGTCGGGCGGGTGGACAAGCTGGCCGTGAACCAGGCCATCAGCCACTGGAAGGCCCAGGGCCTCGACTTTTCCAAAATCTTCTACCGGCCGAACGTCGGCCCGGAGGTCGGCACCTATTGCCAGATGCCGCAGGACCACGAATTGGACCAGGCCCTGGACAACACCCACCTGCTCAAACTCTGCGCCCCGGCGCTCGATAAGAAGGAGAAGGTCGTCGTGGACCTGCCGATCAAGAACGTGAACCGCGTCGTCGGCACCATTCTCGGCAGCGAACTCACGCGCCGGTATGGCCCGGCGGGATTGCCGGACGACACGATTCAGTTAAATTTCCACGGCTCCGCGGGCCAGTCGCTCGGGGCGTTCATGCCGCGGGGCATCACCATCCGCGTGGATGGCGACGCGAACGACTACGTCGGTAAGGGGCTGTCGGGCGGCCGCATCATCATCACGCCGCCGAAGGTCAGCACGTTTAACGCGTCAGTCAACATGATCATCGGCAACGTGGCGCTCTATGGCGCGACGGCCGGTGAGTTGTTTATCCAAGGCATGGCGGGCGAGCGGTTTGGCGTGCGGAATTCCGGCGCGCTGGCGGTCGTCGAAAGCGTGGGCGACCATGGCTGCGAATACATGACCGGCGGGCAGGTCATCATCCTCGGGCCCACGGGACGCAATTTCGCCGCGGGCATGTCGGGCGGCACGGCGATCATCCTCGATGAAGACGGCCAGTTCGGCACAAAGCTGAACCGCGAGATGGTGAATTTATACAAGCTCATCGAATGCGAGGACAAGGAAATCGCCGAAATCAAGGCGGTCATCGAGCGGCATGCGTCGCTGACTGGCTCTGTGCGGGCCAAACAGATTCTCGCCGCGTGGAACGACTTCCTGCCGAAATTCGTGAAAGTCTTCCCGAAGGATTACGAACGCATGTTGAACCAGGTTAAGAAGGTGGAGTTGCAAGGCTTCACTGGTGAGGAAGCGATGCAGGCGGCGTTCGAGGCGAACGCGAAGGATTTGTCGCGGGTCGGCGGCAATTGAGGAGACAGGAGTCAGAGGTGATGGGGGGAAGCTAGAAGCTAGGAGCTAGAAGTTAGAATGAAAAACATGCACAACAACCAAACCGAAGAAGCTAGAAGTTAGAAGCCGGAAGCTAGAATTTCCACACTCACGCCAAGCAAATTGAGAATAAACTCACGCCCCATGAGCCTGCGCAACTTTCAACCGGCAAAAAGCTTTGAGTCTTTGTTGGTTTGGCAGAAAGCCCATGGCTTTGTTCTAAATGTTTACCGGGCCACGGAATCTTTTCCGCGGACCGAACTCTATGGGCTGACCTCACAATTGCGCCGCGCCGCCATCTCCATCCCCGCCAACGTCGTTGAAGGGTTTCAAAAACGCGGTAAAGCAGACAAATTGCGCTACTTCAATATTGCTCAAGGCTCCCTCGGTGAGTCCGATTACTATCTGATTCTCGCCCAAGATTTGGGTTACGCCAATACTCAGGAGTTGCGCATCCAGCTGGCCGAGGTCGGCCGGTTGCTTAACGGCTATATTGCCGCCATTTCCCGAGCCGTCCCGGCTTAATTCTAGGTTCGACTTCCTCCTCCCATCTTCTAAATTCCTCCTCCCTGTGTCCGCTTCCAGACCCCTCTCTCCGACCCACTCCCCTAACTTCCAGCTTCTAGCTCCTAGCCTCCCTCTCCTTCCGCCACCCCTCCTAGCTTCTAGCTCCTAACTTCTAGCTTCCTATTCCTAGCTTCTAACTTCTAGCTTCTAGCTTCCTCCTCCCCCATGGGCAAACCCACCGGCTTCCTAGAATTCCAACGCGACGACGGCCCCGCTCGCTCGCCGGCCTCCCGCGTCGCCGATTGGAAGGAATTCCATCCGCATCGGCCGGACAAAGAACTGCAAACCCAGGGCGCCCGCTGCATGGATTGCGGCACCCCCTTCTGCCATACCGGCCAGCTCATCGGCGGCATGGCCTCCGGTTGCCCCATCAACAATCTCATCCCGGAATGGAACGACCTCGTCTTCAAGAACCAGTGGGGCGAGGCGCTCGAGCGGTTGCATCATACCAACAATTTTCCCGAATTCACCGGGCGCGTCTGCCCGGCGCCATGCGAGGGTTCGTGCGTTTTGGGCGTCATTGATCCGGCCGTCACGATCAAAAACATTGAAAACGCCATTGCCGACAAGGGTTGGGCGGAAGGCTGGATTGTCCCCCGCCCGCCCGCGCACCGCACCGGCAAGAAGGTCGCGGTGATCGGCTCCGGCCCGGCCGGGCTGGCCTGCGCCGCGCAGTTGAATTCCGCCGGCCACCTCGTCACCGTGTTTGAACGGGCGGACCGCATTGGCGGCCTGCTCATGTACGGCATTCCCAACATGAAGCTGGACAAGAAGGAAGTCGTCCAGCGCCGCGTCGATTGCATGGCCGCGGAAGGCATTATTTTCCAGACCAACGTGGAAGTCGGCAAGAATTACGACGCGGAGAAACTGCGGAAGGAATTCGACGCCGTGGTGATTTGCACCGGCGCCACCAAGCCGCGCGACCTGCCCATTCCCGGCCGCGAACTCCAAGGCGTGCACTTCGCCATGGAGTATCTGCATTCCAACACCAAGTTCCTCCTCGATCACGGCATCACCGACACCTCTCGCCCGCCCATTGATGCCCGCGGCAAACACGTCGTGGTCATCGGCGGTGGCGACACCGGCACGGACTGCGTCGGGACCTCCATGCGCCTCGGATGCAAATCGCTCGCGCAATTGGAAATCCTGGGCAAGCCCCCGCTCGAGCGCGCGCCGAACAACCCCTGGCCCGAATGGCCAAAAATTTACAAACTCGACTACGGCCAGGAAGAAGCCGCGGAAAAATTTGGCTCCGACCCCCGCCAGTATCTGGTTACGGCGACGAAATTTATCGGCGACGCGAGCGGGAAAGTCACCGGCCTGGAACTCGTGAACGTGGAATGGAAAAAGAACGAAGCCGGGCAATTCGGCCCGCAGACGGTTAAGGGCAGCGAGCGCATTATTCCGGCCGACTTGGTGCTGCTGGCGATGGGCTTCCTCGGGCCCGAACAACCGCTCTTGGAAGCGCTGAAGATTGAGCGCGACCCGCGCAGCAATGCGAAAGCCGACCACGGCAAATTCGCGACCAGCCTCAAGGGCGTCTTCGCCGCCGGGGACTGCCGCCGCGGGCAAAGCCTCGTCGTCTGGGCCATCAACGAAGGCCGCGGCGCGGCGCGCGAGACGGACCGTTTCCTGATGGGCGGCACGTTGCTGCCGTAGGCAGTTTCGTAGCGCGGTGCTTTAGCCCGCGCTTCAGACTTATGCCAATCTCGGAAGCGCGGGCTAAAGCACCGCGCTACGAAACTCCGTCACGGCCGCCAAAATACGCAAAGCTATTTTCATAGCCCGGTCTTTTCCCAGATTTTTTTGCGGGCGGCTGCCGGTGTCAAAGCCACTGCGGGACTCCCCTAGGATGACGCGCATGTCACTTGGATCGCAAGGTAGCATCCACGCATCGCTGGGAAGAGCTTTCCAAGTCCCGCAGGGACGGCAGAAGGTAACCCACCCCTTTAGGGGTGGGCAGGGATAAGAAGTAATCTCGAGCCCCGGAGGGGCGAAAGAAAACCACGGTTCTTTCGTCCTTCCGGGACTCATTCTTTTCTGGGAGCCGGTTCCCAGCGCTAAAGCGCTGGGTTACCTTCGGTCGTCCCTGCGGGACTATACCATTTACCTCCGGACAACGTAAAGGCCCGCGCGTCGTTCCGCCACTTCGCAACTCGAAATTAAGAGTAACTAGGAATCGCTCCGCAATTGCCCCCGGCACCGTTTTGCGCTATAATGGTCCCTCATGAATTCCCGCAATGACCATGCCGGCCCAATCCCGCGACTCCTGGGGCCGCTGGCGGTTTGCTTTTCGACGGTCGTGCTGGTGGGACATGTGACCGGGCGGCCGTGGTCGCCGCCGGGGGTTGTGCTCTTTGCCTCCGGGGTCGTTGCGGTTTACGCGCTGGACTTTTGGGCGGACCGGCCGGCGCCGCGACCGTGGGCCGTTTTGCTGCTGGTGGTGGTCGCGACGTTGACCACGGCGGTGGCGGCGCTCGAGTTGCCCGGGTGGAAAATCACGCTGGCGGCGGGGCTGGGCCTGATCGGGCTGGTGTACCGGCGGTTCAAAAAGTGGCCGCTGGCAAAAACGTTGTTGGTGGCCGGGGGTTGGACGGCGGCAAGCATCTGCTATCCCGTGCAATGGGATGCGCAGGACTTGCTCCACGCGCCGTTTGGCGGCGTGCTGCTGGCGCTGTTCGCGGCCAATGCGCTGCTGTGCGATCTCAAAGATGAGCGGCGCGACGCCCGCGCAGGCGTGCGCACGGCGCCGGTGCTCTGGGGCCAGCGCGTGACGGCGATGCTGGCGGCGGCGTTGGCACTAAGCGGCATGGTGGCGGCGCTGCTGGCGCACCGCCCGGGCTTGGCGGGAGCAGGCCTGGCGCTCCTGGCCCTGGCGGCGGTTCCCCGGATTGTCGCCCAACCCATCCTCGGCCCGGCGCTGGCGGATGCGGCGCTCACGCTGCCGGCGGTGTTGATTTTGGCGGGCTGGGCGTGAGTTTGCTTGCCCTTTTTGCGCGGTTCGTGTGCGCTGTGGCCACGCCATGCAGTCCCCCGCTTATTATAAATTTCTTGCGTTGGTGCTGGCGGTGTTGCTGGCCCTGGGTGGCGCCTACGCGGCGAAAATCATCCATGACGCCCAGTTGGAAGTGAACCGTTTTCGCCAGCAGGAGGAGGATTTGCAGAAGCAAACGGACGCGAAGCTGGTCGAATTGCAGAAATACCAGGAGTTTTTCATGCGCCTGAAAGACGACCCGGCATTTCTCGAGTACGTCGCCCGCCAGCGGCTCGCCGACTATGCGAAGCCCGAGGAGATAATCTTTCGCTGGGACGTGGACCCGCTCACCGGCGCAACCCCCGTCGGCAACCTGGATGGCTCGAAAGCCCTGCAACTTTCCCCTCCGGGCACGACCGCCCGGCCGAATTCCGCCAGCGGCAGCAGTTCCCCGTCCCAAAAACCAAGGTGAGAATCATGATTTAAAATCTATGAAGTCGGGCCAGCCTCGCCTTGGCCATTCTTCGTTCCTCCGGCAGTGGCCCATTTCATAAATCATAAGTCATCAATCATAAATCGTTTTCCCCCATGCCCGCCACCCATCCCGACCCCACCGCCGCCGAGGCGGTGCGCGCTGTTTTTTTGCGCGCGGGCCAGGGGCAGGTTTTTCATTTTTGGGGGCAATTGACGCCGGTCGAACAAGCAGGCCTGGTCAGCCAAGCCAGCCAAATTGATCTCGGGGAACTTGCGCGGCTCGTGGCCACCCATTTGCGGGAAAGCGGTGGCGCACCGGTGGATTATGCAAAACTGCGCCCGGCGCCGGCCATCTTGCGCCCGGAAAATGGCGGTGATCCGGCCCAGTGGGCCAAGGCATGGGAGAAAGGGGAGGCAGCCCTGCGCGCCGGACGCGTGGCCTGCTTCACGGTCGCCGGCGGTCAGGGAACGCGCCTCGGTTTTGACGGGCCGAAGGGAGCGTATCCGGTGACGCCAGTGCGCGGTCATTCACTTTTTCAGGTCTTTGCCGAAAAAATCCTGGTGGCCGGCGCGCGGTATGGGGTGATCCCGCCGTGGCTGATCATGACCAGCCCCGCCAACCACGAAGCCACCGTGGCCTTTTTTACGAAGCATAATTTTTTTGGCCTGGACCGTGCCCGCGTGCATTTTTTCCCGCAAGGCACGATGCCGGCAGTGGATTTCAACGGTAAGATCATGCTCGAAGCGCCGGGGCGTATTGCCCTCAGCCCGGACGGACATGGTGGTTCCTTAAGGGCGCTGGTGCGCAGCGGCGCGGTGGAATTTTTGCGGCAGGCGGGAGTGGACGTCGTCAGTTATTTCCAAGTAGACAATCCGCTGGTCCGCTGTGTGGATCCGGAATTCATCGGGTTCCATCTGGAGAGCGCCTCGGAGATGTCCACAAAGATGATTCCAAAACGGCATGCGGGAGAAAAAATCGGCAATTTGTGCCTCGACGAGCAGGGGCGGGTCACCGTGGTGGAATACAGTGACCTGCCGAAGACGCTGGCCGAGGAGCGCGAGGCCAACGGGAAATTGCGCTACCTCGCGGGCTCCATCGGCATCCACATCTTGGACCGGGAATTCATTGAACGCATCGGGGCCGGGCGCGAAACTGCCCACCGTCTGCCCTTTCACCGCGCAGACAAAAAGATTTCGTCGGTGGACGCAGCGGGCCAACCCGTGCTGCCCAAAGAGCCCAACGGGGTGAAGTTCGAAATGTTTGTCTTCGATGCCCTGCCCTTTGCGCGCCACCCGGTTATCATTGAAACGGATCGGGCGGACGATTTCTCCCCGGTGAAAAACGCCTCGGGAGTGGATTCCGCGCAATCCTGCCGCGACGACCAGTTGCGCCAGTTTGCGCGCTGGCTCAATGCGGCCGGCGCGGCGGTGCCGATGGATGAGACCGGCCTGCCGCCCTTTGCACTCGAAATCAGCCCGTTGTTCGGCGATGACGCCCCAAGGGCGGCGGCGCGTTGGGCGGCACTTGCTCCGAAACCGAAGCTCGCCGACGGGCTGGTTTTAACCTAATAAAACTATATGGCCGACAAACTATCTCCAGCAGCCAGCGAACGCCTCGCCGCCTGGCGCACAGGCGGATTTCTCCCCGCGTGGGCGCAAACGTCACTCGACGAATTGGTCAACGCGCAGGCTTGGGATGAACTGGAAGACCGGTTTTTCCGCGACCTGAGTTTTGGCACGGGGGGAATGCGCGGACGTTCCATCGGGCGCAAGTCGGCGCCGACGGAGCTGGGGCCGGGTGGAGTTTTACAGCCGGCGAATCCGGCGGTGGGGGCGAATAACTTGAACGATGTCACCGTGGCCCGCGCGACAATGGGGCTGTATCGGAGCGTCAAGCAATTGGGCACGAGCAAGAACCCATGCCCGCGTTTGGTCATCGCGCATGACGTGCGCCATTTTTCGAGGCGGTTCGCGGAATTGTGCGCGCGCGTGTGGACGGGGCTGGGCGGTGAGGCGTGGTTGTTCACGGGCCCGCGCTCGACGCCGCAATTGAGCTTTTCCGTCCGCGCGCTGGAGGCGGACACCGGGGTGGTGCTGACGGCCAGCCACAATCCGCCGCATGACAATGGCTTCAAGGCTTACGCTGCACACGGCGGGCAGGTGGTTCCTCCGCTGGCGGACGACATTGTGGCCGCGGTGCTGGCCATCAAATTGGGCGAACTCGGGCCGGTGCTGCAGGGAGCAGCCTCGGGGGAGACCTGGAAAACAGTGACGCCGGATTTGGAGGAAAAATATTTGGCAGCGGTCGCGCAGGTGCCGCTGGATGCGCCGCTAATCCAGGCGCGGCAGCCGCGGATGGTGTATTCGGCGCTGCACGGCACGGGCGGCGTGATGATTCCGAAGCTGTTGCGGCGGCTGGGGGCGGAAGTGATCGAAGTGGCGCCGCAGATGAAGTTTGATCCAAACTTTTCGACGGTTAAATCGCCGAATCCCGAAAATTTGGATGCCTTGAAAATGGCGCTGGATGAAGGGAAGAGCTCCCAAGCCGATGTGATCATGGTCACGGATCCGGATGCGGATCGCATTGCCGCGGCGTTTCGCCAATCGCCCACGGAATTGAAGGGACTCACCGGCAATGAACTGGCGGTGCTGTTGACGGAATACCGTTTCCGGCGCGCGAAGGAACTGGGCTGGATGCCGGCGACGGGCTCAAACAACGCGGTGTTGTTGAAGAGTTTCGTGACGACGCCGATGCTCGATGTGATTGCCCGCAGCCATGGCGTGCGCTGCGTGAACACACTTACGGGGTTCAAGTGGATGGGCGCCAAATTGCACAACTATGAGGTGAAGCTTTATGCCGCGCTGGCGGCGGCCGGGGACCGGCGCACGCCCGCGGAAATTGGCGCACTGCCGCCGAAGGAGCGCGCCGCACTGTATCTCCGCCATTCGGCGTGGATGATTTTCGCCGCGGAGGAAAGTTACGGTTGCCTGGCGGGTGACGCGGTGCGCGACAAGGATGCCCAGGCGGCGGCGGCGATGGTGGCGGAATTGACGGCCTGGCTGCCGACCCAAAAGCAAACGGCGACGGAAATGCTGGACGAGCTTTATGTGCAGCACGGGTTTCACACCGCCAGTTTGGCCAACCTGCCCTTCGAAGGCGCGACGGGGGTGGCGCAAATGCAGCGGGTGCTGGCCTCGATGCGCTCGAATCCGCCGACGACGCTGGGAGGAATCAAGATCGAGCGCGCCAATGATTTCCTCCTTGAACACCGGGACGAGGAGGGCGAGTTGGTGCCGCGCGAAGATTTTCTGCTCTATGATCTGGCGGGCGGCTGGCGCTGCGCCATTCGCGGCAGCGGCACCGAGCCGAAAATGAAGATTTATTTCTTCATCAAAGAGCCGCTGGCCCGGCCGGTGGACCGGCCCGCGCTGGAAGCGCAACTGAAAACAAAATTTGAAGCATGGCGGGATGCAGTGGTGGCGGACGCGAAGCAGCGGGCGGGCGGAAGCATTTGAGATTTGAAATTTGAGATGGCGCTCAATTCCAAATCAAAAATTCAAGGCAAGCTTGCTTTACCCTCCGATTGGCGGAGTTTACGCCAAACCCCTTACGGCGTGCTGCCGGATGTCGGGGGCGTGGATTTAATGAGGCCCTGCTCGATGGCGTAGCGCGTCAAACCCGCGATGCCGTGCAAATTTAATTTGGTCATCAGGTTGGAGCGGTGGGTTTCGGCGGTCTTGACACTGATGGAAAGCTTGACCGCGATTTCCTTGGTGCTGAAACCCTCCGCGACGTATTGCAGCACTTCCCGTTCGCGTTCGGAGAGGCTTTCCAGGGAATCATCCTTGTCGGGCTCAATCATGATGCGGCGCACCATGTCGGCGACGCCGGGCCCGAGATAGGTGCCGCCGTCCAAAACGGCGCGAATGGCTTTTTCCATTTCGGGCAAGCCGGCGGTTTTCTCGATAATGCCATTGGCGCCGGCTTTGAGGGCCTGGCGGACCATGCCGGTGGAAAAGAACGCACTGAAGAGCAGGACATTGCAATTGGGCAACTGCTCGCGCAGCCGCCGCAAAACTTCCAAGCCATTCAAGGAGGGAAGCTTGATGTCCAGGATCACCATGTCTGGCTTGACCTTCTGGATGACCTTCCAGCCTTCCAGGCCGTCCCCCGACGCACCCGCCAGAGTGCACAAGGGAAAATTCTTGAGCAGCTCGGCCAGCAAATCGCGGAGCATCGTTTCGTCTTCGATTATGACCACTCGTTTCATGATGGGTTGGATTGCAGGCGAAGAGGACGATTCCGGCCATTCGGCCATGTCCACCTTATATTAATTAATGACAAATTGTCAATATTGGCAAAAGATTGATCGGCTCGCGGCACCGGGACGGGCGACCGGGGTATTTACCGGATTAATCCAGCAATATCCCTGTAGGTTTTTTACGCCTCCACCCCAGTGGAAGCAATGGTTTATTTCAGGAGCGGGCGGGTCTACCGGAAAATATTTGGGAAACTAGGGTGTTTGCCCGGCTGGATTTCCTTGCTCCACGCCGGGCAAACACGGCATGATGGCATGCTGGCAGGGGCCGCTTCCGGAGGACCGGCCCACTCCTTGCTTGAATCCCGTTGACGCTCCGTTATGAGCCCGCACTCGACAATGACGGCTGCTGTTTCCGGTGCCCCGCGCAATCCCGCGGCGCCGGCCCGGATTTTGATTGTGGAAGACGACCCGAGTTCGGCGTTTATCCTGCAAAAGATTTTGGCCCGCGGCCAGTATGAAATGGCCGGCCTTGCTGGCTCGGGGGTGCAGGCCCGCCGAATGGTGGAGGAGACCAAGCCGGACCTGCTCCTGATGGATATAAACATTGCCGGTGACCTGGACGGCGTGGAAGTGGCAACGGAGATTCTGCGTGACCATGACCTGCCATTAATTTACCTGACCGCCTACTCCGACGAAGCCACCCTCGCCCGCGCCCGGCGAACGGCACCGTTCGCCTATCTCCTCAAGCCCTATCGCGAAAAGGAGGTGCTCATCACCATCGAAATGGCGCTCTACAAGGCGCGGCTCGATCGCGCGGGCAAGGCCGCGGAGCTGCGCCTCGCGGCCACGTTGGGCGCCTTGCAAGACTATGTGCTGACCACGGATTCCGCCGGCCGGCTGACCTATTTAAATCCCGCCGCGGAGCGGGTTTTGGGCCGGTCGGCCGCCCATTGCCTCGGCCGGCCACTGGGCGACTTGGTGGACTTGCGCGAACGCGAAACCCGCACCCGGCTTCCCGATATTGCGGAACGCGTGCTCCAGCCGGGGTTTCATACGGAACCCGCCCATCCGTTATTTCTCATGACCAACCTGGGCGATGGCCGCCTCGTACAGGTCCAAACCAACGCGTTGGCCGAACCTGACGGCGCCACGATGGGCCGGGTGATCATTTTGCGCGATGTGACCCAACTGGACCACCTGGAAGAAAATGTCCGCCGCGCCCAAAAGCTCGATGCGGTGGGCCGCCTCGCTGGCGGCATCTCCCATGATTTCAATAATCTGCTGGCGATCATCAATTCCTATGCCGATTTGCTGCTGCTCAAAGCCAAGCCGGGCGACCCGCTGGAAAAATACTACCGCAACATCCGCCAGGCCGGCCAGCGCGGCACCGACCTCGTCGCGCGCCTGATGACGTTCAGCCGGCGCTCGGCGTCCCTGCCGCAAAATGTCAACCCGGCGGAAGTGGTCGGCGAGGTCGAAAAGATGATCCGACCGGTGATTCGGGAAAACATTGAGTTCGTGGTGGATGCGCCGATCGGGCTGCCGCAATTGCACACCGACCCCGGCCAAATCGAACAAATCCTGGTGAATCTTTGCCTCAATGCCCGGGATGCCATCACCGATGCGGGCCGCATCACCATTAGCCTGGCCACGCGCAAATACGATTCGCTCGAAGCCGCCCGCCACAGCCTGCACGGGCCCGGGACGTACATTCTGCTGAGCGTGGCCGACACGGGCTCCGGCATTCCGCCGGAAATTCGCGAGAAAATCTTTGAGCCCTTTTTCACCACCAAGGAGGTGGGCAAAGGCACCGGCCTCGGTCTGGCGATGGTCTACAGTCTCGTGAAGCAAAACCACGGTCGCATTGACCTGCAAAGCGAACCGGGCAAGGGGTCCGTCTTCACCATCTTCCTGCCGGCCATTGACGCCCGGCCCAAAACCGCGGCGGTGAGCGAAGACGCCCCGTCCGATTCCCCATGCGGGAGCGAACACGTGCTGCTCGTCGAGGACGATCCCAATTTCGCCGATTGCATCAAGAACCTGCTCGACATGCACGGCTACTCCACCCTGGTGGCGGGCAACGGCGAGGAAGCCCTGCATCTGTTCAAGCGCCATGAAAAGAATTTTGACCTGCTGGTCACGGACATCGTTCTGCCCAAGATTTCCGGCCGGGCCCTGGCCATGCAGTTGCGCCAGGAATTGCCGCGATTGCGCGTGCTCTTCATGTCCGGCTATGAAAATGTGGGGGCGGCAGAGCCACTCGGAGGTGGCATTGACCGCCTGCAAAAACCATTTTCACTCAAAACCCTGCTGGAGCGCGTCCGCCGCCTGCTGGATGCGCCGGCTCCCAAAGCGCCCGAAAAGGCGCCGGCGCCGATTGGATGAGACTCAGGACAAAAGGCCGCAACGCGCCAGATCGGCGGAAGGATCGGGGTCGCGGCCGAGGAAATCGCGAAATAACTGTTCGGGCGGCGCGCCGTTGCCGCGGGCGAGGATTTTGTGGCGAAAATCGCGCCCGGTGGCCGGATTGAGCACGCCTTCCTTTTGAAACCGGGTGAAGGCGTCGGCCTCGAGAACTTCGGCCCATTTGTAGGAGTAGTATCCGGCCGCGTAGCCCACCGGTTCCGAAAAGACATGGGTGAAGCGCGGGGCAAAAGTCGGCGGTTCCGTGCGGAAGCGCGGGAGGTAATCCGCGATGCGGGCGCGCACCCAGGCTTCGAGATCCACCGGCGTTCTGGCGCCGGTGATTTCTGCGGCGTGGAGGTGCAATTCCAAATCCATCTTGCTGAAGGCCAGCAGACGCATCATGGCGGATGCGGCCATGAAATGCCGGGTGGCGAGCATTTTTTGAAAAAGGTCCTCCGGGAGGGGTGCCCCAGTTTCGTGGTGCCGGGCGATAAAATCAAGGCCCGCGCGCTCCCACACCCAATTTTCCATGATCTGGGACGGCAGCTCGACAAAATCCCAGGTCACGCGCACGCCGTTGAGCGATTTCACCTCCACTTCGCCGAAAAGATGATGCAGCAAATGCCCAAATTCGTGAAAAATGGTGCTGACTTCGTCATGGGTGAGCAAGGCCGGGCGCCCGGCGACCGAGGCGGTCAAATTACCTGCGATGATGCCAAGATGCGGCGCGAACGTTCCGTCGGCGCGGGGTCCGCCAGTTTCAAAATAATTCATCCAGGCGCCACCGCGTTTGCTTTCGCGCGGATGCCAGTCGGCATAGAACGAACCGAGGTGGCGGCCGTCGGCATCATGGAGCTCATAATATTTAACCTCGGGATGCCAAACCTCCACGACGCCCGGTGGTGGCTCGTGGCCCGGGCCGGGCTCCAAAAAGATTGTGGGTTTCTCCGTCAGACGGACGCCGAACAAGGTTTCAACCAGACGGAACAAGCCATTGAGCACGCCGTCAATCGGCAAATAGGGCCGGAGTTTTTCCTCGTCGAAATCCAGCACCGCCTGCCGTTGCTGCTCGGCCCAATAGCCGGCTTCCCAGGGTTCCAGCAGCCCGGCGGATTGCCCGGTTTGGCTGGCCTTGAAATCCCGCAAGGCCTGTTGCTCGCGGGCGAGCGCAGGCGCAAGGCGCGCGTGCAATTCTTCAATGAATTTGACCGCGCCGGAGCCGCTCCGGGCCATGCGGCGGTGGATGATCAAGTCGGCAAACTGCGGTCGGCCCAGGAGGGTGGCCTTGGCCTGGCGCAATTCCAAAATGCTGGGAATCAGCCCGGTATTGTCATGCGGGGCGGCGCGCCCGATATTCACCCCCGCCTGCCAGACTTCCCGGCGGAGCGAATCATCGCGCGCGTATTTCATCAGCGGCAGGTAGGACGGCGCATGGAGGGTAAAGCGCCAGCCGGGCTGGTCAGCCGCGCCGGGATTCTTCTGCAAAAAACTTTGCCGGGCCGCGCCGCGGGCGCTTTCGGGCAGGCCCGCGAGGCGGGCTTCGTCAGTGATGATCAAGGACCAGGCGTTGGTGGCATCGAGGACATTTTCGGAAAATTTTTGCGTCGCGGCCGAAAGCTCGGTGTTGAGGCGCTCCAACTCCGTTTTGCCCGCAAGCGAAAGTCCGGCGCCGGAATCGCGGAAGTCTTCGAGTGTTTCCTCCAAAAAGCGGCGGCGCGCGCCGGTCAGGCCGCGGGCCCCAGGGGTGGCGGCGTAAGCTTGCAGGACTTTCCAGAGACCCTCATTCAAATAAATACGCGTGTAGAAATCGGTGACCTTCGGCAGCATCGCGTTGTACGCGGCCCGCAGCGCCGGCGCATTGGAGACGGAATCCAGGTGTTGCACGCGCGCCCACGCGCGGTCGAGGACGGCGGCTGCCTCATCAAACGCACCGAGCACGCGATCATAAGTGACGAGCGCGACATCTTGCGCGGCGATGGCGGCAAATTTCGCCTCAGCATCGGCGAGCGCGGCGGTGATGTCCGGCTCGATGCGGTCCGCGGTCAGGCGGCTCCAGGGCGGGGTGAAAACGGGGGAAAGGAAGGACATGAATATGGAAGGAATCAGAATACAGGAGACCGGAGACAGGGGAAGCTGGAAGTTGGGCGGGTAGTGCGGCGCCACTCGGCCCAAGCAATTGACGAACAGAATTATATCCGTAAGAATCCACCCCCACCCCACTCCCGCCACCCATGCCCAAAATGCCGTCACTTTTTCTCCTGGCATCCTCCCTTTTGTTCGCCCCGTTCGGGGTCGGCCAGGTGGCTGCGTCGGCTGCGGATGAGGTCAATTTTCTCCCCATGAAAAACGGGGAGGAGATTCCGCCGGACATCCAATTAAAGTTGCACTTCACGAGTGCGCCCGCCTTGGGCAACACCGGCCAGGTGCGGATTTACAACGCAGCGGATGATTCGCTGGTGGACACAATTGACGTCGGCACGCCGGTGACCGGTACGAATTTCACGATTGGGGGCGCAGCGAATTTTCACCTCTACCCTGTTTTGGTGGACGGCAACACCGCGACCGTCTTCCCGCACGAACACAACCTCGATTACCACAAAAGCTATTATGTGCAAATGGACTCCGGCGTATTGAAAGTAAACGGGGCACCCTTCCCCGGTATTAACGGCAAAACCGCGTGGACTTTTTCGACGAAGACCGCGCCGCCGCCAGCGGACGCCACACGCCTGGTAGTGGCGGCGGATGGTACGGGAGACTTCGCCACCGTGCAGGGGGCGGTGGATTTCGTGCCCGCGAAGCCGCGGCAGCGCGTGACCATTTTTATCCGCAAGGGTCTGTATGTGGAAGTCGTCAATTTCACGGGAAAGTCGGATATTACCTTTCTCGGTGAGGATCGGGCGGCCACGACGGTCGGCTATCCGAACAACGATCGCTTGAACGCGGGCACGGCCAAGCGTTCCTCGTTTGCCGCGATCCGCTCAACGGGAATCGTGCTCGCGAATCTGTCATTCAGGAACTCAACCCCGAAGGGCGGGTCGCAGGCGGAGTCGTTGATGTTTTCGGGTGGGCAGAATATCATCACGCACTGCAATTTTTCCAGCCTGCAGGATACCCTGCTCATTAACAATTCGGCCTATGTGGCCGATTCGTACATCGAGGGCGACGTGGATTTCATGTGGGGCACCGGGCCGGTGTTTTTCCAAAATTGCGAAATCAAGGGTCTGACCAGCAAGGGTTACTTTTCGCAAATCCGCAACGCGGGGGCTGGCCACGGCTATGTGTATGACCATTGTATTTTCGGCACGGCACCGGGGGTGACCGGGATGTACCTTTCGCGCATCGCGCCGTCCACTTATCCGAACAGTGAATTCGTGCTGCTGGATTGCGCGCTGGGCGACGGAATTATTCCCGCGGGCTGGCTGCTGAACGGGTCGCCCATTGACCGCGGCGGAGGTCCGGCGGCACCGACCACCGCCCCCGGCCTGCATTTTTGGGAATTCAACAGCACGAACCTCAGCGACGGCAAACCCGTGGATGTCAGCCAGCGCGCGGATTATTCCCGGCAACTGACGATGGAGAAGGACGCCGACACGATTAAGAACTACCGGGACCCGTCCTACGTGCTGGGCTGGACGCCGAAGCTCGCCCCCATCGTCACCGCGCCCGTCACCTGGCAAACCTCAGTGTCCGCGGGCACCAGCACGTTTACTTTCACAGTGAACGCGGCTGGCATTCCCGCGCCGACTTATCAATGGATGTTACACGGGTTTGCCTTGATGGACGGCGAAGGGGTGTCGGGCGCGACGACGCCGACACTCACTTTGAGTAAGACCTCTTCGGCCAGCATCGGAGATTATTCGGTGGTCATTGCGAACGCCCAAGGCTCGATTACGGTCGGAGCGGCGCGGACGCCGTGAAAAATTTGGAGTGCGGCGGCTTGACACCGCTTTCCATCAATCTTCGAAGGCGCAGTAAATATGGAAGAGCATCGAAGTATAAGGGATGCTCGAATGCGGAAAAAAGCGGCGTCAAGCCGCCGCACTCCAAATTTTTCCTGCATTGGATTACGAAGTCTTCGCCAAAATCACGCCTTGGCGGAAACCTTGGTGGATTCTTTGCGCTTTGGCCACCAGCGGGCGAGGAAGCCTGCGCGGGTCGCGAGGGCCTCAATGAGCACCGTTAAGACCAAGGCCGTCAGCACCCAGGGCCGCAGGGAACGGTACGACTGGCGGCCGAGATCGCGCCAGGCTTCGGGCAACTCGGTAATTTCCCGGCCGCCGCTGGCCGCAACAAGAGCGCGAAGCGCGCGCGGGCCGGCCGGGTCGCGCAGCCATTCCAAATCGGTGCCGGGCGCCATCGGGCCAAAGGGCAGAGAATACTGGCCCACCTGTACCGCACCAATCGCCGGCTGGCCCGGTTTCAGACGCACATGCGATTGAAAGTGTCCCGGTTCCAGACGCTCCCAGGTAATGTCGCGGCTCATGTCCACGCCGTTTTGGGTGTAAATGGCCTTGGGAAAACTCTTGGCCAAATCGGCGTCCCACGACTGGTCGTAAAGCAAATCGAGCACCATTTCATCGCCATCCAGACGCGCACGCACGCCGAGGCCGGGCGGGGTGTCGTTGCCCATGAGCCAGCGCGCCATGGTGGTGGCGAAATCGCCAAAAGCCGGCCAGGCACGCGGGCCTTCAGAATGCGGTCCCGCCAAAGGGAAAGTGATGGCGGCCGCCCTACCTGCACCGCGGGCCCAAAACGCCACAAGCGGAGCGGCATCGCTGTCACCTGTGAAAGCGGCCTGGGTGGCTTTCGGCTTCAGATAGCAAAGATTGAAGGCATTGACGGTGGGGAGCCAGTCCAGGTTCTTCGCGGCAAGTTCCGCCCAGCTGGAGCTGGATTGCACCGGGGTGTCCTGGGTGAGAAAACTCGAGCGCGCCACGGCTACGGTATCTTGGGTGAAGATGGCCGGAAGGTCGTTGGCATCGGCGCTGAAGAAGATGCGGCCATTACCGGCGGCAGCCACCTGTTTTAGAAACTCACCGCCGCTGTCGTATTCGTGGCCGAGGCCGATGACCGAAATGGTGCAGTTGCCGTCCACGATGGGTTTGATGTCCTCGAAGGTTCCCTGGTTTTGTTGCAAGGCATCGTTGGCGTCCGCGAAAATGATGATGTGCTTCTGGCCGACGTCCGATTTCTGCAATTCCGCCCACGCGCCTTCCAATCCGCGCGGCACCACAATGCCGCCACCCATGCTGTTAATGGTCAGAACATTGTCTATTTTCCCTTGACGGTCGGGCTCGACGGACGAAAGCGGCACAATCTCGTGATACTGGGTGTCCACCGCGAGCACGGAGACCAAATCCTTGGGCCCCAGTTGCTTGATGGCTTCGGCCGTACCGGCGTCGGCCAGCTCGATTTTGGCCCGGGATCCGCCACCGCTGGGAACGGACGTGCGCATGGAGCCTGAGCGGTCGAGGACGATAACCATGGCCACCATCAGCTTGCGCTTTTCGTCGCGCAACTCCATGGACACCGGCAACAAATCGTCGAGCCGCGACCGAAAATAGCCGCCGGAGCCAAAGCTGTTTTTGCCGCCAATCATCAGCAAGCCGCCACCCTGGGTATTGACAAAGAATTCTACCGCCTTGAGGAAATCCCCGGGAATGTCACTTGCGGCAACGTTGTTAATAATAACTGCACGCGCGCCGCTGAGGCGGCCTTCATGCAACCCCTGCGGGTTGGTTTCCAAATCCACATTGATGTTCTGGGCCTTGAGCGCGGCTGCAACGGGATCGTCGGGATAGGCGGAAATCACCAGTACTCGCGGGCTGGAGACGGCCTCGACCCAGGTCTCCGCCTGATTATTGCCCGGCACGGGGTCATTCTCCGGCAGGATACGGGCCGTATAATGAATGGAACCGGCCTTGTCTATCCGGTCGGTCAACCGCACGCGTGCCTGGCCATTTTCAAATTTGGCACTGCCCCTGCCAACCACCTTGCCATCGCGCTCCAATTGGTAGGGAACTTCGGCGGTGGCCACGCCATCCACGCGCAGGCGCATGTCGAGCACGAAGGGCTCGTCAGTCTGGACGCGGTTGGGGGCTTGGAGGGCGGCAACTTCGAAGTCGGTGCCGCCGCCGAGGGCCACCATGCGCACGTCCATGGGGATGTCCGCACGGTCAAGCAATTCGCCGATGTCGCCGAGGGGTTCGGTCGGATAACCGTCGGTGAGCATGAGAAAACGGGTGGCGCGATTTGGGTCGTGGCGCAGGACGGCCAGGCGCAGGGCATTGGCCATCCGGGTTTCGGTCGTGGTGATTTCGGACTGGGTGCTCAAATCTTCGGGGCGCACCACGGCATCGTCACCGAAATCAATAAACGCGAGTTTGTCGTTGCGGCCCATGCTCGAATGCAAGAGGCCCTCCCATTCGCCGAGGCGCGGGCTGAGCAAATCAGCGGCAGAATCGGAACGGTCCACCAAGACCCACAAATCCACGCCCGGCTCGAACAAACGCCAGCGCAAATCCGCGAGGGCGAGCGCAAGCAGCAGGAGACACAAAACCCGGAGCGGGCGGCGCAACTCGAGCCGCGGCCATTGCCAGCCGAGCAAAAGCAGGGCGGGCAGCAGCAGCAACCAGGCGGGTGTGGCGAGATTCATCGGGGGGAAGGGGTTCAGGGTGCGCGCTTGGATGTTTCGCGCCAGGACGCGAGCAGCGCCCCGAGCAGGGCCAGCAACCACAAGGGCGTCAGCGCGTCGGGATGGGAATGGGCCTCTTCGCGGGTGATTTGCGCCTTCGCGTCGAGCGGAATGGCGGCGGCGTCGTGGAAATCCGATTCGCGCGGGTCGGGAAATTGGGCGGCGCCATCGAGCCAGAGTTTGCCGTCCACCTTGATCGCAAAGAAGGATGGCGGGCTGGGCGCGCGCGCCTGGGCGGCGGCGGTGGCCGTCAATTCCGTCGGGTGTGGCTTTGCCCCCACCGTGTCCTTTTCGTCCATGGGCGAGATTTCAAGCGTCACATTTTTGGCGGCGGGCGGCAGGACGAGCGACAATGCCTGGCCCGAGGGATAGTTGCCGCGCGAAAACGCCGCCTTGTGCTCGCGCGCCTGCTCGGCAAACCGGTCCAGCAACAAGACGAAGGCGGACAAATGCGCGGCATTGGAAAACAACGGATCAAAATTGAAAATGAGCGACTGTCCCTGGCCCGGCGGCGCCCGGAGTGTGAGGAGCGGGGTGCCGCCGTCCCACATGAGCGTCAGGTCGTTGCGCTGGCCGGGCAGCGGGGCAAGCGGGTGAAAGAGCAGCGGCGCCCAATTCAGGCCGTCCATCAGCGGATGTTTTTCAGGGGCCGGATGCGCATGGACGTCCGTCGTGCTGGCGCCGCCGGTGTCGGCGGCGAAGTAAATGCGTGAGGTGCCCGAGGGGGTGAGGCCGAACTCGCCGCCATTGTCAAAAAGCAAATCGGGCACGGCGCCCTTGGCCACGGGAACCGTTTGGCTGACCAGTTGCACAATGGGCGTCAGATAGGCCGAAAAATCGGGCGGCCCGCGAAAAGCGACGGAAAGCTCCTTGGGCTGCGGCAATACCAGCGGGATGCGATCATCAAGGCTGAAGTCGTCGGGCTGCAGATTGAAAATCATGCGGTCGGTGTTGGTGGGGAATGCCCCCTGAAGGGCCTTGGTTTCGCCGGGTTGAATTTCCAGGGTTTGGGCCGGCATTTTCTGGCCCCCGGCCTCGATCCACCACGCGCGCTTTTGCGGAGTCTCGGCGTAGTTATGCACCAGCACGCGCCACAGCGGCTGGCCTTCATGCATTTCCGAAGTTGCGGCACCCACGCCGACATTGTCGAGCTTATGGCCATAGGCGAGCGCATGGGCCTCCACCGGGAGGGGGAGGTTGGGCGGCGGATGATAGGTTACAAAGAATACCAAACCCTGATTGCCGACGGACACGCGGGCTGCCCGCAGCACGGCAGATGGGTCATGCGGTCCAAGATTGGCGTGCCATTTTCCCAATTCCGCCAGCAGCGACGCGCGATCTTCGCCGCGATACAGCGGCGGGCGCGAGACATCCGATTCGAGCAGGAGCCACTCCGTGCGGCTGGCGCCGCGTTGCAGCGTGGCCGTATCGGAGGCCAACCCTTTGAGGATTTGCGCCCGAAAAGCCTCCATGGACAACGAGCTGTCCAGCACCAGGGCCACGCGTTGGAGTGTGCCGCCGAGAATCCACCGGGGCTCACTAAGCATCCAGGCCAGCAGCAGGACTGCCAGCACCTGCAACCAGAACAAAGTTGAGTTGCGCCAACGCTCGAGGCGCCGGCCCGCCTTGCTCTCGACCTCCTGCTTTTCGAGCAGGAACATGGTGCTGATTTCCTGGCGGCGGCTTTGGCGCTGCAAAAAATGGATGATGACCAACGCGGGAATTCCGAGCAGCGCCCACCAGCCGGCTGGATTGCTGAAGATCAGGTGCATGGTGGATTGGTGCTACGCCAGTTCAACGGCCCCCGCCGGCAGCGCAGATTTCATCAAGCAGTCCAGCAGCGGCCCCTCGTCGTGCAGGCGCGCCAATGGTACGCCGCGACCGGCGCAGGCATCGTCCCACAATTCAAAGTGGCGGAGGTAATTGGCCTTGTACCGCTCCCGGCGCGCCGCCGACATTTGGTAAAGCCGTTTTTCCGCGGATTCACAGTCGCGCAATTCGATTTGACCATCCCAGTCCGGCTCGGCTTCGGCACGACTCCATGGGCACAGCAGCAGGGCGCGGCCGGTGGAGTGCAGCACTTGGGCCAGTATGTCCTGCGGCGGTACCGGATAGAGGAGGTCCGTGATGATAACCCGCAGCGACATGGGCCGCCACGGCACGCGGTCCAGCGCGGGTGGAGCGACGCGGCTGGCCGGAGGCAAAGGGTCCCAAGACTGCGCACGGAGGGAATCGCCGGGCAATTCGTGCACACCCTTGGGGTCGGCGAGATAGGCGCGCAGCAAGGCGCCAGCCCGCAAGGCGCTGGCATGGGCAAAGGAAAAGAGTTCGAGCGTGCGCCGGGCTTTGGCGGCGGATAAAAACATGGACGTCGAGCAATCGAGGACGATGTCGAGGCGCGGGCTCACCTCCTCACGATACATTTTCATCGTGTGCTGGCCGGTGCGGGCGAACGCGGCCCAGTTCAAATGGCGGGGATCGTCGCCCGGCTGGTATTGACGGTGATCTTGAAATTCCAGCGACGCCCCGGTGCCGGCGCCGAGCCACTGGCCAGCCTGCCCCCCGCGGGCGGCGCGCAGGGGCAAACGCAGGCGCTGGGCGAGGGCCTCCGCCTGCGCCAACAAGCCGCTGCGAAACTCGCGCGTCAAACCATGGGTGGCCAGTAGGCCGGTGGCATGGGTGGCGGGCGGCGGGGCGGCGGCGGGGAGGGCAGAGGCGGGGGCGGACACGGGGAGGGCTATTTATGATTTAAGACTTATGAATTGTGAAAAGGGAACTATGATCTGGAATTTGAATTCTTGGATTTGAGATTGAAACAAATGAACATTGCGATCGGGCGAGCAAAGGCCTTGCGGCTGGATTGGTTACTTCATAAATCCTAAATCATTTTTCATTCTCTTTCTGGGACGGAAATACGGGCTGGGGGCGCGAGCCCGGTGGCGTGGCAACGGTGGCGCGGCGCACAGGCGCGCCATCCCGGGCCTGGAGGGAATTGGCGGCGCGGAATTCCAGTTTGGTAAATCCCTGCCAGTATTTGAGCGCGCGTGCGCATACGAGCAGCATGGTGATGGCGCTGGATATGCCGGCGATGATGGTGGCCGGTTTTTCAATTTCCGGAGAGTCTATAAAATGAAAAGTGGAGTAGACCCATGCCACGGGCGGGAACGCATAGGCCAAGAGCGGGTAGATGGGCCGGTCATCCATGCTGGTCAGAATACTCGTGAAAATGTAAACCAACAGGCACAGGACCATCATCATAAAATAGCGCACGCCCGAGCTATAGCGCGTGCGGCCAAGAATCAACCAGCCGGCGACCTGGGGGAACAACAGCGCCGGAGGCAGCAGCGAAAAGGTCATCACAAACCATCCGTAGTCCAGCCCCTGGCCCCGCGGCAACCGCAACGAGGCCCACGCGACAGTGATCATCGCAAAAAACGCGCTCGCCAGCATGATAAACGGCGCCGATGACGGCCACCCAGGATAGAGAAACGCCCGGCCCAGAAACCGGCCAAAGACGCCGAAGCGCACAAACGGACGGTAGGTGTCCGGATACGGCGACGGGGAGGTGGCGGCGGCAAACATCAAAACCCAGAGGGCGAGAAAGGCCGCCAGAAAATAAAACCGGTCGGTAAACACATCCACAAACGTTTGCGGCAGCCACAAATTGAAGACCATGGCCATGCCGGCCAAGGCAATGAGGCCGAGGAGAATAAGGCGCTGCGGGGTATCGTGGTTTTCAGAGGCGGGCGCCAGCCGGAAAGCACCGTATTCGAGCACCAACCAGAGGAACGGCAGGCCGATTAGCACATAAAGCCACGCGGCAATGCCGGGATCATTGACAATCGAGAGCGCCAGTATCCGCACCATCCCGAAGCCGCCGCCGCCGCCGCCGAGGTCAATGCCGTTGAGGACGGCCATGGTCAGCCACAGCAGCAGCAACACCAGCAAAATGCGAAACACGACACTATTGAAGCACGACAGGGCGACACACAAGCCCACGAGCAACGCGCTGAAGGCCAACAAACACACCAGCGCCATAAGCATGGAAAGTACGTCCACGCCGCCAAAAAAATACATCAGGATGAGGTAGGGCAGAATTGAGGTGAAGACCATCACGCCCTGCACCACCAGGGAAAACCATTTGCCCCATACCAAACTGCGTGCGCTCATCTGCGTCAATTTCAGCAAATCTATCCGGTTGTCGAGAAACTCGGACGACAGCGCAAAGGTGGCCGCGAGGGGGAGGCCGAGAACATAAAAGAACACCAGCCCGGTGCTGAGGCTCTCCACGAGCGACCGTCCCACATTGGATTCGGACCCGGGGGTGGAACTGGTGACGAGGCCAAGAACGACAAAAAATGCCAGCGAACCCTGGAGCAGGAGGAACACCAGGGTGAAGCGGCTGGAGCGCAGGCCCTGGCGCAGATCGCGCACCAGCATGGGATTAAACGAATCGCTGGAGAATAACGTCATGGCAAAAGGTTGCAGGCTTTAGGAAAAATCCGGCGCCGCGGGCTTGGATGCGCCGGCGGCGGAATCGAGGCGCGGGCGCGGGCGCGCCCCACCCTGCTGGCGCAGGATGCCGATAAAGGCCTCCTCCAGGCGTTGCTGCTCACGCTGAAATTCAATGACGGGCAGGCCGTCAGCCACCAAGCGGCGGAGCAAATCGCGCAGAGCCTCATCGCCGCGGGCCTCGAGTTCGAGCACCGCCCCCTGGCGCACCTCCTCGCGCACTCGCATGGCCGGCTGCAACTTCACCCACTCGAGCAGAGCTTCGACTGGACCGCTCACGCGCACGAAGACGGCCAGCGCGCCGTGGTCGTCAAACCGCAGACTGTCCGCCGAGCCGTGATGAACGATCTGGCCCTGATCAATAAAGAGCATCGAGTCGCACATCTCGGCCAATTCAGAAAGGATGTGCGAACTGATGAGCATGGATTTGCCCTGCCCGGAAAGAATGCGCACGAGGTTTTTGAATTCGAGGCGGGCCTTGGGATCCAAGCCCGCGGCGGGCTCGTCGAGAATCAACACTTCCGGGTCATTGAGGAGCGTCCGCGCCAGACACAAGCGCTGCGTCTGGCCTTTTGACAGGCGGTTGCTGTGGCGGGAGGCCAGACCCTGCAATTCCGTGAATTCCATCGCCTCGGCGACGCGCTTGCGGCGCTGTTTGCCCTTCAAACCCATGGCGCGGGCAAAGAAATCGAGGTATTCGACGACATCCATGTCGGGATAAGCGCCGAAATGGTCGGGCATCCAGCCAAGGGCGTGGCGAACGCGCGAGGGATGCTCCAGCACGTCGTAACCACACACCCGCACGGAGCCGTGACTGGGCAAATCGAGCGTGGCGAGGATGCGCATGGTGGTGGTCTTCCCTGCGCCGTTGGCGCCAATAAAGCCGACGACCTGGCCTTTCTCGATGCGGAAAGACAGGTCGCGCACCGCCTGCACCGCGCCAAAATTGCGGTAGAGGTTGTGGACTTCGATGATGGGCGTGCCGGGCATGGGTGGTTATTGCACTACCGGGCCGGTGATGAGGTGGCGGAAACGGTTCCACCGCAATCCGGTGTAATCGGGTTCGAGCGCCGAAGCGCTGCCGTTACCAAGGGCAAAAAATGTTCCGGGACGCGGCGCGAGTTTGCGCAAATAAGCGACAAACGAGTCCGGCGCGGCGCGCAAGTTCTCATTCCAGGCCGATTTAAACTCGTCCTCCGTGGCGGGCAGGAGGGGCGTCGGCTTGCCGTCGGAAATCTTGTCCAGCTTCCAATAATGGCCGTCGTTGTCCATGTAGAAAAGGTTTTGCATCCAGTCATTGTATTCGGAGGTCATCACCGGCGGTTTGCCGTCGCCGCCGGAGGCCACGCGCAAGGCGGCGCGCGTGGCGACGACCGAACGGGCCACCAACGTCTGCTCGCGCCGGCTGACAAACCAATCGCCCTGATAATGCGGGCCAGACTGCATAAAGTCACCGCGGTCCCATTCCTGATCGCCTTTGGCGGAATTATAATCCAGCACCCAGGCCGGCTGGGGGAGCAGAAAATCCCGGTGGGTGAGCAGGCCGGTGACCGCTGACTCGACCTCGGATTCCACGGCCACTTTGCCATCGGGAACCAGTTGGGTGATGCGGTAATAGATGCCACGGCCACCGACACCTTCGGCCAAAAGAATAAAGGCTACGATGGCCGCACTCGCGGCGATGGCGAGGAGGGGCGTGACCCACAGCAGATGGGGCCGGCGCGGGCCGTTGCAAAACCAGAACAAATTCAGCGGGCCGACCAGAATACCGAAGCAGAGGATGACCGTGGCCACGAGGAGGTAATGGTTTCCGAGATGGGGAGCCTCATCCGCATAACGCTTTATTTCGACCGGCGGTTTGGCCGGCTTGTTTGGCGCGGCCACCTCCGGCGCGGCCATGGCCGCAGGGGGGTTGGCGGGAGCGGCCGGGTTTGACGCCACGACCACTCCGTCCGGCGCACCGTAATTGCTTAAGAGGCGGGCGATGACATCCAAATTTATCTGCGTGTTGGTGATGGTGACCTTGTCATGGTCCAGATCGTAAGTGAGTTTTGCCCCCGGGGGGAAATCCGCCCCGGCCTGGGCGAAGAAGCTGGTGAGGCTGTTTTCTACTGCGGGCTGGACGGTGGCCGCGCCGCTGGAGAACACGGCCGCACTCAAGCCCAGGTAGCGCATGAGGATGTACTGACTGACGGTGAAATCGCGTTTTTCAAAACCGGGCGGAATCTCGCCGGTGGGCACAGTGGTGGGTGCGGCCTGCGACGGCTTGTATTCCAGGCTGAAAAGGTAACGGTCGTTCGGGTCCGTGTGCTCGAGGGTGAAATTATAGTTATTCAGGTCATCCTCAGTGAAGAGTTCGATGGCGCCGGCGCCGTAGTGTTCGCCCTGGCGCACGGGCAAATTCAAGCCCCCGTCGGCATTGGCCACAAGGCGCAGTTCGCCACCCGCCGCGACCCAGTAAGCCAGGGCGGTGCGCACGCCCGCCGGGGCCGCCGCCCAATCACTGCCCGTAAGAAACAACAAATCAAAGCCCAGATACGCGCGCCAGTCGGAGGACATTTGGGTGGTGTCGGGATTGGTGTCGAGCGTGGTTTGCTGAATGGGCCGCGCACACGTCGTGTTGAAATAATTCTTAATTTTGTCACCCAGGTTTTGGCTGAGGGTGGTGGACAAGCCGATGAAAATCGCCGACCCGGCCTGGCGCTGGATGGTCTGAAAGCCGCGCCCGCCCCGGATTGACGTCACCCCCCCCGAATAAATAATCGTTCCACCCGTGGTGAAGGTCGCCCCACCCCCCAACCTGACCGACGGCGCCACCGGGGGAGCTGGCGGTGGAGGCGGCGGCGGCATGGACACGGCATAAACATTGCTGCCACTAGAGAGGGTCAAGTTGCCGAGGCCCGTCTTGACGAGGGCACCGCTGCCACTCAAGGAGAGGGTGCCGGCGTTCAGTGCGGGAGAGCCGCCGATCGTAAGCGAGCCGCCATTGCTGATGATGAGCGAGCCATTGCCCACGGTTACGCTGCCCCGAATTATTCCATTACCGGTAATGGTGACGGTGCCATTATTAATGACGAGCCCACCACTTTGCAGACTGCCGGGGAAATTCGGCAAACCGAGGTTGATGGCCCCCGCAGTGCTGGAAGCGTTGGCAGTGCCGCTGGCGCCAGGCCCGGCCAGGGGCGGCGGAGGCGGAGGAGGCAAGGAGGTCGAAGCAGCGCCAACCTCCACAGCGCGCGCGGCCGCACGCGGCAGGGCGTTGGGAATCGGTGTGGCCACTGCCGGATCCTCCGGGCGGGCAGGGACGCTGGCCAAAACCACCGACGGCGGTGGCCTTACGGCGATCCTGCCGACCGAATTGACCAAGGCATCCACGGTGGGCAATTGCGCCGTTGAACCCGACTGGCTTAAGTCCGCAGGCAGCGCCCGTTGCATCATTTGCGGCGACAACAATATCTCGTCTGTGGTGGAAATCTTCCTGCCCGAGGCGTCGGCCACCACCGTCTCGACATTGAAGCCCACTGAAGCCGGCGTGGCCGAAATCGTGGTCATCGTGCCGTCACGATGTCTCAGAACGGTGGTGCGGACGACTTGGCCGGTGATTGGATCTTTGACGATGGAGGTGCCAGCGATATCGCCAGGCTTGGGCGCGGTTTTCTCAAGCAGGCCGGAATTGACGAGCGCCGAATCTTGCAGAGCAGCCAGAGTGTCAAATGGCACGGAACCATTTACTGCGGACTCAGGAGCCGGGGCCGCTGGCGCCATGAATGCGCCCGGCGGGCGGACCGGCGCAGGGGGGGGCGGCGTCGGGGCCGCCGTTCCCGGCGCCGGATTCGCGGTCCCGGACGCTGGCGGGGTGCGAACGGGGCCGCTATTTTGAATCACATTGCCGCCGGCATCCTTGATATTGTAAGTCGTGGTGGACGTGCCATCGGGATAGCTGGTGACCGATTCCGTGCGCGTCGTGCCATTGGTTTGAGGGGAAACGGTGGTCTTGGTCGTTGAACCATCGGCGTTGCGGGTGATCGAACTGGAAACTCCGGTGCCAGTGCTACTAACGTTAAGTGTGAGCGTTCCACCAGTTATGGTGGTGGATCCGGTATAGGTGTTTATAGTGCTGGCACCACCGGACCTCACCGAGCTGTTTATTACCCTAGTCGGAGCAATCTGGGCGCCATTCGCGTTCCTGGTGGTCGTGGTGGTTTGAGTCGAGCCGTCGGGCCGGGTGAGAATAACCTCCGTAATGGTGGTGCCATCGGGTTGGACGGTGGTGTTCGTGCGAGTGTTGGAACCATCCCCTGAAATCGAAATAACGGTGGTGGTGCCTTGGCGCCCGCGGGTAAGGGCTGGTGTGTTAACCGGCACGGTGCGGGAGAGCGCCGACGGCGGTGGATCCTGCAATCCAGGGTTGAATTGGAGGTCTCCGTTCGTGACGCCCGGACCGGTAAGGTGCACACTGACGTGCGGCAGCGCACGTCCGCTACTGTTCGGCAAAGGGGCCAGCACTTCAAAGACTTGGGTGACATGGGCGGGAACGGCGCAGGTGGCTTGCGCGCCAAAATGCCGGTCATTGACGCCTCCAGAAAACGACGCCTGAGTCACAACCTCCCAGCGGCCGTCGGTATTCGACGTATTGGCGATGCTCACCCGCAAGGGCAGGTAGCCCCGGGCGGGAATCCCGTTGTAAACATTGGTGATTTGAATGGTAATGCCGCTGCCGGCCGCCGTGCTGATGGATTGGGTGCTTTGTGCGGCCAACGGGCGCGCCAGCGCCAGCGCTGCCAGCAACAGGGCGCTGAAAAGTCGCAGCGACGAGGCGGGCAAGGCAGTGAGGCGCGGAGGCATTGTAAAATTAAGGGAAAATGGAAAATGAAAGAGAAAATGAGCGAAGTGCTGTTTGGTGTTGTTCGGAATTCCCATTCTCACCTCCTGCCTTCCTCCGTCTACTTTTCAAGGAGCTTATGTTACCTTCGCCGCGGCCAGCGTGCGCGGCAGCGCCTTGGCCTCGACCGGGATTTCGGCGACCAGGCGTTTGGCCACTTCGGCCGAGGTCAGACCCTCGAGGCGGGCCTGGTAATGCAGAATCAGGCGGTGCTGCAAGACGGGCAGCGCGACCGCCTGCACATCTTCCGTGCCGGTATAGCCGCGCCCCTGGAGTAGCGCCCGGGCGCGCGCCGCGGCGGCGAGGCCGATGGCCGCACGCGGGCTGGCACCGTATTTAATTGATTGCGCCACCTGCGACTGGCCGGGATGCGACCCGTTGACGAGGCGTGCGATGTATTCCGCCACCACCGGCGGCAGGAACACTCGTCGCGCCAGGGCGATTAATTGCATGAGCTCGTCACGGCTCATCACCGGGGCGAGCAACGGGTCTTCACCCAGGCGGCGCTGCAAGACGATGCGCATCAGCACCTCGGGTGCCGCGCGGCCGACTTCGAGTTTGAACAGGAAGCGGTCCACCTGCGCTTCAGGTAACGGATAGGTGCCTTCGAGCTCAATCGGGTTTTGCGTGGCAAGGACGAAGAACGGCTCCGGCAGGACATGGGTTTGGCCCAATACCGTGACGCGGCGTTCCTGCATGGCCTCGAGCAGGGCTGACTGGGTTTTCGGGCTGGCGCGGTTGATTTCGTCCGCCAGCAGCAAATTGGTGAAGACTGGGCCGGGCTGAAAGACGAAACGACGCTCGCCGGCGGTTTCCTGCAAGACCGGATTGCCGGTGATATCGCCGGGCAGCAAGTCCGGCGTGAATTGCACCCGCTTGGTGTCGAGATGCAGCGCCTTGGAAAAGGATTTGACGAGCTCGGTTTTGCCGAGGCCGGGAAGGCCTTCGAGGAGGATATGGCCGCCGGCCAGCAATCCCGTCACCGCCAGGCTGATTAATTCCTCCTGGCCGAAGATGACATTGGCGATAGCCCCTTGCAGCTTCGCAAGTTTGCGCGCGGCATCCTGCGCGATGGAGGGATCGAGCGCCTCGGCGGGAGGCGGGGCGGGGGTGGCGGGAATATCCATGCGGCGAATGTTTTGGTGGTTTTGGTTAAATCATGCCTGTCGCCGGATGGCAAGCCCGGCGGCGGGAAGGACAGGGAGGGGGAAGGTTTTTTATTTGAAATAGCGCGACAACAGGGCGCGTTCCTGGGGCGTCAATTCCTGGCGCCAGACGGCGTCGCCGCCATTGCCCTGGCTCGCGCCGCCGCCAGCGGTCGTGGCCTCGTCATTTTTTGAATCCTTGGGTGGGGCGCTTTTGGTCATGCCCACAATATCACCGGGAAGCACAGAATCCGTTTTATTATTACTTACGCCCTGTTTGTTGTTGGCCTGCAAATCGGTCGGCGCTTCGGGGTTGATGGCGCCTGAGCCACCTCCGCCACCCGGACCGCCGGAACCCAAGCCATCGTTGACACCATTGCCATGCGGGCCAACTTGGCCCATGGAGTTGCCATTGCCTCCCTGACCCTGACCCTGGCCTTGCCCTTGGCCCTGTCCTTGTCCTTGTCCTTGACCCTGCCCCTGTCCTTGTCCTTGTCCCTGACCCTGCCCTTGGCCTTGACCCTGCCCTTGGCCTTGACCCTGCCCTTGGCCTTGTCCTTGACCCTGGCCCTGGCCCTGGCCTTGTCCTTGTCCCTGACCCTGGCCCTGCCCTTGACCCTGGCCTTGTCCTTGTCCCTGACCCTGCCCTTGACCTTGGCCTTGGCCGGGCTGCCCAGGTTGACCAGGTTGACCAGGGGGGCTGGGTGGACTCCAATTGAACGTTGGCATTCCGGGGGGGGTGGACGGACTCCAATTCCAAGTTGGAAGTGACGGTGTGCCAGCTTGACCCGGCTGGCCCGCTTGGCCGGCCTGTCCGGAATTCATCCCACTCATGGAGGGGCTCCCCGATTGCAGGGAGTTAATGGCGTTTGCGGCACTCTGCAACTGGTTCTTTAAATCTTCGAGCTTGCTCGGAGGGAGGTTCTGGGCGTTGCCGAGGGCTTGGGCCAAGTCCTGACGAAGGGGCAGATTGCTGTTTTGCAAATTCGACATTTGCTGGCTGATGGCGGAATCCATCTCCGCCGGCACGGAAGCGCCCGACGGAAGGTTCTGCATGGCGTCAATCAGATCGGCGGATTTTTTTAAATTTTTGCCGAGCGTGTCCATTTCCTGGGCCAATTGATTGCGGAGGGATTCATCGGCCTCGAGGCTTTCCTGACCGTACCATTCCTGCGAGGGCTTTTGTTTCAATTGCTCCAGCCGTTCCTCCCACGACTCCATCATCGCCGGCTCCACAATTTTCTGCTCTTTCAGCGCCTCCGTCCAGGATTGGACTTGTTGCATGGCCGGGGGCATTAGTTGGGGCGGTGGCAAGTAGGGCTTGGACGGACCACCGATGGGAATGAACCATGCGGCGAGCAAAAAAACCATGGAGGCGATCACGGGGCGCGACGACGTGCTCCAGCGCCAACTGACGGATCGCAAGGGAACCTCGGGCACCGCCGGCCAACTGACACCACCGGCAGCTGCGGCCGACAAAACATTGTGCCAGCCCAAATGGGTCTCCAGTCGCAGCAATCCCTCAGCCTCCGAATAAAAACGGGCCCGCGCCCGCCACCAAGCCCAGCCCGCGGCCAGCAGCCAGACGGCCGCCAGCGTTGCCAACCAGGGCGTATAGGGCCAGTTTAACTGGCGGAAAAGCAACAGCACGCCGGCTCCAGCCAGATTGATGCCGACCAATGCCGGCGACAGGCGGTGCCACCACCAACCGAGATTAACTCGCCGCGCCACGGAGGACGCCCGCGACCGCCATAGCAATTCTTCTTCGGAAATGGTCGCTCTCATGGGGGAAGGGGGATAAATCTGGTGCGGGACGTTTTCTTCGGGCTCAGTAATAACCACGGAAACCACGGTGAAGAAGTATAATCACACCGCCCAAAGGTAAAAAAGATGTCATAGGCATGTAATCAGGACGCTCCAAGGGGAAGTTTCTTGGAAAAATGTGAATTTGGCCTTATCAAACCCTCAACTGCCGGTTAAAGTGCAAACCGAACAATGAATTTTTTGGACCTAATCAAATCCGGCGGGACGATGATGTGGCCGTTGCTCGGGCTGAGCTTGCTTGGCTTCGTGTTTTTTCTCGAGCGCGCGCTGTTCCTGCACAAAGGCCAGATCGGCACCGCCAAATTCCTCGAAGGCATCAAAAACCTCGCCCGCAAGCGCCGGGTGATGGAGGCCCTCACGGTCTGTGAGGAGACGCCCGGGCCGGTCGCGGCCGTCGTCAAGGCCGCCCTCCTGCATTATCGGGAGGATGAGTCGCGCCTGCGCGGGGCGATTCAGGCCACGGCGTTGGTGGAAATTCCCACGTTGGAGCGCCGGCTGGGCACCATTTCCGCCATTGCCAAAATTTCCCCCTTGCTGGGCTTGCTCGGCACGGTGCTGAGCCTGCTGCACGGGTTTGCCTACATGAACGGCCAGCAAGGCTACGCCGATGCCTCGGATTTCTCCGGCATCATCCGTTCGGCGCTGGTGACGACCGCCACCGGTCTCGCGATTGCCATCATGGCCTACCTCGCGCATCACTTTCTCCACGGCCGCGTGCGGGCGCTCGTGCACGACATGGAATGGGTGGGCAATGAAATGCTCCACTTCCTCCTCGTGGATCTGCCCGCGACCCCCGCGCCGGCAGCCGAACCATACGCCGGAAAATAAAATTCACCCTGAGAAAGCC
Organism: uncultured Opitutales bacterium; assembly: GCA_964561455.1. Classification (GTDB taxonomy): domain Bacteria; phylum Verrucomicrobiota; class Verrucomicrobiia; order Opitutales; family JABDGR01; genus JABDGR01. The sequence continues at coordinate 35,475 of CAZLPS010000014.1, forward strand.
CCAACCGACCTTCCCGCCATCGTGCTTTCCCCAGGCCCGTGCCGTGCCCCCAAGTTCCAAGTACTAATTCCGAGAAAACTTGTTTCCCATGTCTTTGACCAGCCCATTGGGATTGATGCGTCACGTGCGCAAACCGGATTTGCGCCTGGAGATCGTGCCCTGGCTCAATGTCCTGCTCCTGGCTTGGATGTTGTCCCTCCTCCAATCCACCTTTCTCTATGCGCCGGGTTTGCCCGTGGCCCTGACCGATTTGGAGCGCAAGGCCAAGGCCAACCTTCCGCTCAAAGCCGATTTGCCCGTCATCGCGGGCGGCAAACTCCCCGGGCGCCACATTGACGCCCGCCTTTCCATTCAACTGCCGCTCTTTATATTGGACAACAGCATCCATCGCATGGACAACGATCACGACCACGATCTGGCCGATGCGTTGAATGCCACCTGCCAAAGCCTGCGCGAACGTCACATTGACAAACCCGTGCTCCTAATTTTGGCCCCCGGGCAACTGCCGCTCGCGACGTTCATGAAAGTTTGCACTTTGGCCACCAAGGCCGGCTTTGATTCCGTGCAGTTGGCCGCCAGCACCGACCCGTATTCGGCCCGCGCCGAAGCCAATTCACCGACCGGCCTCACCAAGCCCTAACGCAGCGGAACCGCCATGCCCTCCGCCGCCAGTCCCCCCGTCCGCAACGGCCGTCCCCATGGCGCGCCGATCTTTTTTCTCGCGCTGGTACTCGGGGTTGGCGCGCACGTCGGCGTGCTGAGTCTCGTTCATTTCTCGGTCGAACTGCCCCCGGCGAAAGTGTCGCCCCCGCCCACCGTCCAATATATCCAGTCGGCGGACCCCGCGCAAGCCGAGGTCATGCGCGATGAAGCCATTTTTTCCGATCCACGGGTGTTGTATGCCATTCCCCCGGCTAACTTTGCCACCGCGACACCACCGTCCCTTTCCGGTGCGAAGCCGGCACTCAACCCATTTCCGCTCGATCTGGCCACCAAGCTGGAAGGTGAAATGAAAGACCACGCCCAACCGAATTCCCCGGCGGTCGCCCCGGTGGATGTGCTTAATTCGCCTGCCTCCGGTGTCTTGCGCACCATGGGCAAAACCTCGCAAACCGGTCCGGCCCTCGCGCCGCGCGGGGCGCAATTGCGCATTGCCCGCCTGCAAGGCGCCGTTGGCTCCACCTCCGCCGCTGGCGGCGCAACCCAGGACGTCACCTGGCCGGCGGATCAGGCGCCCGACGCCGGCATCGCCATTTGGTCGCCCGCCGTGTTTACGTTGAGCGTCAATGCCGCCGGCGCCATTAGCTCATTGCAGTTGAAGACCAGTTCCGGCGTGGCCAGAGTGGACGCCGATCTCGGCGCCAAACTCAAAAGCTGGCTCGCACAAAATCCGCAAAAGTCCGGCTTTTACCAAATTGAAATCGGGCCATGAGGTAACAACTTTTGCGTCGCGGGATTTAAGTTTGGTGTTTCGCGTTTCCGGGGGCAACCGGGCCCGGGCCTTGGCTTGCCCAATGGATTGGGCCGTGAAACGTCTGTTGTCAAATTGGCTCGCGGCGGCTGAGACTCGGGCCGCCATCCTCCCGGCTTATCGCGGCAAAAAGGCATTGTTTGACTCTCGCGGATTTCCCTATTCCACGAATTGAAACCTGTCCCGCTTAACGTCCCACCCCACCCCGGCCACCCCACAAATGCAAGCTCCTTCCGGTAAAATGTTGTCATTGACTGGACGGAGCGCAAGGCTGGTCGGGCCAAACTTTGGGTGATGGTCAAACGCGTCCTGCGAAAAATGGGGCTGGCGAACACAGCTAATTTAATTCCTCTCCAACCATGAGCGATTTACCACCACCGCAGAATGACCCGCCGCCGACGGTGTCGCCCGCGAAGGAATCGAAGGGTTCATTTAACCAGCATTGTCCCAATTTCGCGGCCACTTCCACCGCGAAGAAGTTGAAGAACTGCTTTCGCAGGTTCACCACGAAGGATTTGACGGACCGCTTCCGCACCGGACCCGGCCAGACCGCACTGGGCTTTCTCGTCTACGTTGGGTATGCCGCTGTTCTTTACCTCTTTTTTTTGAATGATACCATCTATAGCAAATCTAATATTATTTTTGAATTTGATATCTTTGGGGCTTTGTTCCCTGCGGTCGTTGCTGGGGTGCTGGCGTGCTTCCGCGACACGCGCAACTTCGCCCGGGGTGCATTGATTGGGGCACTTCTTGGCTTTATGATCGCATTCGCGACTTGTAGCGCCAGTATTTAGGTCATTGGGCGCGCAGTGTCGCCAATCGCGACTTTACCTTTGACCATCTCGGTCAACGCCACGGCATCACCCATTCCAACTCCTGTTTCCTGACCCCCAAATTCCAAACCCCGAATTCCATCTTCTGCGTTCCAGTTCCCCAGCACCTGGGATTCTTCCACCTCCCTCCGCCCCATCCTTTTAATGCTCAAATTTCAAATCTCAAATCGCTGCTGCCCAAGACAGGGTTCGGGGGCCACGAGGACACTGGGGACGCCAGTTTCCGAGGGAATTTTGGCTCGCATGGGCTCCATTTGCGCGAGGCTTGGATTCTCAACCATTAATTTCAAAACTTTCGCGAAACTGTCTTGGACACCAGGGCATTCGCAACAGTCAGCGTACAGGTCCGGGCCCTGGCGTCGACCGCCTCACGTCATCTTTTCCGGGCCATAATTCCTCGTTGGGCTTTTTCTTTCGCCGGCCCCGAGCAAGCCAGATGATTAATCCCAAAAAAAACAATGCCGCCGGGGTCGCCAGCAAGAGTATTAGCAGCGCATCCGGCGTTGCATCCGCCAGATTCTTCTCGGCGGCCACCGGCGGCTCCGTCGGCACATCCACAATCCCATAGGGATTGGCCAGTGTCACCGGCACTTCGGTAAGTTTTCCCGTGGGCGATATTTTATAATAATGGCCGTTATCCCGGGTGGTGATCAGAATATTGCCCTCCGCATCCAGCGCCATAAACCGGGGTGACGGGATCATGGCCAGCAGGGCGCCTTTCCCGGCCGGGGTTATTTTGGTAACCTGATCGCGCGTCAAATCCGCCACGATCAAGTTGCCCTCGCGGTCAAATATCATCGATTCGGCAAAATCAAACCCCGTCGCAAAAATACTTCTCTTCCCGTCTGGAGTAATCTTGCTGATGGAATCATCGGCCTGGGTCGTCGAATAATACACATTCCCCATTTTGTCCACCGCGACCCCCAGTGGCCGGGTCAGGCCGGACGCCGAGACCGAGATTTTGCCGGTGCTGGAAACCTTCAAAATTTTGTCCGAGTTTCCTTCCGTCACATAGAGATTACCCTGGCTGTCCACCGCCATTCCCCGAATATTGCCGCCGTCGGTGATTTTTGCCAGCGGGCTGGCCGCCCCCGCCCGCGAAACTTTGTAAATGGTGTTATGGTCGTCGCCCAAATACAGATTGCCGTTGAAATACACCATGGCATATGGCGTGCCCAACTTGGTGGCGAAAGTGCTTGCCGTGCCTTGCTCGGGAATTCGGATGATGGTGCCATCGCTGTTGTTCGCCACATAAATCGTGTCCGCCCGCGCTGGCACCGCCAGCATCGCCAATCCCCATCCGCCAACGCCTCCGAACAACCAGCGCCGGAGCCAAAATGACGCCATGGCCATGCGACGAACCAAAAGATTTTGTCCCATGGACATGCCTGAAACCTATCCTCCCCCGAAACTGCCCGCCAGCCAAAATTTGCCCCGCCCGCTCGTTTTTGAATTTCCTCCGCGCAAGACAGAAGGACCGCCCAAGCCGCCCGTGTTTGATCAGGATTGGCCGCAATGATCGGTGCCGGGAGATTCCCACCCGGATTTGCATCGGAACGTGATTCGCCGAATCGCAGCAGTGGGGCGTACCCACCTCCATCGCCCGCTATTGGGCCTTCCGCCTAACGATGGCAATATATTTTTTCAGATGGTGAACAACTTTTTCGCGTTACAGGACGCTTAAAAATGGCATGATGCAGGGGCTGGAGACGCAGGCCCACCGATGCGCCCCACCCGGCCCACCCCAACCCGAACCCCCACCCCCACCGGCCCGCCGCCGAACATTTGGAGATTGGCAATGCGCCGGTTTATCCTGAGTATAAATCCGAGATTTGTGCCGGATTGACGGCCCGTTACCGCCAGTTATCCTAACGATTCGCCCCCACCCCCCGGCCCCCTGTACCATGTCCACGCCCCGGCCCAATCCTTCCCTGCCCGCCCGCAAAGGTCCGGTGCGGCCGCACCTGGCGCTGGTGGATTGCCTGCGTGGCCAGGCGGTCGAGCTGGCGGATTTTCCGGCGCGCCTGGGTAATACCACGAACGCAGCGTGGAAGGCGCTGACACTGGCGCCCGGCGAATCAGGGTGCGTGATTGAACAGACGGACGGGGTGTACCGGCTGACCGCGGAAAATGCGCAGGGCGTGCGCGTGAACGGCTCGCCCATCACCAACACCTGCGAACTGAATCCCGGCATTACGCTGCTGCAAATTGGGCGTGACCTGGTGGCGTTGGCGGCGGGATTCGAGGCCCAGGAACAAATCAAAAATATTCACACTGACGACTGGCGGCTGTTCCGCGTGGCCGATGGGCACATCGAGGGCGTGACGCGGTTTCGGGATTTGCCGGAGATGGTCCGCCTGCGGGGATTGGACCCGGTGCTCTATGCGGCTGCGCCGGTGGGGCTGGAAAGCGGATTTTTCCTGGCCCAGGTGTTTGAGGCGCTCGGCGTAAGCCTGCCGACACCGGCCAATCTGCGGGACGGCCTGGGGGAAGATGGCACGCGTTCGGTATTCACGTGCCCGGTGTGCTGGTTGAAATTTGACGCGGGCGACGCGATGAACATTGCCGCCCATGACAACCTGCGCGGAGATCCCATATTGGGCGAAGACGCACGGTTGCGATTTTTTCCGACTCGGTTCAACGACCTCGGGCAGGCGATTGACCCGCTGGGCCTGCCCTCCGCGGATTTGGCGTGCCCGCACTGCCGGCGCCGGTTGCCGCCCGGGTTCCTGGAAGTACCACAGTTTATTTTCTCGATTGTGGGCGCGCCGAGCGCCGGGAAAACCTATTATCTCTCCGTATTGCTCAAAGTTCTCCAGCAAACCCTGTTCCGGGAGTTCGGGCTGGTGCTCAAGGACGGCGACCCGACGGGCAACATGCTGCTCAACCAGATGAAGAACCGGCTGTTTTCCGCCAGCAAGCCGGAAGAGGCGATTCTGGCGAAAACGGCCCTCGAAGGCTCCATGTATGAGCGACTGCCGCGCCATGGGCGCATCGTGGCGCTGCCGCGGCCGTTTGCCTACGCGCTCGGCCGCGCCGAAAACCGGTCCGGCACGCCGGGTGACAATTCGGACCATGCCACGGATTGCACCGTGATCTTTTATGACAACGCCGGGGAGCACTTTGAGCCGGGGGTCGACGTGGAGGATTCGCCTGGTGCCCTGCACGTCGCCAGCTCGGCCACCATATTCTTCCTGTTCGACCCGACCTCGAATTTCGGCTTTCGAAAAATCCTCACCGGGTCCACCGACCCGCAACTGGCGCAAAACTCGCGGCTGGACCAGCAGGACAGCATCATGGCGGAAATGGAAATTCGCGTGAAGCGCCTGCTGGCGCTCGAGCCGTCCCGGAAAATTGATGTCCCGCTCGCGGTGCTCATTGGCAAATGTGACGTGTGGAAACACCTCGTCAAGTGGGACGAGTTTAAAAACCCGCTGCAAAGCGGGCGGCTGAACCACGCCATTGTGGACGCCAATTCCGCGCGCCTGCGCGATTTCATCGTCAAAGTGGACCCGGCGATCGTCGCCCATGCGGAAGGCTTGGCCAGGACAGTGCGCTATTTCGCCGTGAGCGCGTTTGGACATTCGCCGGCACGCGTGGACAACGGCACCTCCGCCAGCCTGCTGGCCCCGGACCCGAAACGCATTGAGCCCATTTATTTGGAAATTCCCACTCTCTGGGCGCTGTCGCGGCTGATGCCGCAATTGGTGCCCGGCAGTTGAAACCATCTTCACCATGGCGCGGCAACTCGTGTTCACCAGCGCCCCGCAGGGGCTGACGCCCGGCCGCACCGGTTACTGCACCGTGGCCCGGCATGGGGACCTGCGTGAACGGCTCGTGCCGATGCTGGAACGGCTGAGCGCCTACCCCTCCGAATGGCAGCCGCAGCCGGTGATCTGTTCCTTCCGCATGGTGGAAATTGCCGGCACGCGCTTTCCCGTGCTGAGCCGGATTGTGGATGCCGGCCACGACTACACCCACCGGAATACTTACCTCGCCCATCATCTCATTCTCGACCTGCAGGAAATGGAAACGTCCCCGGCGCCGGCAGAGGTTTTTCTGCGCTGGGAAGGCTGGCTCAACCAATGGAAAGGGCCGCCGCGGTGGCTGGAGGAAGGCGACCTCGTAAACCTGACCAAGCTGCCGACCGTGCTGGGCCCCGCCCTGCCCGCCTTGGCGTGGAGAAATTTTACCGGCGACGCCGGCAGCGCCGCGCTACTGCTCGACGACACTCAAGCCAGCTCTCGCGTCTTGCGATGCCCGACGGCGCGCGAAGGCGAAATCCTTGATTTACTGCGCGAATCCACCGCCCTGCTGCCGGCCGCCGAGCGCTGGCGCACGGAGTTCACCACCTGCCTGCAACCCACCGAATCAGCCACCCTGTTTCGCTGGACCACCGTGCGCGCCGACTCGCCCGTGGACGCCGCAGCGACCCGCGGCGGGAACGTCCTCGACCTTACCCGGCCGGACGCACTGCCGCCCGTGCCGACCAATGACGCGGCGAGACGAGCCCGTGGCGAAGCCAAAACGTCCCCTCTGGCGGGTGCGGCCCACCCAGCCCGAAACAGTTCCAGCGGAAGCCCGTTGGGGCCCGGCGGAAAGAACCCGGCAGGCGGCCCAAACCTCCCGGCGCCGCCCACCGCAGCAAAAGGTATGAACCCGTGGATGTTGGGCGCCGCAGCATTGATCGTCGTCGGCGTTCTGGCGGCGGTAATCTTGATGTGGCCGACACCAGCGCCCCTGGCGCCACTCGCAGCCACGCCGCTGCCACCACCCAGACTAACCGTGCCCGCACCCACGCCGGTGCGAATGCCCACGAACACCATTTCCCTGGTCAATGAACAGGCACTCGTGGATATTTCGAATTTGGCGAATGACGGAAAATATCTTGCGGCCCTGACGAAATGGCAGGAACTGGCGGCGGCAGCGCCGGATTTCATCCAAACCCGCAGTGATCTGCTCCGCAATCAATTGTTACCGGGGGCACGCCGGGAATGGCTGGCAACGCTTGACAAAATTGCCGCCCAATTGGGCAACCCGGCCGCGGCGCGCGCTGATTTATCCAACCAATTGGGAGTACTCCAAAAGCTGGTTCACGCGTGGCCATTCCCCAATCCGGACGAAATGGATCGGGCGGCCAAATCGGTCGCGGACAAGATCCAGTTCCTGGGCCAACTGCCGGATGCTCCAGTGTGGATTGTGGACAGCCTGGCCATCACCGCCAAGGGGGCGGACTATGAGGACGCCTCCGGCATCGTTTCCATCCCAGAACTTGATGCACTGCTGGGCTCCCAAGGCGGAAAGTTCGGGGTCTCCGCCGCGGCGGCGACGTCGCTCACCGTGCCGGCGCCGGGCCAATGGTTTAAATTTAGCGTACAGACGGACGATTTTGAAAAAAACAATTATCTGATATTGCACGACGCAACCCGGGGCAAAGCCGGCGGCCTGTTCCTCCAGTTGCTGGACGAAGCCCCGGGCAAGACGCGGTTGATTTGGCGGCTATTTGCACCGGATAGTGATTTTGTCCGCAACAATCCAGCGAATGCGCCGCTGGGTCCCGTCAGCCGGGAATTGTGGCTGCGGTTTGCCGGGGAACCGCCTCTGCCCACGTTTTACCTGCTGCTGCGGCGGCCGGACGTTTCCTCAGTGAAACCATGGACTTCGATTGACGTGCCGAAGGACTGGCTGGCGGTTTCCGGCGCGCCAGCGAAGGTGACGCTGCCATCGTGGCTGGGCAATAATTTGCTGTGGCACGCTGCGGCCGGGCAGACCTTCCGCCTGGCGCCGGCGGCCCCCGGGATGCCGGCGGCGGATTTGGCGGAAATGAATCCCAAACCGGTGGTGACCTCGGCCGAGGCGCGTTATGATGCATCCGACCTGGTGGCCCTACTGCACACCAGAATCCGGGAATCCGAAACCAATCTGTATCGCGCGCAAATGGATTTGCAGGAATTGCAGCAGGCGATGAACAACAGCAGCGGCCCCCGCCCATCCCAGGGCGCGATTGACCAGGCCACGGCAAACTTGAAGACTATTCAAAACGACTTGGATCGGGCCCAGGCCGCCGCCCAAGCCGCCGCCCAGCCGGGCTGGCCGGCGGCCGCCGCGCCTTGGACCCTTACGGCCACGCTGGCCACCAAAGACACCCTCACTCTCCTGCGATTTTCCCGATGAAACTGGACCGCCTTATCACCCGCATCCGCGCCGCGCTGCAGAATTACGCTCCGGAGTTCGAACAGCGTGCCCTGGCGGAGGAATACACCGGCTGGTGTGCCAAAGCCACGCAGCGCTTGGAGCAAGTGGTGCCGTTGATTCGGGAAGGGCAGGATTTCCCTGCCCTGCAAATTGCCGAGTCACCGCCCTCCGTGCTCGACTTGATCCGGCAGTTGTCCTTTGCCGAGGCGGACCTGTGGCGCGCGTTTTGCCGCCAGCGCAATCTGCCCACCGCGCCGCCATTTGACGAGCGCAACGTGCATCTCGTCAACCAACTCTACGCCAAAAAAATCAGTGAGACGCACCCGCTCTATCGGGAATACCGCCAGGCGGTCCGCCTGCGCCACGAAGACCAGGCGCTGCGCGTGCTGCAATCCATCCGGCGCATCAACCACGATGATGCCAATGCCCATGCGGAGTTCACCCGCCTCGCGCATAAAACTTTCGTCCGCCGGCGCGATGAACTGGCCCGGGCGTTGGAGGGCGGGAATGCCAAACTGGTGATCGAGCTGATGGACGGCATTGAAAACGACGATTTGCCGGGCCGGGAAGAGGATGGCATCTGGCAGCGTGCGGCGCAGTTGCGGGAGGGTGTCCTCTGCGATTCCGCCAAGGCCCGTTGCCTCGAACTGGCCACCCAACTGCGCCAGCTCAAGGCGCAGAACCGCTGGCAGGACACTTTGCCGGCACTGTCGGAGTGGGAGTTGTTGCGCAGTCAGCATAAAATCGTCCTACCCCCGGATACTGAAGAGGACACCGCCGCCGTGCGCAAATGGGCCACAGGGTTGTCCTCCCGCCGCGAACGCACGCAGGAACGCCAGCGGCGATGGAACGAACTCGCTTCGCGCCTGGATGAAATGGCGGGAGTGCCGCCGGCCAAAAAACCCCGCAAAGCCATCCTCGGCGAAATTGACGAGTTGACGGCCCAATCAGCAGACCTGGCAGCGCAGGCCAATGACGGCAACGGAAACACCCCGCCGCCCGATTTGGTGGATCGAATTAAAAAGGAATCGGCGCTCCTGCGCCAGCACCTGCACCGGCGAAAGTTGCAAACTGCGGGCCTCATTTTTGTATCCGCAGTGGTGGCGGTTGCCCTGCTGGCTTTTGGCATTACCGCCCACTTGCGCAATACCCGGCGCCATGCCGCGCTCGCCGCCATCGAGCAACATTTCAAGGACGGCGCCAGCGGCACCCTCGCGGGGCTGCTGCAGGCTTATGACACGGATTTCGGGGGGGTCGCACCTGATGAGACCGGGGCCAAGCTGCTCAGCCAAGCGCGGGATTTTGTGCAAAATCACAAGGCGGCGCTCGAACGGTTCAACCAGGAACTCAGCAAGATTCAGCAGGCGGCCGACCATCCGCCCCCCGCCCAAATCGCCGGTTTACTGGCGAGCCTGGACGACCTTGAAAAAGACGCCAGCAACCTTGGCGCGGACGATGCTCAGCAGGCTAAAGGTGCCCTGCAAGCGGTCCGGCTGCATTTAAATCAGGAGCTGACGGGCAATCAGGGGGCGCGGACCGCCCGGCTGGCCGACATTCTTACCCGGGCCAACCAAATCATGACGGAAAAGCTGGGCGGCCAAGTCTCCGCCGATGCCACCCAGGCAGCCGCCATGCAAGGGTTGAAGATAATTGCGGAAGCGAATGACATGGCCAGTGACCCCGACTTGAATACGCCGGCGGAAAATGCCACCCGTACCAAATTGGCTGACTTGGAAAAAGATTTTGCCGCCAAGGCGACCGCCGCCCGTGATGCACTGGCGGCCCGGGCGCTACTCACTAAGGCGCATTCTTTGGACGATTTGGTCTCCGCCCTCAACGCCCTGGCTCCGAATGCCCTCGAAGGCGATTCCACCGTGGCCGCGGCGCAGGGGCTGCTGGCCAAAAAGCCGGATTGGGGCAATGTCACGCAGGACATCCTGATGCCCGGCGATCCTCAAACCTGGGCCTTCCTGGCGAATCTGACCGTCGCCCGCCTGGCTCCGGCCGAAAACAACACGCGCGAAACCGTGAATTTCGAACACCTGGCCCATAATGCCGTGCTGGGCAATACCTACCGCGCCGATCGGGTTACCTATGCGGACGGCGTCGAAACCGGCCGCGAACACCTCTATCTTGCTGGCAAACCCGAGACGAGGGAATTGACGCCGCAAGGCCTCCGCGAAGTGGATACGAGCTGCAAAGTCATCCTGCCGGACGGCACCACGCCGGACCAAAGCATGGTCTGGATGCAATTTGCAGGCATGAAACCCAAGGGCGCACGGCTGGAAAGTGTCGAACTTGCGGCGGAATCGAAGCTCACCGTGCGCCTGGCCACGGCCTATGACAATGCCACCAGCTCGATTCGGGAACCCTTGTTGCGCGTGCTCGACGACGTGCGCGACGATACCGAGTCCTCCCCGCTGCTAAAAGCCTATCTGGAACAAGAGATTCTGAAGGTCATGCAAAATCGCCCGCGCGACTGGGGTCTGGCCTTTACCGCCACGGCGCGCAAAGACGCGATCGAATTTACCCAAATTACCGGCGGCCATTTGACGGCGGCCGACTGGCTCTTTGCCACGTCCAACTCCCATCTGATCAATGATTTGAAGGCCTTCTACACCAATACCGCCGGCTCCAGTTATTACAATGAGGCGCTCACGACTTTGAGGGATTTGTTGAATAAACGCGCGATGACCGTCCGCTTCACCGGCTTTGTGGATGTGGACGACGCGCCGCATCTGGGTGCCAACGCGCCAGCCGACGCCGTGCTCTGGGGCATCAGCACCGCCGGCACCTGGCAGGCTCTCTTTGAGATTCACAATGGCAAGGCCAGCCCCGCCGCCGGTAGTGCGGTACCGGCACGCTTGACGCCGCTGCTCTTTCCGGTGGAGAATGAAACACCGTAACCGGGAACTGGGGAACCAAAGGCAGAAGAAAGCAAAAGCATCCACCACCTTCAATCATCGCCCAACCCTTTTTCGCTGGCGTCCCTTCCTTCTTTCCCCTTCCCCTTTCCCCCATGCCTGCCGCAACCTATTTCATCGCCTGGAAAGGACGCCGAGACGGGCCGTATTCCCTCGAGGAACTCACCGACTTGCTGGAACGGGGGGAAATTGGCTTACTCCACCGCGTCGAGACGCCGGGCGGCCTGGTGCCGCTGCGCCAATTATTACTTCAAATTGACCCCGCGCGCTGGGGTGAGTTTGCGGATGAGCCGTCATCGCCGCTCGGGAGCTTACCGACTCCCGCCCGGCCCAAGGCGGTGTCCCACGAAATGGCTTCCGCCAGCGCGGCGCCCGTGGCCGATGCCCCGGAGCATCTTGCGGAAGATGTGGCCCAGCGGGCTTACCTGATTTGCGGCCTGTGTTTTGTGTTCCCGCCCCTGGCGTTGCGCGCCCTGAACAACGCCCGCAACCTTGCCAGCGAAGGGTACCCGCAAACCGCCCAACGTTTGAAATACCTGAGCGTCGGCCTTTGTGCCGGCGGGGTCGTCTTTTGGCTCCTGCTCGTTTGGTTGCTGTTTTCCCGAAAGTGGTAACCCGGCTACTCCCGCCGCCACAGGCCGGCGCTCATGGGGGGCAGTGCGAGCTGGCCGTCGCGCCAGGGATAGCGGTCCGCTTCGGCCAGGCCCCCGGAGTCGAATAATTCATGATTGGCGAGTTGGAGGAATTCCTTCGCTGGCACCACGCCGGTTTCAAGCGTGACGGGAAAGTGATGGGGGTTGACGGCGAAGAATAATTGATCCGGGCCATGCGTGCCCGCAGCGTTATAGAGCAAACCGCCGGCCGAACTGTCCGGAACCGAGAAGAATTCGAAATACGACGGCGGCGGATGACCGTCGTGGCGGAAGTGGCGGCCGGCGGGCGAAAGGCGGAACTTGATCCAGGCACTAAAATACTCATGGGTGGACCGGAACTGCTCGAGGCGGCCGTAATCCAGCGCGTTGAGGTCGCCTCGCAGGTAGGTGTTGTTGACGCCCTGCTTGGAGTGCAGAAAGTCCTGCCCCTGGGCCAGCATGGGAATGCCGAGCGCAGAAAACAGAATGGCGGCGAGCAGATGGTGTCGGCGCACGTCCGTCGGCGTCGGCGAATCACCGCGGTAACCCGAGTTCTCCGTGATGCGGTCCGCCCACGCGCGGTCGTCGTGGGATTGCACGTAGTTGACCGTCTGCGCGGGCCATTTCGCAATGGAGCCGGGGGAGCCGGTGAGGAAAAAGCGCAAGCCCCCGGGATTGCCCTGCCCCAGAATGTACTGGGTGATGAACTCCCGAAAACTGTCGTTCCACGAGGACCAGCCGGTGTGGCGCAGCGCGTGGCCGATATGGCCCTTGAAGCTCCAGGGCTCTGCAATGAGGATGATGGAGGGCTTGACGGCCTTCAGCGCCCCTTCGATTTCCTTGAGGGTGGCGAGGCCGACGAGGTCCGCCAAATCAAAGCGGAAGCCGTCCACGTCGAAGGTGCGGACGAAATGCACCAGGCTTTCGATGATCAGGCGGCGGGTGGCGGGTGTCGTCGTCCGCAGATCGTTGCCGCAGCCGCTCCAATTGGTCAGGTGGCCCTCGTGGTCGCAGGAAAAATAATAATACTTATCAATACTGAAGAGATGGTTGGGTTCGCCGACGTGATTGTAAACCACGTCGAGGACGACCGCGAGGCCCGCGTCATGCAAGGCCGCGACCAGCTCGTGAAACTCCGCAACTTGCGCACCGCGCGCCGGATCGGTCCCGTAGGCGCTGGCCGGCGCGAAATAGTTCACGGGCATGTAGCCCCAGTGGTAATCGGCCGGCTTTTCGTTGTCGAATTCCTGCACCGGCTGGAGTTCGACGGCATTGACGCCGAGGCGGCGCAAATAACAATCGGGCTGGCGGAGCCACTTGGCCAGACCCTTGAAGCCGCGACGCTCCACGGGTGGGAGGTCAATGGCGGCATGGGCGAGCAGGTCGCGCACATGAGTCTCGACCATGACCAGATCGTGCCAGGCGGGCGGCATGAAGCAGGACTGCGTTACCGGAAATCTTCCCGCATCCAGGATGAGGCCCGGGCCGGTGCGACCCACCGTGGCAAGGGCATAGGGGTCGAGGATGCGCATGCGCGGATTGAACAGGCGCGTGCCGTCGAAGTTGTCGCCCTCGACATGGTAGTCGTAATAGTGGCCGTGGAGGTTGTGGGGGAGCGTGGCCTCCCAGCAACCGTCGTGGTGGCGGGAAAGTTCCACCTCGAGGTTAAACGGGCCGGCCGGGTCGTCGTAAATGCGCAGGCTGACGCGGGTCGCGCGCGGGGCATAAAGCGTAAAGACGGTGCGGTCCGGCTCAGTTTGGGCGCCCAGGGGGCGGTCCGTGCCCAGGCCCAAAAGATAGTCGCTGTTGCTGACCGGGCAGGTTTCGGAACTGTCCCCGTCAGCCCAGACGAGTTCGGCTCGCTTGAGCAGGTAATGGGGCTCTTCGGACCAGAAATGAAAAACATGGAGGCCGGAGCGGGCGGGTTCGAGGAGATAATTCTCATAATCCCCGTCGCGGACGCGGTTGATTACTTCCATGGGCAATTCCTGCCAGCGGCTCTCGGCGGTGACGAACTTGAAGCGCACCGGCTTGCCCTCGAGGCATTTCTCCCGCGCCACCCGCAGAACCAGGTAGTTCTGGCCGTCGCGAATTTCACGGTGGAGCCGCCACGCCGGATCGCCTACCGCCTTGGCCCAGCCGTTGAAATCGCCACCAACGAAGATTTCCTCGTCCTCCCAATCGAGGTTGGGGTAAAAGGGCGGCCAGAAGATGAATTCAATTTCGGGCCCATTTATGAAATAGCCCGCACGCCGGCCATAGATGAAAGGCGACACCTGCCGCAACAACCGCGGAGGTTGGCCTCCGGGGTTCAGGAGCAGCGGCGGCGGCCGGCCCACGTCCGTCCAGTCGCGCGCGAGCACGGCCAGGCCGCGGTCACGGGTTTCCCAAAAGGCTTCTAAAATATGGCGCTGGGGCATTGCGAAGGAAGACGGAAGGGTTCTGTATAGCAGGTGCCGCGCCTTTTGTAAGCAATGGTTTTAACTCGAAACTCGAAACGCAAAACCCGAAACTACCCGCCATGGCCCGAATTCTGGCAGCCCTCTCCGGCGGCGTGGACAGCGCCGTCGCCGCCCTCCTTTTGCGCGAGCAGGGGCACGAGGTCGTCGGCGCGTACATGCGCACCTGGATGCACGAGGAGGGGGCCGTTTTTGCCGATTGCCCGTGGGAGCGCGACCTGGAGGACGCCCGCGCCGTCGCGGAGAAGCTGGGGATTTCGTTTCACCTGCTCAATCTGATCGAGGATTACCGGGCGCGGGTCGTGGAATATTTGGTGGCGGGTTACGCAACCGGCGAGACGCCCAATCCCGACTGCATGTGCAATCGCGAAATCAAGTTCGGCGTGCTCGCAGGCCACGCCACGCGCTTGGGCTGTGAATTCGTCGCCACCGGCCATTATGTCCGCCGGCGGGAGAATGCGGACGCCACTGTGGATGTTTTGGCCGGCAGCGACCCCAACAAAGACCAATCGTATTTTCTGGCGCTGGTGCGCCAGGAGAGCCTGCGCCGGGCACTGTTTCCGGTCGGCCATTTGTACAAGCCGCAGGTGCGCGAGCTGGCGCGGGCCGCGGGCCTGGCCAACGCGGAGCGCAAGGACAGCCAGGGGATTTGCTTCCTTGGCCGCGTGCCGATTAACGCCTTCCTCGACCGGTATATTTCCGCAAAGCCCGGGCCGATCGTCACGCTGGCCGGCCGGGAAGTTGGCACCCACCGGGGGTTGCATCGCTACACCCTGGGGCAGCGCCAGGGGATTGGCGTACCGTCGAATACCGACCACAAAGCCTACGTGGTGGTCGCCAAAGATCTGGCGCGCAATGCGCTGCTGGTGGCCTTTGATGAACCGGAAGCCCCGGGTTTGTGGGGCCGCGAATTTTCCCTGCGCAATTTGCAATGGACCAACCAGTCTTTGCCGGCGGCCCAGCCGATTGGCTTGCTGGCCAAGCCTCGCTATCGCGATCCTGCAATGCAGGCAACATTGACCATTGACGCCCAGGATTCCAGCCGGGCAAAACTGGTTTTCGCCGACGCCCAACGCGCCCTCGCCTCTGGGCAGATTGCCGCCCTTTACCAGGGCGAGGTACTTCTGGGCGGCGCCGTGTATGCCTGAATCAGGAATTCTGGCCGGAGCGATTCTTATCCGTAAAAATCAAAAACAAGCCGCCGAAAGTCATCACGACCAAAAGGCAAACGCTCGCCCAATAGGCGATTACGGCGTCAAAGCCGTACATTGCGCCGAAGGCGATGGTGGGGGCAAAAATCAAAATTCCCGCCACCAGCACAAACGCCGCTTTGCCCAAAAAGAGCCGCCCGCGGGAACCATGGTCCACGACCTGGGGCTGGCCCGGCCGCACCCGCGCGGTCAATAGAAAGATGGCGCCCAGCGTCGTGAGCAAAACCAAATACGCCACCCACACCCAGTAATGAGCCACGGCTTCGGGACCGAATTCCAGCCAAAACACCACCGTGGGAGCGGCGATTAAAATCACCACCACCAGGGCCAACAGGGCAAAACCGAATTTCAACCGATGCATGACGGAGTAGTTTGGTCTGGGGAAAGGAAGGCCATTCTCGGGCAATTTCCCCTTGTGCGCAAGCCAGCAATGTGCACCGCGCGGAACGGCGGAATCCGCCCGAACGGGCACCGACCGCCCGCGCCTACCTTTCCGCCAGCAGTGCCTGGGCGTGTTGCTGGGCAGACTTGGCCGAACGGTCACCGAGCATGCGCGCGATCTCATTCACCCGCGCAGCGGCATCGTCCTGGATTTCGCGGATGGCGATGGTCGTCGCTTTGGCGCCATGGTGTTTTTCAACGACCAAATGGCGGCCCGCGCGGGCGGCGACTTGCGGCAGGTGCGTCACACACAGCACTTGATGCTTCACCCCCAGCGCCGCCAATTCCCGGCCGACGGCGGCGCCAATTTCACCGCCGACATTCGCGTCCACCTCGTCGAACACCAGCAGCGGCGTGGCATCGGCCTCGGCCAGCACGGCCTTGAGCGCGAGCATCACGCGGGCTGTCTCGCCGCTCGAGGCAATTTTATTCAGCGGGAGGGGGGCCTGGCCGGGATTGGGCGCAAACAGAATATCCACCTGGCTGTCGCCGTGCTCCCGCAATTCGGCGGCCGCAGTGACGGCTATTTGCAATCCGGCCTGCTTGAATCCCAGGGCCTTCAACAACCGGGCGGCCTTCTTCTCGAGCGTCTGTGCGGCGTCAGCGCGAGCCTCACGGAGTTTGGCGGCCTCGCGGCGCAGCGCCTTTTCGCGCGTCGCGGATTCAGCGGCGAGTTTGGCGAGCGTGCCTTCAATGTCGGATTGGGCGGCCACTTTGCGGGCGAGTTCGTCACGCTTCGCGCGCAGGGCAGCCGGATCGGGGCCGATGCGGCGCTGCAGTTCGAGCCACAAGCTCATGCGTTCCTGGAGGCTGCCGGCGGTTTCCTCGTCAAATTCGAGACCGGCGCCCAAGCGGCCAAAATCGCCGCCCAGCTCCTGCAACTCCACAATCGCGGCTTCGAGCCGCTGCGCGAGCGGCGCGGCAGTCGGGTCGAGTTCAGCCAGGTCGCGGGCGGCGCGCACGAGGGCGGGGAATTTGGCGCCCACGCCCTCTTCGCCGGCGAGGGCGTCTTCCACTTGGGTGGCGAGCAGGGCCAGTTCCTGCGCCCTGCTGGAGCGGTTGAAATCACGTTCGAGCGCCGCGAGGCTTTCCGGCGAGGGGTCCACCTGGTCAATGCGGCCGATTTGGAGGCGGGTGAATTCGATTTCATCGGGTGACATGCGCCCGGCGCGGGCCAGCTCATCCGCCTCGCGCAAACCCCCGCGCCACACCTGGAAGTTGGCGGCGAATTTATTGACCTGGTCGTCGAGCCGGCCAAAGGCGTCCAGCATCTCGCGCTGGTGTTTCTCCTGAAAAAGTTTCTGTGGCTCGCCGGGACCGTGGAAGTCCACCCAATTTTCCCCCAATTCCTGCAAGGCGCCGAGGGTCGCCAGCGCGCCGTTGATTTGCATTCGCGGAGCTTTGGCGACCGCCAGCGAACGCCGCAATACCAGCGATCCATCCTCGCAGGGCGGCAGGCCAAGGCGTTCGAGCAGTGCATTCACCCGCGCCAGCGCCGCACCGGAAAACGACAACACCCCCTCGGCCTCGCAGAGTTCGGCGCCCTGGCGGATGACCGCTTTGTCCGCCCGATTGCCCGCCAGGAGGCTCAGGGCACCGAGCAGGACGCTCTTGCCCGCGCCGGTCTCGCCGGTGACGGCGGTGAAACCGGCGCCAAACTCGAGTTCCGCGCGCTCGACGAGGGCGAGATTGCGAATGCGTAGGAATTGGAGCATCAGGCACCCAACATCCAACATTCAACCCCCACCACTCAACATCGAATTAAAGAAAACTGCGTTCGCCCGGTGCGGTCCAGTGGGTGCTGAATCTTGATGGAAGAAAATTGGCTGCTCAAGCCGTCAGCTCTTCGCCAGGCCGGGATCGAGCTGGAGAATCAAATCTTCCTCGAGATGCGCGAGAAGGCGAAAACAGGCATATCCCTGCTGTTCGGCCGGCGGCAGGCGGTAAATGTCGACGTCGCCATCAATTTCCTCCGTGTCCAGATCGCGCAGGAGAGTCTCGCGCAGGTACAGACGAATACGCACGCTGCCCCGCGCGATAGCCTCGGCCGCAGAGGACGTCACGGGCAAATCCGCCCCGCCGAATTGCGGATTCACGACCAAGCCGAGAAAGGCATCCGTGTCGTAATTTTCCCGCTCGCGCAGGCCCTCGGCCCAGGCAGCCGACAATTCGGGGTCCGGAATTACCGCATGGTTAAGCGCTGGCGGCTTCAACTCCTCCGGCGCCGCCGCCCGGGCGGCGTGGACACGCCCCACAATGGCGACCAGCAATTCCCGCAACTCCGGCGAAAAACGCAGGCGCACCAAGGGAGACCCTCGTCCGGAAAACGGCGGTGGCTCCTCAGACATGGGACTCCAGTTGCGCGCGCAAATGCCACTGCTGCAGCGCGTGCAAATAATGCTCGGCGGTTTCGCGCGCACCCGACCAAACCACCGAACGGCCCTGCTGGTGGACTTCCAGCATGTGCCGGCGTGCGCGCGCCGTATCGTAGCCGAAAACCTTGCGAAAAACATGGGTGACGTAAGTCATCAGGTTCACGTCGTCATTCAGCACAATGACGTTCCACGTCGGGTCCAGTGCTGGAACTGCGCGCGTGGTTTTCCCCGGCGCGATGCCGGGGTTGGTCGCGGCGGCGAGAGGACGGAATTGGCTGCCGACAGGCGGATTCATGATCGGATTCAACTGTGAGAATAGTCGGAGCGTTCAAAAAGGCAAGTGGAGGAAACGTGGAACCGAAGGAATACTGGGGAGCTGTTCGGAGGAGTCGGCCTGGTCAGCCGAGTCCGATAGGTCCGGCGAGTCCGACGTGTCCGACAAGTCGGACATTTTGGCGATGCGCCAATTACTTCCGGCGCTTTTGCTTGTAGCGGGTGTCTCCCTGGCCGCGACCGGCGGGGCGCGGTTTGCCCGCCCGGCCTTCCTTGAGAGCGTCAATCTGGTCGCGGATAATGGCGGCGCGCTCGAATTCGAGTTTGCCCGCGGCCTCGAGCATTTCCTGCTCAAGCTCTGCGAGGACGGCGGCGACTTCGCGGTCGCCATGGGCTTCGGCGACACTGACGGGGTCGGGCACGGATTCCTCGTAGGAATGGAGACTGGATTGGAGACCGCGCTGGGTGCCGCGCGGAGTAATGCCGTGCGCCGCATTGTACGCCAGTTGCCGTTCACGCCGGTAGGTGGAGATCGCGATGGCGCGCTGGAGCGAATTGGTCATGACATCGGCATAGAGAATGACCCGGCCCTGCACGTGGCGGGCGGCACGGCCGGAAGTTTGGATGAGGCTCGTTTCGCTGCGGAGAAAGCCCTCCTTGTCCGCATCCAGAATTGCGACCAGCGCGACTTCAGGCAGGTCCAATCCCTCCCGCAGGAGATTGACGCCGACCAGCACGTCGAATTCACCGGCGCGGAGTCGGCGCAGAATCTCGACGCGTTCCAAGGCATCAATGTCACTGTGCAGGTATTCGACCCGCACCTTGGCGTCCCGCAAATAGGTGGCGAGGTCCTCGGACATGCGTTTGGTGAGGGTGGTGACGAGGACCCGTTCGTGTTTCTCCGCCGCCGCCTGGATTTCGCCGAGAAGGTTTTCGACCTGGCCACGAATGGGGCGCACTTCCATCAACGGGTCAAGCAGGCCCGTCGGGCGGATGAGTTGTTCCGCGATGACGGCGGATTTGCCCAGTTCATAGGGCGCGGGCGTGGCCGAGACGAACAAGGTCTGGCCGGTCACTGCGGAAAACTCCTCCGCATTGAGCGGGCGGTTGTCGAGCGCCGAGGGCAGGCGGAAACCAAAGTCCACCAGGCGCGTTTTGCGCGAACGGTCGCCGGCATACATGCCGCCGATTTGCGGGACGGTGACGTGGCTTTCATCCACGAAAAGCAGGAAATCCCCGGGGAAGAAATCAATGAGGCACCACGGGCGGGAACCGGGCGCGCGACCGGAAATGTGGCGGGAATAATTCTCAATCCCGCTGCAAAAACCCATTTCCGCGAGCATTTCCAAGTCGTATTCGCAGCGCATGCGGATGCGTTGGGCCTCAACCAGGCGGTTCTGCTTTTCAAAGAATTTCACCCGTTCCTCGAGTTCGGCGCGAATGCCGGCGATGGCCGCTTCCAGCTTGTGGCGCGGGGTGATGTATTGGTTGGCGGGATAGAGGCTAAACTTGTCCAGCGGCGCGCCGGTATCGCCAGTCAGGGGATCGAGCGGGCGGATGGACTCAATGACGCCACCCCAGAATTCGATCCGGAGGGCGCTTTCCATGTAGGCGGGAAAGACGTCCACCACTTCGCCGCGCGCGCGGAATTTGCCGCGTTCGAGGGCGATGTCGTTGCGCTCGTAGAGGTTTTCGACGAGGCGTTCCAGGAACGTTTCGCGCGGAAGTTCGGCGCCGGGGGCGAGCGGAATCATCATCGCGCGAAAATCGTCCGGCGAACCAAGGCCGTAAATGCAGGAGACGCTGGCCACCACGATGACATCCCGGCGACTGATGAGGGCACTGGTGGCGGAGATGCGCAGGCGCTCAATCTCATCGTTGATGGCGGAGTCCTTCTCGATAAAAGTGTCCGTCTGGGGCACGTAGGCCTCGGGCTGGTAATAATCATAATAGCTGACGAAGTACTCCACCGCATTGTCGGGAAAAAATGCCTTGAATTCACTGTAGAGCTGGGCCGCCAGGGTCTTGTTGTGCGAGATGACGAGCGCCGGGCGCTGGAGCCGCGCCACCAGGTTGGCCATCGTGAACGTCTTGCCCGAGCCGGTGACACCGAGCAGGGTCTGATAGCGATGGCCCGCGCGCAGCGACTTTTCCAGTGCGGCAATGGCCGCAGGCTGGTCGCCCGTGGGCGTGAATCCGGCTTGAAGACGAAAATCCATATTCCAAGGAAACGCCTGGAGTGCTCCCTGGCAAGACCCGGCGGCCAATCACGCAGCGGGCGGATTAGTGCTTCACCGCGCCACTTATTTGCTGTTCCTGTTGCATGGCCGCCTGTGCGGCCTTGAGTTTGTCAAGGTTCTCCTGCAACCGCTGCAGTTCCGCCGCCTGGTCGCGCATTTTTTGCACATCGCCCATGGCGTCGGTCAACTCCTTGGGCGGATAAGTCATGCCGGGGGTATCCACCGTGCGCTTGGTATTGTAATAACCGGGAATTTCGTCAGCCGTGATGCCGGAGCGCAACATCATTTCGGGGCTCACCACATCACGGTAACTGGCGCCCTCGGTGGTACTGAGGGTGCGGGCCGTTACGAAAATAATCAGGTTGTTGCGCTGATGGATGGTGTCGGTGGACTTGAAGAGGTTGCCGATGATGGGGATATCGCCCAGAATCGGCACCTGGGTGGTCACTTTGCTGTCCTGGTCATCGATCAGGCCGCCGACGGCAATGGTAAAGCCGTCTTTGATGCTGACATCCGCGTTGGTCAGGCTGCGGGTGTCCACGCGCGGATAGCTGGCGCCGAAATAGGTGTCCGCCTGGGGGTCAATGCGGCTGAGGGTCGGGTTGAGTGTGAGATTGATAAAACCGTTGGCGGAGACGTGCGGCAAAACCTTCATGGTAATACCAACGGTCAACGTGGTGTTGGAGCCCGGCTGCGTCTGGCCGGTCTGATTGTTGATGGTCGGGAAGACCACCGTGATATTGGTGCCGCTGTACAGGGTGACTTCCTTGTTGTCCATCGTCACGGCCGTTGGATTGGAGACGAGTTTGGCGTCGGTGATATTCTGCAGGGCCCGGAGCACCGCGCTGTATTGACCCTGGTTGAACACCGCAAAATCGAGCGCCTTGCGCGCCGGCGCCTGGATGTTTGAGGCGATGGCCGTGGAGGGCTGAAGGAAATTAAGATTGGTGCTGGGCGTCGGCGTGGCCACGGCATTGGATATGGTTTGCTCGGGGACGTTGGTGCTGGGGAGCGCGCCGGAAGCGTAAATCGCACCGAGGCCGTTGGCCAGGCTGTACTGGTACGCATAACCGGCGGAAACCAGGGGCGTGTTGTCGAAATTCCAATCAATGCCCAGATTCTTGTCGTCGTTGGCATTGACCTCGACGAATTTGGCTTCGATGTAAACTTGGGGATTGGCCCGGTCGAGGCGGTCAATGGCCTCAAGGATGTTGCCGATCTTGCCCGGGTGCACGGTAATAATCAGGGAATTCGTGCGGGCGTCGGGGCTGACGGTTTCCGGCGGCTTCGACGTGGTGTCGAGGAACACGGTCAACGACTTGGCCAGTTCATCGGCCTTGGCGGAATTTACCATGATCACCCGCGTCTCCATGGGCTCGGCGGCAACGTCCGCTTTGTTCTTAATCAAGATAATGGGCGTGGGCCCGCTGGTGGAGTCAACGGTGTACGCGTAGCCAACCTGGTCGAGAACGATTTTGTAAATGACCTGCCAACTGACATCATGGAGTTGCAAGGTCGTCGTACCCGTCAGGGTGTCGGGCACCACCACATTTAGATTAAATAATTTGGCAACCCCCGTAATGATGGAACGGATATCCGTGTTGGGAAAATCTGCTTTGGCCATGATATTGGACGCCTTGCCGTTGGCATCCACGACGGTCGTCAGGGTGTCGCTGCTGGGCGCGGCCACCGTAACCGAGAGTGCGGGCGCAGTATCAGCCGGCCCGGCGGCGGGCGCCAGCGGATTGCTCGGCGTGGTGGCCGGGGGTGTCGTGGCGGCTGGCGCCGGCGCGGGGGCATCTTGCGCGACTACGCCGACAGTGGTGGCAAGGAACAAGGCAAGGAGGGAGCGGTAGGCTTTCATGGCGCAAGTTGGGTTGAACGGGCTAAGGTTTGATGGTGGAAGTGGCGGGCGCAGGCGCAGGCGTTGGCGCCGGTGGCGGAAGGGAGGCCGAAACAGCCGCTGGGTGCGGAGCGGGCGCAGACCCCGCCGTGGAAACATAATCCACGTCCAAGGTGGACGAGTTCAGCTTCAGGGTGCAATTGTCGGAATTGGCATCAATTACTTGAATTTGCGTCGCCGAGGATTCGTTCGGGAACGTCACCGTCAAGAATCCGCCAACCTCGATCTGGCCGATGTGCATATCAGCCGATTGCACCACCCGGCGGCTGCCAGCCTGCAATATGCCCGTCGGCTTAAAAATTGCCGCGACTTGCTTGAGTTTGTCGTCGTCCGTCAGCTTGGGGGGCGCCACCGGCTGGACGGGCGTGGGCGGTTGGGTGGACGTGTTGCCTGAAGAGGAGGGAACCGTTGGTTCCGGTGGTGCCTCCAATTTGAGATAGAAAGGATTGTCCACCCCTTTCATCTTGGCCAACTGCTCCGGGTTTTCGCGCTCCAACAACGTCTTGGCGACCGCAAGCATTTTCTCGCGCGAGGCGGAGGGCAACACCACGCCAGCCTGCGGAGCGGCAAACACAAATGAAGTTCCCGACGGTGGCGGCGGGGGAGCGGCGGGCGCTGGCGCAGCGGCATCGGCTGGAGCATCCGCCGCCGCCGCCGGTGGAACGAATACAACACACATGATGAATCCGGCCGCACTGCAAACGAAGCGGGAAAAACCGGCAGGGAGAAGGTACGCCGTTTTCATTGGCCGAACACCTCCACATTAAGGGTGAGGTTCAGCAAATCAGCCGGCCCGGTCGAACCCGCCATCACCTTGGTTTTTTCGAGGTGAAACTGGTTGATGCGCAACATCCGCGGGCCCGTCTGCAACCCGTCCAGGAAGGTGACGATTGCATCCCACCGTCCCGAGGCTGACAGGGTGAAGGAAATCAGTGCGGGCTCGGCCGGGTCTTTGCCCCGCTCGGCCATCGTTCCCTGGGTAGGATCAAGAATCTGCACGCCGGCCTTTTCCGCAACATCGCGAAAATATTGCTGGTTTAACACCACGTCGGCGTAATTGATCAGGGCCGTCTTGAATTTGCTGGCGTCGGTATTCAGCTCCCCGACGTGGTCGTCAATCTTTTCCCCGGCCGAAACGTTCTTGTTGTACAGTTCGCTGTCCTTCGTCACTTGGTCCAACTGGTCATAGGCGTCCTGGAGTGCGCCACTGCTGCGCCAATAGGCCCAGCCAGCCAGCAGGATCGCGACCCCGACCAGCGACAATGCCAGTGGGTACACCTTGAGCTTGGCGATTAGTTGCTGGAGGTTCATGCGGGCGGTTTAAGGGTGAACGTCACCGTGAATTTGAAGGAGCCGGCGGCTTTGTCCTCCTTGATTGGGTCGTACTTGACCGGCTCGTACTTGAGGTCCTTGGCGCCGACGGCGAGATGGCTCTTCAACGCCGGACTGTTGACCACCTTGTCCACAAAATCGGCCACCGGATTGGACGTGGCGCTCAGGAGCGTGCCGCTGATGACGACGCGCTGGGTCGGCGCCTTCTTCCCCGCGCCGAGTTCGAGGATCACGGATGAAATCTCCACGGAATCGAGCAGGATGTTGGCCGGTTTGGCGTCGAGCAGGGACGCCATGAGGTCCATCGGCGATAACCTTTCCGAGATTTTTTTAGCAGCAAATTGGAGGGGCTTGGACGCCGTGACAAACTTGGTGCTGGCCGCCAGGTATTTGGTGTTGAGCGGCTTGTTGCGGTCTATCTGCTTGTTGTACTCGTCAATCTCGTTGTTTTTCTTGTGAATCTCCACCTCGGTAAAGAGCGTCCACCCCAACGCCAGGATGGCCAGCGTGATCGCAATAAAATTCACGATGAACCCCGTGCGGACCTGTTTGATGTCCGGCAGCGTGGCCACCACCCGGAAATTCGGGTGCCAGTTCAAAACGGGATCGGCTTTTTTCTTACGCGCGAGCACTGGCGGCCTCCGTTTTCACTTCGGTTTTGGTTTCGAATTTACCCATCAGGCCAAAGACGCCAAGCCAGCGGCTGTCCAGCGCGGCGAGTTCGAGGCCGGCGGCCGGCTCGATGCCCAGGGCCTTCAGCCAGCGGGGGTATTCGGGTTTGAGCACGTCAATACCGAGGTTGCGGGCGAGCAACCCGC
Source organism: uncultured Opitutales bacterium (assembly GCA_964561455.1). Lineage (GTDB taxonomy): Bacteria > Verrucomicrobiota > Verrucomicrobiia > Opitutales > JABDGR01 > JABDGR01. The sequence continues at coordinate 60,582 of CAZLPS010000014.1, forward strand.
CCATCCACGCGAGGTTCTTCGGCAGAATATTAAGGTGGATCTGCCCGATCGTCTGGCCCGTCTGCACTTCGTAAAATCCGGTGGATGACTGCAACTCCTTGATCATCTTCTTGAGCAGAGTCGGGCCCATCTCGGTGAAATCAAAGGTGTTGGAATAAAAAAGTTTGCGGGCCGATTCCTCGTCCTTGAGACCGAGTTCCTGCTGCACGATGGGAAACATGCTGTTCAAGCCGACCGGCACCGGCCGCGCCAAATCGAGCTGCGAACCGCGCAAAATAAAGACTTGGGAATTCTCCTGGGTGATTTCCAAGAGCAGCGTCGGCGATTTGATGTCCTCCGCCCCCAGGTAATTGCCCAAGCCGGCGACTGTGGCGATGGTGCCGAGCTCGAGCCGCTCTGGATACACCCCGCCGCTGACGACGAACTGCTGGCGCTCCTTGATCTCCTCCTGGGGAGCGCCGCAAAAAATCAGTTCCTTGCCGTAGCCCGTTTCCGCCGTGACATACATTCCCGTCTCGAGGTTCATCACCGCAACGGCGCTCCTGGCCATGTCAACTTGAAATTGCGACTGCACGTACTCGGCGAGGAAGGCGGCGTCCTTGGCTTTCGCGGGATTCTCCATCGTCGCTTTGCGCACGAAGCGGTTGGGCGGATAAATTCCCACCACGGCATGCGCATATTGCCCGGCCGGCATTCCCGTCATCTCGCTGACCAGGGCCGCCAATTCATCCGCCGAGCCCGCCGGGATTTCCTTGACCGCTTCGATAACAAACGGCGGTACCAGCCCACTCGCGCGAGCGGCCAGCACCGAATACTCGGAGATTTCCAGAAAAAGCGCCTTGCGAGGTTTGGCCATGAGTGCAACCGGACAGTTAGGTATCAGGACTCGACGGCACCCGTACAACACCCTCGTTGCGGAGCACCGCCCAAGCGCCGACCCATCAACTGGATAGCGGCGGAAGAATAGCGTCCCCCACCCTGCTGCCACAAGAACAAAATAGGCGGGGGTCGTCATTTCCCGGGACCGCCCGGGGGATACGGGGAGCGGAGAGGCGGGAACCTGGAGCCGGGAGAAAGGAGGTAACGGTCGGGGTGGAGAATTTCCAATTCCCTCGCCTAAACGCTCCTCTTGTTGCCTGGCCCCTTCCAATTACCACCGGTTGCCACCAGGAGCGCAAGGCCGCCAAACAGGAGGCCCCAGGTGGACGGTTCGGGAATGATGACGAATTCCAACGACGTCCCGCCGTTGCCAAACACGAAATAACCGAGGCCGTGATATTCGCCGCCAGGCCCAATATTTTCGGCTTGGAACTGGCTCAGCGTGAAACCGGTGTTGGCGAGGATATTGGACGACGTGATGAGCGGGTAGACATTACCGACGGAGGGATCCACGCCGTCAAAATATCCGGTGTCCTCAAAGTCGAAAACAAAGTGGGTTCCGGGACTGCTTGTATTGGTGAGCGTGCCCAACACTTTGAGCGTGTCGGAGACGTTCGTGGGCAGACCCGTGGTGGTGAAATTGCCCGTGCTCAGGTGCCAGGCGTTGGCGCCGCCGCCGTCGGCATCCCAATCGAGGTCGCCTGCAACGGTCAGGTTGCTGTAACCGGAAACGGCCCCGCCGCTCATGGCGTTGGCAATGCCGGGGGAAATAGTGGCGCCGTTGGCAACGGACACGCCGACCACCGTGCCATTTCCACCCAGCACAGCGTGGCTGCCGGTAACGGAAACGGCGCTGGCGGACAGGTGGCCATCAACGACGAGGGCTCCATTGGTGACGGTGGTGGCGCCGGTGAAGGTGCTGGAGCCGGCCAAAGTGAGCGTGCCGCCACCGGCCTTGGCCAAGCCACCGCCGCCGCCCATGGATCCGGAGAAATTTGCGCCAAAGCCATTGGTGTTGATGGTCGAGGTCGTGGAAGCCCCCAAAGTCGCGTTTACCGCAGTGGTCAATTTGCTGCCGGTAACCTCGATGGTACCGCCGTTCAGGTTGAAATTAAGGCTGCCAGCACCGGCGCGGATGCCATCAGCCCCGCCGACTTGCAGGGTGCCGCCGTCATTCAAATTCAGGGTACCGGTGGATCCCGCTCCCACGGCCAACCGCAGACTGCCACCGACAGACACCGAGCCGCCATTGGCGATACTGAGGCTACCCGCGCCCAAGTTGCCCACAGCCAATGACCCCGCGAGATTCCACTGGCTGCCCGGATCGGAGACCGTCGCTAAGGCCATCCCCTGCTCCTGCGAAGCGAGATAGGTTATCATGAAGATCGGATCGTTGGCGTATTCAAAGACGCGACCTCCATTGGAAATCGCGATCATGCCGGTTCCATTGGAACCGATTACGCTGGTGCCATTGAGCGTGAGAGTGGAGTTGGCCCCGGTTACGAGCAATGAACCGGTCGAATTGGCGCCCAAACCAAAATACCCGTAATCCGCCGCAACGCTGTCGGCATTTTGAATGATAATCGTGCCGTTGTCGCCGGAACTTGCGCCGACGACCAGATTGCCAGTCCCCAGGTTGGCCGCGCCGCCGGCAGCTCCATCCATAATGAGCGTGCCGACAGCCACCGTCACGTTGCCGGTGAAGGTACTGGCCCCCGTGAGGCTAAGCGTGCCGGTGTCCACTTTGGTCAGCGGCCCGGTGCCGGTGATAATGCCGCCATAAGTCAGGGTGGTTGAAGGCATCACGTCAAACGTGCCGCCGGCCGAATTGACGGTGATGCCGCGATTGGAGTTTAGCGCGAAACTAGCCGACGTATTCAGCGTCCCGCCATTAAAAATCAAATCATTGGCGACGACCGCACCCGGAGGCGCACCGAGGTTGTCATCCGCGCTGATGGACAGTGTGCCACCATCGAGGACAGTGGTTCCGGTGTAAGTATTGGGGCCGGAAAGGGTCAGCGTGCCGGGGGTGGTTTTGACCAATCCGACGGTGCCAGCGAATATCGCACTTACATCGCCGCTTTGTCCGGCGTAGGCGGCGGAGCTGGTCAGGGTGCCGTTTTGGATGTTTCCACCGCTAATCGTGACGAGACCGATGGTGTTCGGGGTAGAACCGCCGAGGTCCAGCGAGCCGCCATTGACGATCAAACCGGCGGTGGGTGCGCCCAGCCTGCCCGCGCCGCTGAGCAGAAGGGTGCCACCGCTCACCGTCGTCACGCCGGCGTAGGAGTTGGGGCCGCTGAAGATCAAGACGCCCGAACTCAAGGAGACGTTGCCGGCACCGAGAGAATCACCAATGATGCCGGAAACGAGGGTGCTGCCCGTGCCCGTGAAAGTGATGGTGCTTCCCGCCAGATCAACCGTGTCACTCAAAATTATTTGCGGCCCGGGGCTGGTGCCATAGTTTGCGATAAGAAGAGCGCCGCCAAGAATGACCGGAGAATTGAGGTTGGCGGTTCCGTTGTAGGCCGCTGTCAAAGTTAACGTCGGAAAACTGCCCGCAAAAGTCACCGTGTTGTAGGGTGGAATGCTGGTGAGCACGAAATTGAGGACGGGGGAATTCGCGATCAGGGAATCGAAGGTCAATTTGTTCAACACGATATCAATCGCCAAGGTGGAGCTGTCCCCATAAGTTGGTCCCGTCAGCGATTTGCTGCTGTCAATCAGGGCTTCGGCCGTGGTCGAATTCGGAACCGCATCCGGCGCCCAGTTGCTGTACGTCGCCCAGTCGGGGTTGTAGCCCAACCAGACCATCGTCTGGGCGGCAGCGCGCGAGGCCAGCGCGAGACCAACGATCAGCACCAGCCGCAATGCCATCCCCAAGCGGCGCAGCAGCGGGCCGGGTCGGCGAAGACGGGGGGCCCGACATCCGGCCACGGGCGCCGCGGTCAAGGAATTTTCTGCCCATGGGCGGGAGTGAAATCGGTCAGCGTCTTTCATTGAATTAATCCTCTTGCCCGCCGGAAAAAACGCGGTGCTTGATGCCAACGAAAGAATCCTCCGGCCACCGTTTTAAGGTGGCGGGCACATTCGACCGCAAGTCATGGAAAGTTTTTTGGAATCGGCCAAGCCCCCGCCTTACGCCGTCCCGACATTGGAAATTTGCTTTGCCCGCATTCGCGCGAATGGGCAGGTTGAAGTTTGCTTCCGACAGCATACCTCCTGCGCCGAAAGCTTACTATGGGGTGTAGCCCACCCGGGAGGAAGGGGCGGTGCCTGCAGAAAGCGCAAGGCAATATGAGCAATGAAAAGGACCAGTTCGAATTTGGTGGTTGAGGCCGAAAAAGCACCCAGGTTTCAATTCGTGTAATGAGGCGGTGGTGCAAGGCTTGTTCTGGTTTGGGTTTATGGCACAAGGCGGCGACGTAATGGCTGACCGCGTTGGCACTGCCCATG
>CAZLPS010000015.1:0-61693 GCA_964561455.1 uncultured Opitutales bacterium
AAGCGGCCTTTGGCACTACCTTGCTTTTCCTCATAGCGTTGGACATACAAGACGCTAAGGCGCAAAGTTCATTTAACCACGGATGGCACGGATGAGACGGATATTAATGCCGGAGAAGCCGGAAGCTGCCTCGCGTAGCGAGGCCCGAGAGTAACCGTGGATTTCAATCCACGGAAACCAGCCACCACCGGAACACCGCGTCGCGTAGCGACGGACGCCGGTCACGTGGCGGTTTGTGCTGTGCACGCCGTCCGATTTCTGCTAACGTGGAATTTCCGGCATCTTGCCAATGCGGAGAAGCTGGGTCAAATTCGCCAGGTTTGCGTTTTGGCCGGATACTTTCCCGCCACCATTTGCACTCCAGAAGAATTGATGAAAGGAAACCCATGACGGACGCCGTTCTCCAGGAAATTCACCAGATCAAGGACGCCGTCGCGCGCGAACACAAGAATGACATACGGGCGACGCTGGCGGCGGCGCGCGCGCGCCAGAAGTACTCCCAGCGCCAGATTTTGTGGTCGAAGCTGGTGAAGGCGAATACGGGCCGTTAGGCGTGGGTTTCCGGGGAGATCTCGCGCAAAGCCGCAAAGGCGCAAAGTTATAACTTGGATTTCAAATTCCGAATTCAGGTTTTTCTCTTTACTCTTTTCTCTTTCGCTCGCCCCTTTGTCCCTCGATCCCTTGGTCCCTTCAGCCAATTATCAACTATCCATTATCAACTATCTATAGCCTCCTACCTCCTCGCGCGTTCGGCCCCCTCTGCTCCTTTGATCCTCTGCTCCTCGAATCCTTTACTCCCGCCCCTGCGTTGACATTCCTGCTCCCGCCCAAGTATGCTTCCTTCGCCTCCGCCCCTACCCCTTCATGGTCTTTCTCCGCAAATCCCTGCTATGGCTGGCCCTGCTTGCCCTGAGCCAGGCGGCGACTGCTCCCGCGCCTTCCGCCCCGAATGCCCCCGTTGACCGCAACGCGCAGTTTTCGAAAATCGTCCAGCCGTTCATCGCCGACCATTGCCTGCAATGCCATGATGCCGACACGCGCGAGGCGAATCTGAATCTCGAAACCTTCACCGGCGCCACCGCGGACGCATCCGTCGTCTCCGCCAACCGCACTCGCTGGGAGCTCATCTTCAACCGCATCCGCCACGGCGAGATGCCGCCCTCCACCGAGCCCCGGCCCGAACCCGCCCAAGTTCAGTCCGTCACCCACTGGCTCAACGCCGAGTTCTTGCGCGAGGACCAGCTGGCCCCGCCGTATGTCGGCCATGTCGCGCCGCGCCGCCTCAACCGCACCGAATACAACAACACGGTGCGCGACTTGCTTGGCGTGGATTTCCAACCCGCCGACGACTTCCCCCCCGACGACGCCGGCTACGGTTTTGACAACAACGGCGACGTGCTTTCGCTCTCGCCCATGCTGATGGAGAAATACCTGAAGGCCGCCGAGAAAATCGCGCGCACGGCCGTTTTCGGCGTCGAGAAACTCACTCCCTCATCCTACACCCACCAACCCTGGTATATTGATTTCGACTCCACCAAGGACGTCCAGACCGTCTACGACGAAACCGGCCTCAGCCTCCCTTATGCCCTCCACGTCACCCAGCGTTTCCCCGTGGAAGGCGACTACGATCTCACCGCCATCATGCGCGGCTTTACCCCCGTTGGCGCCGACCCCACCCGCCTCGGCTACTGGATTGACGGCCAGTTCGTCCACGAGGGCGCCACCCAGGGCCGCGACGACGGTGAAATCAGCGGCGCGACCGACACCTTCCGCGCCCACCTCACCGCCGGCCAACATTGGCTGGCCGTTTCCATCCTCAAAATTTACGAAGGCCTCCCGCCGACTTACGGCGGCCCCAAGCCCAATGACAACCCGGAGCGCGTCGGCCGTTCGCCGACCGAACGCTTTGTCAGCAACCTGAAAGTCACCGGGCCTTTTAATCAGGTTTTGGGCCCCACCGCCGCAAGCCTGCAAAAACTCTACGGCGGCAACCCACCCAAGGGCGATCCCGACCCCGCCCGCGCCCGCCAAATCATCGCCAATCTCGCCCACCGCGCCTACCGCCGCCCCGTCACCGCAGCGGAAGTGGACGGCCTCATGACCCTCGTCACCCAAGTCCAAAAAAATGGCGATTCCTTCCAGGAAGCCCTCTGTGTCGCCATCCAGCGGATGCTCATCTCGCCCAATTTCCTCTTCCGCCTCGAGCGCGATCCCCCGCCCGGCTCCCCGCAACCCGTCTCTCCCCACGAACTCGCCTCCCGCCTTTCCTATCTGCTCTGGAGTTCCCTGCCCGACGACGAACTCCTCGCCCTCGCCGATTCCGGCAAACTGAACGACCCCGTCATTCTCGAAGCCCAAGTCCACTGCCTCATCCAGGACCAAAAATCCTTCGCCCTCGTCGAGGAGTTCGGCGGCCAGTGGCTGCAATTCCGCGCCCTCGAATCCCACTCCCTTGAACGCAAGGATTTTCAGCATTACACCGACTACACCCGCATGTCCATGCAGCAGGAAACCGAAAAGTTTTTTGACTACGTCATGCGCCAGGACCGCAGCATCACCGATTTCGTTGACGCCAAGTATTCCTTCCTCAACCAGCGCCTCGCCGATTTCTACGGCATTCCCGGTGTCACCGGCGCCGAATTCCGCAAGGTGGACCTGCCGCCCGAATCGCACCGCCAGGGCGTCATCACCCAGGCCAGCGTCCTCACCGTCTCCTCCTACGCCAACCGGACCTCGCCGGTCATCCGCGGCAAATGGATCCTCGAGAACATCCTCAACGCGCCCCCGCCGCCCCCGCCCGCCAACGTCCCAAGTTTGCCCGAGGAAAACCTCGGCGTGAACGTCACCATGCGCCAGCAATTGGAAGCCCACCGCGCCAATCCCGTCTGCGCCTCCTGCCATGCCCGGATGGACCCGCTCGGCTTCGGCCTCGAGAACTTCAACGCCATCGGCGAATGGCGCCCCAATTACGAGGGCGGCGCCCAACTCCCCATTGACGCCTCCGGCACCCTCCCCGACGGCCGTTCCTTCGTCGGCCCCTCCCAATTGCTCGACATCCTCAAGGTTGACAAGGATGCGTTTTCGGAGTGTATTAGTGACAAGCTGCTTACCTACGCCCTGGGTCGCGGCCTCACCCCTGCGGACCAAAGCACCGTTCGCCGCCTCGCCGCCGAAGTCGCCGCCCACGACTACCGTTTTTCAAGCCTCGTGTTGGCCGTCGTCAACTCCCCCCAATTTCGCCTGCGCGCCAGCGCGCCGCCCCAACCATGATTATCACTGGCAAACATCTTCCGCGCCGCTGGTTCCTTCGTGGCATGGGCGCCGCGATTGCCCTGCCCCTGCTCGACTCGATGACCCCCGTCGCCTTCGGCCAGCTCGCCAAAGCCGCCGTCATCAAGGCCCCCAAACGCCTCTCCTTTGTCTACGTTCCCAATGGCATTGTCATGGAGAACTGGACGCCCACCGGCTACGGTTCCGATTTCGAACTCCCCGCCATTCTCCAACCCCTCGCCCCGGTCCGCAATCAGCTCACCGTCATCACCGGCCTCATGAACCACCAGGCCGACGCCCTCGGCGATGGCGGCGGTGATCATGCCCGCGCCGGCGCCAGCTTCCTCACCGGCACCCATCCCAAAAAAACCGGTGGCTCCGACATCTACGCCGGCATCTCCGCCGACCAGGTCGCCGCCAGCCAGATCGGCAATAAAACCCGCCTCGCCTCCATCGAAGTCGGTCTTGATGACAACCGTACCGTCGGCCATTGCGACTCCGGCTACAGTTGCGCCTACACCAACAGCATTTCCTGGCGCGGCCCCTCCACTCCCAACCCGCCCGAAGCCAATCCCCGCCTGCTCTTCGAGCGTCTCTTTGGCGACTTCGACCCCAACCTCAGCGCCGAAATCCGCGCCAAACGCGCCCTCTACCGAAAGAGCATCCTCGACGGCGCGCTCGACGAAACCAACAAACTCCTCGGAACCCTCGGCCAGGCGGACCAGCACAAGCTCGACGAATACCTCACCACCATCCGCGAGGTCGAATTGCGCATCGCGAAGGCGGAGAGCATGCCCAAGCCTGCCGATCCGACGATGGAAAAGCCGTCCGGCATCCCGGCGGAATTCTCGGAGCACGCCAAATTGCTCTATGATTTGCAGGCACTGGCCTTTCAGGCGGACATTACCCGCGTCGCCACCATGGTCATTGGCCGCGAAGGCAGCGTCCGCACCTACGAGGAAATCGGCGTCCCCGAACCCCACCATCCCCTCTCCCACCATCGCAACCTCCCCGAGTCCCTCGCCAAGCTCACCAAGATCAACGCCTACCACGTCTCCCTCTTTTCCAATTTCCTCCAAAAACTCGCCACCACCCCCGACGGCGACGGCTCCCTCCTCGACCATTCCATGGTCCTCTACGGCTGCGGCATTTCCGACAGCAACCGCCACCTCCACGACAATCTCCCCGTTCTCGTCGCCGGCGGCGGCATCGCCGGCAACCGCCACCTCTATTATCCCGCCAACACTCCCGTCACCAATCTCTACCTCAGCCTCCTCGACCGCATGGACGTCCATGCGGATCAGCTGGGGGATAGTAATAATAAGCTCGAAATCTGAATGGGGAAATTGATAGTTGATAATGGATAGTTGATAATGAACCTTTGCGTCTTGGCGTCTTTGCGCGAGCAAGGATTGAGGTATTGAAGCCAGCCAAACTTATCTCGCGCAAAGGCGCAAAGCCCTATTTAGAATTCCAGTCCCGTTTCCGGTTTTTCCATTTTTCATTTACCCCCATGCCCTCCCCCCGCTTCCTCCCCCGCTTCCTCCTCGCGGTCGCCTTCGCTTCCCTTTCGTTTCCTTCGTGGATAAACGCCCAACCTGCGTCCACGCCCTTCCCCGAACCCCTCCAAACCCTCTTCGCCCAATCCCTCGCCCTCCGCACCGACCGCATCGTGGCCGACCAATCCCATCCCCTCCAAGCGTGGCTCGCCCAAACCTCTCCGGTCTCCTACTCGTCCACCGGCGCCCTCCATCTCACCCTCGCCCTTTACTCGACCGACAAGGAGCCCAAGCTCATCAAGAACCTCGGCCAAACCCTCATCTTTGGCGGCAATCTCGCCAACCAGCCCTTTCCCATCAGTATCAATCTCCAGGGCGTCCCGGATGGTTCCTATCAATACGCCGCCGAGCTCCGCGACGGCGACACCGTCCTGAAAAGTTTCTCTGTCCCCGTCCGCCTCGCCGTCGGCCTCGATGCCAAACAGGCCGACTTCGAAAGCCGCCTTGCGAAAATCTCCGGCCACGACGGCGCCAAAGCCGCCATCCGCTACCCGTTCGATCTGGCCCGCGTCATTAATGTCGGCAAGCGCGTGTATGGTTCGGATAATGCCAACCCCGAATTCGGCCTCGACCAAGCCAGCGTACCGACCCTCTATGATTTCACCGCCGGGTTGAAAAAATCCTCCGACCTCCTCACCGCGCTCGAAGCCGGCCACGACCTCCTGTGGCAGGCCCATGGCGAAACGGTGCAATATTACCACATGCCCGAAGCGGACGAGATTCTGCCCTACCATGTCTTTGTGCCGTCGACCTGGGACGGGAAGACGCCGCTGCCCCTCGTCTTCATTCTCCATGGCAACAGCCGCGACCAGGATTTTTATTTTTACCGCGATGGCCAAATCATCCCGAAGTCGGCCGATAAACACGGCTACATGCTCGTAGCGCCGATGGGCTATTCGCCCAATGGCGGCTATAATTATGTCCCCTATGGTCGCGGTGCGGCCGCTTCGACGGCGCCCCGGGGCATCGTGGCAGCTTCCACCACCCCGCAAAATTTTGGCGCTCCGGCCGCCGGCGCGGCGGCCCGCGGCGCCCGGGGCGCAGGCGGGTCTGCCGGCTTTGGCGGCGTCAATGGCTCAACGACTCCCCAGTTGGTGCGGACCGAATGGAGCGAGCAAGACGCCATGCATGTCTTTGACTTGATTCAGCAGGAATATCCCATTGATCCCAAGCGGACGTTTCTGTTCGGGTATTCCGCCGGCGGGCAGGGGAGCCATTACATCGGTCCGAAATATTCCCAATACTGGGCCGCAATCGCGATTGGCGGCAGCAACGCCCGGCCCGGAGATGACTACCCCTACGCCAAACTAAAAGACACCCCCATGTTTATTTTCTATGGCGGCAACGACCAGGGCAACAGCGCCCCCTCCCACGCGATGGTGGACGCCCTCGTGCAACATGGCATCAATGCGACCGTCAAGGAATACCCCGGCGCCGATCACGATGGCGCGCCCTCCGCCGCCACGGGGGATATTTTTGATTTCTTTGACGCGCATCCCCGGAAGTAGGATCAGCGCGGGGGAAGAATGCAGGATGAGACAGGCCACCCGGGTGGCGGTGAGGCCGCCAGGGAAAAATAATGAGCTTTAAATCAAATCGTCTCCGCGTTATTCATCTTTAGCCGCCATGAGTCCCCCTGCATCTACGGATGTGCCCCCTTCACCGGCAACGCCTTCGCCCCCCCTGCCCGGCATTACGGACGCCGGCCGGCCAATGGGCTGGGAATTCAAGACATTCTTCATCTTGCTGGCTTTGGGCGTTGCGTATTTTTCGACTTATGCGGGTTTAAGCGCGCTGGGAAAATATTCTGAACAGCTGTACAGCTCCGGGCTGGAGGCAACAGCGGGTGCAACCCAGGGAACGCCGGATGTGACCATTTGGCAGCCGAAATCCATCGTTTGCGACCCCCGGGGCCAAAATCCCTTTGACCGAAATCTCGCCGGATATATCTATTATCCCCTGGTTTTTATTGACCGACTGATCTGGCACGAATCGAAATACACGAATGCCCCCGATGCCGACGCCGACGCGCCCTATCCGGTCGTAACCCCGCCAGACGCGCTCTTCTATTCCGCGGTCGGATTGGCGCTATTTGGCGCGTTTCTATTTCTGGCCATCCGCTGCTTCTGGAAGCTGCGGGCCGCGGGCGTTTCGCGAGTCCCTCACCTTCCCTATTTCATCCTCTTTGCCATCCCCGGGGGCTGGTCGTTGCTGTTCTCGCTGGTTTATTATTTACCCCAAATTCGCACGAAAGAACTTCTCCTTTGCCTGGTGGCCGCGGCGCCCGGCGCCACCACCCTTGCGTCCATAAACCTGGCCGAACTTCCCGAGCGAACCGTTTATCACCGGTGCGCCCTCTGGCTCGGGTTTGCTTATCCGGCCTTGGTGGTCCTGTTGGTCGTCGCCGCCACCATCACCGAACACTGGTGAGGGGAATATCCGGCAGATGAGATGTTTTGCCAAAACGTTTGGCGGACGCTTCCGCGGCTTATCCCTCACGAATGCCCCTGCAAGATGTATTGGAGAAAATTGATGCCGCCCACCCCGGTGAGCGGGGTAATTATTGCCCAAATGACCGGGTTTTGGGCCCAGGGCGAAAAGGCGCCGGATTGCAAATTGCGAATCTCCTCGGCCGCGCGCTGGGCGAATTCCCGACGATTCTTGATCAGCTCGTCACTTTCGTCATTTCGATGTAACGCTGACCCGATTTTAGCCGCCAGAGCAGCACTATAAGATTCCGCCAATCGCTCAAAAATCTGAATCGCCCGCCGGCGACTTTTCTCCGCGGCGGTACGCATGGCGACGGCCAACACCAGAGCGATCCCAAAGCCAATCAGGACAAACAAAGCGTACAACGGCGTCCAATCAAATTGGTTGAGAAAACTCAGGCGTGAGACGAGAACCACCATCAGGACCACAAACGGATATAGTATAAACTCACTGGTAAACTCGGTAAGCTCGGCCACGAACCGGATGTCATAGAGCGGATCAAACAACCGCAGCCACGCAAGATCGTCCTTTGCGATACCGCCAAGGCTAAATCCAGGACGAGTCCCCGACATTGCATCCCGGCTCTCCCGGAGGATTTGCCAATAGGTGCGCTCCGGCCAACTGTTCTTCGTCAGACAGATCTCGCGAATAAGTTGCACCGTTCGCAATGTCACCCAGCCGACCATCACCAAAAGCAGCACCAGAACCATGGAGCAAATGGCCATGAGATCACCATTGAAGTTTTGGATAAAAGTACCGCGCACCGGGACGTAGGGCTCATCGAAGCGTTTCACCAGATAATACACCATGAAACCCAAAACCAACCCCAGCGGGAATGTGTGCAGCCAAAACCTTTTCCAACCCAGCACATCACAATTGAATTTCTCCCACGCCGTCACCGCGCCCTGATCGGTTATCCCAAAATCCGCATCATCCTCCCCATTACGCCTGCAAACCAGCCGCTGCTTGAAATTTTGGCAATGAATCCGCATCCTCTGCCAATAGGACGGTCGCTTTTGCGATTCCACGCAGGCGGCTGCTTTCGACGGTGGGAGCCCCGGCGAATATTCGAGCCCAAACCGGCGGCGGAGCCGCAGCTTAATTGTCTCCAGCCGGATCCAAACCATGCCCATAAAGTAGAAGCTCAAAAATATCGCCGCCACCCGCAAAGCTTCCGTCGGCCACAGGCTGACTCCTTCCGTCAAGCTCCAGGGTTCGCCCTGCCAATCCGCGGCATTGGCACAAATCAGAAAATAAAAGACTTCAAAAAAGGCGAAACAGAGAAGACACCATAGAACGGGCCAGATAAAAATTGCATTCCGCCCCGCAAGAACTCGTTCCGGCAGGGACCATTTGCGCGGAAATTCCGGCGCCGGCGAATCGGCTGACTTGCTCGTTGCCTCCCGGGGTTGCAGTACCTCTGCGCGATATACCCGCAAGCGCGTATTCAACCACCAGGCCAAGCCAAGAGAAAACATGGCAAATATGGTCCCGATCGCCACTTTCTCATATTTACCGGACGTGCTGATGAACGGGGTCCCAACTTGGTCCGGGGACAAATCCACTGCGGTGGAACTACCAATTTCAAAAATGCGGGGCTTGGTCGGAATGCGCAGCACAACTTTGGCGGGGTCGGCTGGATCAGGCATCAATCCCCACTCATGACTATTGCGCCCCAAGGCACCCAGGTCATACATGCCCGATAAAATGCTGTAGAACAAACCCGTTTGGTACGTGGAACGAAATGGAGTGGTCCAACCCGACCGGCCAAGTTCCGCCGACGCAAATTCACTGGCATCAGGAGGATTTAAACCAAAGGCTGACGCCACCATCAGATTTCGGGTAAAACGACGATTGTCCCGCTCGAGCATGTCTGCATCCATATCAGTCGTGAAGAAAAGGGCACCGGGAAATTTTTTGCGCAGTGCCTTCAGGATGGATATTTTGTCGAAAACATTATACCCAAAAATCCCCACAGCTCGCACTTTTGATCCGCCTTCGAGTTGACCGATGCGCTCTGCCAGGCGCGCCAGATAATCCAGTTGCGCTGCTCCCTGCGGCCGCGGACTCAAATCCGGTGCCACGGGCCCTTTCAGGCCCTCGCTCGGAGACGCTGGCGTGGAGGTGCCCTTTTTGCCCTCCGCCAAAGATTCATCATTAATCTCCAATTCCGAGAGGTAGGGAAAATCATCTATCTGTATCGGTTGACCTTGCTGGGCCATCGCCTGCGCATTTAGCCGCAGTTTTTGGCCAAAACTGTCCGTCAATGCGCGCGAGTAGAAGCTATCCCATTCAGTCAAAAGAACAATTCTCGAAGCATCAGCGTTTGTCGTCTGGTCTTGCACGAGGGGAATCTTGCGGCGGGACAATTCGCGCACGAGCGCCTGGCTGAGTTCCGCATCGGTTGCCCCGATGCGGTGTACCTGGAACCGCGTCATCCAATCCTGAAAGCTGAAAGTTGTACCCTGGTGCCATAGGGAGCGTTTTTGGTCGCGCCATTCGGCCTCCAATTCATCATTCGCGGCCGTCGCCCAATAGGAATAAATGGGCACGGCCGCCAAGGAATTGACACCGACCTGATTATTCCAGTCATTCCAATCGTAATAAGCCTGTAAATCGGGCAACATAATCAGGTCACTTGAACTCACCGGCCCAAACAAGGCGGCTTTGGCGCCCGGGAATTTCTGGGCGAGCAAAGCCAGCGTATGGAGAGCGTTATTATCATAGGAGTTTACCTCCTTGCGGGACAACCAGAGGACCAGGACCGGTCGCATATTCGCGTGCAGTCTTGTCTCCGTCGTGCCCGGCGGAAGATACTCAAAATGCCATTCGTAAGGCACCAGCCAATCGCCACCAGCGGGCTCCTTCGAATGGGGGTCATTCAGGGCGAAATATGCCGCAGATACTTTCGCAATGGTCGCACGTAAACTGAACGTGCCAGTGGCGTCCTTTTGAGCGCTGATGGTCGATGAGGCCGGTTGGGCCGCCTGGGTCCCGATGGATGCCAGAATTGCATCTGTTTGGCTTTTGATAAACCCGGTAAGGTCGAGCAAATTCAAGTCCGTAATATAGTTCGGCGTGTATTGGGCCGCGCGCAAAGCGGATTGAACCGCATAGCGGACGCGGCGGCGTTCTTCCGCCGTCCAGGCATCGTCGCCGTCTGGCAACATGACACCCAAAATAATCGGTTGATAGTCTTGGTCGGTGGCTTCCTGTAACAAATCGTCAACCTTATCCACATCCTTTCGTTCCAATTTGTCCCGACTGGCCAAGGCCTTCATCGGATCATCCCAAAGGGGTATGGAGAAAGATGCGGTCTCCTTATTATTAAATGGCGTGCTGGGATTTTTGCCTTCAGCATCGCTGGCCGGCCGGCCCGAATGCAGATCCCCCTCTTGCGATAGCAACATCGAAACCAGCGACGCCAGCGCGAGCGCCAGCGGCACCATACTGCCGACCCAGGAATTTTTTTCGGCCATGGAGCAATGGTCGGCGGCGCGGCTTCCAAGGCAAACCGGTGGCCCACCCTTTCTTAAATGAAGCGTTATTGACGAGTGATTTGCGAAGTCAAACTTTAATCGCCCGCGCAGAATTTACGTGTGGCCGTTCAACCTCGCGGTCGAGGGCGTCCGGAGGATGCCGGCGTTGGCGCTGGCGTTGCACCGGATTGAAAGGTCGGCCTTTTTATGCCTCCCGCCCAGGTCGGTGGTACCCCGCCCCTTTCAACGGTAATC
This sequence comes from uncultured Opitutales bacterium, assembly GCA_964561455.1. Taxonomy (GTDB): domain Bacteria; phylum Verrucomicrobiota; class Verrucomicrobiia; order Opitutales; family JABDGR01; genus JABDGR01. The sequence continues at coordinate 11,054 of CAZLPS010000015.1, forward strand.
GCAAGCCAGGCCGGAAAACCATTTCGGTGGAACGGGTGCGCAAATCCCCACCCCCCGATTCGCATTGCCAGGTGGCGGATTTTCGCCAAATTAGCCGCCATGCTTCTCTCCACCCCGGGATTCTGGGCTCGGCTTGGTTGGTTGGTTTCCGTCCTCGCGCTGCCGTTGGCGGTTGGGGCTGCGGACGCTCCCTCCGCCCCAATACCCATCTGGCCCAAGGGCTCGCCCCAAGCGGCCGGGGCCGCGGACGCGGACCAAACCGCGATTTTTTCTTTTCTGCCAAGCGAAGGCGCCAACACCGGCGCAGGGGTATTGATTGTGCCCAGTGCGTCGTTTACCGGCAATTTGTCGGACCGGGAGATCGTGCCGGTGGCGCGATGGCTCAATGGCCATGGGATTACGGCCTTTGTTCTGCGCTACCACAGCGGGCCGGCTTCAGCCGAGTCGTCGCCGATTGCGGACCTCAACCGCGCCCTGCAATATCTGCACGCCCATGCGGCGGATTTTCACCTTTCCGACCACCGTATCGGGGCGCTGGGCATGGACACCGGCGGGATTCTGGCCACGCAAGCGGCCTATGCGGCCACGCCTGAAACTGACGGGAACGCGGGCGACCCGGTGGCCACGGCATCGAATCATCCCGACTTTCTGGCCTTGATCTACGGCGCGAGTGGGCCCCAAACCGGCGGGCCGAAGCTGCCGCCGACGCTTCTGGTCGGGTCCACCAATGCCGCTGCCAATATCTCGGGCATGATTGACCTGTGGAATTCCCTGCGGGCGGGGCCGGGCAAGACGCCGGTTGAAGCCCATTTCTTCGCCAGGGCGGGGACCGCGCCGGGGCTGGACGCAGTCTGGCCGGATTTGTTTTTCAACTGGGTGCGGGCCTACGGATTTCTGACCGACGGCCCGCGGGTGGCGATTCACGGCTCGGTGATGCTTGACGGCAAGCCCCTTCCCCACGGTTATGTGATTCTCACGCCCCTGGATGTCGTCGGCGCGGGCCCGATTGTGGCGCGGGTGTTTAATTCCACCAACGGCGTGCAGATTGGTGATTTCACGGTGCCGGCGGCGCAGGGTCCCGTGCCGGGAAAATACGCGGTGGACGTGCGGCAAAATATGAACCGGTGGCTGAGCAACAGCTTCAGCAATGATTTGATTCGTGACCCGGCGTTCGGGCACTCGCGCATCCTTTCGCCGAGCATTGACGACCAGCATTCGTTTACCAAGGCGCACCCGGGGGACAAGGAGGGCCTGATGCTGGACATTCCACCGGGCGGAAAGATGGACATCAAAATTGAAGTGTTTTCGAAATAGGCCGTTTTATACTTACGAAACCTCAAACCTATTTGTTATGAACTTTCCAATTGCAGAATTGTCTTTTGCAGCGACTCGGACAGGCCCGGCGAATCGGACGATTCGGGTGGGCGGCGCAGGCCGGGCATTTTCGGCCGGAGCGGTTTTCGTAGTGGCTTGTGGGATGTTTTTATTGCCGTCGCCGACGGCCCAGGCGCAGGCAGACGGAACGGCACCAGCCCGGGGCACAGCGCAAGGGCGAGGAGCGGGCCAAAGTCGCGGGGCTGGACCGGGACGCGGGCCGGCCCGGGGGCCGAGCAATGCGGAGGTGCAGGCAATTTACGCGGAGCAACTGAAGAATACCCCCAATCCCGTGCCGGGAATTCCGGAGCCCGTTTTGCTCTGGCCGGAGGGCGCACCGGGGGCGGTGCCTGACGCCAATGGCCAGTTTACTGACGAAGACAAACCGGCGGTGTATGCCTTTCCCGCGCCGTCGGATAATAACACCGGCGCAGCCGTTTTGATTTTGCCCGGCGGGGCATTTACGAACCGCTGTGCTGACAACGAAGGCGTGCAGATTGCGCGGTTTTTGAACCGGCATGGCATCGCCGGGTTTGTGCTGCGCTACCGGATTCAACCGAATTACCGGAATAATATTTCCGTCTTGGATGCGAACCGGGCGATCCGCTACATCCGCGCCCACGCAGCGGAATACAAGATTTCGGCAGACCGCGTGGGCACAATTGGGTTTTCGGCGGGAGCGGAATTGGAGGGCGATGCGTTTTTCAACGGGGTGGTCGAAGGTGATCCGACATCCGCCGACCGATTGGATTGGTTTTCGACACGGCCAAATTTTATTGCCCTAATTTATGGAGGGCGCACACCTCGCGAACCGGCCAAGGCCCCGCCAACTTTCATGTTTAACACCATCGAAGACGGCAGCCACCTTAACGCTGAAGTTCCAGCATGGAATGCCCTTCGCAATGCCGGCGTCCCAACGGAAGTCCACTTTTATAATTACGGCGAGCACGGCACCAGCATGTCGCCGGGAGATCCGCTGCTGGGGGAATGGCCGGAGTTGATGGTGGGGTGGCTGAAACAAGGCGGATTTTTGGGGGCAACAAAAGCTTCCCCTTGAATCTAATTTTTTGGAATCGTCGGACAGATCAGACTAGTCCGACCCGTCCGAACCGTCCGACAGGTCCGACTGGTCTGACAATTCCGCCAGGCCCCCCGAACCGCTCCCTCGTGGCTTTGCCGGGCCTGCCCAATTTCCGCTCTTTCCTTGTCCGTTGAATTTAGTTAAGTTGTCCCATGCGCGATTCCAACCCGGGAAAGGCGGTTACCTCGCGCAAATTAATTTTGCGGAAGTGGCGGTGGCGGTGCACGGGGATGGGATTGGCGGCGGCGGCGTTTTCCGCGGGATATTTTCTACATCAAGGTCAATCCTCCCCCACCCTGCGGGTTAACCGGCCAAAGCCACTGGTGGCGGTGCCCGTGCCGGAAAAGAATTCGGGACTGGTGCTGGCGTGGAATCCCAACGGGCCATTGGGCAAAATTTTAAGAAACAATTCCGGGGGTGAGCGCGGGTTTGCCGTGGCGCGCTTGGTGGCGGAGACGCCGGTGTTCGATTTGGAGTGGTACATTGACGCGGCGGCGGGTTGCCCCGATGAGGATTTTTCGCGCATGGTCACGGATTTCGCCTATGCGAAATGGGCGGCCGATGATCCGGCGGCGGCTTTGGCGCACGCTTTGCCGTCATTGCGCCGGTACCAACCGGTAACGCCGAGGGATTTGAACGATGCCTCGCTCAAGGGGTATGTCGAGTCCCACGCATTGACCACGCAGCGGCAGGAGAAGCTGAAAGCGTGGCCGGTATTTAATATCTTGGGCCAATGGGCGGTGAACGATCCGCAGGCGGCCCTGGCGGCGGCCCTCAAGCTGGAGGCCACGGAACTCCGGCAAGACGCCGTGGGCAAAGTCTTGGAAACGTGGGTGCGGGGCCGGGACGCCGCCGGGGCGCTGGCGGAGTGGAGGAATGTTCCGCATAACTCGGTGGCGGAAAATGAGGCGACTTTGCTGTTTCAACGCTGGTCGGAGGTGGACCCGCTGGCGGCGTTTACCCACGCCGGGCAAATCAATGATGACGGTCAGCGCACGAAAGCGCAGAACCTGATTTTGCGCAATTTGGCGTTTAGCGACCCGGTTAAAGCGGTGGCAATATTGCATGGGCTGTCCATGATGGATCAGTCCACGGAGGCGTTCCGGGACGAATATTTGATTTGGGCGCGGCTGGACCGCGAGGCGGCGCTGGCGGGAATCGAACGATTGACGCCAGGGCGAATGCGCACTTCGGCACTGGGGGGCGTTTACCTTGGCTGGGCGGAGGTGGATGCGCCCGCGGCGTTTCAAGCCGCCCTCGAACTGCCGACGGGAGAGGAGCACGAGCGGGCCGTGGCGGTGACGCTGCCGATGCTTATCCTGCAAAACGCAGCGGCGGCGGGCGCTTATCTGGCGGGGCTGCCGGCGGGAACAGATCGCGACCAAAAGGTGACCAGCATGGTGGTTGGAAAATGGGGCGATGCGGACCCGGCGGCGGCGTTGGCGTGGCTCGAAAACAACACCAGCGGGCCGACTCACGACACGGCAGTGGGCGACGTGCTGGAGAAACTGGCCGCCGGCGATCCGACCGGCGCGATCGCGTATGTCACGCAGCTTCCGGAAAGCCCGCTGCGTGAAAAATATTTGCAGTCCGTGCTCGCCGTCTGGGGCAAACAGGGTCCGGCGGGAGCGCTGGCGTGGGTGCGACAGAATTTGACCGGACAGGCGTACGACATGGCACTGGCCGAAGTTTTGCCGCTGGCGATTCAAGCGAATCCGGCGGCGATGGTGGATTTGGTTTTGCAATTGCCGGACGGCAATGCGCGCAACCGCGCGGTGACGACGCTGGCGGAAGCGCTGGCGGCGCAGGATGTGCCGAGTGCGCTGGCGTGGGCGAAGAATCTGCCGGACGACCTTCCCAACACAACGCGCAACGCGGCGATGCAAGCGGTGGTGAAAGCGTGGGCGAATGCGGACCCGGCGCGGGCGGCGGCGTTTGTCGAGGAGAGTGGGCCTGGCGCACTAGGCGGATTTTCCGTAATGAACGTGGCGCAGACGTGGGCGAAAGAAGATCCCGAGGCGGCCCTGGCCTGGGCACAATCGTTACCGGATGATGGTTCCTCCTTCCGCCAGCAGGCGGTAGCTGCGGTGCTGGCGGAAATGGCGGCGAATGATCCGGCGGTGGCGTGGAAGCTGGCGGTGGACAATCTGGCATCCGATCCGTCGGCGAGTGCGTTTCCCAGCATCGTTTCGAGGTGGGGGGAGAATGATCCGGTGGCAGTGGCGAAAGCGCTGGCGGCATTGCCGGATGGGGCACTGGGCAACCATTACACCAATATTGCCAGTTTCTTCGTGCAGGATTTAATGCGAGCCGACCCAGAAGGTGCGGCGGAGTGGGTGAAGAATTTGCCGACGGGTGCGTTGCGCGATGCCGTGGTGCCGAAGCTGGATCAAATGCAACGGGCGGATGCCCTCCTGAAGAACGCCGGCGGCGGAGGTATGACCATAATGGGTGGAGGAGTTTCCATATCGACCTTCCCCCGTTCCACAATTGGCATGGGCGTGCCGCGGGATGATGGCGCCGCGCCAATGAATGTTAATGTGCCTTTGTATCCGGCGACCAGCCCAGGCGCGCCCGCCGGAGGGCCAACAAAACCGGCGGGGCAATAGGGCCGCCAATTTTTTCCTTACTTGAAATGAATCCCTCCCCTCCACCGATCGCCCATGATCCGCCGCGCTCCGCGACCGGCGGAAAGGGCCTGGCGGCGCGGGTCGCTGGCGCGATTTTAATGTTGGGCGCATTTTTTATGGGCGGTTGGGAGTTGGGAGCGCCGGCGAAACCAAATTTGGTGGCGGCAAGAAAGCAGGTCGCTGACGTGGCTGTTGCGCCCAAAATTGCGCCGGGCAGCACGGCGGCGAGTCCGCACAATGTTCCCTGGGATCTGGAAAGTCCGCTCGCCAAAGTGCTTGGGCCATCCACCGGGCCGGAACGGTTGGCGGGAGTGGTCGCCTTGATTGAACAAACGCCGGTGACGAAATTGGCGGGCCTGCTCGACCTCACCCGCAGTTGCCCGGAGGTGCCCGTGCGCCTGACGATTTACGATTTGGTGCTCGCCCGCTGGACGGGCGCCGATCCGCTCGGCGCGCTGGCGTATGCCTCGGCGTTCGCAGCCCGCGGCGGGACTCCGGCTTTCTTAAACAGTGTGTTTGCGATGTGGGCGGGGCATGACCCCAAGGCTGCGCTGGCTGGCGCGATTGGCGTAAAGAGCATCGCGCTGCGGATTGCGGCGATGGACGCGGTGCTGGCGTCGTGGGCGGAAGGCAGGGATCCGCTTGGGGCGGTGGCGGCGGCGAAGAGGCTGCCGCCGGGCGAGGGAAAAACGGATTTCGTACATTTGGTATTCCTACATTGGGGCCGTATTGATCCGGCGGCGGCGATGGGCGCGATCAGCCAGATTGAAAACGCGGAGACGCGGCGGCTGGTGCAAAACGAGATCATTGGCAATCTGGCGAACATCAACCCGGCCGGGGCATTTCAACTGCTTCGCGGATTGCCGGTGTCTCCGCAAGCCATCGCGACGTACGCGGAATTATTTAGCAAATGGGCGGCGCAGAATCCGCCGGCGGCGTTTGCGGCGCTGGGCGAAATTGCGGCAGTGGCGGCGCGCAATACGGCGACGCAGAGCGTGATCCGGAGCTGGCTGGCGCTGGACCCCGTGGCGGCGTTTGACGCGGCGCAGACGCTGCCGGCCGGCGCGGCGCGTGACGGGGCGGTGGCGGACTGCGTGCTGGTGCTGGCCTGGGAAGATCCGGCGGCGGCCGCGGAGTATGTCGCACGCCTCTCGCCCGGCGCCAATCGCAACCGATTGGTGGAAGCGCTGGCCGTGGCGTGGGCAGATTCCGATCCATTTTCGGCGCTGACTTGGTTGGAACACACCGCGGACGAATCGGGATACACCCAGGCGGTGAAGCAGTTCCTGGCGAACTTGAATGACCTCCATGCGGTGGAGGCGCTGAATTATTTTATGTCATTGCCCGACGATCGGCAACGCAACCGCAACCTTCTGACGGTGTTGGCGGTGATGGCGAAGAGCGACGGGCCGGGCGCGCTCGACTGGGCAAAGGTAAATTTGACCGGAGCGGCGTATGATAATGCGGTCAAGGTGGTGCTGGGGCAATTGGTGGAAGCGAATCCGCCGCTCGCCTCGACCATCGTCAACCAACTGCCGGCGGGTGCGGACCGCGACGAATTGATCAAGCGCATCGCGGAGCCGCTGGCGCGGTTGGACTTCGCCGGCGCCATCGCCTGGGCGCAAAACCTGCCCGCAGACGTGACGAATGCCTCCAGGGAGGAGGCGTTGAGCACGATCGTCAAGACGATGGCGGAGCGAGATCCCGCCGCAGCGGCCAGGGAGGTGATCGGCCTCGCCGCAGATCCGGCGGCGGCGAGCGCCATGGCGACAGTCGCTGACACGTGGGCGAAGGCCGACAGCAACGCGGCGCTCGCCTGGGCGGAAACGTTGCCGAGCGGGGCGGCACGAGACGGCGCCATGGCGGCAGCAGTGGCGGCCTATTCCCATCTGGATGCGGCGGGAGCCTGGGAGGTGGCGAGCCGGGAGCTCCCGGCGGGCGTACCGGCGACGACGGCGGCGCAAAGCGAAATTGCCATTTTCCTGGCGCGCAAAGATCCGGCGGCGGCGTCGCAAGACTTGATGACGATTCCGGATGGAAACTCTCGGGCATTTGCGGTGCCGATCATTGCCGCGGGTTGGGTGAAGGACGATGTCGCGGCGGCGTCGCAATGGGTGGCCACTTTACCGATTAGTGATGAGCGGGACCATGCGCTGCAACAGGTTCTTCCGCCGCTGGCCCAGACCCAACCAGAGGCGGCGCTGGCCCTGGCGCTGACGGCCAGCAGCGACGACAGTCGCTACAACGAGCTTTATCTAACGTTGACCGCCTGGGGCGCGATTGACCGAGAGGGGGCGCTCGCGGCGCTGGAAACGGCGCCGGTGCCGGACAATCGGCGGCGCGGTCTGCAAGTTGCAATACAAAGTGCCGGGCAGATGATGGCTGGAAGGGACCGGGCAAATAAGGCGTTTCAAGAAATGCAAGCGAAGATGGAAACGCAAAATGCGCCGCAATTTTGAGGTTGGCGGAGAGGCGGGAATTCAGCAGAAAGGAGTCAGGAGACAGGAGTCAGGAGATGGAATATGTGAGATGGGATTTACGAGTGGTGCGCTGGTGCTCCCGCTGGGACTTGAACCCAGATCACCGGCTTCGGAGGCCAGTGTTCTATCCATTGAACTACGGAAGCGGCACGCGCAGGGTGACCAAAGGGGAGAAGATGGCAGGAGGGGGCGGGAGTGGTCAATGGTAAAGGCCGAGCGGCTAAGCTGGGTGCAGGGAGTCAGAAGCTGGAAGTTAGAAGCTGGAAGCTGGAAGCTGGGAAACCGGGGGGCTGGATTTGTGATTTGTAATTTGTAATTTGCGAGAGGGGATTTCATTCTGTTGTTTGTGCGGGAGAATTTCAGATTCCAAATTTCAGAAGCAGTGGATGGGCGGAAGGATTTGAAATTTGAGATTTGAGAAATGGGAGTGATGGGATGGGCGTCTTGCGGCGGATTTTATAATTTGAGATCCGAGAATTTGGCTGGAAATTTTCAATTTTCGTTGCATTTTCGGATTTCCTCACTCCTGTCTCCTGTCTCCTGTCTCCTGTCTCCTGTCTCCTGTCTCCATCCTTCATCCTTCCGCCATCCTGACTCCCAGCTCCCCGCTCCCAGCTTCAACCTTCCAACTTCAATTCCGGCTCCGGTTCGTCGGGAGGGGCGAGGCATTGGGGTCCTTCACTGCGGGGTTTGTTGCCGTAGCGGTTGACTTCGCGGGCGGTCATCTTTTCCCCCGCAATGGGTTCACACATCTTCTTCAGCTCCGATTCCGCCAGCGGCTGGTCGCCCAACCAGCGGAGCATATCGGGCGGCGTGAGTACAACCGGCATGCGGTCATGCATCGTCGCCACCAAATCATTCGGGTGCGTGGTGACCATGCTGAAGCTGGGCGGGAGGTCATCATCGAGGCCGGGTTCCCAGATGCCGGCGATGGCGAAGGGCTCCTCGTCCTTGAGCATGAAGACAAACGGGTGGCTGATTTTCCCGCGGGTGATGGATTCGTAAAAGCCGTTGGCGGGAATGAGACATCGCCGGTGGCGGACGGCGTCGCGGAAGCTGGGAAGTTCCGTGATGGTCTCGGAACGGGCGTTGTGCATGAGCTTCTTCTTCGGGCGGTCGCGCATGAAGGCGGGGATGAGGCCGAACATCATGGGCGCGAGGGTGGTCTCGCCGGCCTGGCGGGCGAAGACGGGGGCGGTCTCGCTGATGCGAATGTTAAAGCGGTCCACGAGCCAGGGCGGGCGGCGGTACATTTGGCCAATGGCTTTGGCGACGGCCGCGAGGGCGGCGTCGGATTTGTGGAGCGTGTACCGGACACACATGGGGCTATTGGAGCGGATTGAGGGGGCGGCAGCAAGACTGGGGTGGAAGCTGGGAGCAGGGAGCTGGGAGGCAGAGTTTTTAATTTGTGTTTTGTGTTTTTCCAGGGACGGAATGGGTGGGGCCAAGGGCAAGGCTGGGGAGAGGAATTTCAGATTTCAAATTTCAGATTTCAGAATTTGAGGAAGGAACCAACCAAAGACATATCTGCCAGGGGGATTTGAGATTTGAGAAGCAAGAAATGTGGGACGGATGGGACCGATGGGACGGATGAACGCGCGGGGATTTCAGATTTCATTCTGCCGCCTGCGCGGCAAAATCAGATTTTAGAATCCAAGTTCCGAAACCCACTGAATTCATATCGGGCGCCGGGATTTGGGATTTGGGAGGCAGAAGGCGGAACCTGGAATTTTAAAATTCGTTCTTCCGTCTGTGCGGCAGAATCAGATTTCAGAATTTGAGACAGGAACCAACCAAAGACATATCTGGCGGGGAATTTGTAATTTTCGATTTGCGATTTTTCGTGGGCGGAAGTGCGGAATTTAAAATTTCAGACTTCAGAGCCGAGGCGGACGGAAATGAAATGGGATTTGGGGGCGGCTCAATGATAATCATGCGAATAGCTCTGCGGCATGCCGGCCTCCGGCATCGCGACAATTTTGTCCGCCATCACGTGAATGACGCCCTGCTCATTCTGCAACCGCCCGGTGATGATGAGGGCGGGGACGAGGTTGATGATGAGGCGGGCTTGTTCGAAGAGCGTGGGGCGGACAATGGCGTTGGCGTGGCCGGTTTCGTCCTCGAGGGTGATGAAGCAAAAGCCTTTGGCGGTGCCGGGGCGCTGGCGGGTGATGACGGCGCCGCCGATTTGGACGCGCGCGCCGGGGCGCAGGTTTTTCAGTTCGGCGGCGGGGCAGAGTTCGGGCAGGCGCGGGCGAAGGAGTTTCATGGGGTGCGCGCCGGTGGTGAGGTCGGTGGTGGCGTAGTCGGCCTGGAGGCGTTCGAGGAGGGACATGCGTTCGAGCGGGGAAAGCTGCTGCTCCTCGGTGGTTTCGGCTTCGTGGAAGAGTTCGTCATCAGGGTGCAGGGATTCGACGTGCCAGAGGGCAGCGCGACGATGGCCACTCAACGCGTTGAGGGCGCCGGAGGCGGCGAGGACGCGGCGCTCGGCGGGATTGAAGCCGGTGCGCTGGAGAAAATCCGGCAGCGAGAGGAAGGGACGTTCGGCGCGGGCGGCGAGGAGTTTTTGGCGGGAGGCGGCTTTGAGGCCTTTGAGCGAAATCAAGCCGAGGCGGATAACGTCGTCCTGTTCGACCTGGCATTTTTCGGCGGAGAGCTGGACGCAGACGGGAAGGACGCGCAGGCCGTGGCGTTTGGCGTCCTGCACGAGGGAGGCGGGGGAATAGAAGCCCATGGGTTGATTATTGAGGAGCGCGGCGTAGAAGGCGGCGGGGCGGTGAACCTTCAGCCAGGCGGAGGCGTAGGCGATGAGCGCGAAGGAAATCGCGTGGCTTTCGGGGAAACCGTACAGCGCGAAGGACGCGAGCGATTTTAAGAGGTAATCCACGGCGCCGGGCTGGACGCCGTTTTTTTCAAGGGCCGCGCCGAGTTTGGCCTTCACGCGGTCGAGGCGCTCCTGCGAGCGGGTGAAGCCGATGGCGCGGCGGAGTTCGTCGGCCTCGGCGGCGGAGAAGCCGCCGAGTTCCATGGCGAGGCGGAGGATTTGCTCCTGAAACAAGACGACGCCGAGGGTGCGTTCAAGAATGGGTTTCGCGCGTTCGTCGGGATAGGTGACGGGTTCCTCGCCGGAGCGGCGGCGGAGGTAGGGATTGACGGCGTCGCCCTGAATCGGGCCGGGGCGGATGATGGCGACTTCGATGGCGAGGTCGTAGAAGGTCTGCGGCTTCATGCGCGGGAGCGTGGACATTTGCGCGCGGCTTTCGATTTGGAAGAGGCCGATGGTGTCGGCCTCCTGAATTAATTTGAAGGTGGCGGGGTCGTCCTTGGGAAGGGCGGCGAGATCCACGGGCTGGCCGCGCTGGGCGCAAATTTCGAGGGAGTCCTGCAAGGCGGCCATCATGCCGAGGCCGAGGAGGTCAACTTTGACGATGCCCATGTCCTCGCAATCATTTTTGTCCCACTGCAAAACGGAGCGGACGGGCATGCGGGCGTTTTCGAGGGGGACGAACTGGTCGAGGCTGCCGGCGCTCAAGACCATGCCGCCGGAGTGCTGGCCGAGATGGCGCGGGAGGCCGTAGACCTGGCGGCAGGTGTCGAGGAGCGCGGGGAGCTGCGGGTGATCTTGGGTGATGCCGGCGGCGCGCAGTTGTTCCTTTAATTTCATGGTGTGCGGGTAATCGCCGCCGTGAAAGAGGCTGGAGAAGCGGTCGAGGACATCGTCAGGCAGGCTGAAGACTTTGCCGACTTCGCGCATGGTGCTGCGGCCTTGAAAGGTGATGACGTTGGCGGTCATGGCAGCGCCGCGGCGACCGTAGCGGCGGTAGACTTCCTGGATGACGGCTTCGCGGGGGTCACCGCTGGGGAGGTCGAGGTCAATGTCGGGCCAATCGGTGCGGCCCTCGGAGAGAAAGCGTTCGAAGAGGAGTTTGCTGCCAATGGGGTCGACGGCGGTGATACCGAGGGCGTAGCAGACGGCGGAATTGGCGGCGCTTCCCCTACCCTGCACGAGGAAACCGCGTTCGCGGGCGAAGGCGCAGATGTCCCACACGATGAGAAAGTAGCCCGCGAAACCGAGTTTGGTGATGAGTTTTAATTCGCGCTCGAGTTGTTTGCGGACCTCACCGCCGACGCTGCCGTAGCGCTGTTGCGCGCCAAAGAACGTCATCTTGCGCAGAAAGGTGTCCTGCGATTCCCCCGTCGGCGCGGCGAAGTCGGGAAAACGGTAGCCGAGATTCGTGAGGGTGAATTGAATGCGTTCCGCGAGTTTGGCGGTGTTGGTGATGGCCTCGGGCAAATCGGCGAAGAGGGCGGCCATGGCGCGGGGGCTTTTGAGATGGCGCTCGCTGTTTTGGGCGAGTTTTCTCCCGGCATTCATGAGCGTGACGTGTTCGCGCAGGCAGGTGAAGACATCGGCGACGGAGCGGTCTGGCAGAGTGGCGTGGAGGACGCCATTGGTGGCGAGCAGCGGGAGGCCGGAGGCGCGCGCCCAATCGAGCAGGAATTCGTTTTCCTCCTCCTCTTCGGGAATGAGGTGGCGCTGGAGTTCAACATGGAGGCGGTCGCGCCCGAAAATTTCGAGAAGTTTTTTTCCAGCGGCCGCGGCGGCAGCGGGGCCGTGCGTGCGCCAGGCGCGGCGGAGGGGGCCACATTCGTCGCCGGTGAGGGCGAACAAGCCGGCGGGATTTTCGGCCAATTCCGACCAGGCGAGGCGACCCTCGCCCTTGGGCGCGCGCAAGTGGGCGGTGGTGAGCAGGTGGCACAAGCGCCGATAGCCGGTTTGGGTTTCGACGAGGACGGGCACGATGGATTCGTCCTCCATGGTGAGTTCGCAGCCGACGAGGGCGCGCACGCCGGCTTCTTGGCCCGCGAGGTGGGCGCGGACGGTGCCGTAGACGCCGTCGCGGTCGCAGAGGGCGACGGCGGGCAATTCGAGGCGGCCGGCTTCGACCATCAGGGACTCGGGGAGCGAGCCGCCGCGGAGGAAGGAGAAGGCGCTGCGGGCGTGGAGCTCGACGTAGGTCATCAGTCCAAAACTCCTTCCACGTGCCAGGCGCCGGCAGAGAGCGCGAGTTGGTAGACGCCGCCGACGCGGAGTTCGACGTGCCAGGTTTCGACGGCCCAGCTTTTTGGTTTCCACCATTCGCCGGAAACGCGCCACGGGCCGGCGGAAGAAATAATGGCGCCACGGAGTTGCGGGCCGGCGAGGGCGGCGGGTTGGTCGCCGGTGAATTCGACCTGGACGGGCCAGGGCGGACGAAAGCGGCGCAGGCGCAGGCCGCGCGGGGGATGCACGGGAGGATCGGCGGGCGCGGGCACGAGCTCGGGGGGCTTGATCAAGATAAAGGCGTCGGGCCGGTGGGTGTCGGCGAGCACGGGAGTACCGACGCGGCCTTCGCCGACAATGGCGCTGACGCGCGCGAGGTTTTCCCAAAACGCAGCGGGGTCGCGCAAGCCGGTGTCGAAGAGGCCGCCCTGTTTTTCCGGGGCGCGAATGGGTTTGGCGACGAGGCGGACGCGGGCGACGCGGGCGGCGGTGCGGACGGTTTCGAGGTGGGAGTCGAGGACACGCAACCAGGAATCCAAAGCGGTGTTGGGTTCGGGCAGGCGGAAGGTGCGGCGGTAATCGGATTCGTCCTCCAGGAAGAGCGTGAGGGCGAGTTCCTCGGCGGTGAGTTGGGCGGCGCGCAATTCGAGGGCGATGCGTTCGGCGAAGGCGCGGAGGCGAAAGAGCAAGGGCTCGACGGATTCGACGGGGGGCTCGTATTCCCATTCGGCTTCGAAGGTCTGCGAGGGCTCGATGTGGCGGAGCACGCGCGTGGTTTCGCCGGCGGCACGTTCCCACAGCGCCACCCCGGTGGTGCCGAGGCGCTGGGCGATGTCGGCCTTGGATAACGCGGTCAATTCGCCGAGGGTGCGAATCCCCCACCCCGCCAGAATTTCGGCCTGGGCGGGAGTCGGCGCGACGAAGGCGAGCGGCAGCGGGTGAAGAAAATTTTTGGGATCAGCGACGATCAACAGCGGCTGGGCGCAGCGGGCGGCAAGGTCGGCGAGCAAGGGAGTTTCCGCGGCGCCAATGCGGGTGGGCAGGCCGGCGGTGGCGAGTTCGCGGAGGCAAACCTGCATTTGCAGTTTCGTGCGTGCGGCGTCGGCGCCCTGCAAATCCACGGTGCAACTGCCGACGGCGGTGGTCTCGACGCGCGGGGAGAGGCTGAAGGCGGTGGCGATCAAGACGCGCTGGGCCTCGACCTCGGCGGGGCCATCCGCCGGACGCAAAATAAGGCCGGGGCACTGGGCCATGGCGAGCGTGACCGCGAGGCCGGGCCGCACGCCCTTCGCTTCGGATGAAACCTCGGCAATCGTGGCTTTGCGGCCCTCGCCGGTAATGAGCGCCATGGCGCGGCCGGCGAGCGTCGTATCACTGCGGCGCAAGGCGTGCAGCCGGAAGTCCGGCACCAACAGGACACAGAATTTCATCCGGCCTTTTCCAGCGCGTCGCCGACATGGCCGCGCGCGACTTCCACCGTAAGATGGGCAAGGAGGTTTTGGGCGGACCAACGCCGCGCGGAAAGTCCGTGCGACGTGGACAAGACGAGCCGCCAGGAAACGGCGGGCACGAGCGGGCACGGAGTCAGCGCAAGCACGGCTGGCGAAGCGTGTTCGATGACGCGGTGCAGGCGGTGCCACGTGGTGCCCGGCTGCGCGCGCAACGCCTTTTCGGCCACGCCACGGAAATCGAGGACCACGGCGGCGTAGTTGCCGTCGCGCACGAGGACATCGGCGGCCGCGAGGGCGTCAGCGAGATGGCGGCAGCGAACCCAGACGAGATGGCGGAGGGCGTCGGGAGAAATGGCGTGCGGGGCGAAGGCGTCGGCGGCGTCAATGAGGGCGAGGCGCTGGCGGGAGGCGCGGGTGGTATCGAGGAATTGGGCGAGAATTAATTGGGTGCCGGAGCTGGGGGCGGCGGAGACGAGTTCGGTCAACTGGCTGGCGGGGAGGCCATCGCCGAGGGCATCATCAAGGGCGGGGACACCGGTGGGGATGGCGAGGCCCAGCCGCCGCGTTTTTTGAGGGAAGCGGGCGGCCACAAGCGACCGCAAAGCGGCGATGGTGGCGGGCGGGGACATGGCGGAGGGGGACGTGCATTCGCGGGGAATGGGGGCGGGATGCGGGCATTCCTGAAGATGTGCTCAAATGTATACTATTACAGGGATGAGGCAATGGAAAAATTTCCGTTTTTTACCACGGATGGCACGGATAACACGGATGGCCATCAGCTTGGAGAACTGCGCGCGCCGACCCAAGGGATGAGATGATTTTAGCCGGATTAGGTTCCCGCTTATCGCCTCGGCATCATCCGTGGCATCCGTGCCATCCGTGGTAAAAACCTTTCCTTAGTTTTTCTTTTCGGCGGAGGTTTTGGCCCATTGGACCTGGAGGTCGGCCCACCATTTGTTGAGGCGGATATAGTCGGTGCCGTACGACGCAATGTCCTTGTTATAATATTTCAACGAAATCTCCTGCAGGCACTGCGCGGCGGCGTCGCGCTCCCGGGCCGGGCTGCTTTGAATCGCCTGCAATAGGACCGGGACGGCAAAGGCATTCCAATCCACGACTTGATTCATGATCCCAAGACGCTGGTCAGACGGGAGCGACTCATCGCCCAATTGGTGCACGAGGGCGGAGATTTCGCGGTCGGCCTTGGTGGGAAAGAAGCCGAGGTTCCAATACTGGTCAGCGGCGAGGAGGAAGAGGGCGGCCACAAAGACGCAAAACGCCACCAAGCCAACCCGCGACAGGCAGGGACGCAGGGACGAAAACTTGTTCGCGGCGGGAGCAGCGGAGGTAGCGGGGGTAGCGGGGGTAGCGGCGTTTTCCATGGCGTTCAGACTCAAATTCGACTGCCGCAGAGCCAACCATATCGGCCGGGGGATGTCAAAGATTCCCCGCAACTCCGCACTGGAAACCCGGACGGGGATTTGCCATGCTGACCGCTTGTCCATGAAACCCATTGATCATTTCTGGGAGCGCATCCGCACCGAGGCGGCGGCGGTGGCCGCGCGCGAGCCGGCCCTGGGGCCCCTGCTCGGCGATGTTTTTTTGCGGAGCAACTCGCTGGAGGCGGCGTTGAGTGCGCGGATGGCGCGGAAGCTGGCCTATCACGCCACGCCCGAAAGCCAGCTGCATGAGATTTTTCAGGAGATTTTTGCCGCGGACCCGAACATCATCCTGCAAATCCAGTCGGACATTCTCGCGATTCGCGAGCGCGACCCGGCGTGCCGCGATTTGCTGACGCCCATTCTTTACTTCAAGGGCTTCCATGCGCTGACCTGCTACCGGTTTGGCCACCATCTGTGGAAAAAAGGACGCGTGGACCTCGCGCTGTATTTGCAGAGTCTCATTTCCGAAGTGTTCGCGGTGGACATTCACCCGGCCGCGCGCATCGGCGCGGGCATCTTGCTCGACCATGCGACGGGGTTTGTCGCGGGAGAAACCTCCGCGGTGGAGGACAATGTTTCGATCCTGCACGGGGTGACACTGGGCGGGACGGGCAAGGCGCAGGGTGACCGGCACCCCAAAATTCACAGCGGCGTGCTCATCGGCGCGGGAGCGAAAATCTTGGGCAATATTATCGTGGGTACGGGCGCAAAAATTGGCGCAAACAGTGTGGTGCTGCACGACGTGCCGCCCCATGCGACGGTCGCGGGCGTCCCGGCGCGTATAGTCGGCCGGGCGGCCGAGGCGGAGCCCGCCCGCGCGATGAAGCATGATTTGGATAATTTGGAACAGTTCATCAATCCCGGGGATGGGATTTGATGGGGTGGCGGATTTCGAATTTCCAGGCGTCACCCGGCGCTACCGGGAGGTTGCAGTGGTTCGGGACATGGGTGTGAAGTCACGTCCCGACGGATGTGATCCCCTGGCGGCCAATGCGATTACCGGAAAGAATTTGGGTTCTCAGCTTCACGCGCCTGCATAAGCAATGGGGCGCAGTGCGGTAGTCAATGCTAATGCCCTGCGGTTAACCGTGCAAAAAGGATTGGCGGGAGGAGCCGTCCGGCTTAATTTGCCTCCCCTATGCCCACTTCCGCACGGTCGCTCAAACTGCTCATCATTGGTTCCGGGGCGCGGGAGCATGCGCTGGTCAAGGCGGCACGGCGCAGTCCGCTCGTGCGCGAGGTCATCGCGGCGCCGGGGAATGCTGGCATGGCGGAGGAAGCGTTGTGCCATGCCGTCAAGGCCGACGACATACCGGGCTTGGTTGAACTGGCGGTCATGGAGCGGGTGGATTTTGTCGTGGTTGGACCGGAGGTGCCCTTGAGCCTCGGTCTCGTGGATGCCCTCGCGGCGGCGAAGATCCCTGCATTTGGCCCGAACCGGCAGGGCGCCCAACTGGAGGCGAGCAAGGTTTTCACCAAAAAGTTTTTACTGCGAAACCGGATTCCCACGGCTGACGGTGCGACATTTACCTCCACCGCGGCGGCCCTCGCCCATCTGGCGAAGCACTCGCTGCCGGTCGTGATCAAGGCCAGCGGGCTCGCGGCGGGCAAGGGCGTGACAGTCGCCGCCACGCGGGCGGAGGCGGAGGCGGCGGTGCGGGCTTCGCTCGATGAGAAAGTTTTTGGGGCCAGTGGCGACGAGGTCTTGATCGAGGACTTTTTGCCCGGCGAGGAAGCTTCGATGATGCTGGTGGTTTGCGGCGAGAAATATCTCGTCCTACCCCCGAGCCAGGACCACAAGCGCATTGGCGACGGCGACACCGGCGCAAACACGGGCGGCATGGGCGCATACGCTCCGGCGGCGATCGTGGATGCTCCGCTGCTGGCACGGATCGAATGCGAAATCATCCGCCCCACCCTTGCGGCGTTTTGCCGCGAAGGGATTGATTACCGCGGCATACTCTATATTGGCCTCATGCTGACGCCGGATGGACCGTCCGTGGTGGAATTCAACGTGCGGTTTGGCGACCCGGAGTGCCAGGTGTTGCTGCCGTTGTTGGCCACCGACCCGTTGGAAATAATGTGGGATTGCGCGCACGGGGTGCTGGACCCCGCGGCTTGCCAGGTGAAGCGGCACTTTGCCGCTGCAGTGGTGATGGCGGCGCACAATTATCCGGCGAACCCGCGCCTGGGGGACGTCATTACTTTTCCGTCCGCGGCGAGCCAGTCTCCGGGCGTGGACATATTGCACGCGGGAACGAAGCGCCGCACCGACGGCGCGGTGGTGACCGGCGGCGGGCGGGTGTTAAGCGTGGTGGCAACCGCACCCACCTTGCGCGAGGCGCTGAAGGCGGCGTACTTAACCTGCGCTCAGATAAAATTCGACGGAGCGCAATACCGGCGGGACATTGGGGCGCGGCAATTGGCACGGGAAACAACCGCGCCACATGTCGCGTCTTGAAGCGGGTTTGATTTTGTGTATTTTGGGGTCTTTGCGGTTCCCTTAACCATGCTTTTCCCCGTACTACTCGCCCTGGCCGCTGTTTCCCTGCCCCCTGGCGTGGACGATCCGCAACTCTTTCCGGGTGCGGCGAACCGTGACCCGGTGGAAATTCAACTGGCCGGCCTGGCGGCCCTGTATCCCGGGCGGGTGTTGCACCGGGCGCCGTACGGCCCCATTGAAGGCAACTTGGGCCGTCTGCCGAAGGTCGTGGATTTGCCGCGCAACGTGACCTATTTGCGGGCCTACAATTTGGACGATAAAACGCGCAAGCAGATTGGGGATTTGCTCGCCAAGCAACCGCTCACGGCTTTGATTATTGATTTGCGTTATGTTTTCGCGGATGCCACCGACTCCGAAAACTTGGCCGAAGTGCTGGCAAAGGCGGGTTTGGCCTGCGGCGCGATGAACGGTCTGGGTGCGTTGGCCACCAGCCCGCTGGTGCTTCCGCCGCTGGAAAACGACAAACCTTCCCTGCCACTGGTTTTGGCCATGGTAAATGGGCAGACCTCCGGGCCCTTGGAAGCATGGCTGGAGGCGTTTCAAGAAAGGGAAGGCGTGTTGCTGGTGGGTACCGCGACTGCCGGCCAACCGGGCAAATACGACAATCGGGTGGAAGGTCACCCGGATTATTATCTGCTGACCGGCGAATTGCAACCGGAGTCCGGCCCCATCACCGGCACGGGACTGAAACCACGATTCGTCGTGGATGTGAAACCCGAGCAAGATTACGTCGCCTGGTCGAAGGTGGAGAGCGGTGCGGATATTTCCACCATGTTGCGGCGCGACCGCGTCATTCTCGCAGCTGCGATGGCGCCCACCCCCGCGCCGGCCGCTGGTACAGCCGCCCCGGCTCCCATCGCCCCCGCCAGCACCACCCCGACCACGGTCGAGGAAACCGCCGATTTGACGTTGCAGCGCGCCCTGGATGTGGTGGCGGCGATGCAGGTCCTGCACCCGTCACTTACCGCCAAGGTCCCGGCGAACGCGAAGACGGCTAAATTACCCCAAGACGGCGCGAGTACGGCGACCCCGCGATAGTTGGGGCTGGCGCATGGTTACAGCCAGCCGCTGACATGGCCTTGCGCGAGCTTGATGAGGAACACGCCCAAGTTCTTGGCCAAATGCGCCGCGATGCAGGGCAGCAGCGAGTTGCGGGGATTGAGCTTGGGATGGCGCAGGGGAAACCGCATGGCATACAACCAGAGTGAGAACACAAAAATCATGCCGGTGCTCCACCATGCCTTGACTGAAAAATCAAACAGCAGTTGTTTCGGCTGGCCGTCCGCAAGGCTCTTCCAATCCCACAGAAAGGGATGCATCAGCGCAAATAACAGCGAAAAACCGTAAATGCTCGCCAGCATCGCCAACTTGCCACGGGAGGTGACCACCAAGAAGCCCCGCACCACCAATTCCTCGCCAAAAGCCGCGCTTATCATCGCCAGCAGAAAAAGCACTGAAATATTGCTCTGCTCGCCGGAAACCCCAAGGAAATATTCGCCTCCGGTCTCGAACGCCAGCAGTGCCAGTGCGCCGACCATGGCTACGCCCACCGCGAGGGGCGGGCACGGTACCGCGCCGGGAAAAGTCCGCGCATCGGCAAGCCCCTTTTGCCCGCGCCGGAAGTCCCCCAGCCACACGTAAAAAACGTAGCCAGTCAGCCCGACCACAGCCAGGAGCATCAATGGGGCGTCTTGACTTGGGGGCATTCGTGCGCTTGAGTTAAAATCTGTTGTTCAGCAGCCTATGGGCGGTTTGCCCGCACCAAGAGGTTTTGTCCAACTTAAACTCAACCTTTCCGCCCATGCTGGTACCTTCCTCCAATCGCCCGGCACTCGCCGTACCCGTGAAAGCGCCAGTCCTGCCGCGTGAGGTGCAACCACATTTAGCCGAGTTCGAACGTTTCTTTGCCGCACAAATTGACACGTTTGAGGCTCCCCTCCGCGAACTTGTCCGCTATATCTTCGCCAGTCACGGCAAGCGCATCCGCCCCACCCTCGTCTTTTGCAGCGGTTGGACCGACAATGGCCGCATCGTCCCCGACCAGATTTACGCTGCGGCCATGGTGGAACTGGTCCACCTCGCCACGCTGGTGCATGACGACGTGCTCGACGGCGCGGTGCTCCGCCACCAGTCACCCACCGTGAGCCACAAATTCGGCCCCCATGTGGCGGTGCTACTCGGCGACGCCCTGCTCGCCCAAGCCCTAAAAATTGCCTCGGATTCGCTTTCCATCGAACTGAGCCGCGCCATGGCCTCGGCCACCCGCCGCGTGTGCGCCGGCGAAATTCAACAGACGCTCGAGCGCGGCAACCCGCGCTTCTCGGTCGCCCAATATTTCGAAGTCATTTCGATGAAGACCGGCGAGCTGTTTGCCGTCTCCTGCCTGCTCGGCGCCCGCGCCGGCGGCCACCCCGAGGAATTCATCGAAGCCGCTGCCCGCTTCGGCCTCCAGCTCGGCATTGCCTACCAGCTCTTCGACGACATGGCCGATTTCTGCGGCGACGAGGACAAAATCGGCAAAACCCTCGGCACCGACCTCGCCAGCGGCAAGTTCACCCTGCCGCTGCTTACTTTGATAGAACGCCTGCCGGAGAATGAAGCCGCCAATTTGCGCCGCGATGTTTTAGCCGGTTTGACCGACATCAAAACCCTGACCGCCCGCATGAACGAACACGGCGTCCTCAAATCCGTCCGCGAGCGCTTCGAATCCGAACTCCGCATCGGCGAGGAAGCCCTCGGCCAGTGGGACGGCCTGCCCGCCCGCGCGCGATTGCTCGATTTGGCCGGCTATGTCCGCGCGCAGGTATCGCGGTTGTTGGATTGAATTTCTTATCGCCAATGGCATCCCATCGGCTATCCTAACCGGGTTATGAGTGAGTCTTTGCTCAACCACTATAAGTTGGATCGCACGGCCCTATCCGTGGCAACCTTGGAAGAACAGGGTAGTGACCTGGCTTATTGGTTGACCCAGTCACCCGAGGAGAGGCTTCGGGCGGGAGAATATTTGCGCCAACTCAATTATGGCTACGACCCCGATACCACGCGACTTTCGCGATCTCATCGCCCTGCTCAACGAAAGATCCGTTAAGTATCTTGTCGTTGGCGGCTATGCAGTGATGTTTCACGGTTATCCCCGCGCAACGCACGATATTGATTTTTTCGTGGAATTATCCCAGAATAATGCAAACGCCCTGATGCAGGTTTTAAACGATTTCGGGTTCTCCACGAAAGGCCTGTCCCCGGATTTCTTCACGGACAAAGGCCAGGCCGTTTGGTTCGGACGCGAACCGCACAAAGTCGAAATCTTAAATGACATTTCCGGCGTATCGTTCGCGGAATGTTACCAAAATCGCGTCCGCGCCAATATTGGAGGATTGGAGATCAATTTCATCTCCCTGCCGGATTTAATCGCCAACAAGAAGGCCAGCGGGCGCAACAAGGATTTGGCGGATTTGGATTATCTCCCCAAGAATCCGGAAATGGCGAAAAAACAGGCGATAAAGAAAGTCCCAAAATCCCGCCGCCCTCCTCACCAATAATGGTGCACGACCGGCTTGATGCGCGCATCGTAAATCTTCTGAATCGCCGCCAGCTTCGCCTTGGAAATCGCCGGAAAATCCGCCGCCAGCGCGTTTTCCTCGACTTGGCTGGGGCGCTTCGCCCCCGGAATGGAGCAGGTCACCGCCGGATTCATTTGAATCCACCGTAGCGCGAATTGCGCGAGGCTCATGCCCTTCGGCACCAGCGGGCGCAGTTGCTCGACCACTTCGAGCCCAAGATTGTAATCCACGCCCGAAAAAGTTTCGCCGCGGTCGAATTGCTCCCCATGGCGGTTGAACTGGCGGTGGTCGTCCGGCGAAAATTGGCTCTTTTTCGTCAACTTGCCCGACAACATACCCGACGACAGCGGCAGGCGCGCCAGGATGCCGACCTTCTTCTTCTTCGCCTCCTTGAAGAACAGATCGGCGGGACGCTGCCGGAAAATATTGTAGATGATTTGGACCGATTGGACATTCGGGTATTCAATGGCCTTCAAGGCTTCCTCGACCCGTTCGACGCTGACCCCGTAATGGCGCAATTTGCCGGCTTTCACCAAACCGTCGAGTGCCGCAAACATCTCTGGATTGTAATAGACGTCCGTGGGCGGGCAGTGCAATTGGAGGAGGTCAATGGCGTCAACCTCGAGATTTTTCAGGCTGCGCTCGACAAAGGCGGTAATATTGGCGCGGTTGTATCCAGCGGCCACATGGGGATCGAGCCGCCGGCCGGCCTTGGTGGCGACGTAAAAGGCCTCTTTGCGTTCGCGCCGCAATTTGGCCATGAGCCGTTCACTGTGCCCATCGCCATACACGTCGGCCGTGTCAAAAAAATTGACGCCCAAATCAAGCGCCTTGTGCAGCGCCCCGAGGGATTCGTCATCCTTCACGCCACCCCAGGAACCGCCAATGGCCCAGGCGCCAAAGCTGACAGTCGAGATTTTCCAGCCCGTCCGGCCCAGTTCGCGGTATTTCATGGAGGTAAAATAATTCTAATTTCGTAGCAGCTGTCCGTTGACCAGTGCACCGTCGGGTACATTAATCGAGCGCTGTCCCGCAAATGCGGGATCAGCGCTACGAAAAACCATGCCCAAATGCCAAAATGGGTCAATCTTCTTTCCCGCATGCTGTGTTGGAAGAATTTGCAGTGCGGCGGCTTGACGCCGCTTTCAAACCACCGTCAAAGGTCCTTCAAGCTATTTTCGCCCAACCCGAAGATGGATCATCAAAAGCCAGAGAAAAGCGGCGTCAAGCCGCCGCACCCCAAATTTTTCACAACCGCGACAGCAACAACTCCCGCTCGAAAATCATTTCCTTCGGCAGGTGGTCGAACAGTGAAATGAACAACTCCTCGTGCGAAAGCGTTTGCAACGCCGTCCGCGCGCGGTCAAAGCCCATGAGTTCGTCCCACTTCTCCTTTGGATAATCCAGCCCGCGCCAATCGAGATCCTGATAACGTGGCAGCCACCCTATCGGGCTTTCTTTGGCAAACGCCCGGCCATTGGCCCGTTCTACAATCCAGCGCAGAACCCGCATGTTCTGCCCATAACCCGGCCACAGGAATTTGCCGTTCGCATCCTTGCGAAACCAGTTCACGTGAAAAATGCGCGGCGCCTCCTCCAGGTGTTTCCCCACTTTGAGCCAGTGGCGGAAATAATCCGCCATGTGGTAGCCGCAGAACGGCAGCATCGCCATCGGGTCGCGGCGCAGCACGCCGACTTTGCCCTCGGCCGCCGCCGTTTGCTCGGAGCCCACTGTCGCGCCCAGATACACGCCATGGCTCCACGTGAAAGCCTGGTAAACCAACGGCACGTCGCTCATGCGTCGGCCCCCGAAGATGAACGCCTTGATCGGCACACCCTGCAAGTCATCAAACGCCGGGTCGAGGCACGGGCAATTGGTAATCGGCGCCGTGAAGCGTGAATTCGGGTGCGACGATACGCGCCCGCAGCCGGGCGTCCAGTCCTGGCCAGTCCAGTCAATCAAATGCTTGGGCGGCGTTTCGGTCAGTCCCTCCCACCACACATCGCCGTCGTCGGTCAGCGCGACGTTGGTGAAAATGGTGTCTTTGGCGCAGGAGGCAATGGCATTGGGATTGGTCTCCAGCGAAGTGCCCGGCGCCACGCCGAAAAAGCCCGCCTCGGGGTTGATGGCATACAACCGGCCATCCGCGCCCGGCTTAATCCAGGCAATGTCGTCGCCCACGGTGGTGACCTTCCAGCCCTTCATCTCCCGAGGCGGAATGATCATCGCAAAATTGGTCTTCCCGCACGCGCTGGGGAAGGCCGCGGAGACGTAAGTTTTCTCCCCCTCGGGACTTTCGACACCCAGAATCAGCATATGTTCGGCGAGCCAGCCGTTGTCGCGCGCCATGCAGGACGCAATCCGCAGCGCCAGGCATTTCTTGCCCAGCAAGGCGTTGCCTCCGTACCCCGAGCCGTACGAAACAATGCTGCGCTCTTCCGGAAAATGCACCACATACGTATTCTCCGGGTTGCACGGCCATGGCACATCCTTCTGCCCCGGCAGCAACGGGCAACCCACCGAATGAATGCACGGCACAAAAAAACCGTGTTCGCCCAACACATCCAGCACCGGCTGCCCAATGCGCGCCATGATGCGCATGTTGACTACCACGTACGGCGAATCTGTCACCTGCACGCCAATATGCGCCAGCGGCGAGCCCACCGGGCCCATCGAAAAGGGAATGACGTACATGGTGCGCCCGACCATGCAGCCCGTGCACAAGTCCACCAGTTTGTGGCGCATGGCACGCGGCTCCTCCCAGTTGTTGGTCGGCCCGGCGTCGTCCTTGCTCGCCGAACATATATAGGTGCGCTTTTCCACGCGCGCCACGTCCCGCGGGTCGGATCGAAACAAATAACTGTTGGGTCGTTTGGCGGGATTGAGCTTGATGGCCGTGCCGCGCTCCACCATCTCGGCAAACAGGTCCGCCGCTTCCGCCGGGCTGCCGTCACACCACCGCACGGCGGCGGGTCGGCACATTTCCATCATTTTCCCCACCCATTTCAACAGGGCGGCGTGGTTGGTTTTGGGCGGGTGGATGCTCATGTTATCGCTTTTCTTCGCGACGGCGGGACGACGAATGAAAATGACGGTGCCGACGGCGGCGGCGTTCGTATTCCTCGTGTTGCTCAACGGGAGGGGGAAGGAAAATCGCAAAACCCAGCAATGTCAGAATCCCGCCGCCCATACCCCAGCCCAGGCTGATCAAGCCCATCTGCGCCCAGGGCTTTGCGTCCGGGCTGACCGGCGGTTCGGCCCGGGCAATCACGGTGTAGTTGATGGTGGCCAGCTTGGCATTGGTCAGGGCCGCCGAAACTTTCACCAATTGGTCGGAATACAATTTCTGGGCGGTTTCGTGGTCGCTGCGCAACGATTGGTATTCCACCCGGGCGGTGGCGAGTTCCTGATTTTGCTTTTGCATCTCGGCCAGGCGCGACGTGGCCTGCTGCAAATCATTCTGCTTGGTGTCGAGATCGGCAATCAACTGCTGGACATAGGCATTGATGGCGGCATTCAGTTGACTCAACGCGCCCTCCTGGCGGCCTTTGGCTTCCACCACGTTGGGCGAATCTTCCGTGAAACTGTCATTGCGCAACTGCTGCACCTTGTCCTGCTCTTGTTGGGCCACCGCCATCATGTTGGCTATGCGGGGCTGGTTGGCGATGAATTTCAACTCCCACACCGGCTTGTTCGCCATTGCCTGATCCTGGATTTGCTGGCGGTGCAACATGAGTTCGTCGAGCGCCGAGCGACTGTCTATGACCTTTTGATTCAGGTCCTTGATCGCGCTGCTATAAACATCTGCGGCGGCCGCATCGAGGCTGGTGCCACCGACTTTTTTAACCAGCTCGTCCATCCGGGCCTGGATGGCTTCCGCCTTGGTGCGCAATTCGTCCGCCCGGCTTTGCAAATCGGCCATCATTTTGGAAATTTTTTGCTCATTCTGGGCATCGTGCTGTTTGATGAATTCCTCCGCAAACGCATTGGCCACCAGGGCGGCGGCAGCCGGATTGGGGTGCTGAAAGGCGATGTCAATCCGCATCCCTGACCGCCCCGAATTGATCAACCGGTGCTCATACAAGACTTCCGTGACGGTCGGCGAACCGCCAAGACGGAAGAACTGCGTGTAGGGCGCCAGGAGCCGCTGCCGGTCCACGTCCGTCAACCGCTCTTTGACGTTTTGCGCGGTCTCCTGCGATTCGATGATGCGGACATTCGCGCTAAAATCGTCCTGGCCGCCGGCGGGGACGGATCCGCCGCCGGGAATATAGCCCTGCACTTGGGCCAGAGCGGTGTAATCCACGGTGGTGAACCAGGCATACGCAAAATAGACCGCCGCGCAGAGCAGAAATACCCGGGCGATCGCCATGCGACGCTGACGGAAAACATAGAGGAACTTCATGGCAGGGTTGATAATGACCGAAAGGAAGAGTTCAGGATGGCAAACTTGGCGGCACTAAGCAAGTCCGCGCCGATCCCTGTAACTATTTGCCGTGGAGCCGGTTTCACCTTGACCCCGCTCATCAAAGCTGAAAGTTCGTCAAGCTTGCCCTTATGATATACCCCCGTTGCTCCTTTGTCGGCGCCATTTTGCTCGCGGTCGCCACCGGCGGCCTGGCTGGCTGTCACTCCGTGCCTGCGTCGGCCGCCTACTTTAATGCTTGGCCGGACGGCACTTCGCCCAATGCCATCGGCAAGCGGGTGGCGGAAAATTTTGCCGGGCGCCAATTGCGGTTCCAAACCGCGCAATATGCCACGGCGCGCACGCCTTCGCCGGTGATTTACCCGGAGATTTGCGCCTGGTATGGCGCTTTTACCTTTGCCGAGACCACCCAGGATGCTGATTTGGAGAACAAACTGATTCAGAAATTCGCCCTGTTTTCGACCCCCGAGGGCGCCGCGCACATCTCAAACCAGCGCTCGGTGGATTACCATATCTTTGGCGCGGTTCCCCTCGAAATCTACCGGCTGACCAAGGCTCCCGGCTATTTGACCCTCGGGCAGCACTTTGCCGATGACCAGTGGGCCAACCCCCGCCCCGATGGCCTGTCCGGCGACACCCGCTTCTGGGTGGACGACCTGTACATGCTCCCCCTCGTCGAGATGCAGGCCTACCGGGCCACCAACGACAAAAAGTACCTGGACCGCACCGCCCTCACCTTTTCCACCTATCTGGATCAATTGCAGCAACCCACCGGCCTGTTCTTCCATGGTGACGGCGCGCCGTATTACTGGAGTCGCGGCAACGGCTGGGTCGCGGCCGGCATCACGGAATTGCTGCGCGACCTCCCCACCAACCATCCCCTCTTTGCCAAAATCATCGCGGGCTACCGCAAGATGATGGATGGTCTTCTGAAAAATCAGGGCGACGATGGCCTCTGGAAGGAGCTGATTGACCACCCCGAAGCCTGGTCGGAGACTTCGGGCTCAGCCATGTTCACGTTCGCCTTCATCACCGGCGTGAAAAACGGCTGGCTCGACGCCAAGGTTTACGGTCCGGCTGCGCGCAAGGCTTGGCTCGGCCTTGTAAAATTCATTGATGCGGACGGAAACATTTCCAATGTCTGCGTTGGCACCAACAAGTGGACTCCCGCCAACGGCGATGGCGTCGCCTATTATTTGAACCGCGCCAAGGACAACACCCCCACCCAGTTGCAAAGCTCCGATGTCCTTCATGGCAACGCTCCGGTCCTGTGGTCGGCCACCGCATTGCTAAGATAAGGTTTCTTATCCACGAAGGAACCCGAAGCAGGAGGTCTCCTCGAGAAAGCCTCGTTCGAGTTCCTTCGTGGATAAAAATCTTTCCGGCAGCCCGGCGCTTTTGCGCTTGTGCTCATCCGCCTGGTTGCGCTAGAAAGAACCCTCGCGCCGCAGTTCCCGGGTCCTCACCGGGTGTGGCCATCTGACAGCGGAGTGTAGCTTAGCCTGGTAGAGCGCTACGTTCGGGACGTAGAGGCCGTGGGTTCGAATCCCACCACTCCGACCATTTCCAATTTTGGCCAGTTTGGGACAGACAGGGACAACAGTGGATAACCTTGCTCAACTTCAACAGGTTGCGAATTCAGTATCACACTTTGGGATTTTTCAGATTGGACAGCTTTGGACACCAAAACCCCGTTTTGACCGGATTTTAGTGGAGGAGGTTGTGGATGAGATTCGAGTCCATTTTGTGGAGTTGAGGCGAACCGCGCCAAGGTCTCGACCGCCTCCCGCAAGGGCAATTTCGTGGCATCCGTGTATGTCCAATCGGTGAGCCGGAGGCTTTTATGCCGCGCCAGTTGCATAATCACCCTGGACGGCACGCGGGCATTTTGCAGGAGGGTGATGAAGGTTCGCCGGAAGGTATGGAAGCCGGCCTTGCGCCCGTGCTCGTCTTTGGGCGATATACCCGCCTTGGCGAAGTCCTTGCCCAAGCTCGCGAGAGTCGGCACGCCGCGATGAAAGACCGGCGTGGTGTCCTTGGCCCACACTGGGCGCTCAGAACGCAGCTCAGACACCAGCAGGGCCAAGATAGGCAACCAGTCTGGGCGGCGGCTCTTGGTGGCCTCGGCACGCAGGAACAGGCCGGGATTCTCCCCGTCTAAGCGGACATCGCCCCATTGCAAGCGCCGGGCCTCTTTGTGCCGGAGGCCGGTGAAGGTCATAAAGCGATAAAAGAAACGGCGTCGAGGCGCAGCGGCATAGAGCCGAGTCAGTTCATCCTCGGAAAACGCCCGCGGCCCGTTGCTGTTGAACTGCACCGGCAGCTTTTGGATTCGTTTGAGCGGATTCTTGATCTCGTAGGTTCGCTCAACCCAATTGAGAAAAGTTCTGGTGTCCGTCAGGTAGTGATTCAACGAGCGCACCGCGTAGCGGGTTTGACTGTTCCACCAATCCTCAAAACTCTTGGCCGTGACATCGCTCGGGGTTTTCCACCGGCAGCCCTTGGCGACCGCCGGAATCCGAATCTCCATTTTCTCGATATAATCGTGCGAGCGCTCGCGCTTGCGAACATCCTTTAGGAACTCTTCGAATAGTTCTAGAATGGGCCGCTGCATGGCCTTGCGCGTGGACTTGGCGGGTATCAGCCCTGCCGCCTCGCGCTCAGCATCCTCATGGATTTCCTTGAGCCGCTTGACCGCGACCTCCTTGACGGTGGTCTCCAGGGTGACCTCGCGAATCTTCGCCGTGCCCCCTACCCTATAGCGCCCACGGTAAACGGGATGCTTCGCGTCTGGCGGTATGAGGAATCTTAGCATGGTAGCCCCCGCGTGGAATTTTGGATTTCCTGTTCGATGTAAGCTTGAATGTCTGAAGCGCGTATAAACCATCGACCCCCAATCTTGAAAGCCCGAAGTTTTCCCGCCTCGATGAGTCTCCGCAGAGTTTTGACGCTTACGTTCAAAAATTCAGCGGCGGACTCCAAGCGCAAGGGTTTTTCCAATGGTGTTTGAGCATTCATGATTTCAGCCGTTTGAGGTTTTCAATAAATTTCGGCATGGGCACTTCGCCCACATTGTATTTCTCCATGAGGCCACCCAACCACCAACCAACTTTGGCGCAGCTTAGGGCGCTGAATCCACCGGCAATAATCGGCGTGAGCAGGTTGGCAATAAATTTTTCGGGTGATTCGAACCTCAACTTTTTGGCGGATTCTTGAATCTTTTCGAGTTCATACTCACTCAGGGAAATCACCAGCTTGGCCGGACGGCTTTTCTTGATTTGAACTTCGTCCTCAATCACCAGTTTATCAAGCTCGTCGTAACGGCTCGAATTTGCCTCTGCGATGTCCGCCGCCGTCATGCCTTTCTCCAACGCCCGCGCCTCAATATCTTTCCGCCACGACCGGCACTCACTCACCGGCACGTAACAAAACGGTTCTTTTTTGATCGTCTTGTTTTGGCCTAAAAAATTAGTGCGGCGTTCCGTGACCGTGAATTCGAACACGGTCAGTTTTCCACGTTCGACGCGCTCATGCAGCGCCGACCGAGATACGGGGCAGTAAAGATGGACCGCCCCCAAGCTGATGGTAGGCCCCACCGCAGCCGTTACCGCGTCATACCATCGGCCAGCTTCCTCTTGCGAGCCGCTCCGCTGGTGTGTGCGCGTACCTGGCTTGATTTCGCCCACGTAGGGGTGAAGGTCGGGAGATATCTCGATGTATTGCATAAAGTGCCTTATGTTTTGGAAGGTAACATATACCTAACTGTTTGTAAAGTGCTTATTTGAACAGTCATTTTGGTCAGAGTTTGTTTTTTGCTAGAGTTCGGGTATTAGGGTTGAATATCCGCTACCTCATACAACAGCACCCGCTGGCACCCAAAAGCCTCCGAGCTAAACTTCGACTCAGTCGCCATGAAAAAAACAACCTATATTTTTACAGTCACATTTATTGTCATTACGCTAATTCTCGCGGTTTCCATTTATTATTCTAGCAAGGACAAGACAACACAAGGTAGCGGATATTCAATTTCGTTAAAAAATAGCGAGTTATTTCCGAAGGATAGGATTTGCGGATTCGAATTGACGATCGACGGTGGAAAACTTTCCTCGATGCCGGTGATTCCTTTCGGATGGAGCGTAACTATAAATAGTGACGCGTCATGGCATACTTCGGTTTCAGGACAACTCACGGTGGATTCGGTAGCGGTCTTCAAAGACGAAATCGAGAATATGTTTGTCATCGAAAAGATTCAGAATGCGACCATCCCCTTGAGTGCTTCAATGCTCATTTACACGATTTCAGATTCTGGACAGACAATAAAACACACTATTAATAATCTGAAACTTATCGAGCGGGAGGGTAAATCCACACGCCAGCCATAATCCCATTCAGCAGTGAGCAAGGCGAGTTGTTGGCATCACTCGCTGCCCGCTCGCATCGAATTTCGATGCGTGGCCGCGCGGATTCGCTGTTAGGCTTCGACTTCGCCCTCTGGCCGCGCTGTATTGCGCTCCGCGCCGTGAATTTGACGCCGCAAGGGCTCATGGCGGGGTGCCTCTCGAAATGGCAAACCGATACGACGCTCCATGACGATGGCGGGCAACTCGGTCTTGAGCCAGTCCGCGAAATGCTCGTCACTACCCGTCAATGCCTCCCGGTATTTCCATTGCCACTTTTTGCCGAGGTGGGATTGAACGTCCTCCTCTTCCCGCCCGCCCAGTGCCGCAAGGAGGGCGTCACAGTGTTCCCGCCATTTCCGACGCGGCCCACCCGTGCCACGGACTCCCGTTTTCTTGCTCTCGGTAAAGTTGGCGAAGGCAAAGCCGTTTACCTGGAGCCGACGAATCTTTGTGCGCCGGGACCATTCCACCCGCCGGCAGCCCTTCCATTCGTCCTTCCGCACCTGCAAGCCGGCGTCGAGGTAATGGCCCACATACTTGGCGATGGCCTCCCCCACCGACCGAATCGGCAGGAATTCCGACCGCCCGAGTTTGTACTTCGGCAGCACCCGGCGCAGATAGCCCCATTTCTTGCGGGTCTGCTCCGCCGCACTGGCGACATACCGCGCCGTGAGTTCCCGATGCTTTGGGGTGCGTCCATTGCATTTGAACTCCCACGACGCCCCAAGAGACGCCTGCCAATCGAACTTGTCCGGCTCCATGTTCCACCGCACCGCCGCCACGAAATGATAGTGCGGCCTGCCGTTGTCCTGCGGTTCCAGCACCCGGCCGTAGTCCACGATGAACCCACCATGATTGGCCAAAAAGCTATTCCAGCGCCGGGCAAACTCCCTCGGGCTGCATTCGTTCGGCGAGGTGATCGTCCAGAACGCGCAGTTCTCCCGGCCGTAACGGTTGATGAAATCCTTAAGGTTTTCGATCAATGCGAAGCACGTCTTGCGGTCTCGGCTCGACGCCGCGCTGATGCGCTTTTGATAGCCGCCGTCGTCCTCCGTCCACTTGGTGCCATAGATGTCCGTTTTGAGTTCCACCCATCGCCCGGTTTCCCGCTCCCATTTGTACGGCTCCACGTCCCGCCCGTTGACGGCTTCGACCAAGACGGTTTCAACTTCGGGCACGTAATCGGGCTGGTCCGTCTCCTCGAATCGGTAGCCTTTCGGCTTGGGAGGAATGGAATTGTTTATTCTTAGACAAGGAAGGCCGTCGGGGGCCGGTGCCGCCGCTGGCGCGGCGGCGCTCGGCCCGACGACGGCCAATCCGACAGGAGGCTTTGTTTTCATGGCTGCCCCCGTCGTTGGGCGACCAGTTCACGCCAAGCTTGAATCAGCCAAAACTTCTCCGCGAACGTTTCCTTGTGAATGCCGCCCTCGACCCGCTCCAATGAATCCAACAGGGCGCTTTGCCTGGGCGTGCGCAGACGGACGCTCAGGGCTTCCAATCGCGCCTTTTCCTCTACCCGCGCCGCCTTGCTGTCCTGAAAGCTAAAATCTTCTGCGCTCATGGCTGACCCCCTTTCGCGGCGATACTGAAAGTCGGTGTCCCCACCC
This sequence comes from uncultured Opitutales bacterium, assembly GCA_964561455.1. Taxonomy (GTDB): domain Bacteria; phylum Verrucomicrobiota; class Verrucomicrobiia; order Opitutales; family JABDGR01; genus JABDGR01. The sequence goes on from CAZLPS010000015.1 coordinate 43,052, forward strand.
ACCCCGGACTTGCGTTTTTGCCGAATTCCGCGATACTACCCTCATGAAAGGCAAAATCTATCATTCCGACCCCGGCATCCTCGGTGGGACGGTGGTATTTGTCGGCACCCGCGTGCCCGTGCGCAGCTTGTTTGATTATCTGGAACGGGGCCGCACCGTGGATTATTTTTTGGAGAGTTTTCCGTCCGTAAAGCGCGAGCAATGCATGGCGGCCCTCGAAGAGGCGAAGGAGCACGCCGTGGAGGAGGGTGCGCTTGCGCATCCTTCTTGATGAAAATCTGCCGTGGCATTTGGGGCCGCTTTTGGCGGGCCACCAAGTCTCCACCGTGGTTGGAATGGGTTGGGGCGGCATCCAAAATGGCCGCCTCCTCACTCTTGCCCAAACGCAATTTGATGTCTTCCTGACGATGGACCAGGGCATTCCGCACCAGCAGAATATACCCAAATTTGAAATCGCCGTGTTATTGCTGCGCGCCGCCTCCAACGACCTCGACGACTTGAAGCCGCTCATCCCGGCCATTCTGGCGACATCACTGTCCGCGCAAAAGCGGGCGCTGACTATCGTTGAGCTTTGACCGCTCATGGTTGGCCTCCTATCGCAGCGCTAACCAGCGCCAGAATGGCCGCACGCACTTTTGCCGGTAGCGATGCCCAAGCAAGGACAACATCGGACACATCTTCCCCACCGTGACCGGAATGTAGTGGAGGCCCTGCTGGATGGCCCGACTCTTGATTTCCAGAAGCTTCCTCTGTAGTAACTACTTGACCATTTCGCGTTTTAGGTTCGAATCCACCACTCCGACCATTTTTCGAAAAGAAGTTTTTTACCACGGATGGCACGGATAACACGGATGGGGAGATTCTTTGCGGAAAAACGCAAACGCGCGAAGGGCTTGACGGAGGTAAATACCAATTCCGGAATATTCACGGATGTTTGCTGGGAGGCAAACGGGCCGCGTAGCGGCCCATCGAAAGTAACCGTGGACTTACGGACACTTTTTGCCATCTGCGGTTAGTGATTCCACGCCAAGTGGTTACAAAATCTAGCCCGCCAAAACAAGGTTAAATTGACCTCTTCCGAGCAAAGGCATGGTAATGGTTTTAAGCCACCCCTTAAGTCCATAATTCTACAGAAACCGAACCCCAGATTAGCTGATAGCGGATTTTCAGTTATCGCTTGGTCTTCGCTATCTTGCACGATAGCCATTTATCTGGTTGTTTCTACCTTCCCACATGCTGCTGACTCTTTCAACTACGCATCGCCCCGCTACCGACCTTGGCTATCTGCTGCGGAAGAATCCTTCCCGCGCCCAGTCGTTCGAACTCAATTTTGGCGTAGCTCATGTCTTCTACCCGGAAGCAAATGAAGAGCGGTGTACCGCCGCCTTATTGGTAGAGGTAGACCCCGTTGGCCTGGTTCGCAACCGCCGTGGCCCAGACGGGGAAGGTGGATTGCTTACACAATACGTCAACGACAGGCCATACGCAGCATCCTCGTTTCTTAGCGTAGCGATTGCCGAGGTGTTTGGTTCAGCTTTGGCCGGGCAAAGCAAGGAACGTCCAGAACTGGCTAATTTGCCGATCCCCTTTCAAGTTGTTCTGCCCTCATTGCCGTGTCGCGGCGGGGACGCGTATCCGCGGCGACTTTTCGAGCCGCTGGGCTACCAGATCACGGCAACCGCCCTACCACTGGACAAAAACTTCCCCGAGTGGGGGCAAAGTCAGTATCATCATGTCGAAATTTCAGGCACTGTTCCACTGCATCACCTCCTTAGTCACCTCTATGTACTCATTCCGGTGCTGGATAACGATAAGCATTATTGGGTCGGAGATGATGAAATTGAAAAGCTTCTACGCCACGGCGAAGGCTGGTTGGCAAAGCATCCCGAATGCGAAACGATTACCCGTCGTTATCTGAAGCACCAGCGCAGTCTTGTAACTGACGCCCTGGCCAAATTGGCCGATGAGTCCGATCCCCACCCGGACGAAACTGCATTCGCCCATAGCGAAGAAGAGGCAGCGCTCGAAGCCGCGATTACAAAAGCCCAAGGGATTGAGGCCACACCCACTGATCCAGAGGCAAAAGCTCTTTCGCTTAATGATCAACGCCTCGGAACAGTGTTGGCAGTTCTAAAGGCAAGCGGTGCTCAATCTGTGCTTGATCTTGGTTGCGGGGAAGGCCGGTTGATTAGTTTGTTGCTCAAAGAGCGTCAGTTCATTCGCATCACCGGCCTTGATGTTTCGCACCGAAGCCTCGGATATGCCTTGGAACGCTTGCACTATGACACTTTGCCGCCGATGCAGAAAGAGCGGCTAACGTTCCTGCACGGTTCGCTCATGTATCGTGACGAGCGTTTGGCTGGTTACGATGCTGCGGCAGTTGTGGAGGTCATTGAGCATCTGGATAAGCCACGTCTGGCCGCTTTCGAGCGGGTGCTTTTTGAGTGCGCGCATCCGGGCATGATTGTGCTCACAACCCCAAATCGCGAATACAACGTGAAATGGGAAAAGCTGCCTGCGGGTCAGTTTCGCCACCGCGATCATCGCTTCGAGTGGAACCGTGCAGAATTTCAAACCTGGGCCAGTGAGGTGGCCAAACGCTTTAGCTACAAAGTGCGCTTCCTCTCGGTTGGCCCCGATGATCCCGCCCTCGGTTCGCCTACGCAAATGGCAGTCTTCGAATTATAAGTCACGCAATGACATTATCAGATGAAATTTTCCATCCCAGAACTTTCTCTCGTTGTGCTAGTCGGCATATCCGGCTCGGGTAAGAGCACGTTTGCGCGTAAACATTTCAAAACTACGGAGATATTATCGTCTGACTTTTGCAGAGGATTGGTGTCGGATGACGAGAACAGCCAGACAGCCACCAATGATGCTTTCGAAGTTCTACATTATATTGCACGAAAACGATTGGCTGCTGGTAAGTTGACAGTAGTGGATGCCACAAACGTCCAGCCAGAGGCCCGCAAACCATTAGTGCTTTTGGCGCGAGAGTTCCACTGTTTGCCGGTCGCCATAGTGTTGGACGTACCCGAGCGGGTCGCGCACGAACGCAATAAAAATCGGCCTGACCGCGATTTCGGATCGCATGTCATCCGCAATCAAGCCTCACAACTTAAACGGTACTTGCGCAACCTGGAGCGCGAGGGTTTCCGGCACGTTCATATTTTGAAGACTCAGGAGGAAATTGACACCGCTGAAATCGTTCGCGATCCGCTTTGGAACAACCGCAAGAATGACCATGGTCCCTTTGATGTTGTCGGCGATGTTCACGGGTGTTTCGACGAATTGTGCGAGCTTTTGGAAAAACTCGGGTATGGTGTCAATCAGTCGGAATTCAGTGTGCAAGCTCCAACTGGCCGCAAGCTTGTTTTCGTAGGTGACTTAGTGGATCGCGGCCCAAAGGTTCCGCAGGTTCTAAAACTGGTGATGCGCATGGTGGCGGATGGAACCGCCTTGTGCGTGCCTGGTAACCATGACATCAAGCTGATGCGTAAGTTGCGCGGCAAGAATGTGCAAATTACCCACGGCCTCGCTGAGTCACTGGATCAACTGGCCGCTGAGTCAGAAGATTTTCGAGGAAAGGTGTCGGCCTTTCTCGACGAATTGGTAAGCCATTACATTCTTGATGATGGCAAGCTAGTTGTCGCTCACGCTGGCTTGAAAGAATCCATGCAGGGACGTGGTTCCGGTGCGGTGCGCGAATTCTGCCTGTTTGGCGAAACCACCGGCGAAACCGACGAATTCGGCTTGCCAGTGCGCTATAATTGGGCGGCGGAGTATCGTGGCTCGGCAATTGTGATTTATGGACATACGCCCGTGCCAGAGCCAGAGTGGCTCAACAAAACCATCAATATCGATACTGGCTGCGTTTTCGGTGGAAAGCTCACAGCATTGCGTTACCCAGAAAAAGAATTGATTTCAGTGCTCGCAAAACGGACTTATGCCGAGCCCAGGAAACCATTTCTCTCGCCGGAAGTACAAGCGCCAACTTTAAGTGCTCAACAACAGCACGACGATCTCCTCGATATTGCGGATGTCAGAGGAAAGCGCATCGTTGATACACGACTATTTCGAAATGTCACCATTCGGGAAGAAAACGCCGCTGCCGCATTGGAAGTGATGAGTCGGTTTGCGACAAACCCAAAATGGCTTATCTATTTACCCCCGACCATGTCTCCTTGCGAGACAAGTCAGGCTGCGGGCTTGCTGGAGCATCCCGCCGAAGCTTTTGCCTATTTCCGCCATCAAGGTGTGCCCCGTGTCATATGTCAGGAAAAACACATGGGTTCACGAGCGGTCGTGATTGTTTGCCGTGACGAAGAAGCCGCGCGGCGTCGATTTGGAGTAGTGGGGGAAGGGCTTGGTGTCTGCTACACCCGAACCGGAAGACGTTTCTTTGAGGACGCCGCGATGGAAACCGCTTTGTTGGAAAAAGTAAATAATGCCCTTACAGGTGCAAAACTCTGGGAGGAATTGGCGACCGATTGGGTCTGCCTCGACTGTGAGCTTATGCCTTGGTCAGTTAAGGCCCAGGCTTTGTTAAAGGATCAATATGCTCCAGTCGGCACAGCAGGGTCAGCCATGCTAGCCTCAGCCATTGCGAGTTTGGAAAAAGCTAGCGCGCGCGATTTAGAGGTCGGGGCGCTTTTGGCCCGCACAACTGCCCGACAGGTTATGGTTCGCGATTATGTAGCAGCCTACGAACATTACTGCTGGCCGGTTCAATCTGTGAATGATCTGAAGCTTGCACCTTTTCATTTATTGGCGACTGAGGGCAAAGTTCATGTAGATAAGCCACATGACTGGCACATGCAAACTCTAGCTCGGCTTGCTGGTGGAGCGATTGTGGCAACTCCAAATCGAATCGTAGAAGTTACCGATCCTGTTTCGGAACAGGGTGCCACTCATTGGTGGGAAGAACTCACCATGAAAGGCGGCGAAGGTATGGTTGTGAAGCCGCTGGATTTTGTGGCGCGCGGCAAACGAGGACTGATTCAACCCGCAGTGAAATGTCGTGGCCGGGAATATTTACGCATCATTTATGGGCCCGAATACTCGGCTGAAGAAAACCTGACGCGTTTGCGGGCGCGCGGTCTTAGCGGAAAGCGGTCATTGGCGTTGCGGGAATTCGCCTTGGGAGTTGAAGCCTTAGAAAGGTTTGCCCGGCACGAGCCTTTGCGAAGGGTGCATGAATGTGTTTTTGGGGTGCTTGCGCTAGAGAGCGAACCTATTGATCCGAGATTATAAAATAAGTTATTTGGACATATATTATGAGATGAACACCCATTGCGCGCCGATTGGGATTGTCTCTAAGTCTCTATTCTGCAAACAGTTAACGAATTATGAGGTGGACGTAGCCGTGGGCTTTAGTCCACGGAAAACAAGGGCCAACCACCCTCCGCGTCGCGTAGCGACGCTTGAATGTACTTGTCAGTCAAGCGTCGCTACGCGACGCCTCAATACCCGCCCATCGGCCTCCGTGGGCTAAAGCCCACGGTTATTATCATCACCTCGCTACGCGAGGCTTGCATTAGAAAACTGCAAACTCTTTTGGCGACTAAAGACTAAGCTACCTCCCGGCATTTTCATCGCCACTTCAACACACGATTGGTCAACCTCCAAGTCCCGCAGGGACGGCAGATTATAACCCAGCGTTTTAACGCTGGGCGGTCAGTCTAAAATTCAAGGCGAGTCCCGTCAGGCACGAAAGAGGAACTTCGGTTCTTTCGTCCCTGACGGGACTCGATTCTTGTCCTGTGGTTTTCCCACCGATAAATCGGTGGGTTACCTTCTGCCGTCCCTGCGGGACTATAGAGCATCCGATGGCTACGGCGCTACGGCCTTCTCGAATTGGCCTCTCGCCTGCCCCACCCCAGCCTTGCATTTTTGCCGAAATCCGCGATACTACCCTCATGAAAGGCAAAATCTATCATTCCGACCCCGGCATCCTCGGTGGGACGGTGGTATTTGTGGGCACCCGTGTGCCCGTGCGCAGCTTGTTTGATTACCTGGAGCGGGGCCGCACCGTGGATTATTTTTTGGAGAGTTTTCCGTCCGTAAAACGCCAGCAATGTATGGCTGCCCTCGAAGAAGCGAAGGAGCACGCCGTGGAGGAGGGTGCGCTTGCGCATCCTGCTTGATGAGAATTTGCCATGGCAATTGGGGCCGCTGGTGCCCGCCATTCTGGCGGCAACACTGACCGCACAAAAGCGGGCGCTGACCATTGTTGAGCTTTGACCGCTCGTGCCCGCCCCATGACGATGGTGGACAACTCGGTCTTGAGCCAGTCCGCGAAATGGGCATCGCTACCCGTCAATGCCTCCCGGTATTTCCATTGCCACTTCTTGCCGACGTGAAATTGAACGTCCTTTAAGTCGCGCAGGGACGATCGAAGGTAACCCAGCATTTTAATGCTGGGAAGTCGGTCAAATATTTCAGGCGAGTCCCGGCAGGGACGAAAGAAGAACTTCGATTCTTTCGTCCCTGGCGGGACTCGATTCTCCTGCCACGGCCTTCCCACCGATAAATCGGTGGGTTACCTTCGACCGTCCCTGCGGGACTTAAAAGCAACTGCTTGCGTATCCCACTTGCGGAAAAATTTCCGTGGCAATTGGGGCCGCTGTTTTTTACCGCGGAAGACACGGATAAGGCGGATGGGGCACCAACACCCTTTTTAAAAATCCAGGTTGATCCAATCCGGCAATCTCCCTTACAACGTACGGGCCCAATTAAGAATGAAAACCAAGGAAATTAGATTTAACGCCGACGATCTCGTTGGCAGTGTCGAGGCGTTCGCCCAGCACCTCACCGGCAAGGCAAAACTAACTTTGCGCACAGTTACGCTGGCGCCGCCGGTCAAGCCGATGTCGCCCTTGCAAGTGCGATTAATTCGCAAGAAGCTCAACGTCAGCCAGCCGGTCTTCGCCGCAATGATGAATATCCCCACCGTAACCGCCGCGAGCTGGGAACGCGGACGACGGAAACCTACGGGGGCTGCGTTACGCCTGCTCGATATTGCTCGCCGGCATCCCGAGGTATTGGTTGCGAGCTGACCTTCCTTTTTACCACGGATGGCACGAATAGCACGGATTGGGGGAAATTAACCTTATCCAGCCGGAAGGTCGTTCGCTTTCAGGGATTCCCCGGAGTCGAAGATGGCGACAATCTAAGGCTGAGCCGGCCCCGCCGCCGCCGATGCTCTCATCGCCTCAAGGGCCGCCTGCTGCTGCTGCAAAAAGGCATCATAAGATTGCCGGGCCTTCTCGAGCTTGGCCAATTCGGCGGCTTGCGCGGCCGGGTCCGTGATCGTCGCGTAAATTTCGGCCGTCTTTCTATCCAGCAAATCCTGCGATTGGGCCCTAAACTGTTCGATATCGCGCATCTTATTTTGAATGGCCTGGGTCTGATCCGCGGTCTGGGCCGCGAGGCCATTATTGCGGGCGGCGGCAAGGTCCGCGCGGTTGGGAAATGTGCCCGCGGGGGATGAAGATGGACTCGTCGGCGCATCGTGCGGCGCGGTCGGTGGCAGTTTGGGTGGTTCCACCGCCACGGACTTCTGGGTATTCTGAATGACGTTGCCCGCTGGAACGGCGCGCGATTTGACCACGGGTGCCAGGTCCTCCGGCCCGGATTCCGCCGCCGGCCAGAATCGCCAGGCCAGCACCACGCCCAAAACCAAAATCAAAAGAATGCCGATGAGGATGGATTGCTTTTTCATGGTTGGTTTGGGTCAGGGCGGCGCGCCGGCCAGAAAAAACATCCGAGGCCGGCGAAAAAAGCCGCCAAAAGAGAATAATAAAGGAAGGGGTTAATCTGCACGCTAATCGCCGCATATCCAATCCACGACCCATTTTCGGCCTCGTGGATTTGGTCTTCGGGCATGAATGCCACCGGGTCTCCGCCATGAACAACCAAATCGCCGAGAATATAAAACGCCCCGGCCGCCGAGAGGCAAATCAGCCCCAACCCGATCCAGCGGCGTCTCGTGAGGATCTTCATAACGGCTCCCCCATCAGGATTGCCCTGCGGGAGATTGATCTTTAAGTCCATACCCCAAGCAACGGCAATCCTTTTCCGTTTGCTTTTGCCGAGGGAAGCTCCAACGCATTCCGCCCCGGGAACATATTCCCTCAGGTTTTGCCACGTTGCGCCTTTTCGGCGACCAAGATCATCCCGATGGCCAGAACGCCGCCAAGTATCGCCCCGGTATACAGCCAGTAATTTGGCTCGTCACTGATAACGTATTGGCGGAAACGCTCCCTTTCCGCCGGCGTTGGGGTGTGGTAGCTCGCATTATATCGCAACAAATGGAGACTATCCGGATCATGAATCTCCATTCCCAAAAAGGCCGCGCCCCCGCCGACACAGGCCACCACAAAAATTGGGTATAAGATCCACCGGCGAAGCATGCGTTTCATATAACTTCGGAGGGGTTCTTACTTTTTAGGCGTGCCTCATCCCGATTTCACTATCCTTTTCCAAACTATTTGTCGAGTGCCAGGTTGGCCTCTCTCAGCCGCCAAGCCAACACCACTTTTTGGCGGATGGTTTGCACATCATGCTCGGTCAGGTTGCCGGGGTCGTAAACCAGGTCAAATTTTCCGCTATCAGCCTCATCCTCCGGCCAATGCCCGGTCCTTTCCCTCGCCTCCTCAACTTGCGGCCATTACCCTTGGCGGTTATCGGCGGCGGTCTTTCCACGCCGCAGGGTTGAGGAGCGCAGGCGGGCGCCGACCGGCCAGTACGGCGGCCAAATTCTTCACCGCGTAACGGAACATCGCGTGGCGCGTGGCGCTCGTCGCGCTGCCGATGTGCGGCACCAGCGCGACATTGTCCAACTCCAGAAAACCGGGATTGAACTTGGGTTCATTTTCAAAGACGTCCAGGCCCGCCGCCGCAATGCGGCGCTCGCGCAGCGCGGCGACGAGCGCGCCATCGTCCACGAGGCCGCCACGGGCCGCGTTGACGAGGATCGCCGACGGCTTCATTTGCGCAATTTCCCTGGCGCCGATTAAATGATGGACCTCCGGGGAATACGGCAGATGCAAACTGATAAAATCCGCCTTCTTTAAAAGGCCGGGAAGGGTCGCGTAAGTCACACCCAACTGCTCCTCCACTTTGCGCGGCAACCGATGGCGGTTGTGGTAAATCACCTTCATCGCAAATCCCCGCGCGCGTCGCGCCACGGCCTGCCCAATGCGCCCCAGGCCGATGATGCCGAGGGTGGCATGATGGACATCCACGCCGAGGAATCCATCGCCCCGCCAGCCCTGCCATTGGCCGGCACGCACAAATCGGTCTGCTTCCGGAAGGCGGCGCGCCGCCGCCAGGAGCAACGCCCAGGTCAAATCGGCGGTGGTCTCATCCAGCACCCCCGGGGTGTTCGTCGCCAGGACTCCATGGGCGGTACAGGCGGCCAAGTCCAAATTGTTATAACCGACGGCCACATTGCAGACCACTTTAAGTTGGGGAGCGGCCTCCAACAACGGGCCGTCAATCCGGTCCGCACCGGACAACAGGAGGCCAACTTTGTCGGCGGCGCGGCGGCGGAGCTCCTCGGGGCTCCAAGCGATTCCGACTTCATTGGCCTCGACGGTAAAGTGCGGGCGCAATTCCTCCACTGCAGCGGCGGACGGGGGGCGGGAGACAAGGATGCGGGGTTTCATAAATTCAGTCCGCAGGGTTTCTTTTCGCCCCGGCCCGGGCAACATTATAATCACCCCAAATCTTTTTGAAGAACGAATGTTTGCGTTGCGCGTAGCCGATTTTCTTGTTCCGAACTCAATACTTCCTGTCTTCTGACTCCTGTCTCCTGTATACTGCCTACCACCTTCCACCTCCTACCTTCTAGATCCTGCCAACCTGCAAGTTAGTCTTTACACGCATCATCATATCCGTATACATTGATATGTATATTATTCATTTCGCTTGCGCGTGGCCCGATTCTTAATTCTTACTTCTTAATTCTTACCTACCCCATGCCCGGCCAACCCATCACCGCCCTCCTCCGTGCCGGCCGCCCGTTGGTTTCGGTCGAATTCTTTCCGCCCAAAACCCCGGAAGGCGCCAAGCAGATTCTCGATACGGCCGCCGCCCTGCAACCGTATAAGCCCGATTTCGTCTCCATCACTTACGGCGCGGGCGGCTCGACCCGCGAGCGCACGCTCGAATACGGCCTCATCCTGCGCGACCGCTTTGGCTTCGAGGTCATGCCGCACCTGACTTGCGTCGGCCACTCCCGGGCGGAACTCCACGCTGTCCTCACCCGCCTCCGCGATGCGGGCTTCCGCAATCTCATGGTACTCCGCGGCGACCCGCCCAAGGGTGCCGTTGAGTTCACGCCGCACCCCGACGGTCTGCGCTATGCCAGCGAGCTCGTCGCGTTCATCCATGAACATTATCCGGAATTCTGCATGGGTGTTGGCGGCTACCCCGAGACCCATCCCGAAGCGCCATCGCCCGACGCCGACCTGCGCAACCTTAAGACCAAGGTCGACGCGGGAGCGGACTTCATCACCACGCAGCTGTTTTTTGACAACGCTGCATTCTTTAAATTCGTCGAACGCTGCCGGGCGATTGGCATCACGGTGCCGATCATTCCGGGGATTCTGCCGGCATTGTCCCACGCCCAAGTTCAGAAGTTCTCCTCGTTTTGCAATGCCACGTACCCGCCTGAGTTGGTGAAGAAACTTACCGCGCTGGCTGGCCAAGAAACCGCCGCCGAAACCGCTGGCGTCGAATGGGCCGACGCGCAAATCCGCGGTTTGGTGGAAAAGAAAGTGCCCGGGCTGCATTTGTACATCCTCAATCGCTCATCATCCGCGCTGGCGTTGTTTGCGCGATTGAAGGCCGAAGGTTTGCTGGCTTAGTTCTGAGGGCGCGGGGCGATAAGCGAAGGGCGGCAAAACGGACAGTTCCGTTTGCCCTGTCTGACTTGTCCGACTAGTCCGACCTGTCCGACACGTCTGACAAAAGACCGCCCTACACCCTTCGCCCTACGTTCTTCGCCCCACGTCCTTCTGTCCGCCCCGTAAAAACGCGCCCAACGTGAATTTTAGTGTGGGCAAACGCCCCGGCATGGGCGATTTTAGGGGCAGCATTGCTTCATGCCGAATCCTCCCAAGACTCCAGTCGCCGACCAAACCGCGGCGATGGCCGCCGGCCCCATTCCCTACCTGTGGCTGTTGTGGTCGTTTGCCCTCGTGCTCGCGCTCGACCAAATCGGACGTGACGCCACCGTGCCGGCACACCAGCATTTCCCCCTGTTGAACTTTGGCCTCGCGGCGGCCTTGGCGGTAATCTGGCAGCAGGGCTGGAAGGCCCTCCCGGCCATTTTGGCCGCCGGCTTCGCCAGCGCGGCTCTCAGCCACTTCGGCTGGATTGGCATCCCCCTTTACGCCGCAGGCCTTGGTTGTGGCGCCGCAGCCGGTCGCTCCTTGCTCGACTTGACTGGATTCGATTCACGGCTTCGCAGCGCGGCGGACGTTTTGACCCTTGCCGTTCTCGCCGGGCCGGCCGCCTCGGTCATCAACGCCTTCAGTCTCGCATTCCTGCCGGGCGCCGCCGGCGGCGAGGACACCGGCAGCTTTCCCCTGCGGTTTTTGGCCCAATGGCTGGCGGGCTGGACGGGGACGATGATGTTGACGCCCTTTATCTTTTCGCTCGGCGTGGACTATTTCCGCCGCTGGAACGCCACGCGCGTCCGGGAATGGCTCCTCGTCAACCTGCTGCTGATTGGCAGCCTCCTGGTGATGATGCGGAATTTAAATGCCAGCGATGTGGCCCTGTATCCCCTGGCCTATCTTGCCCTGCCCTGCGTGTTCTGGACGGCGTGGCGCTTCGGGACCTCGGGTGCGGCGTTGGCAAACCTGCTGCTGGGCATCATCACGGCGCTCTGCGCCAAAGAGGGCCTTGGCCCGTTCGCCGGGACCGGCGGAATGCTGGTCCTCCTGCCGGCGTGGGTATTTTTGCTTTTCCACGGATTGGTGGCGCTCCTCCTCGCTGCCTTCACCGATGAACGCCGCCAGGAATTGATGCAGCAACGCCAGCGCGCCCATTTTCTGCGCCAGTTGCTGGATGAACTCCCGATGGGCGTTTTGCTCAAGGACATCACGGACAAGCCCCTGCTCGTCAATCGCCGCTGGTTTCAGTTCTACGGCAAGGCCGGGGGCACTGAGGAGGATCAGTTGAAACACCAAAGCTCCGTGGATGCCTTCTGGCGCGGGCGCGAATTGACCCTCCTCCAAAACCTTGGCGAAGTTCTGCGCGAGGAAACCGAGAGCACGGATTTCGAAGGCCGAAAACTTGAACTCCTGCTCACCAAACAGGCCGCCTATTTCGATGAGCGCAAGGAACGGCTCCTCATGGTCGTGGCCGACGATATCTCCACCGGCCGCGCGAGCCTTCGCGAAGCCAGGGAAACCATCGATCGCATGCGCGCCACCCTTGCCGTGGCGGAAGTCGGCCTGTGGGACTGGAATATTCCCGCCGGCATGATCCGTTTTGACGCCGAATTCAGCAAGCTCACCGGATTCCCCGAGCGCCCCGAAGGCATCTCCGTCCAAGACTGGCAAAACGGCATTCATCCCGAAGACCGGCAATTGTTCCAGCACGACATGTTACAGCACATGCACCACCAGTCGGAACTGCTCGCGACCCGGTTTCGCTTCCAGCGCGACGGCAAGTGGACTTGGTTGGTGGTGCGCGGGCGCATTGTGGAGAAAGACTCCCGCAAGCTCGGCATGCGCATGATCGGCACCATGCAACACCTGCGCGCGACCGTCCAAGCCCTCCCTGATCCCAACCTGCCGAAGGGTAAATAGCAGCATCACGAGCGCATCGAATCCGGGCCTTGCAGATTCATCCTTTCCCTTTCCCCATTGGATTAACAACGCTGTCAGGCTCGATTAGATTCATTTTTTTGCTTCTGCAACATTCGACATTGCCTTGGAGTAACGAAGTTTTCTTGATAGGCAGAATACCTCGTTTCGCCCCCATGCCCCCTTCCACCCCGCCAAACCAATCCGAGCGCCGCGAATTCTTGAAGAAAGCGTGCTGTGTCGCCCTCGGCGGCGCCCTCGGCGCTGTGCCCGTCGCCAGCGGCGTCGCCTTCTACCTCGACCCGTTGCTTCGCGCCGGCGGCGATTCCAAAGGCGTCAAAGTGCGCGTCACCACGCTCGACGCCCTGCCGAACGACGGCACCCCCCACCGGTTTCCCATCCTCGCCAGCCGCACCGATGCCTGGACCAAGACGCCCGAGTCCGCCATCGGCTCGGTCTATATGATGCGCACCGCCGATCCGCAAAAGCCCGTCAAAGCCTTCAGCGTCATTTGCCCGCACGCCGGCTGTTTTGTGGATTACGTCCCAACCCTCCCCAATTACGAACCCGCCCAGGCCGGTTTTCTTTGCCCCTGCCATAATAGCACGTTTAAAATCACCGGCGAGATCGCGGGCACCGGCAGCCCCTCCCCGCGCGGGCTTGACGAATTGGCCTGCACAATTGAAAACGGCAACGAAGTGTGGCTCCAGTTTCAAAACTTCCAGGCCGGCACATCGGAAAGGGTGCCTCTCGGATCATGATCAAACCCCTTCTCGACTGGCTCGACCACCGCACGGGCTACCGCAAAATTACCCACGAGGCCCTGTACGAAAACGTGCCCGGGGGTTCCCGCTGGCGCTACGTCTGGGGCAGCACGCTGACCTTCGCCCTCGTCATCCAAATTATCACCGGCGTCTTCCTGTGGATGGCCTACAGCCCGAGTTCCCAGACTGGTTGGGAAAGCGTCTATTACATCCAAGACCAGATGTTCCTCGGCTGGTTTGTCCGCGGCCTGCACCATTTTACCGCGCAAGCCATGATTGTCCTGCTGGTCCTGCACTTGATGCAGGTGCTCATTGACGGCGCCTACAAAGCCCCGCGCGAACTGAATTTCTTCACGGGTTTAATTCTCCTCCTCCTCGTCCTCGGCTTGTCCCTCACCGGCTACCTGCTCCCCTGGGACCAAAAAGGCTATTGGGCCACGCGCGTCGTCACCAACCTTGCCGGCATCGTGCCCATCGTCGGCGACAGCCTGCGCCGGGTCGTGGTCGGCGGTAACGACTTCGGCCACCAGACTCTCACCCGCTTTTTCGCGCTCCACGCCGGCGTGTTGCCCGGCGGAATTCTCGCGCTGATTGTCGGGCACATTTATCTCTTCCGCCGTCATGGCATCACGCCCGCCGAGCCCCGCATGAAGCCCGACGCCGCCTTCTGGCCCGACCAGGTGCTCAAGGATGCCGTCGCCTGCCTCGCCGTGCTGGCCGCAGTACTGTTTCTCGTACTTTACAATCACGGCGCGGAACTCGGCGCGCCCGCCGACGCCTCCGTGCCCTTCCCGGCGGCACGGCCCGAATGGTATTTCCTTTCCATTTACCAATTTTTGAAATACTTCCCCGGCAAAACCGAAATCATCGGCGCCCTCATCATCCCGGGAATGATTTTTGGCTTTCTCTTCCTCATGCCCTTCGTCGGCAAATGGAAACTCGGCCACCGCTTCAACGTCGGCTTCTGCTGCTCGCTTCTGGTCGGCGCAGTCTTTTTGAGCTACCTCGCCAAGAACGAAGACCATCACAACGAGCATTATCAACTCGCGGTCGAGCAATCCGATACCGACGCCGCCCGTGTTCGCGTCTTGGCCATGTCGCCCACCGGCATCCCCCCGGCCGGCGCCGTCTCTTTGTTGGCCGACGACCCCTACACGCAGGGCCCGCGCCTCTTCGCGCAAAATTGCGCCAGTTGCCACCGCTTCGGCGGCACCGATGCCCTCGGATCAAAACTTGATGAATCCAAGGAACTCGCCAGCGACCTCAAAGGCTTTGCCAGCCGCGAATGGCTCGGCGGTCTCCTCAACCCCGCGACCGTGGACAGCCCCCATTATTTTGGAGCAACGAAATTCAAAGACGGCCCCATGGTCAAGTTTGTGCACGAGGACGTGAAAGGGTTCACTCCCGACCAAGCTGCAAAATTGCAAAAAGTTCTCGCTGCCATTTCGGCCGAAGCCAGCCTCCCCGCGCAAAAGGCCGCCGACACCCGCGACGCCGCAATCATCGCCGAAGGTCGCCAGTTAATTAAAACGGAAATCACCTGCGAGGACTGCCACCAATTCCACGAGCCCAACCCCGACGCCACCGCCCCCGACCTCACCGGCTATGGCTCGACCGAATGGCTCACCGCCTTCCTCAATGACCCTGGCCACCCCCGCTTCTACGGCCCCGACAACGACAAAATGCCCGCCTTCGGCAAACAAAAGCGCCTCAACGACCACGACATTGAGATGCTCGCCAAATGGCTGCGCGGCGATTGGTATGTGCCGGAGGCGAAACCATAGAGCACCTTGTTTATCAGCAAATGCCGCATCGAAAAGACATCAAAGGCGTTTTGCACAACTTTCTCGGGACCTATACCAGCAGGTATGCCGATTTTGACGGCTTTTGGCTTTGGGGACTGTTGGTTAAAGATTTGACTGAGTTGCAGATCGATCTACTCCAACCAACTGATCCGGTTGCCGCCACTGCGCCAACATTTGCAATTTCTCTCGCAGCGAGCAAGTTTAGCGAGCAAATTGAAAAAGCTGGATTTGACTTCCTTCTCATCCGGAAAGCGAGTCTCGTCATCACCAAATCAACGTCGCCACGAAACGACCTGCCAAACGGCCAATCCGGTCCTGCCCGAACTGGCTATGACATCCGGTTTGCCATCACGGTTGAATTCAACGACGGTAAGGCATTCAAGAATGAGATTTCGATTTTTGTCGCGCCCCACGATCCCAAAGTTGAGGCACGAAGCGCCCGCGGCGCTTAAACCGTGCAATTTGACGGGATTACTGGCATAAGAATTGAGGATTTATAAACGGTTGATGGGCAATTTCTTAAATTCCCGTCGCTATTTCTCACTTGTCATATTCCATCCCTCAGCTAAAGTGACGATAGAGCTGGCGTGAAACCTGCCCGGTTTCATCACTCTTCCTTCCCGGAAGACCCCAGCTCTATTTTTTTGCCCGCAGACGCCGGGGCACGTAGCCGTCGCCACCCAGCCATTGCTGGCGATAAAATCCAAAAACCGGTTGCCCGCGATGATCAAGCCCCTCGATTTGCATTGAACTTAACAGCCGACACCAGAGCAGAAATCGGTCATCTCCTGATGAATACCGCGCAATAATATGGGCGACAATGTCGGCAAATTGCAACCCCGCAAAAATATTGGAAACGCCAATCAAGGGGTGGGGAAAAATGCGATACGGTGGCGCCAGCCCGGCCAAATAATTGCGTACGGCGATGCTGATTCCTTCCTGTGCGCCCAGCGCTGGTCAAAAACCAGCTGGCACAAGTGTCCGGCTTTCAACTGCGAGCGTATTCTTACGCACAGTTCGCGAAATGGCGGGGCCAAAACCTTGGGCTTGGGTGAAAGCAAGGGCGGACTGTCTTTGCCATAAACCACTCCGACAGCGATACGCATGTCCGTTTTTTTGGAGAATTCAATAATTTCACGGGCCATCGCCAGATTTCTGGAAAACCCATGCTCTTTTACATGGGCGATACTGGCATTGCTGAAAAGGCTTTTGCCCTTCAATTCACTTTAAAGGTCGCGGGCATTTTCTTCCCCAAAATATTTCTTTCGCACACGGTACATTTCCCGTTGCAGTGATTCATTGGTCGCGCGCGAACATACCACCGCCGCCAGAACGCCAATTTTCTCATTGGCGCCATCGTGCCAACTTTCATCGATGAAACACCACGAATTCACGTGGCGTGATAATGTTAATCGGTTGCTTGGAGACAAGTCAAAACATCTCCTCTTTGCGTCTTTTGTGTTTTTTGTGGCTAATTGCACCTAATCTTGTTTTACCTCCACCCACCCATGAAAATCGCCCTCGTCACCGGCGCCGGTTCCGGTATTGGCCGCGCCGTGGCCCTCGCCTTCCTCAAAGAAGGCTACTCCGTCGTTCTCGCGGGCCGCCGCGCCAATTTATTGGCGCAAGTCGTTGCCGAATCCGGCGCCGGCTCCCGCGCCCTCGCCGTGCCCACCGACGTGAGCCAGCAGGAATCCGTCCGCGCCCTCTTTGCCCAAATCAAAAAAACTTTTGGCCGCCTCGACGTCCTCTTCAACAACGCCGGCATCAACCCCGCCGCCTACATTCCCTTCGAGGACCTCACCCTCGCCCAGTGGACCGACACGATGGACACCAACCTCACCGGCGCCTTCCTCTGTGCCCAAGAAGCCTTTCGCATGATGAAGGACCAAAACCCCCAGGGGGGCCGCATCATTAACAACGGCTCCGTATCCGCCCAGGCCCCGCGCCCCGAATACGCCCCCTACACCGCCAGCAAATGCGGCGTCACCGGCCTCACCAAATGCCTCTCCCTCGACGGACGGCAATATAACATCGCCGTCGGTCAGGTGGACATCGGCAACGCCCTCACCGACCTCTCCGCCAAGCAGGGCCGCGGCGTCAAACAAGCCGATGGCCGCATCCTCGCCGAACCCATGATGGACGCCCAGCACGTTGTCTCCACTGTCCTCCACATGGCCAGCCTCCCCCTCGACGCCAACATCCCCTTCGTCACCATCATGGCGACGAAGATGCCGCTCGTCGGCCGGGGCTGACGAAGTTTCTAGTACTTAGTTTTTAGTTTCTAGTTATTGAAACACTATATATGGAGTCAGGCAGGAAGCCGGACCGCGAAGGCTGAAAGCCGGCCGTCGGATCTGGATAACTAAAAACTAAGAACTAGAAACTAAAACACTCTTAAGCATGAAACTCGAACATCTCGCCCTGCAAGTCGCCGATCCCGCCGCCATGGCGGCATGGTATATTAAACACCTCGGTTGTTCCCTGGCCCGGGCCGGTGGCGAACCGGCCTTTATGCATTTTATCAAGGACGATTCCGGCGCGGTCATGGTCGAACTCTACCGCAACCCTCGCGTCGCCGTCCCCAATTATGAAGCCATGGATCCCCTTCTCCTGCATCTCGCCTTCCTTTCGGCGAACCCAGCCGCCGACCGCGACCGCCTCGTGGCGGCGGGCGCAACCATTGCCGAGGACCTGACGACGACTCCCGTTGGCGACGAGCTTGTCATGCTCCGCGATCCGTGGCAAATCGCCCTGCAACTCGTCAAACGTGTCACCCCCATGGTGAAGTAAGGATGGCGGGGGAGGGAATGGGAAATCATCCGCGTAAAGCGGCGGGCGCGCTTCTTCAGGCTTGCCCGGCGCGTACTTTACGCCAGCATCGCCAGTTTATGCCCTATTCCTCCTCCCCCCTTATTCTCGCCGCCCTCGCGGCCGTGCTGTTTTCCGCCTGCTCGAAGGAAGAAGCGCCCGCCGCCAGCTCGACCCCGGCGACCCCCGCCGCGCCGGCCAAGACCTCGGACTATTTTGTGTTCTACGGCACGGCCGACGGCGGCGCCGACCACGGCATTTCGCTCGGCCATTTCAATGCCGATACAGGCGTGCTCACCACGCCGACCCTCGCGGCCCAAGCGGAAGGCCCGTCTTTCTTTACCCTCTCGGCCGATGGCAAGCACCTCTATTCCTGCTACGAGAAGGCCGGCAAGGTGGCCGCGTATGAAATTGATCCCGCGACCCGCGCGCTCAAGC
>CAZLPS010000016.1:0-1190 GCA_964561455.1 uncultured Opitutales bacterium
GGGTTTACGCCATTTCTCGATCCCGCGGTCTGTCAAATCGTCCGGGATGGCTGGTCGTGGCTGGCCAACGAGGGCGGCTGGCAGGTTCCTCATTATGTGATCATGCTCAATCATGTGCATTTTCTCCTGGCGCCGGATAACGATTCGCCGCTACCCCTGCGTGTTGCCCTGCGCAATTTCAAAGGCCGGACGGGCCGGTTGGCGAATGCCGCTCTTGGGCGCACCGGGCCATTCTGGCAGGCCGACTCGTTTGATTGCTGGATGCGCGATGAAGCTGAAACGGCCCGCGTAATTGAGTATATCCGGCAAAACCCGGTGAAGGCCGGATTGGTGCGTCAATGGCAGGACTATCAATGGGTCGGCTGAAGCTACGTAGCGCGGTGCTTCAGCCCGCGCTTCCGAATCCGGATTTCCCGGAAGCGCGGGCTGAAGCATCGCGCTACGTCCAAACGAAAAGAGCCGTCCACAAACGTAGCGTCGCCTTTCATTATCTCCTAAAGGTCATTCAACAGTTTTTGCGCATTCTCCGGATTCAATTCCTGAATGGCCTCGGCCTCAATCGGAAAACCCTTCGCCGCCGCGATCGCCGACAAGGCGCAGGTCATAAACCCATTATTCCACTTTCTCGCAGAGGCCGCAGCCACCAGCACCGGAATTTGCCGAAGCGCGGAAAAATAGGCCTCCCGCAATTCATCGGGAACAAGCGCGTTCGTTCGCAAACGCCGAATTTCGATCTGGGCAGGCAAATGAAAAAAAGAAAAATCGGCGCGTTCGGGCGCCATGGCCAATACACCTATGATATGTGGAACGGCCGCAAACGACGCCGGATAGACGTCACCTTGATGGCAAAGTGAACTCCATAAAGCGAACCAAGGCTCCCCATTATTTTCGGACGACGGAAATCCCTCCAGTTGCTTGAGCAAGGCAGGAATGTCCCCGGCACTTCCGTAGGCATGCCTTAATTCTGACCACCGGGGGCTGTTAAGTGGCAGCATGGCAAAACTTCATCAATCATAAAAGGAGTTGTTTGTAAAGCGTCGTGAGACGGGAACCGATTATTTTCGCATTGGGAACGTAGCGCGGTGGGTGATCCCCCGGCGCCCGGGGGTGCCGCCTGTTTAATAAACCAAAAGCCGGGGGGTGCACCCCCCCCACGGGCCCCCCCTCCCCCCCGGGTAAAAAAAAAAAAT
>CAZLPS010000016.1:1200-60942 GCA_964561455.1 uncultured Opitutales bacterium
GGTCTGTTATCCTTTTTTTTTGTGTTTTGGTCCCTTTGCGCGTGCGTCCCCCGGCTTCTCGGGTTTTTCCCTTTTTTATACCCCCCCGCGCGGGGGCCCCCCCCACCGCGCTACGTCCACGCCCTTCGCCGCATCTTAAAAAACTTCTATCGCTTCCCCTTCACCGCCCGCTCCATCCGCTTCAGCGCTTCCTCCAGCGTCGTGCGCGGGCAGCCAAAATTCAATCTAACATACCCGCGCCCCGCTTCGCCGAAGATACTCCCGGGCGACAGGCCCACGCCGGCGTCCTCGAAAAATTTCTGCAAATTATCCACGCCAAGCGCGCGGGCGTCAATCCACGCGAGATAGGTCGCCTGCATGGGCACGAGCTTCAACGGCGCGAGACGGGTTTTGACAAATTCGTACAGAAAATCGCGATTCGCGCGCAAATAAGCAATCAGCTCCTGCCGCCAGGGCTCGCCGTGTTGAAAGGCCGCGACGGTACCGGCATAGCCAAAAGCGTTAATTTCCGTCACCAATCCCTGCGCCGCTTGCACGAACGCCGAGCGCAGTTTCGGGTCGGCGATGACGCTGAAAGCGCAGGCCAGCCCGGGCAGGTTATACGTCTTGCTCGCGGCCATCTGCGTTAACGTCCGCGCCTCGACCTCCGGCCCGAGCGACGCCGTGACCGTGTGGCGCACGTTGCCATCGAGCACGAGGTCGCAATGGATTTCATCGGACACGAGCACCAGATTATGCTTCGCGCAGAATTCGGCTACTTGCGCGAGTTCGGCGCGCGACCACACCCGGCCAATCGGATTATGTGGGCTGCACAAAATGAACACGCGCGTGTCGGGCGCGACCGCCTGTTCCAGCGCCGGCCAATCGAAGCTCCATTGCTCATTTTCCAGCTTGAGCGGCACGGCAATCAGCTTCCGCCCCATGTTCACTGGGCAGCTCAACATCGGCGGGTAGACGGGTGTGCAGACCATGACGCCCTCGCCTTCCTTCGCGTAGGCGCGGCAGGCGATGCTCAAGGCCGGCACCAACCCATGCGACCAAACGATCCACTCGGGTTCGATGGCGTAGCCATACTGCCGCTGCAAATACTCGACCACCGTCGCACGCGCCTCGTCATTCGGCACAGTATACCCGTAAATGCCATGCTCCGCGCGCTCGCGTAACGCCTCCATTACCGGCGGCGGCGACAGGAAGTCCATGTCGGCAACCCACAAGGGCAGGATGTCGCGGCCGGCATATTTGTCCCATTTGAGGCTGCCGGTGTTCCGGCGGTCAGGGACGGTGGAGAAGTCGAAGGGCATGGGCGGAAGGATGAGGGATGAAGGATGAAGGATGAAGCAAAATCGGTCGGAATCGCACTCGAAATCGGAAATTCCATTTGGCCTCGAAAATCGGTACACCTGCCGGACTATTTATTGGAGCCGTTGGTCTGATTTGGCTCCCTGGCAACCGATGGTATCGGTGGGGAGTTCAATGGGTAAACTTTGTCAATTGGCAGAATCGCATCTAGCGGCACCTCTACATAAGGTTGAACGCCGTTAAACTGGTAAGGCAAAACATTCTCGTAGATTAAATCAATTGTCACAGCTTTTTTGACCAGATCGAGGCCGATTTTTCCCCTAAAATCGTTGATTATGGAGATGTGGTTATCCACCGGCTTTCCATTTTCACTGACGAATACGAATTCGCCATCTGCATAATTTCCACTAAGTCCCTTAAGTTTAATAACATCGTGGTACTCGAGATGATTGGAAATCCGCCCCGAAGGCTGAGCGATGAAGCCGTCATTCCATTGATCCACGGCAAGTAGATATCCATCGGATAGCCTGGCGAGCGAATAATTAGTCTTGGTCGTGACCCCGCTCTTTGCCGCCATATAGATGCAACCCGAAAAGAAAACGGGGCCAAAAAGCGCAATGAAAAAACGGGACCGTCTCACGTCCGAACCATGAATCTACCAAAATAACTAGTCAATCTTGTTGCGAATACTCCTTTCCCGTTTCGGCTATCTACTCAAATAATATCCGCGCTGTTTCTCACTGATCGGCAATGCGACCCGCTGCATGACTTCAAGTATCGCTTCCCAAACCTGCCGCTTGGCTGCATTGCTCGAATTCCGCAGCAGATACGACGGATGGTACGTGAACATCATTGGCACGCTATCGAACGTTTGCCATTTTCCGCGGATGTCCTTCGCTTTGCGCTCGGGGTCCGCTCCCAGCAGCGCGTTGACGGCGGTGTTGCCGAGGGCGACGATGACCTTCGGTTTCACGATGGCCAGTTGCGCCCGCAGGAATGGGAGCGAAAACGCCACCTCCTCCGGCGTGGGCTCGCGGTTGCCAAAATCGTTGGGCATTTCCGGGCGCCACTTCATCACGTTGCCGATGTAAACTTTCTCGCGCGAGAGGCCCATGGCTTGAATAATTTTGGTGAGCAACTGGCCGGCCGGGCCCACGAACGGCTCGCCCTGCATTTCTTCCTCCGCCCCCGGCCCTTCCCCGCAAAAGAATATCTCCGCCTCGGGCGTACCGACGCCAAAAACCAGTTTTCTTCCCGGGCGCAGATGCGCGAGGCAAACCGGATCGCTCAAAACTCGCTCCCGCAGCCAGTTCATCTGTTCCATTTTGGAACCGCCCGGCACTTCCACCACCGGCGGCGCGGGAATCGGCGCCATCGGCTGCCCGTCCCAGCGCAATTGCACTCCGATCTTGGCCTCCGCGCGGGCTGGTCGGCGGGCAACCGCCGTTTGACGGGAGGCAAGGGCATCCGTGAGCGGGCCGGTGGCGGTCGGCGCCGGGTCCGGCAGCACAGCCATGACCGGGCCGCGCGCCCGCGCCACCGCCGCCCGCAATCCCACCAACGTATGGTCATCCACAAACACCTGCGTGGCGCCCTCCGTCCGCCAACGGCGGAGTTCCTCGGCAATGGCTTCAAGATGGGCGCGCATGGGAACACTTATACGAATGCAAAAGGTAAAATGCAAAATGCAAAATGCGCCGGTTCACTGCTATTCCAATCCCGGTCATTCATCTTTATTTTGCATCTTGCATTTAACTGGTTTCCCAATCCTTACCCGCTGATTAGGAAGAGACCTTTCTCTTCCGGACATACCTGGGCAAAAACTGAGTGCCAGCCAGAAACAGCGCGCCCACCATTGCCTGCCCAATAATCAGGCAGGCGAGGAAGGCGGTCAACAAAGCGGCCCAGATCACCAACTGCAGTCCGGGCCGGTAGATTTCCCGGGGGGGCTTCTCCATCCACAATTTGCGCATGGCCCGGATCGGCAGGACCAAAAATACCAGACCCAAGCTGAATTGAACAAACAGGACCACCAGAACAAACCTCGGCAGCGAACCGCCGGTTTGAACGGGAACCCCGGCAGCCGGCAAGCGGGTTAAATTGAAAAGGATGGCGGCTTCGCCGAGGTAGGGAGCATCCGCCGCATTGGACAGCAGCCGGGGGAATAGCAGCGTGCCATTCGGCAGAGGCCAGGCGGTGGCCAGCATTTCGGCGGTCAATGGGTAGGCCTGCTCGAAGTGTCCATTGACCCGCGCGGCGCCGAGGCCGAAGGCACAAGCGGCGCACCCGAACCCATCAATCACCGGTCCGGCATCCACATCAAAGAGCCACTGGCTGCCGGGCGCATCGTTGGCAAATTCCCGGAAACCGGCGCAGACCCAAGTTTCCTGCCAGTAATATTTGGAATAAAGGTCGTACCATTTCCGCGCCTGATCCGGCCAGATGAGCGGCGAGAACAGCGAGACATACGAATTGCCGCAGCCTCGGGCCGGCCCCAGTGGCACCCCGCGCAGGGCAAACGCCGCGTATGGCACCAAACCATGGAGATCCAATGCGCCGCCTTGAAATCCCCGAATGGCGCGGTTGACGAACGCGGAATGATCCGTGCCGAGGACTTGGTCCGCCCGGTGGATCATGGCAATCGCGGTCAGCACGTCGCCGGGATAACATTCCCCCGGATAGTCATTCAGCAGGCCCGTGGGGCTGGCGCCGAGATCGGCCGCCAAACTGTCCGCTTGGTCCCGCAACAAAGGTAAATACTCCCGGTCGCCCGAGAGTCGGGTGTAGCTGGTGACGGCGGAAATGATGAGCATTCGGTAGAAAACGTTTTCCGTTTTCAAATAGTTCTGGCCCCAGTGAATCTTGACCCAATTCGCCTGCGCGGGGTCAACGACCAGCCGCGTGGCCGCGGCAATGGCATCCCTGGCGTAAACTTTCGGTGCCACCGACCCGACCGGATGATTTTGCTCCCACGCATCCTGCAGCGATTCCGTCGCCCAGAGATAGAAGACAGAGCCGAACAACGGCCATTCGGTTCCCGAAATATTGTGGGTGGAAAGCTCGGCGGCTCTTGCCGAGCCCAGCCGCGCATTCGCCCACGCCGCATACTTGGGCGACAAATCCCGGTGCAAACTCCAGGCAAAGGCGGGTATTCCGACGGTCCGGATGGCCGGATCCGCCAAATCCCGCAACACGGTGACGCCGGGCGCAAGGAAAACGAACAAAGAACAAAAAACGATCACTCCGGCATTAAAATAAGGAACGATGCCCATGAGCCGGGATGGCGGCCAGCGGGGCGTCTCGGAATTGGCGGAGATCATCGGCAATGTC
The DNA here is from genome assembly GCA_964561455.1 of uncultured Opitutales bacterium. Lineage (GTDB taxonomy): Bacteria > Verrucomicrobiota > Verrucomicrobiia > Opitutales > JABDGR01 > JABDGR01. The sequence continues at coordinate 5,830 of CAZLPS010000016.1, forward strand.
TTCAAGCTGGGCGCGCAGGGGAACACTTATAGGAATGAAAAAGGGAAAATGGAAGGGAGAAAACAGGAAGGATGAAGGCTGAGGGATGAAGGATGAATCACACCCATCCCAAACCAACCACGAGGAAACCTGTTTCTCATGGTACGAAAGTTGTTCACTCCAAAATCTAACATGCAGAATTTAGAATTTCAGGCTTCATCCTTCATCCTTCATCCCTCATCCTTCATCCTTCCCCCATGTCCCCCACCCTCGTCATTCTCGCCGCCGGCATGGGCAGCCGCTATGGCGGCCTCAAGCAGATGGACCCGCTCGGGCCGCAGGGGCAGACCATTCTTGACTATTCCCTCTACGACGCCCATCGCGCGGGCTTCGGCACCATTGTCTTCATCATTCGGAAGGATTTCGCCGACGCCTTTCGCGCACGCATTCACCTCAATCCCGTCGTCCACGCCGGGCTGGACGTCCGCTATGTGATGCAGGATTTGAAAGACCTGCCGGGTGGTTTCACGGCCATGGTTGGTCGCGACAAGCCCTGGGGTACTGCCCACGCCGTTTGGTGCACCCGCAAGATGGTGGACCGCCCGTTTGCCGTGGTTAATGCCGACGATTTTTACGGCGCCGACGCCTTCCGCCAACTCGCGCAATTTTTGCGGCCCGCGCCCGTAAATTCGCACGAATACGCGCTCGTCGGCTACCGCCTCGGGCAGACCCTTTCCGCGCACGGCACCGTCGCGCGAGGGGTCTGCAAGGTGGATGAGGGTGGACACCTCGTTTCCATTGAGGAGCAAACCGCACTGGCCCCCCACCCTGCCGGCGGCGCACATAGTGTCAAGGCGGCCGGCGTGAGCGTGCATTTTCCCGCTGAAACGGTCGTCTCCATGAATTGCTGGGCGCTAACCCCGGCAGTGTACCCGCAGCTTGAGACCCAGCTCACGGCATTTTTGCGCTCCCATGCGGGCGATATGAAGTCCGAATGTTATCTGCCCACCGTCCTGGGCAAATTGCTGGCGCTCAAACAAGCCAGTGTCCGGGTGCTGACCACGGAAGCGCGCTGGTGCGGCGTGACGTACCAGCAGGATAAACCATCCGTGCAGGCGGCGCTCCTTGCGCTGCACGCCGCGGGGGATTACCCGGAAAAGTTTGCGGGGTAATTTTTTGGCGCTCAATGCACGCCCGAGGCCACCACCAAAATCACCAGAAAAGGAAACGTCACAAGATCCGCCGCGAAGGCCACCGGCAGCAGGATTATTGCCGCCGGATGCGATTCGGTCTTCTCGTCCAGCAATTGCACCGGGTTGTCCGGCGTCCCGGAATTATTTTGGACCGTGATAAGTGGATCGTGGCCGAGTTGCTCAGGAAAATTTTTGGCCACGGTCATCCCATTTGAATAAATCACTTCGACGTAACTGGTTTCGGGCGGGGGCGGGGCGTTTCGGTTACGGGGGCGGGCGTCTTCCGCAAATGGAATCTCAACAAAGCCCTCCTGGGCCAATTGCGCCAGATCGGGCGAACCCGGGATGAGGGCCGATTGCGGCAGCGTAATGAGTCCATTTTTTTCCGAGGCCAGGTTGGCGACGTCGACTTTGAACCAGACGGGCGACCTTGGGGTGAGCGCCGGATCATCCTGCCAGACGCCACCATCGGCCAGCACGACCATCCGGCCCTTGCCGTCAATGTAAGTGTGCCGCACGCGCAGGGAGGGAGATTCAAAGGTCGTCGACCCGCTGACGGCGTGCATTACTTGTCCCGTAAAGCACGCACTTCCGCCGACGGAGGCAACAGCCACCCCAAGGGCCAAAACTGCGGGAATCCAAGTTTTCGTTGTCATGCGCGTGGGGCAACCGGGACAGTCTGGCAAAACTGGCCGCCCCGCCACAACTCAATTCTGATAAAATGTGTCCCGGCATGTTTTGCCCGGGATCGGGCAGAAATTGGCGGGCGCCGGAGCCGGGCCGCAAATCCCCTTGGCGCGGGGCATTTTCTGCCCCATGCTCGAAGCCAACCGGGGTTATCCCACGTGGCGAAAAACTTTCTCCCGCCGATGCCTTCTTTTAACATGCGCCGCCTTTTCCCTGCCCTCGTATTTCTGCCGGCCCTTTGCGCCGCCCCGCTCGCCGCCCAGGAAGTTCATGAAATCCCGCAGGATTTCGCCATGCAGATGTATTTTCGTTTTTATCTGGACGATTGCGGGCCCGACGAAATCCGCTGCGTGTGGTTCGGCCAGAAGGACGTCCACTCCGGGATGATCACGACGGTGGAGTTGCGCCAAGGCGGGGTGGACACCGCACGCGAGGTCAATGATGCCACGGCGTACATACCGCATTTCCTCGGCCACCTCGACCCCGCGCAAATCGCCGCCCTGCGCTCATTCTTCAGCCCGCCGCCGCCGTCCCAAGACGTGTTTCCCATGGGCGAAAGCGTTTTCGTCGCTCACCGCGAGGGCGGGACCGTACAGGTTGCGCAGTATAACCGCGTCGTCCCGCCGCCGTTGGTCCGGCGCCTTTTCGATCTTGCCAAGAGCGACATTGCGCTCGGCGAGCCCGACGTGGGCAGCGCCATCAGCCTTAGGGTGGACGAACTCGACCGCCTCACGTCTCATCCCCGCCCGTGGACCGTACCCCGGATGCTCGACTGGTATGCGCAAGCAGCCACACCCACCGACCGCCAATTCTGGGCGCACATCCTTACGGTCAGCGGCGATCCGCGCGCTGCACTCGCCCTGGAAAAAAATCTCGGCCAGGGCGACAACAGCGCCAGCTTGCGCGAAATGGCCTCTGATTTTTTCGGCCATTCCTACGACAAGGACAAACAGACGCTCGCCGATGCCCGGCAGTGGTTCAAGGATAACCATCCCCGCCTCGAGGCCCAGGCGGCGATCCTCAATGGCAAAACGCCGCCCGCGCTGCCCGCCACGCCACCCTGCCCGGATGTCACCTTCCACGAGATTCCCGGCCCCCACGCGAACTACGACGAGGCCACTGTGACCTTGGATCGCTCGGGCCTCGCCCATATCGCCATCAAACAGAAATCGCCGCTCGGGCGAGATTTTGTCCTGGGCAGCGAACTGGCCGCGCACCTCAGCCAGTTAGTGACCGATGGAAAATTCTTCACCGCCGCTGAGCCCCCGGCACCGACCGCTTCCGCCACGGGCAGTACGGAACTGACGATTGCCTTCGACGGCCAAAAACGCACCGTCCATCAGGTCTGGGCGCCGGATTTCGCGCCGCTGCGCGACTACTTCTCGGAGTTGATCTTCCTCACGCTCTTGGATGCCGGAGCGAACCCCACCCCGGCCACGCCATCGGCCCGCAAGCCGCTGTGATTTCACTTTTTCTTCTAATAAACCCCTATCTGGCACGTCATTAACGGAAAGCACCCGACCCGCGCCCGGCTCTTCACCCCCGGCCGCCCGCGCCCCTCCCAATCCTGCATGGAGACCTCGCCCCCACCCAAGGGAGCCATCCCCAAACCTGCGCCCCCGCGCCGGTTGGAGGAGCTTTTTCGCGATTTGGAGACCCCCCTGCTCGCCTACGCCATGCGGCTGACCCGCAATGCCGAAAACGCCCAGGATTGCGTGCAAGAAGCCTTTCTCCGCCTCCACCCCCGCCTGCCGACGGGCGAAGTACGCGACCCCTCGGCGTGGCTCTACCGCACGGTCCACAACCTCGCCATCACGGGCCTGCGCACCAACCGCAAACTCGTCTCCTTCGAAGCCACCGCCCCATCCGCCGACGGCGATTCCGCCACCCCCGCCGATGCCAACCCCGCCTATGCCGACCCCGCGCCGCTGCCCGACGCCGAAGTGGAAAGATTGGAAGCCTCGGGCCTGGCGCGGCTGGTGTTTGACCGGTTGCAACGGCTCGACCCGCGGGCGGGGGAAGTCGTGCGGTTGAAGTTTTATGAAGAATTATCGTACAAGGAAATCGCGGAGAAGACGGGTCTGACGGTCGGGAACGTGGGATATATTTTACACCATGCGTTGAAAAGCCTCGCCACGGAAATCACCCGCGCGGGGCTGCCGCTGTGAGGAATGAAACCATGAAAATAAAATTTCCAGATTCTCCAATCCCCAAACGGGCGCAGACTTTCGCGCTGTCCGACCGGCCTCGCCATTTCGCATGGGTCAAACGGGCGCAGCAAGTCTGCGCTCCTACGAACGCCGCCAGGCGTAGGGGCGCAGACTTGCTGCGCCCGCTTCTCCCATCCCCTCGCTTAGTCCGAAGCCCTTCCCCCCGCTTGTTTCTTTTCGGGCGAAATCTCAAATTTCAAATCACAAATTTCAAATTCCTGCTGTGGGCACCTCAGCCTGAGGCCCTCGGCTCTCCTCACCCCCTCGCTACGCCAGGCAACCACCAGCGGTTCGGGCCGTACAAAGTCCCGGAGGGACGAAAGAAGGTAACCCACCCCTTTAGGGGTGGGATGGATGAATTAGGAAATGGAGTCCCGGAGGGACGAAAGAACTCCCATGCTTCTTTCGTCCCTTCGGGACTCGAGATGTTTTTTAGGATGGTTCCCAGCGCTAAAGCGCTGGGTTACCCTCTGTCGTCCCTCCGGGACTCAGTTACCACACCACTCCGGGACTCAGTTACTACACCGCTCCGGGACTCATTTCCCACGCCACACCGCGACTCATCTGCATCTCTCCTAAACTCGTTTTCTTTTCCTCTAATTTTTCCCGATCTTCCGCGTCATAACGATTAAACACCTGTATGAATCCGCTTCCGCCCAACGATGGCCCCTCCCCGCTTCCCGCGCACTCCCCGCGCGAGGAACTTGAGGCGCGCCTGACGGCGCTTGTCCTCGGCGAGGCCGGGGAAGTTGAGGCGGAGACGTTGCGTGCGCGGCTGAAGACCGACCCGGAACTGGCCGCGCTGCACCGGCGGCTCGAAGCCGCGGCGCTCGCCTTCGAACACACTTTTGAAGAAGAGCACACCGCCAACTCTCTTCCCAAACTCGAAGGCATTCCGGAACGGCTCAGCCCTGACCGCGCCGAGCGGCTGGCGAAATTATTCGTCGAGGATGCGGCAGGAAGAAAAGCGGAAGCCCCGGCGGCCACCCCCGGCAATTTGCGTCCGCTGCCCAGTTTCCAGCGCGGGCCATTCGTGCAATTTCTCCTGAAAATCAAACCGCGCTACCTGGTGGCCGCCAGCCTGCTGCTGTTTGGCCTGATTGGTTCACTTTTGGTGGTCCAAATGGGCGTAAGTACACTCGGCATGAGCAAAAACATGCTTGGGAAGCGAGGCGGAGAAGTTGCGCAGGTTGCGTTTAACGCGCCGACGCCCGTTGAATCGAGGCCGGTCGCGCCCATGGCCGCGGGCAACGTGACGGTGGCGGATGGGAGCGTGGGACTTGGGCGAGCAGCAAATAATCTCAAGGAGGGTGAAGGGCAACCAACGCCGGAAAACAATCTCAGCCAGACCGCGCAGGACTACAAAGCTTTTAACGTCCTCTCCGCGGCAGACCTCGCCCAGTCCGTGGCAAATAGTCCACCACCGCAGGGGGGAAGCCCCTCGAACTTGGGGATGAGTGCTGGGGGGGCAACGCCCATTGCCGCTTGGAACGGCGCGGTCGAAACAATAACGGGAACGAATGGACAATCACTTGTCGATCCATCGGCTTTGTCCAAACAGCCGATTACCGATCCGAATTTAATTACTAATATAATCGCCCAAAATTCTAATAATCCTTATCTGCCGGACGGTTATTCACCTTCACCTCCGCCGGGGTCGCCGGCGATTCGTTCAGCACCACCTGCCGGCAGTGGCGCAGGCGGCCGGGGTGTTCGCGGGGCTGGCGGGGTTGGCGGTTTCGCCGGCGGTGGAGGTCGCGGCGCGGCGGGTGCCGGCAGAGGCGGTCCGGGCGGAGCGGGGCGCGCGGCTGGCGGTCCCAGTGGATTCGGCGCTGGGGCCGGCGGCGGGGTTGGTCTGGGCGGAGTCACGATAATTGCGGGCACGCCGGTCGGACCAACGCAAGCGCTTGGCCAGGCGCAAGGTCAGGGCCAAGGCCAAATTGACGCGAGATTCCTCGATGTCACGCAAGGCCCGTTGGGCCAACTCGCCGACAATTGGAAGGACAGTCCGGCGGCGAATGCAAACCAAACCCCGGTCGTGGGCGATGATCGTACTGCCCTTGTGAATTCAGCCGGCATCCTCACTGATAATCTTGGCACGATAACGCGGAAAGTTGGGGGCTCGCTGGATGTTGCCTCGAATTGGTCCAACAATGATCCAGCCGCTGCTGCCAGCTTTTTGAATGGCCCCGGAAATGTCGCTGATAGTACCGCTGGCCGATTTGCTTGGAATGTCGAAGATGAAGGCGCGAAAACGAAATATGCCATCAACGATGGCACGCTCAACGTTGGAAGCGCCTCTGCCCTTGGCACGGGCACATTAACTTTTGTGGGCGGGACTCTTGGCAACACATCCGGCGCCTCGGCGAGCAACGGCCAGAATTGGAACGGCAATGTTGATAATTTTGACCGAAATGCGGTCGTGGCCAACAATATGAGTTTGGGCAGTGTGAAAATCACCAACAACGCGTTGACCCTGGAGGGCGGTGGCACCCTGCAATTGGGCAACGGCACGAACAACGGCGCGGTCGCGGGCGGCATCGTGGACAACGGAAATTTACTTTTTGACGAAGGTATCAAAGACACTACCGTTGGCTCGCTTAGCGGTAACATCAATAATGGCGCATTACTCGGCCAGAATCAATCAACCCAATCCAACTTCACCGTCGCCACGACCCTCACCGGAGGCAGTGTGAGCGGAAACATCGTGGACAACGGAGCGCTCGTCTTCAACCAAGGTGCGGATTCCACTTATGGAGGTGTAATCTCGGGCTCGGGAAGCGTAAATTCCCTGGCGACCCAAGCAGGCGGCGACAAGAGGTATTCGACGGCAGGTCCCAACGCCAACACCTACAATGGCGGCACGACCATCAGCGCGGGCACGTTGCAACTGGGCAATGGCACGACGAACGGGTTTATCAATACCACGGGCAACGTCGCGGCCAACTACAACCGGGGCTTCTCCGGAAACACTTTTGTCCTAGGCGGAGCATTGGTGACGGGAAACACTGGTGCCCTGCAAAACAGCACGGTGAATTACAACACTGGCGGCGGCACATTGAATTTTGGCACCTTGTCCAATGTGACCATGGGCGGCTTGAGCGGCAACCAGAACCCAGTGCTCGTCAACAACACCGGGGGAGGCGTGGCGCTGACGGTGGGCAGCAACAGCGCAAAAACAACTTATTCCGGCACTCTCTCCGGCACCGGCTCGCTGGTGAAATCGGGCAACGGCACGCTAATTCTTTCGGGCAATCAGACCTACACGGGAGCCACCCAAATCAACGCCAACACGTTGACGATCTCGGCATCCACGATTGGCTCCGGTTCCGCGCCGGCCCGCGGCATGGTCTTCAACGGCGGTTCATTGCAATTTTCGCAATCCGGGGACAACGGCGACGTTTCAAGGACCTTGAAAGGGGCCTTCGGAGGTATTGCGGCGGGCAACGATACTTTCGACACCAACGGCAACGATGTCACGCTCACCAATAATCTCGCCGGCACCGGTGGAATTATTCGTGCCGGTAGCGGCACTTTAACCTTCTCCGAACCGCTCGCCACCCTTGCCAATGGGGTTTCTGGGAGCGCCGGCAACCTGACAATGGCGGGCACGGGCACATTGGTGTTCAACGGTGCCTCCACTTACACGGGCGGCACAAATCCAAACCTAGGTGAGGGCGACTTGTGGTCTGCTCCAAACGTCACGGTAAATGCCGGTACCTTGCGGATGGGGGGCGGGTTCGCCGTCAACCAGACCGGCGGCACATTGACTCTCACCGGCACCACCAACACCTATTCTGGCGGCGTAACGCAAAGCGGCGGGAGCACCCCGCTGGCGGGCGGTGCCAGCTTGACCAAGGCCAGCGCTGGCAACTTGACGCTCACCGGCACAAATACTTTCGGCACCACGACGAACAATGCCGGCGAAACTTACACGGGTGGCATGGTACTGAACGGAGGCACTTTGCAAATCAATAATTTGATTTTGAGTGGAGCCAATACTTTCAATGGCACCACCAACATCACCGCCGGCACCTTGCCGCTCAATTTTGCCCAATCGGGCGCGGCTCCCAACCAAGCATTGTCTTCGGCGTCGGTACTCACATTGGGCGGCGGTTCGACCTTTGTCATAGGTAATGGCACGGCGAACAGCGCCACATTGGTTAACGGCAACCTCGGCAACTCCGGCACCGGCTACGCGTGGAACAGCCAACCCGTGGGCCGCGCAGGTGCGACCGGCGGCCCGAATCAGGCAAACAGCGGAGATGTGACCAAAGTTGGCTCCGGAAGCCTCACGCTCTCGGGCTCGAATTCTTACACTGGCGGCGTCGTCTTGAATTCGGGGACGATCAATTTGCATAGCGTCACGGTGTCGGGCGGCAATTTGAATCGGACCGTGACCGTTGGGGACGGCAGTGCATTTAATCCCAGTTCGGCCATCGCCACCAATATCAAAGATGGCACCGGCACCTGGACGCTTGTGGGCAATAACACCTATACCGGAAACACGACGATTTCGAGTGGTACGCTGCAATTGGGCACCTCCGGGACGATGAACGCCACGCTGCCGGCGTTTGCGACCAGTGGCGCGAGTGCGAGCCCAGACTCTTCCGGAACTCTTGCCTTTGGTTTTGCCAATGGTACCGCCAATGCGAGCGCGGACAACAATGGCGTCGGAACGTATGTTGGCCGCGATGCCAGCCTGGCCGTTCCGCCGCCTCCGCCACCACCACCGCCCCCAGCGTCGGCCGCGGCCGCAGCCGCCCGAGGCGCGGCCGCGGCGGCCCGTGCTGGCTCTGGCCGCGGGGGCGCGCGCGGTACGGCTGGCGGCGGACGCGGAGCAGTGGCCGGTGGACGCGCGGGTGGCGCGGGCCGGGGCGCACCGGCGGGTGCGCCTGCGGGCGGACCCGGTGGAGCAGCCATCGCAGCAGCACAGCCGCCCATCGCCATGCCCCCGCCTCCGCCGCCGCTGGTGGCCAACGCCGGTGCGCCAACCGTCGTCACCGGTTTGACCAACCCGAATTCCGTTATCAAAAACGGGTATAACGCACCGTCGTCCGTTATTCAATCAACCCTCCCCGCCGACATCCCCGTCTCCCGCCCCCCGAGCGAGGTTAAATTCCCGCCGGCCGTCACCACGGTCGACAACGCCTTTTCGACTTTCGCGCTCAACGTCAGCGACGCCGCCTACCAACTCGCCCGCGCCGCGCTGCTGAACCGCCGCTGGCCCGACCCGGCCTCGACCCGCACGGAGGAATTCCTCAACGCCTTTAATTATCACGACCCCGCGCCCGGCACCGGCGAGGCGGCGGCGTTCAATTACGACCTCGGCCAGAATCCCATCGAGTCGTCGCGCGATTTGCTGCGGGTGTCGTTTTCCACCGCCGCCGCGGGCCGCGACCGCGCGACGCCCCTGCACCTGACCATCCTCCTCGACGGCTCCGGCTCGATGACGCGGGCGGACCGCGTGGCGACGCTTCAGGCGGCCGTGCGCTCCCTCGGTTCCCTGCTGCGCCCGGGCGACACGGTGTCGCTCGTGACCTTCGCCCGCACGCCGCAAGTGCGCGCGCAAAACATTCCCGCCGAACGCTTCGGCGAAATCGTCAAAATCATTTCCGAACTCCAGCCCGACGGCGGGACGAACATGGAGGAGGCGCTGAAGACGGCCTACGCCATTGCACTCGCCAGCTATGACGCGAAGGCGCAGAACCGTGTGATTCTTTTGACCGATGGCGCGGCCAACCTCGGCGAACTTGACCCGGCGTCGCTCGCGGGCATCGTCGAGGAAAACCGGAAAATTGGCATTGCGCTCGACGCCTACGGCGTGGGCTGGGACGGCTACGACGACACGACGCTCGAGGCCCTCACGCGCAAGAGCGACGGGCGTTACGCCTTCCTCAACACGCCGGACGACGTGAACGCCGCCTTTGCGCAAAAACTCGCTGGGGCGCTGACCCCAGCGGCGCAGGATGTGAAACTGCAAATTGAATTCAACCCGGCGCGCGTTACGTCCTACCGCCTGATGGGTTACAACAACCTGCGCCTGACCAAGGAACAATTCCGCGACAATTCGGTGAGCGCCGGGGAAATCGCCGCTGCCGAGCAGGGCACCGCGCTGTACAATCTCGTCCTCAATCCGCAGGGCCGCGGCCCGATTGGCACCGCCCGCGCCCGTTATCGCGACCCGGGCACCGATAATTACCATGAATTAACCTGGACGATTCAGTACCAGGGCCTGCCGCCCGCCTTCGACCGGACCACACCCGCGTTGCGCCTGGCGGCGGTGGCCGCATATTTCGCGGAGTATTTGCAGGAGAGCCCCTTCGCGACCGAGGCTTCGCCGCAGAAGCTGTTGGATTTGCTGCACGGAGTGCCGGAGGCGTTTGCGCCCGACCAGCGCCCGGCGGGTCTGGCCGGCGCGCTGCAGGCGGCGATTACCCTCGGGGGAAAATAAATGAAATTATGAAATTTGAAGTGAAAATAAGTTCGCGCATCAAAGCCAGCGGCGCAGCGCAAGCGCTGGCCCTACGTAGGGCCAGCGCTTGCGCTGCGCCCTCTGCAAATGACTTCCGCATCCTTCAGCCGCAATTTTCAGTCCCACAGGCGCAATTTCCAGTCCCGCAGGGACGAAAGAAGGTAACCCACCCCTTTAGGGGTGGGAAGAGGGGTCATGAAGTTTTGAGTCCCGCAGGGACGACAGAAAATTCTCCCGGGGTCTTTCGTCCCGCCTGGACTTTCCTTCTTTTTTTAGATCGGTTCCCAGCGCTAAAGCGCTGGGTTACCTTCGGCCGTCCCTTCGGGACTCACCCCGCTTATACCCGTCGAATTGGCACGTCCTTGGTAGGGCGGGGCCTCCGGACCCGCCTAGCGTAAACCGCATACCTTATCCGTAACCCGTCGCATTTTTAAAAATCCAATTCCCTCCACCGTCGCCACGTGAATTTCAAAATCCAAATTACCCACCCCACCCTCTCCACTTTTATGAAAAATCTCCTCCGTCCGCGATTTCTGGCCGCATTGGCCGTGGCCGCCTTGTGCAGTTGCTCAACGACTCCGCCCGGGCCCGGGCCCGCGCCCACCGCCGTCATCACGCTGACCGACTACGTGCTCACCGGCCATTACGTGAATGGCGAAGTCACCTTCACTCTGCAAGCCACGGCGACACCGCCGGCGGGGAAAGTTCCGGGCGACCTCACCCTGCTCTCCGGGCCGGTCAGCCCCACGAGCATTCCCGAGGCGCTGGCGCCGTTTCTCGAGATGCGCGGCAACGACATCGTGCTCCAAACGAAGGACTGGAGCAGCCTGAAGGTGGATTTACCCTTCCGCGCGTACGTGCACGAGGGCGACGGCTGGAAGACGGTGGACTTCACGCCCGCCGCGGCGAACATCCGGCAAATCGTCCTCGAGGGTTGGCCTGAGGGCGCGAAGGTGGAGTTTTCCGATGCGTCGCAGGCGGTTCACGCGAATGGCCGCATTACGGCGAATTTGCCCGGCACGGGGCATGTCGCCCTGCGCTGGAAGGACACCCCGCCGGAAACCGAGGGCAAACTTTTCTTCTCCGCGACGGGGGCCGTGGTGGACACAGTGTCGCCGGGGATTTTGCGGCAGATGGACCAAATCGTGTTGCATATTTTACAGGGGAAACTCGATCACGTGGATTTGGACCTCGCCGGGGACGGCGAGGTGACGAGTGTGGAAAGCCAGGGCAAAACCATTCTCGGCTGGAAGGTGCTGCCCGGCGCGACGGCCGGCCTGCGCCGCCTGTCCGTGGATTTGAATGCGCCGCAATCAGGGGATTTTCTGCTGCTAGTCCAAATTGAAGCACCGATGCCGGCGCTGCCAGCCACGGCGAAGCCGCCCCACCTCACGCCCACCGGCACCTCAAATTACGGCGGTCTGTTGCGCGTGCAAAATGAAGGCACCGTGCGCCTCGAAGTCACCGGCACGACGGGCCTCTCGCAAATCGCGCCGGAACAATTCCAAGTCGCCCGCCCGCAAAACGCCCCGCCCTCGACCCAGGCCTTCGCCTACCGCTTCGCCGATGCGGGTTACGCCTACGCCGTCAGCGCCGACAACGTGCTGCCGGAATTCACGGCGGACAGCATCATCGCCTACCATCTGGGCGAAACGGACACCTATCTCGAAGCGGAAATCAACCTCGACATCCGCGAGGCGCCCCTGCGCGAATTGAATTTGCTCATCCCGGCCGACTGGGCCCTCTCCGTGTTGCAGGCGCCGAATCTGGCGGATCACATGGTGTCGCCGGCGGGCGCGGGGCGGGCGCAGTTGCGCCTGGTGTTTGGCCAGCCGATCATGGGCCGCCAGGTGGTGCGCATGAAACTTGAGCGCAACGCGTCGTCGGCCGGCGCCGCCGCGGCCACGGCCGCGACGGAATGGGCTGTGCCACCGGTGTCCATCATCGAGCCAAACGGCAAGGAGGCGAAAAGCGCGCACGGGTTTGTCGGCGTCACCAGCGACGCCAGCCTGCGCCTGACGCCGACGACGATGGATAAACTGGAGGACGCGACGGCGGCGTTTCCGCTCAAGCTCGACAACCTGCAGGCCGCCTGGCGATACCGCGACGAACCGTGGAGCGCGACGCTGAAGGTGGAACACCTGGCGGCGAGCATCCAGGCGGATGCGCTGCATATTTTCTCGGTCGGCCAGGAAATGGCGCTGGGCAGCACCGTCATCAACTTCAGCATCGCGGGCGCGCCGGTGAACGTGCTGCGCGTGCAAAACACCGGCGGCTACCGCCACATTGAATTCACCGGGCGCTACAAGCGCGACGTGACGCAAACCGGCGACGTCTATGAAATCTACCTCGACCATTCGGTGTCCGGCGCGTACACGCTGCTCGCCACCTACGAGCTGCCCTTCAAGGCCAGCGGCGACTCTTTGACCTTCACCGGCATGCAGCCGCTGGGCGTGCAGACCGAGCAGGGCCACGTGCTGCTGGCCAGCAGCTATCCGTTCAACATCACCCCGGAAAAGATTTCCCCGGGAATGTCGCGGCTCGAAGCGGCGGAAATTCCCGCCGAATACCGCCTGTTGTGCGACGCGCCCATTCTCGCCTGCTACCAATACGCCGCGCGGCCGTTTGACGCCACCCTGCACCTCCAGCCTTTGGTGGACGGCAGCACCGTGGACCAAGTGGTGGACATCGGCACACTGGAAACGCACATCTCCTCCACCGGCGAAGTACGCACGATCGCGCGCTACCTGCTGAAGAGCAAGGGCCATGACTTCCTGCAGCTCTCCATGCCCAAGGGCGCCACACTGTGGAACGTCACCGTGGAAAAACAAACGGTGGTGCCCGTGGCGGACACCAACGCCAGCAGCAGCGCGCTGCTCGTGCCCCTGCCGCGCAAGGGCGACCCCAACGTGCCGCTCTCCGTGGAAGTTGAATACACCGCCGGCGCAAAGGACGCGGTGAACGTCACCGTGGTCGCCCCAACGATCCATGCCGCGGTCTTGGTGACGGACTGGAAATTGTCGGGCGACACCGACCGCCTGCTGCGGGCGGAACCCGACGCGCCGTTGACAGTGATTCCGCGGGTGAGCGCGTTTGGCTGGCTCACGCAGATTGTCACCGGCAAGGACGTGAAGCCGCGGCCGCCGATTTCGCCGTATCTCCTGCGCTTTGAGGGACCCAACACGCCGGAGTTGACGCACCGGCAGGCGTTTTTCTGTGGCCTGGCACTGGCGCTGGCCGGCCTCCTCCTGTTGCGCATCGTCCGAGCGAAAAGCCTGCTGGCGAAAATTTCCGTGGGCGGCGTCGGCGCCATCGTGGCGCTGATCGGCATCGTCCTCCTCGCGCAAGTCGGCGTGCGTTCCGCGCATGTCACCGACCAGCCGGCAGTCAGCCGGGACGTGCATCTGAGCATACCGGTGACGGAAGCGGACCACGCGCTGTCCTTTGCGATTACCAATGAAATCACGCCCAAAATACCCGCGCCAGCGCAGCACCCGGAGCCCCTGGCCTGGTTGTTGCTGCCCGGCGCCATTTTGTTGTTGTTGGGCCTGGCCGGTTCACGGGGAGCGCTGTGGTGCGCAATTTCCCTGCTGCTGATTTTGGTGGGCCTGCTGAGTTTGCCGCAAGGGCCGCAATGGTTCTGCGAAGCGCTCGCCGGCATGCTCGCGGGGGCGATGGCCCTGGCGCTGTCGGGACTATGCAAAAAGAAGTCGCCTTCCGCGGCGCCCGTGAACCCCGGCGCGCCAACGGCCGCCGCCGCTGCGGTAATGCTGGCACTGGGCCTCTGGTTGTCCGGCTCGGCCACGGTGCACGCCGCGGTCGCGCCGCCGAAACCGCCACCGCAGCCGCCGTCAGCGCCGGGCAGTGCCACGCCCGAACCCATTGCCGCGCTGGATGCCGCCCCGGCGGCGCCGACGCCGGGCCTGGTGCTTTCCCTGGTGCAAACCGGCACGGTGCAGGAAACCAATCCCGGGCAGGAAAGTTTTGCACATATGCAGGCGGAGATGACCTGGCGGGCGGAAAAGGGCAGCCAAATCACGGTGTTGCGCGCCCCGGCCGTGCTCACTCATTTTACGGGTGACCAAGCCCATCTGCACCTCGCGCAAGGCCAGAACACGGACACCGCCTACGTGCTGACCGCGGATACAGCGGGGACTTACAAGATCTCCCTCGCCTATGATGTGCGCGCCTATGCGGGCCAGGCAGGTGCCGCCGCCATAATTTTGCCAACGCCCGGCGGGCTCGTCAATTTACTCACGCTGGATTTGGCGCGCGCCGACCTCGACGCGAAATCCAACAACGCGGTGTCGCTGCACACCACCCCGGGCACGGGAGGCCACCCCCGCGTGGAGGCCAGCTTTGGCCCGAACGCATCGCCGACGCTCGAGTGGTCGCCGCGCGCCCGCGACCTCAGCGCGGAAAAACCCGAATTCTACGCCGACTGGCGGCAGCTCTACATCCCGGCCGCGGGCATCGTGGACGGTCTGCATGACGTGAACATCCGCCTCGCCCAGGGGCAAATCAAGGAATTGGTTTTCAGCGTGCCGGAAAATCTGACCATCTCGCAGGTGGATGCGGCCAATCTCGCCAACTGGCGCTTTGACCCCGACCAACACAAACTGCACGCCTACTTCGACCCTCCGCGCACGACCGCATTCGACGTCGTCATCCATTCCCAGGCCTCCACCTCGCCGCTAACCTACACCGCAACGCTCACGCCCATCCGCCTCGACGGCGCGACCACGGACTCCGGCATGATGGCGACGGCCACCGGCTCCGAAGTTGAACTGGGCACCGTGACCCCGGACAATCTGGCCACCGTCAACCTCGACGATTTCCCCCCGGCGGTGACGCGCGCCGCAACCCCGCGCGGAGAAAACCTGACCGTGCGCCGCGCCTACTCGTACGGAATCAAGGAACCGTCGCTCAAAGTGGAGGCTGTGGCCGTGGTGCCGGACGTGCGCGTGGATTCGCTCCAGCGGCTCTCGCTTGGCGAAGACCGCATCTTGCTCGCCGCCCATTTGAACGTGGCGGTCAACCGCGCCGGGATTTTCAAACTGAGTTTCCCGCTGCCCGCCGGCTTTGAACTGGAATCCGTGAGCGGCGATCAATTGAGCCACCAGACGGAATCGGGCACGGGGGCCAATCGCATCATCACGCTCAATCTCAAAGGCAAGACCATCGGCAATGCCGCCTTTGACATACAATTGAGCGCGCCGGGTATGACCGCCCAGCAAAATTGGACGGCGCCCCGCCTGACCATCACCGAGGCCGACAAACAAACCGGTCAGTTGATTCTCCTCCCGGAACTGGGACTCCGCCCGCAAATCCATACGCGCGACAACCTCACGCAGGTGGATCCGAAGGAACTGCGCATTGACACCCCCGGCGCCCTGGTTTTCCGACTGCTGCAAAGCGACTGGACGCTCGCGCTGGACATCGAAAAGGTTCCGCCGCACATCCAGGCGGATGTGTTGCAGGACGTGACCGTGCGGGAAGGCTCGACGGAAGTGCGCGCGAATTTAAATTACCAAATTGACAACGCCGGCGTGCGCGAGTTGCGCCTGCAGGTGCCGACCGGCGCCATGGGCGTGCACATCACCGGCCAGCAGGTGAGTGATGCCGTGCCGGTTGAAGGTCAGACCGACCAGTGGTTGATTCGCCTGCAACGCCGCTCCATCGGCGCGCTGGCGCTCACCGCCACCTACCAGCTCCCGCCGGCGGGCACCGACAACAAGCTGACGTTGTCCGGCCTGCAAGCGCTCGGCATCGATTTGCAACGCGGCTACATTGACCTGCGCTCGCGCGGGCGGCTCGAAACCCGCGTCACCACCGCGCCGTCCTCGCTGCACCCGTCGGACTGGGAATCCATTCCGCCAGCGCTGCGGCGGGATTTGGACGGCAGCACGCCTAGCCAGACCTTCACTGCCGTGGAGGCGGCGTTCACGCTGCCGGTGGAAGTGGTGCGCCATGAAGCCGCCAACGTGCTCCCGGCGCGCGTCGAATCCGTGCACATGCGCTCGTTGGTTGCGCCGGACGGCCAATTGCTCACCGAGGTCACCGTCCGGCTGTTCCCCGGGGACAAGCGCCACTTGAACGTGCAACTGCCCGGCGGCAGCAAATTCTGGTTCGCCTTCGTCAACGACAAAGGGGTGACGCCGAGCCTGGGCAGCCAGGGCAAAGGCGAAATCCTTTTGCCGCTTGAACCGAATCCCGTGCCGAGCGAAGCGGCGACCGTGGAATTCCTCTATCAGCAAAAAGCCCCCGCCAGCAGCGAGTGGAAGGACACCGAACTCACCGGCCCGCGCTTCGACCTCCCCTTGCAAAACATTTCCTGGCAACTCTATCTGCCGGAAACGTGGAAGGTCAGCTCGTGGGCTGACGCCTGGCAAAAGAAAACCACCGAAGCCATCATCCCGGTGACTGCGGGGAAGGCCACCTTTGACGATTACCTGGCCAAGGAGAATCAGCGCCTCAACCTGCAGAATGCGAAAGCGGAAAACTTTTTGGTGCAGGGCAACCAGCTGCTCCAGCAGGGCCAGCAAATGCAAGCGCGCGAATTGTTCAACAGCGCGTATCAAATCTCCCAAAAAGATTCGGCTTTCAACGAAGACGCCCGGGTGCAGTTGCAAAACCTGCGCGAGACCCAGGCCATGATCGGCCTCAACAACGCTTCCAACGGTTTCAGCAACACCAACAACCTCAATATCAACGGTGGGGGCGGCGCGCTGAATGCGCCCCAGGGCACGAATCTTGTGCTGAGCCAGACGGAGTTGCTCAACTTCACCGATCAGCAGGCGCGCAAAGTTCTCGGCGCCAATGCCGCTGAGGAAAATGCCGTGCTCGCCGCCCTCGCCCACACCCTTGTCAAACAACAAGCTGACACGCTCCCCCACCCTGTCGCCATTCGCGCGACGCTGCCGGAACGCGGCGCGGTTTACGAATTCACGCAATCGCTGCTGGTGAATGCCAATGCGGGCCTGGTGTTAAAAATCTCCGCCGGGCCGGACGCGGCGCAATCTGACTGGGCCGCGTATGCCGCGCTCATCGCCTTGGGGCTGTTACTGGCCGGCGCATTGAGGATATCGCGCAAGCCGGCGAAAGCCTAGGCCGCGTCAGGGTAATACCCTGAAAAGGCAATAAAAAGCCTGTAGCTCCGACCGTCGGCGCCATCGGATTCGTGATAAAGCCGTAAAAAACCTTGGCGGATCTTGGAACGGCACGTCGCCGGGCGGCCCCCGGTGGCGAGACCGTGTTTCCCCGGGGGGCCCTCGGGCTCCTACTCTCATCACGCGGGGCTTTCTACTCATTCTTGGCGGCGTGGATTACAGGGTTCGCCGGATGGTTGCGGGGCGTCGCTGCGGGTATACTGGGGGGAGAAGAAAACACCCGGTTCCAAGCAAACCCAACCATCAAAATTCCCACTGCCATGAATGCTCTTACCTATGCGCCCGCGCTGTTTCTCCATGCTTCGGCTGGTGTCAATCCGGCACCGACTCCGAAATCCAGAAATCTGGTGCAAATGGACAAGGTCGCCGAATTCATCGGCGACGATCCCGACACCCAGCGGCAGGTCTTTGACCTGTGCCTTGACCTCATCGTCACCAACCTGCCGCAATTGCGGAAAGCCATGGAACGCGAGGATACGGCGGCCGTGGCCCGGTTGGCGCACCGCGCGCGCGGGTCACTGGGCATGCTGGGCTTGCCCATGCTCAAGGAATTGGGCGAAGCCATTGAATACGGCTACGACGAATTGGGCACGGTTCGCTGGCATGCGCGGTGCGAAGAGCTGTACCAGCTCTTCGTGGCCTTGCGCCAGGAATTGAAAGAGCGCCTGGCGGCGTAAGCCTGCCACCGGATTGCTTCCACCACCTCGGAGGAAAAATGCCATGCTTGCCAAATCGGGGGCAATGCCCAACATTGAAACCATGGCCAAGGAGTTCCCCCAGCGCGTGCTGATCATAGACGATGAACCGCACATTCGCACCTACCTGCGGATGATTTTGACGGATGCCGGAGCAGCAGACATCAAGGAAGCCGGCGACAGCGCAAACGCCGTCCTCATGTATCAACATCAGGAGCCGGAACTGGTATTGCTGGATTTCAACCTCCCGGGGGAGGACGGACTGGCCGTTCTCGAACGCATCCTGGCCCATGACCCTGACGCGCGGGTGGTGATGATGACCGCTGTGGCCTCCCGCGAAATGGTGGAAAAGTGCGCCGCGGCCGGCGCCCTCAATTACATTCGCAAAGACACCCCGCGCGCCCAGATTTTGGAGACGTTGCGCTCCGTTTGGTCGGAGTTCTCCGAAGGCGCGGAAGAATAATCCTCGATTTCCCCACCCTTCCACCCTGCACTTCCCATGCCCAACGAAAATCAGCCAGCGTCCGGCGAATCCGCCCCGCAGCTCAAAGAAGCCCGCTATTCCCTCACCGAGATGCTGCGCGAAGTCGAGCACGAACGACGGAATTCGGTGCTGGGGATGGAACTGGTTGATCAAAGTGAGATCCGCACCATTTTCAAATCCCGGGCCAAACGCAAGTCGGCCAAACGCGTCTAGCGCTGCGGACCATCCCCTCGCCTTTCCCCGCCCACCTGCCATGGCCAAAACTTTTGCCGAATTGCTGCGCGAAAAGCATCCCCTGCTGGCCGAGAAGGATCTCGGCCGGCAGGTGAAGAAACACGGGCCCCATTCCATTGCGCTGGTTGAAGCGGTGATCATGGGCGGTCTGCTTTCCCATACGGTTGCCTGCCGCTTGTGGAGTGAATGCCTGGGCATTGCCTATATTGATCCTTTTAACACGCTGATTACACCGGAGGCGATTGCCCTGGTTCCAGCCGAAATCGCCCGCAAAGCCCAGGCATTGCCGCTGTATGTGCTGGATGGCGTGCTGACCATCGCCACGCCCGACCCCACCGATGCCGCCATGCGCAAACGCCTCGAAGGCATCGCCGGCCTGAAAATCAGCCCACTCTTCTCCCTGCCAGCGGAAATTCACGATGCCATCGAGGTGCATTACTCCTCCGACAAGGACATCGAGTCCATCGTCAAGGAATTGGAGGAAACCGGCGATGTCATCGGGCTCCAGGTGACTCCCTCCGAGCTCGAGAAACTCAGCGAATCGAAATCCCTCATTCGCATTGTGGATTCGCTGATTTATTTCGCCCTGCGCGAGCGCGCCAGCGACATCCACCTGGAACCGCAGGAAAACGACACCCGCCTGCGCTACCGCATTGACGGGCGCCTCCGCGAGATGCTGCGCTTCCCGAAAATTCTGCACCGGCCCATTGTCTGCCGCATCAAGGTCATGTGCGATTTAAACATCGCCGAAGCCCGGTTTCCGCAGGATGGGCGATTTACGCTCCAACTCGGCACCCGCAAGAGTGATTTTCGCGTTAGCTTCATCCCGACGGTCGAGGGCGAGAAATGCGTCATCCGGGTCCTCGCCTCGACCTCGAAGAAGGATTTCCTGACGCTGGACAAAATGCTCATTTCGCAGAGCATTCTCGTGCCCTTTAAGCGGGTCATCCAGTCGCCCAATGGCATCGTTTTTGTCACGGGCCCCACCGGCTCCGGCAAAACCACCACCCTGTACGCCGCCCTCGCTGAGGTCAGCACGCCGGACGTCAACGTCTCCACCATTGAGGACCCGGTCGAAATCAAACTGCCGGGGCTGACCCAGTCGCAGGTGAACACCCACATTGAGTTGAAATTCGGCCTACTGTTGCGCGCCATGCTGCGGCAGGATCCAGACATCATTCTCGTCGGCGAGATTCGCGACGTGGAGACTGCCAAGATCGCCAGCGAAGCCGCGCTGACCGGGCACCTGGTCTTTGCCACGATGCACACGAACAACGCGCCGCAGGCCATCACACGACTGATGGAAATCGGCGTCGAGCCGCACGTCGTGGCGCCCTCCGTGATGGCCGTGCTCGGCCAGCGCCTCGCGGCGCGCATTTGCGAGCGCTGCAAGGAAAGTTTCACCCCGTCGGCGGATCAACTGGCGCGCTATTTTTCCGATTTCGAAGGCACTTCCACCGTTTTTTACACGGGCAAGGGTTGCGAGATCTGCCGGCGGACCGGGTACAAGGGCCGCGTGGCCTTCCATGAGCTCGTCGTGGCCACTGAGGAAATCCGCGACATTATCGCCCGCGGGGGCAACATCGAAGCCCTCACCGCCGCCGCCAAACGCACCGGCTACAAGCCCCTCCGCCATGACGGATTGAAGAAGGCCCTGCTGGGCCTGACCACGTTTGAGGAGGTGGAAGCCAACACGCCGTTTGAGTGGGAGACGTGACTGCGCAGGTGCGGTTGGGGAATCTGCCTGGCCGCTGAATTCATGCAGATCAATTGCCCTGGTTGTTGCCGCCAGAGGCCGCTGGCGCCGCAGTTCCCGTGGAATCCGTGGTTGCCGGAAGGCCGCGTGCGCCCCGCCCAGTCGTCAACCCCGCGGTACCGCGGCCCGGTATTGCGCTGCCGCCGCCACGGCGAGGTCCACCACCCCGGGCCCCGGGTTCGAGCGGAATCTTGAAATCATCGGGAAGGGGCGCAGGCATCTTGGGGTCGAACGTGCCGGCATCGTCCACGAGATATTTCACGAGATCAAATTTGTTCTGCTTGATGCCCTCGACGATGCAGCGCGATAACAGGTAGCCGCCATACGTGTTGGAATGCAAGCCGTCCACCGTACCGCGCGGCGCCAGGGGCCCCAGGGCGGTCCAAACGTCAATGCTCATGGCATTGAGATCAATAGAGGCGGCGCCCGCCTCCTTGGCGGCGTCAATGGCGTCCTTCGGGTAATTGCGCAGGCCGTTCACGTTGATCGCGCCCGTCGCGCGGTCAATCTTGGTCATCGGTGAAACCACGACCGGAATGGCGCCTTTGGCTTTGGCCTCGGAGATATATTGTTTAATCTGGTTTTTGTAATCCTCACCCTCCACGTAGGAGTTCGACCAATCCCGCAACGGGTAGTCCGGCCCCCAAATGGCATTCGGGCCGCTCTTGTTAAGGTCATTGGTGCCAAATTGCATGAACACAAAGTCGCCGGGCTTTATCTCCCCCAAAACCTTGGTCCAACGGTGCTCGGCCCGAAATGCCTTCAGCGTCTCACCGGATTCCGCAAAATTCGCGATGACCACTGGCGGTTTGAACCAGCGGGGCAGCATCTGCCCCCACGTGCCATACGGCTCGGCGCGTTGATCCGTCACCGTCGAATCGCTGATCAAGAACACCGTCAGCGGCTTCTCTGCGGGCTCGATCGTCACTGCGCCCACCGCCGGCTTCGCATCGCTGAATTGCAACGTGAGCTTGTCATCCCACGTCGGCGTCAACAATTGGCCATTGGCGTCAATTTCCTGGACATCGAGAATCAGTTTCGTGCCATCCGGCAACACGGGATTGCGCACGCTGACGTAAAACGAACGGGTCTCGAATTTACCCGGGTCCGTGTGAATACGCTCCAGCATCAGGCGGCGGGACTCGGCTTTGACCGTGGTCATTGACTCTTCTTTCGCGTCGCCGAGCGTGACCGTCACTTTGTAATTCCCCTCCGGTACCGCCACGGAGAATTTGAACAAATTCCCGCTGGTGACAAAACCCGCCTGGAGCGGGTCCTTCCCACCGCGGTCCACGGAGGTGATGTTGCCGCCTGGCTCGAAACCAAATCCCGCATCTTTGGAATACAGGGTGTCAGGCTTGACCACGGTATAACCGGGCGCCGCCGGGCCGGGGCCGAATTCAAATTTGAAGCTCGTTTTGGGTGCGTCCGCGGCGAGGGCCGGCGAGGCAAGAAGAACCAAGGACGCGAAGATCAGGTGGAGTTTCATGGAGATTATTTCAGGGGGTGGCTGTGGTGGGCATTTTTGCATTCTCATCCAATTCTAGCCGCAGGTAGTCGTAGATGAGGCCGTTGGACTGGGAACCTGCGGGAACAGTAAGCCGAATGACATTCCCGCCTGCCTTTAGCAGCGAGGCCGGGAATGGGAACTCCCGCTCATACCAAAGACCCTGGATCGAATTGCGACCGACGGTCCCGTCTCCCGGCACATTGAGCGTGCCCACTGGCTGATCATTGACCGTCACCGAAATTCCCCCACCAGTCACGGAACCACCCGCCGTGGCAATCCGTAACGTGGCCGTGCCCTTTGGGGCCGACGGCATGTCAAAAGTGATGGACCACGGACTGGCCCGACCCCGGGCCACGCCGCCGCCCGCGATGGAGCTGGGAGCGGCGTTGGGATCTTCGACGTGCGACACGTGCTCAAAATACCAATCTTTGTGAAAATCGCTCTTGCCGATGACGTAATTCACGTCGTTCGGGAACAGATCACGATAAACCAGGCCCATGCCATCGTGGAAATAATCGTCGCCCTTCATAAACTCAGATCCGTTGCGGTTGGGAATGCCGATGTCCCAAATTTGCTGGCCGCGGCGCACGGGCGTCCAATTCAATTTGCCCAAGTCGAGTGGCTTGCCACCCTCGACAATGACATCGGTCTTGGCATATTCGCCCAAAACCCCGTCGGCGATGGCGTGCAAAGTGTATTTGCCGGGGTTGACATTGGGCACGGTGAAATGCCCCTGGTCGTCGCCTCGGGCCCAAAATTCGTAGTGCTTGGCGTCGGTCATCCAAGTGATGTCGGCGGGCATGTTGCCCGCGGCCGGTCGGTTCACCGGAATATGGTAATCGGGATAAGTGAGGCCCACCTTGAGATTCGCCATTTTGGCGGAAGGCATAATCAGATCATTCAATACCAACTGACCCGTGACCGTGGCGCGTTGCTCCTTGCTCGGATAATCCACCCCGGCAACCCAGGCAAACGGCCACTGGGCATTTTGTCGGCCCGCTTCGGCCATGGCGTCCTTCCACAGCGCTTCCGGCTCCATGCCCTCATTGACATAAATCATGAACGGCCCAACCGTTTTGGTCCAATGCTCGCCCTGGGCCACGTCCACGGAACTGCCGCCGTAGTGGCTGCTCTTCCAATAGTTCAAGATGCAGGGGAAATAATCCGGTCGCGTGGTGTCGCGGTGCGTAACGAACTCGACTTTCGTCGGCCCGCCGCTGAGATATTCTGTCGACGGGTTGACAATAAAGACGCCAATCTTCTTCGCCGAGTTGGCCCAACCGAAGGCGGGATGGTCAAACTGGTCGGTGGTATAGTTGTATTTATTGTCCCCATTGGCCTCCTTCTCCTTGGGATAAGGCATGTGGTGATGCTCGTCCGCCAGCATCCAGTCAAAATCATTGTTCAGTTTTACGCAGAAGCGGGCCTCGCCCAGCGTGGCGTCAGGATACTCCGGCTTGTGGTCGAAAGTGCAATAGGTGTAGACCCCCGATTCACCCTGGCCCAGTGTGTAGCGTATTTCGATATCCGCCGCAAATTCGCCTCCGGCGGGGGCGCCGGGCCCGTGGCCCATCTTCGTGCCGTCCGAAAATCCCTTGACGGAAACCTCGGCGCGTTGGCCGCCATTTGATTTGGGGTCAATGGTGATCTTGGCCACCACGCGTGGGCCAATCGCATCGTGCGACCAAAATCCATACATATGGTCCGTCATGCCCCGGCCGTGGCCTGGGTCGCCGGGGGGATCTATGGACACGTCGGGATATCCGTCAGGCGTCTGATAAGTCGCCAGCATTTCCACGCCTTTGTATTTTAACGAAATCAAGTCACCGGAGTATTTGGACACCAATGCGGTGATGATGCCGTTATACAATGAATAGTAGCTTTCGTTCTCCATGATGGAAACCGGCACGGCGCCGGGTTTGGCAGCCGGGGCGGCAGAGGCGGCCGGCGCTGACGCGCCTTGGGTCGCAAAAGCAAACACGGCCAAGCCAGCCAGTATCAGGGCACAAGTGGTGGAGTTTTTCATGAGGAGATTGAGGGAAAACGAGCTGAATTCGTGGTGAGGCAATTGCGTCCCGCGCTAAGATTGGAAAGATTGTCCGATGCAGGGAAGATTTGAAATTGCCAACTAGGGCTGCGACGGCGGCGGCGCCGACTCATCCAGTTCCAACCGGAGATAATCGTAAATCACGCCCGCCAGCAGCGCGCCCGCCGGCACCGTGAGCTTCATAGAAGGCACTATTCTCGGTAATGATGACAGGCGCGGCGCCCGATTTGGTGGCGGGGAGCGATGCCGGTGCGGCGTGGGCCATGCAGGCCATGGCGAAAAGGCCGCAAATCGCAGCGATGATTTTTGCGGGGGTATTCATGGGGTGGCCTCATGGCAATCTAGTTGGCTGCCGTCGGGGCGGTCGCCGGTTTTGGCGCCGCGGGCCCGGCGGCCCAGTTCAAGCTTTGGATGGTCCAGTCCTGGGTCCAGCCCGGGAAGCGCGCGTAATCCCAAGGTTCTCCGACCATGAGGTAATTGGGTTTCTGATAAAGTGCGTAGACCTTGCGCGCCTGCTCGAGGGCAGCATGGACATCTGGCTGAGTGACGTCGCGATCCAGCAGCGGTGCCACCACCACGACCGGTCGCGGCGCAATTGCCGCCAGAATTTCCGTGTAATCAACCGGAATTTGCGATTCATGGCCGATGAAGAAACCGAGCCGGGGAAGCAACGGGCGCTCCACGCTCCAGCGCGCAATGCCGCCTGTGCCCTTGTCTTCGGTATCCGTGCGCATGGGCTTGAAGCCATTCACCGCCACGACCCCCTTCACGCGGGAATCCAAGGCAGCAGTATAGAGGCCCGTCATGGCGCCAAGCTCGTAACCAAAGATATAAATATGGTCGGCATCCACCACGCTGTCTTTTGACAGCGCGTCTATGGCCGAACGGGCATCGTGCACCAGACGGCCCATTTGCGACCAATGCGGAGCCGTATCGAACAATTGCGCGAGTTCCGTGGCGCGGGTGCTAAAGCCGCATTGATCGTACGCGAGCACCGCATATCCCGCCTGGGTCAGTGCGAGGATGGGATGCAAATCACGGCGGTAAACCCACATATAGCCCAGCGGATAACTGAAGCCATGCAACCAGATAACCGTGGGCAACTTAGTGCCCGCCGGAGTGTTATTTGGAACATACAAATCGCCTTTGACACCTTCACCAAAGGTGATGACGTGCGGGGTCACGGCACCGCGCTGAGGATCCGTCCAACCGAATTCGTTCGAGGTGCCGCCGGTAAATTTGGATTTTATGTCATCGCTGATACTGCTCCCAAGGCTGGGATTGGCGACCGGACCACCGCGCGCTCCGCCAGCGAATGCCCCGGGTCCTCCATTTCCACCGGTGAGAGTCAGCGTTCCCGTCCCACTCAGAGTTAATGCGCTGGACGCCGCCGGACCGCCGGGAGCCGCACTCCCACGCGCCCCAAATGCACCGGGAGCGGCCCCGGCGCGTGGGCCTCCACCACCCCTCGCCGGGCCTGATCCATGGGCACTTACCGTTCCCTTATCCGCCGGACCGTACGCTGGCGGAATCGTCGCGGGTGCGTCGCCCAGAAGCCAATTGATGTTTTGGCGAATGTCGGCGGCCTTGGTCTCCCAATCGGCGACGCTGGCGATACTCTTGCCGCCAGTACCGACGAGGAGGTCGTCGGGTTTGTGCGCCGGGAATTTTGCGAGATCCGCTTTCTCCCCGCTTTTTGCGACCCATTGGTTGAGGTTCCAGGGATAGAGGAAATTGTTGACCCATTTGTCCTTCGAGCGGCCAAATTGGATGTCGAGCCAGTCAAGATCCATTTCAATATTGTCCGTGCCGTGGACGCCTTTTATTCGCATGATGCTTACATGCTCGGGTTGACCGAGCAGTTTGAACACCGGCAGCGCGGAATATAACGACTGCTCGTCCGCCCAGGTGTTGGAAACTTCATCGTTCATGCCGTATTCTATCAGGCACGAGCGCGGGGCAATTAACGTCACGAGCAAATTGCCGTCCACCGGCAGGCGGTCTTCGCGCCCCGCAAAAAACCGCAGCTGCGGCGCAAACCACAAGGGGAACATTCTCGTGGTGGTTTCGATGCTCTCGGCCTGGTTGCGCTCGCCCGCCTGGCGCCACGAAACCACCCCTCCCACCCCGGTACTGCCTGCGACCACCGCGGCAATGCGCTCGTCCAGCGCCGCCGAGAACATCGCCATCTTGCCCCCGCGCGAGTAGCCCGTGATGGCGATGCGCGCCTTGTCCACTTGGGGTAGCGTGTAGAGATAATCCACCACCATTCGGGCAGTGAAGGCCCTCTGGCCCATGGTGGCAAAGTCGAAGCCGGGATAAAGTTGCGGGAGATTGGAGGGCGTATCCACGCTGCTCGGGAACGAACAGGCAATATAGCCGCGATTCAAAACTGCTGCGCCCATGCCCCCGATAAGGACTGGAAACGGCCCCTCCCCGGCGGGGATGGTCACTGACACTTGCGCGGATGCCTGGTCGTCTGGACCGTACTGTAGATTGACGGTGCGGGTAATGACGCCGGCGTCGTTGGTCGTCTCGCTCACCGGCACAATTTTATCGAGCTGGGGTTTGGGCGGAACCGTGCCGAGTTGATATTTTTGCTCGAGGTCCCAAATTTCCTTGCGACGCGCGGCCCAATCCGCCGCCGTTTTCACGTCGCGGCCGTCGAGGAATTTCAGCGGGTCGGGTAAACCGTTGTGGCGCGGCAACGCGCCGAAATCCGGCGGCAGGATGCCTTTGGCCTGCACCCAGTCGCCAAACGAAGGCAAACCGCTGGCCGCCGACACGGGCGGCAATGTTTTTAGGAGCTGGTCGAGATAATCCCGCCGTTCCGCTTCCGTCATCGCCCGCACCGTTGGTGCAAGCGCAATCACCGACAATACCAGCAGGGGAAGGGCAATCCGTCGCATGGGGTGGGCGCGGGTTGAGAGCGCAACCCCAACAATTGCATCTGTGGCCGTTCAGACAAGCAATAAAAACACGCCTTGGGGGCGGGCGCCACTAGGGGGCTCCAGCCGCCGTGGCCGGCACTGCCGGAGTTGGGGCGGGCCCGGGAGTCGCCGCCGGCGCCGCCGCCCGCGGGCCGGCCATCGCCGGCAAACTTAGCATCTTATTCTGAAAGTATGGCGCCGACACATTGTTTTCCACGGCCTTTTGATAGACCATGCGCGCACTGTCGTAATCTTTCTGGCTTTCAAAATAATCACCCAGCTCATTGACGCTGCGCGCCAGGAATTCCCGGCCGGAAGTCGTTTTATCCAATTCCGCCGCCTGCTTGGGCTTGTCCAGAATATTGATCACCTTCCAATAAGCCGCGGGTTTCAGGGCGTCGTCATCAAGAAAATGGGCATAATCATAACCCGCCTGCACCTGCGCCCAGACGGGCAAATAATTCAGGTTGCTCAGGTGATCCAGTGCTTCGAGTGCCACGCGCCGTTTCTGCACGTCTTCGTGGTCCTTCATCGCAATGGCATTCAAGCAATTGGCCCGGGCCATGAGCGCCTGGGCCCAGAGCTCGTCCGACAAGGGCAAATGTTGCTTGTTCAGCAGGTCGAGCAGGTTTTCAAAAATGTCCAGGGCCAGGGTGAAATCGTTCCGGCGGCTGTATAATTCTCCCTGCTCGTAGCGCACGTAAAAAATTAATGGGAATTCGTCCGGGAAATTTTCGGCGAATTTCTTGAGGCTGGCCAGGGCGGCCTCAAACTTCCCGTCGCCGTCACTGTCCCGATTGTACAGGGCGAGCTGGTAAAGGGCCCGCGGGGCATATTCGGCGCCGGGGTTCTGCCGTTTCGCGGGATCCTTGGCGTCAATAAATTGATCCACGAGGCTGATTAAATCTTTCGCCGCTCCGTTCTTGTCGTTCTGGTCGGCCAGTTTGTTGGCGTGCCAAAGCAGGCCCTCCACCGCCGCGTCCGTCTGCTTGTAAATCGTTTGCAGCTCCGTGTAGCATTTTTCCATTTCGGCCGCTTTGCCCGTATCGTCCGCCGCCCGCACTTTCAGCAGCAGACCGGCCGCCGCCAATTCCCGCCGCGACGCCTCCAGGGCCTTGCTGCCCGCCACCACTGCCGCCTTCATTTCAATTTCCGCTTCATCCTGCAATATTTGCGCCTTGTCCGCCGCCGACGGGTCATGCACCTCCACCGCCAGCGAGGCGTCCAGCCAGCGCAGGCACAGGCGCAGTTCAATTTGGAGGAGGTTGATGTGGCCGGCGTCGAGCAGCCGGGTGAGGCGCGCAAAGGCTTTCTCCACCTCGTGGTTGTCCCGCAGCGCCAACAACAGGTTGTATTCCGCCCGCCAGCGTTCGTCCGCATCCGCCAGTTGCGGCGCGACCTCATCCAGGCGGGCGATGGCCCCTGCCAGATTGCCCGCTTTTATTTCACTCTCCACGGCGCGTTCGAGCAATGAGCCGAGATTTTCCTCCGGCGGCGGATCCTTGATCAACGTGGCATACAAACTCGCCGCCGTGGCGTAATAACTTTTGTCCAGGGGGGTTCTATCGCCATTCAGAAAATTCAAATCCGCAAGCCGCGCCGTGATAACCCTGCGTTCGGGTTCGCCCACCGGCAGGGCCTCGCGGAGGCTGTTCAGGTTTTTCGCCGCCTCAAGGATTTGCTTCGGCGTGGCACTCCACGCGACGTAGGCGAGAGTCAACCACGCGCCCTCGCGCGCAGTGTCCCGGGCCAGTTCCTGGTCTTTCGGCAGCGTCAGCAGGAGCTGGGCCGCGGCGGCCGCCTGGTCATTTTGATTGAGACCCAGCGCCAGCTGCATTTGTAACAAATACAATTGTTTGATTAACGGGTGACCGCGCGGATCCAGCACCAGCGCGTCAAGTAGAGCCTTCAAATCCTTCGCATTCTGCGCCAATTTCCCATTTTCCAGCAAATCCAGGGCAATCTTTTGGGTGTTGACCAGGTCATTTAAATCCGGCGCGCCTTTTTCGGGCCAATCTTTGAGAATGGCTTGCAGCGTTTCCTGGTCGCGGGCGGCGTCCGGCGCGGCGGCCTGCTGATCAATAATCACATATTCCAACCGCAGCTTGTTCAGGCTCGACCGGTCCAAGCCCACCCGTTGCAGGTTTTTCTGCAGCAATTGCAGAGCCCCGGAGGGGTCACCCAGCTTGTCGAGCACAATGGCCAGGTCGAGCGCATATTGGGCGCTGTTCGCGCCATTTATGGGATCCTGCACGGCCGCATCCATTTGCTTTTGCAATTGATCCCGAATCTCCGGGGTTGCGGCCAAACCCAAATAAAGCTGGCCCTTCCAGCGTTCCGCCTCGAATTGCGCGGCTTGCAGCGGATTTACCGCGTTGGCAATGGCCTTGGTCCAGTCGGCATTGGCCTCTTGCGGCTTTTTTTCCCATTCCGCCAACGTCGCCGCCGCCAAATAATACCAGGGCAGGTCCGACGCCGACAACTGGGCCACCGGCACTTGGGCCAATTGCGCGCTAACTGTCACCCATTGTCCTTCCTGTTCCTTGAGCAGCGTATCGCGCAATATATAGGCTGCACTATTGCTGGCCGTGGTAACTTCTTTGAGCGCCGCTCTGGCACCCGCCAGGTTGGCATCGGCCAAATAGGCCGTGGCCAAATCCAGATTCAAAGCATCGCGCGCCTCCTGGCTCAACCCTGGCGCCGCCAAAACCTTGCTGAAGCTTTGGATTGCGATCGACGGTAATCCTGACGCCAATGCCGAACGGCCGGATGCCGCCTCCGCCATGGCACCCACTGTTTGCTCAAGATTATTGGTGCTGCGAATAAACGGGACATCCGTCTGAATTGCCGGCAGGGACAACTGCACGGGCGGGGGGGCGTCGGGCAACCCCAACGGCTCCGCCGTGACGCCCGGCGACACCGCCGATTGCGCCCATGCGCTGCCGCCCGCCGCCACGAGCGCCACCAGCCAGTTGGTCCTTCCTAAAAGCTTCATGTTCAATAATCTTATCTTATCTATGGACGGGAGAAGATAAAGTCCAAAGACCCGCCCGTCGCCCGAAGAGTTCCCGGTTGATTTTGGTTTGTTCCCCCAAGGCCGGGGGCGAATGTGCCCGAATCAATGGTCTGCCGCTGCCGAACCCGAACCAAAATTACCGACCAACCGGCCGTTGTTGAACATTTGGTCATAGAGCACCCGGCCACTCTCATCCCATTCCGTTTGGCGGTCTTGCAGCAATTCGCTGACGGCCACCCCGCTAAAATCCCGGATGACCACCGTTTGCTTGAGGAGCTTTGGATTGCCGTCGGCATACCATTCCTGCACGCGGTTGAGCGGCCCGGGTGGGCCCGGTACGTCTGATTCGGAGACAATGTGGCGGTTGCCATTCGGCCAATAAGTCATGAAATAGGCGATCCGGGCGCCGGCCGCCGCATAGACCTCAATGCGCTCGGGTTGTTGGGTCCCGGAATAGAGCAGCGTATGGCGCTGTAGTTTTCCATCGGCCCCGTATTCATATAATTCCTTGGGCACTGTACCCGCCTCATATACCACCATCTTTTCCGGGAGGCCGACCGCCGAAAACCACGTTTGCTGCACCACCAGCCCGTCGAAGAATTCTGTTTGCAAAATATGGCCGTCGGGCAGGGCTTGAATTTGGTAGCCAGTATATCCAGGTGGATGGTCCAGTTTCGTCGCTGTCGCCGATTCCGGCAAAATCATTCCCGGCAACAGTCCACCATGATGCCCGGTCAGCAACGGCTGCTTCGGCGGCGCGGAGCTGCAGCCACCGCACACGCAAGCCGTAACCAAGGCTGCGGCCGCAACCTTGATGATTTCCGGCCATTTTGCTGCGCGTTCGTGGGCCATTGGTTTTCTTCCGAAGCACCTTTATACTACAAAACCAGGGCGATTTGCACGCCTGGACCATGCACGCCTTCTATCAAGATGCCCTCGATATCCGCCGTCTTGGACGGGCCGGTGGCCCAGATCACGTTCGGGTCGTCCCCCAATACGAGCACAGCGTCCGCCAGCGTGAGGTGAATCAGCTCGCGGGGCAAAATGGCAATGTGCACCCAGGGCGCCAACGCGCCGAGCCGGCGCGAAGTCAGGGTGTCGTTCAAAATAATCGTGCCCGTCTCGGCAATGCCGCCCGCCGCGCGGGTAATGCCAAAGGCGTAATCGTCCACCCGCGTGCGATCAAACTCCGGACTCAGCGTGAACTCGGGGCCGAATTGCTCCTGCAATTGTTTTTGCAACGCGGGATCGCAATAACCCTTCATCCAGCCGTTCTTTTTAAGATAAGCCGCGACTTCCGCGACGCTGGTCATTGGCGTGCCGTTGACGAGCTTGATGCGCTCACAAAACAATTCGAACGGGGCATGGTGGTCCACCAGCTTGTGCGCCACCGCCAGTTCTGCATCCCAATTGGGCAGCGCCGCGCGCTCCGGCAGCATCGCCAAAGCTTTATTTACCCGGCCCAGCATGTCTTCGCGTGCGTTCATGATTTTCCTTTCGCCGCCGGACGGTTTTTCAGCCACTTGCGAAATTGTCCTCCGCGCCAAGGCGGGAGTGTACGATAATCACTCCATTTGCGCAACGGCCCGGGCATGAGCACCCGCGGTACATGGTTCACCAGGCCACCCATGGCCATGGCCGCCTTCCACGCCGTTGGTTGGCTCGCCAAAATGGACCATGCGCCCAGCGGAGGCGTCCCGGATGTCGGCCCGTGCGCGCGTTTGTTCTTGTCGCGCAGCCGCAGCAGCAAATCCGGAATGGGAATATTGACGGGGCAGACTTCCTGGCACGCGCCGCAAAGACTCGACGCCTTCGGCAAATCGGCCAGCTCGGGAAATTTTTCTTTCGCCAGCAATGGCGACAACACTGCACCCACCGGACCGGGATAGACGCTGCGGTAGGCATGGCCGCTCGCCTGGCGGTAAACCGGGCACACATTCAGACACGCCCCGCAGCGGATACAGCGCAAAATATCGCGGCACTCCGTCGCCAGCACGTCAATGCGCCCATTGTCCACAAAAATGACGTGCATCTCGTCCGGGCCGTCGGGCTGCGTGGGCTTGCGCGGACCTTTGATGAATTCGGTGTAGACGGTCAATTGCTGCGCCGTGGCCGAGCGCGCGAGCAAATTGAGCAGCAGCGCCAAATCGCGGTCACGCGGCAGAATTTTCTCAATGCCCACCATCGCAATATGGCAGCGAGTCGCTGCGAGACAGAAGCGCGAATTGCCCTCGTTCGTCACCAGCACCAGCCGCCCACTCTCGGCGACGACAAAATTGGCTCCCGTCAACCCGACATCCGCCTCCAAATATTTCTGCCGCAGAAAAACGCGGGCGCGCTGGGTGATGACATTGGGATCGTCGTTATACGCACCCAGCCCATTCTTCTCAAAGCACACCGCCACCTCGCGCCGGCTCTTGTGGATGATCGGCCGCACGATATGGCTGGGATGGTCGTGGTCCACCTGCACGATGAATTCGCCCAGATCGGTTTCGAGGCATTCAACGCCGTTCTTCTCCAGAAAATGTGCCAACTCCGTTTCCTCGCTGACCATCGTCTTGGCTTTGACGATCTTGGTCGCATTGCGCTTCCGCATGATGTCGAGCACCGCCTGGTTGGCATCCAGCGCGGTCGGCGCCCAATGCACCTGGACGCCATTGGCCTTCAGCTTCTCCTCCACCTTGGGCAGGTAGGTGTCGAGGTTCTCAATGACGTGTTGCTTGATCTCCCCAGCAATCTCCCGCAACCGGTTCGCATCCGGAAAATGGTCAAACAGCACCTTCGTGCGCTTCTCATGCGTCGCCTTCGTGCTATTGTAGACAGCATCATGCGTCTCCTTCTTCAGGTTCGCGGCAAATCCGTCAATGGGGGATACGCTCATGGGGCGGGAAAACCACCATCGTGTCCAAGCCCGCGCGATTTGACAATCAAAAGCGTCACCTCGTAGGGGCGCAATCTTGCTGCGCCCTTCTGCCCTATGTCTTTGCCAACGGTAAAACTTCCTCCCGAGCAAGAATTGCCGCTTTGGCGACACACGCCCGAATGTCCGCGAGCGTCAGCGGTGAGTAACTGCGCGTAATGTCCTCTACCGTCAATCCAGCCGCCAAGTTGTCCAGAACGGCCGAAACCGGAATGCGCGTCCCCTTTACGCACGCGTGCCCCTTGCACACCTTCGGGTCAACTGTAATTCGGCTTTCTATATTCATGACTAATGGAGTGTAAGCTTTAAAGTCACCTACCCATTGGTGCCTGGGTCCAGATCTTCAGGCCTTCGACCCCGGCAAAATCGCGCGGATTGTGCGTCACGAGCGTCAAGTCATGGCGCAGCGCCGTCGCCGCGATCCACGAATCGGCATAGTCGGGAATTCTTCCGCGCCGTTTGGCCGAGGCCATCAGACTGGCCCAGGTTCGCAGTAAAGCGTCGTCATAGGGTAGCACCACATAGGAATGCAGATAATTCTCGAGATCAGCGCGACGTTGCGGTCCCCAATTTCTTTCCAAAGGCCATTTGTATAGCTCGCCAAGGGTTAAAAAAGCGATGTAACGTGGCTGCCCAATTAGGTGCCGCTCGTAGAGTGCCGCCCGCGTGTCGCGGCGATAGAAATAGGAAACAATGTTCGTATCGAGCAACATGCGCCAGCTTACTCCAACGGCTGTTTTGCTTTCGATTGATCCCGGCGATCTTGCGCCAGCGATTCCTCAAAACCCTCCCAGTCCGCCGGATCGCCCATGCCGTACAAGTCTTCGAACCGCTCAACCGGCTTCACACCCTGCCTCCGTGCAAGCTCCTCCGCACTCAAATTGTCCCAATACCCGCCGTAGCGCGGATCGGGGACGACTTGCACGGAACCCTCCGCCACCGCCTCAATGCGCACGCGCGTCCCCGACGGCCACGGCGTCCCCGGTGGCAGCACTATCATCCCAGCTTCAACTGTTGCCGTAATGCTCATCTTGCAGGTAATCTAAAGCCTGAACGTCCGCCGCGCAATGCCGTTTTTAGGCCTGCACAAAAACCAGTCCTGAACGTCAAAGCAGGTTACCATCAGCCCAATTTCATTTTCAAGTTCTAATGGTACGTGATTTCTTGAATCGTCTTTTCATCCATCTCGAATGCTGAGGATGAGTCCTTCATTTTGGCGGTCAGTGCCATGGTTCGCCTATAAGTGCCTTGGGTGGTGATGGCAGGGATAACGATGGCGATATTCCCAGTAACCGTCCCAAAACTTGCCGACGCAAAAATTCCGTTGGTCATTACGTCGGCGGCCTTTTTTAGGGCCAGCGAAAAATCTCCCGACACGGAGGCGATTTGGCCACCACCGCTGCCCGTGATGGCATCCAGCTTCATCGTGCCACTGGCGTTCGGAAGATTGGCACTACTCTTTAGAAAGCCCGCGTCCGAAAGCGACGCGTTATTGACGGACCAGGTGTCCCCGATGGCGATTGATTTCGACGGGCCAAATAGCTCTTGGTCGGAATGCTTTTCTTCGCCCAGTGGAACTACTGCCCCGAGAAGTATATCCAGAAAAGGATCGAATGGCATACCGTCAACAGTGATTTTCTTGTCCGGGCCGACTCGTTCCGCGATGATTTTGGTTCCCGCGGCAGGCAACGTGGAAAGTCCACGCCCAACCATATTGGAGTCCAGGTTTCCAGTCATGGCTTTGACCGTCAAAGCGACTTTCTGCACGCTGCCGTTGGAGAAAATGCCCAGCACTTCGGCCTCGGCCTCAAGATGAACGGCCATTTTGCGGTTTTCCGGTTGTAAAATCCCCGGCACGTAGGAAAAATGCATTTGCTGGGATTGGACACAATCCGCCATGTAACTGAATTTTTGACCAACCTTGATTGCCGGGCTGAGATTAATTGGATAGGATTTTAGTGCGACGGGCAAAGGATTAGGCGTCGGCGCAGGCAAGTGGCTCGAAATCGGAATGGCGGCTGCTGGCTGGTAGTTGTTTTTGGAGCACCCTACCAGAACAAGAGCAGCCAAAACTGCGGCACGGAGCAGGGAGACGGAAGCATTCATGGAACGCGAACAAAGGCTAAAAGCACTCGTTACCACTGTCAACCGCAGACCCCAAGCAATCACACACCATCGCAAACCATCGTGGTTAACCACCCTTTAACTTTATTTAATCAACCCGCCATTCTTCAACGCATCGCGCAAAATCTGCGCGAAATGCAGCGTCCGAATCGGGTGGCCTTCTTTTTCCGCCATGCCGGCCAGGTGCATCATGCAACTGGAGTCGCCGGAAACCAGAATATCCGGATTCGCCGCCCGCATGTGCTCCAACTTCAAGTTGCCCATGCCGGTCGAAATGTTCGGAAACGCCACCGAGAAAGTCCCGCCAAATCCGCAACATTGCTCGCCTTCACCAAATACCTGGACTTCGACCCCCGCAATTGAACGCAACAGCGCCAGGGTCGATTCTCCGCTCTTCGTGCCACGCGAGTGGCAGGACGTATGGAACGCAATTTTGGCCGGAAATTTTCCTGGCCAGGTTTTAATGCCCAGGCCATTGACAATGTAGTCCGCCAGTTCCCAAGTGCGATTGCCGAGCTTTTCAATTTCACCGTGGTCCGCCTCCTTTTCAAATTCCAGCGGCGCGCCATGAACGAGCATCGCCGCGCAGGAGGCGCTCGGCACAATCACCGGCACATCCCCGGCAAACACTTTTACTGTATGCCGCACCACCCGGCGCGACGCCGGCCAGTCACCGGCATTGAACGCTGGCTGGCCGCAACAGGTCTGCCCCTCGGGAAAATCTATCGCGCAGCCGAGGTATTCGAGCACCTCGACGGTCGCGCGCGCCGCGTCGTCAAAAAACGCGTCGCACAAACACGTCGCGAGCATCTGCACGCGTTTGCCGGTCGGACGATTGGCGGAGGGAGTGCTCATGGAGCGAAGGGACAAAGGGACCGAGGGACAGAGGGACAGAGGGACAGGAATCCAAAACGGCGCAGCGCAATCGTTGTCCATGCGGCCGTAGGGCCAGCGCTTGCGCTGTGCCGCCTTTTTGCAGGGGCGTCGCTTGCGACGGCCCTCATTGAATTAAAATCTAAATTTGTCATCCTCGAGGTGAATAAACGGTTTGCTGCAACGTAGGCGCAAGGTGGGCGCGGAAGGCGGCGCGGTCCTTGACGACGCCCAATGCGACCCACTGGCTCGCCAGGTTGCCAAGGGCAGTGCCTTCGAGCGCGAAGGCCACCACCGGCACCCTCGCGGCATCGGCCGTGGCCTGGCAGAGCAGGCGGTTTTTTGCGCCCCCGCCAACCATCAGGATGCGTTTAAAAGTTTTGCCGCCGAGGCGAGCCAGCATTTGCATCGCCCCCGCGTGGCCCGCGCCGAGCGAATCGAAAATCAGCCGCGCGTATCCGGCCACGTTGGCGGGAGCCTTGACTTTCCGCTTCTTCAATTGGGCGTCAATTGCCGCGCGCATCGAAGGCGGATTGCCAAATACCGGGTCGTTGACATCGAGCAAAACTTTTGGCGCCGGCAATTTTTCCGCCGCATTCACCAAGGCCGCCCATTCCTTCGCGCTTTGCGGGCGGGCGCTGAAATCCAGCAGTGTACGCTCCAGCAGCCAGAGGCCGACGATATTCGTTAACGGGCGATACCCTCCCCTGCCTGTTCGTTCGTTGGCGACCCGGGCCTTCAGAGCCTCGGCACCCAGAATCGGCGTCTCGTTCTCGCAGCCGACCAGCGACCAAGTGCCCGAACTGATATACAAATCCCCACCCGCCGGATCGGCCGGCATGGCGTCGTAGGCGCAGGCGGTGTCGTGTCCCGGAACTGCGATGGACAAAACGCCCTTCAATTCCGGCAATCCCGTGACTTTACCCAAGCGCGTATTCGCCAGCACCGGCTTAGTAAACCACTGCGGCAGCAGGTGGAAGAAATCGAGCGCCTCCCGCGACCAGTCGTTACCATGCACGTCCAGCAACTGCGTCGTGCTCGCAATGGAGATTTCATTCTCCATCCGGCCGGACAATAGAAAATTGAAATAATCGGGCAAAAACAGGCACCGGGTCGCCAGATCCTCAACGGCCGGGCAACTGCGCACCGTTTCCGCGAGTTGGAGACTTGAGTTGTAGAAAACATTCGGCAGGCCGGTGGCGGCGTAGATGCGGTCGAGGCCGAAATTGGCCAAAGCCTTGAGGCCCGCCTGCGTGCGCGCGTCGCGGTAGGCGTGCGCGGGAAACACCAGCCGCCCGGCGTCGTTCAGCAGCACATGGTCGCAACCCCAAAAATCCACGCCCACCGAAGCAAGTTTGGGGAATTGCTGTTTCGCCTTGCGCAACCCCGTGCAGACCTCGTTCCACAATCCGGGCAGGTTCCAGTAGTCATTGGGACCCAGCGACTGGAAGCCATTGGGAAAGCGGTGCACCTCCGTCAACGCGGGCTTTTTGCCCCACGTCCCGACAATGACGCGCCCACTGGTCGCGCCCAAATCCACCGCCGCACAGGTAACAGCTTGCATGAGAAGATGGAAATTGTCCTCTTTCTTTCCCGGAGTAAAACTAAAAGCGATTGGCGGAAAGTGCGCGGGAGGGGGAAACTCTTGACAGCCTCCAGGAGTTCTTTATAAAGACCCTATGCAAACCCTTACGATCACTGACGCCAAGAAAAATCTCGGTAAATGGCTAAAGGCCGCCAGCAATGGCCAGGATATTGGCATCGTCAGCGGCGCAGATATCATCGCCCTTCGCAAAGTGTCGGTCGAGTCCTCCGACTATGCTCAACGCGAATACGGCGTAACTGAGGAACAGTTGGATCGGTTCGCCGATTCCATGGATGCCCACATTGAGCGTCTGCGAGCGTCGGGTGAATTGGAAAAATATCGTTTCACCCCCGAACAATTGCGTGAAAAAATCGCTCATCATTCTACCCGCCGTCCAGGCAAAAGCCGCCAAGCTTCCTGAGGCTGAAAAGGATGCCTGCTGGATTGCTTTGGGCTCTTTATGCGAGGAATTCGGCCAACCCCATCTGCATAGTGGCCTCGGCATCCGAAAACTGACCCGCCGTCACTTTGAGTGTCGTGTCGGTTTGCATTGGCGCTTGGTTTTTCGGGATGCTCCAGAAGGCTTGGTCGTCGCCTTTCTCGGCAATCACGACGAAGTGCGGCAACGGATTCAAAGCGGGCAGTTTGAGTGACTCCGGCCAACCGCGAGGGTTGTGCCTACCCCTTCTTCAACTGCCCCATCACCTCGTCCGTAAGCTTCTGCACCAATCCTTCGAGTTCGGCGTTGGTCATTTTGGCGGGCGAAGGGCCGGCGGGCGTGACGCTGGTCATTTGCCGGTCGGAAATCTGTTCCCACGGGTCGCAGTCGCACAATTCGGCGGCTTTTTGACCGTGGCGTTCGTCCGGCAAGCCCAGCTTCTTCTTGAGGTCGAGCAGAATTTTGACTTCGTCCGGCGGGATGGTCGTGCGCTTCGTCGGCAATTGCGAGGCAACCCATAGCGTGCGGCAATAGGAATCCGTAATCTCCATCTTGAAATACGCGTCTTCCACGCTGACGCCCCAGCAGATGACGCCGTGATTGCCCATGAGGATGGCTTGGTGGTCAGGAGCGAGTTTGCCCAAAATTTCACTCATTTGCGGGCTGCCGGGCGTTTTGTATTCGGCCACGGGAATTGTGCCGACAAAAACTTCGACTTCGGGAATCAGGCAGCGCGGCGGCTCGATGCCCGCCATCGCAAACGCGGTGGCGTGAATCGGGTGCGCGTGAACCACTGCGGCGGCATTCGGCACCGTTTTATAAATTCCCAAGTGGGAAAGAATTTCGCTCGTGCGCTTCCACGGGGCCTGACCGGCGAGCTGGTTGCCTTCGATGTCCACCAGGCAAACCATGTCCGGCTTCATAAAACCCTTGCTGACGCCCGTCGGGGTGCAGAGGAAATAATTGCCGAGGCGCGCGGAGATGTTGCCGCCATTGCCGTCGTTGTAATCGCGCTTCCAGCAGCGGCTGCCGATTTCCACAATGTCGTCCTTCAACTTCTTCGCCAGCGGGGAATTAAACAGCGCGAGAATGTCGGCCTTGGACGCAGCGGGCCCGGCGCTGGAACTTTTCGCGGCGACCGCCGTCGCGGCTTTGGCGGGGGCGGCGGGCTGGGCTCCGGCATTCGGGTCATAGACGACCTTGACG
Source organism: uncultured Opitutales bacterium (assembly GCA_964561455.1). Taxonomy (GTDB): domain Bacteria; phylum Verrucomicrobiota; class Verrucomicrobiia; order Opitutales; family JABDGR01; genus JABDGR01. The sequence continues at coordinate 45,362 of CAZLPS010000016.1, forward strand.
CCGGCGCCAATGAGGATGTCGCGCGCACCCGGGGTCATCCGGGTGTTGTCGCGGCTGAAGCGGAATTCCTTGGCGCCGGACTTGACGAATTCGGCGGCTTCGATTTGGGAGAAGAGTTTCATGGTTTTAAAGATTAATTGAGGATTTCGCCAATTTTCGGCGAAGCATGGTTAAAATCAGACCTTATGCGGGTCCTCGGCTTGGAAAAAAACGGTGTCAATCAGAGCGGCGCAATAGGCGTCCACCGGCGTGGGCTTTTCGAACGGGCGCGTGGCCTCGGTACTTTCACACACCCCGATCGTTTGGCCCGTCCCGGCGCCGAGCTGGTCGTAAACTACGATGGAATAATCGTGGTCCTTGCCCGTTTCCGCAGTCTTGGGTCCCCATGGCAGGGCGACGAGCAGGCGCTCGCCCTTGAGCGACGGATGCCGCTCGGAAAGTATGACGCGGCCGATAACAGTGGCGAGTCTCATGCGACCGCTCCTTTCTGCGAAACTTCATCCACAATGCCCATGACCCACCAGCGGCAGGGGCTTTTGGGATCTTTGAGATAGCTGCGCGCCCAACTCCCATCACTGCACAGGATGACTTTTTCGTGCAGCCCTACGCCAATGGGATCAATCACCACCTGCGGCGGGCCGTCTATCTTGTCCTCCTGGTCCACCGGTTGCGCAATCAACAGCCGTGCCCCGTGGAAGCTGGGATGCTTCACGGTGGACGTAACGTAGCCGCGGATGATGGCAAGGCGCATGGGTAGAAGAAGTTAGAAGCTGGAAGCTAGAAGTTAGAATTAGGACCACGATAGTTCGTGCTGGTCAGGTGGGTTGGATTGGATGGGTTTTATTCTAGATTCTAGATTCTAACTTCCAGCTTCTAGTAAAGATTCAAGTTCTCCACCATCACGCAGCGGCGGGACCGCGTGAACGTCATCGGCGTGGTGACGCCCTCGCCCGTGGGCGTGGCGACGGAGAAAGACAGGAAACCCTCGCCGCCGAGGCCGAGGCCGGTCATGCACGGGCCGTTCTTAATGAAGAGCGTGGTGTCCGCGAGCTGGGCGAACTTCGTTAAATTCGTGATGTTGCGGCTGTGCATGATCGCCGTGTGCTTGTAATTGTGCTCGGTGCGGATGGCGGCGGCGATGGCCTCGTCCACGTTTTTCACGCGCACAATGGGAATGAAGGGCATCATCTGCTCCTCCTGCACGAAGAGATGGTCTTCCTTCGTTTCTCCGAAGAGCAACATCGTCGCCGGCGGCACATCGAGTCCGATGGCCTTGGCCAGCACTGCAGCATCGCGGCCAATAAAGGCCTTGTTGACGTGCGCGTGCGCGCATCCCCCACCTTGCCCTGGTTCAATGACAAACGCCTGCTTGGTCAGCGCTTCCACTTGCGTTGATGTGAGTTGCACGGCCCCGGCATTCTTGAGCGCCGAGATGAGGCCATCGGCCACCGACTCAACCACGAACACCTGTTTCTCGCCGATGCAGAGCAAATTATTGTCGTACGCCGCGCCCTGGATGATGCAGCGCGCCGCGCGATCAAGACACGCGGTTTCATCCACCACGACGGGCGGATTACCCGGCCCTGCACATACCGCGCGCTTGCCGGCCTTCATCGCCGCCGCCACCACCGCCGGGCCGCCCGTGACGCACAGCAGCTTGACGTCGGGATGCTTGCACATGATGTCGAAGGTTTGCAGCGTCGGCTTCACCACCGTCGCCAACAAATCCGGAATGCCCGTCTCCGCAAAAATGGCCTCATTGTAGGCGCGGATCGCCAGCGCCGCGACCCCGCAGGCCGACGGGTGGGTGTTGAATACCACGGAATTTCCTGCCGCCAACATGTTGATGGCGTTGCCCGTCAACGTTGGTACGCTGTGCGTGGCGGGCGTGACCGCGCCAATGACGCCCCACGGCGCAAAATCAATGATCGTCAGGCCAAAATCGCCGCTGAATGCCATGCGCTCGAGCATTTCCACGCCCGGGACCAACTCGGAGCAAATTTTCAGTTTCTCAATTTTGTGTTCGAGCCGGCCGATTTTCGTCTCGGCAAACTCAATCTCGCCCCACGACTTGGCGTTTTGCACGCACGCCCGGCGAATGGCGGCAATGGCCTTTTTGCGCGCCGTCACGCCATCTTCGCGCAATTTGACGAACGATTTCTGCGCCGCGGCAATGGCGTCTTCCATCTTGTCATAAACGCCAAAGCCCGTCTGCCCGGACTTCACCGCCGTCTGTTGCGTTTGCAAACGCGACAGCACCTCGGCCAACACGCGGGAAATGATTTGCTCCTGGTCCATGGGTAAAGGGATTTAAGATTTAAGAGTTAAGAGTTATGAAGTTGCGGAAACCATTTCGGGTTTTGTCAATCATCGGTGACGTATTACTTCATAAGTCATAATTCATAACTCATAATTACTGATTCGAGCGGTAGACCACCTTCTTTTGCACGTCCACCGTATCCACGATGCCGATGACAATGGCGTCAATCGGTGTGTCCTTGTCCTTCGCGCCGAGGCGCGCGGAACTGCCTTGGGCAATGAGAACGACTTCGCCCTCGCCGGCGCCCAAGTCGTCCACCACGATGATGGTGTTGGTGCCGGGCTTGAAGCCCTGCAGGTTCGCGGGGTCCACGAGGAGCGGCCGCACGAACAGGAATTTGGCCCCGGTCATCTTCACGTTTTTCTTGGTGGAGACGACGGAGCCTTCGACACGGGCGAGAATCATGGCGCAGAGGAGTTGGTGGTGGGAGGACGCAGGCAAACGCGGACGGGATCCCGCGGTGGCGGGACCCCGGCGGCGATTCACCGGTTATTTCTTCGCGGACTTGGGCAGCACGACACCCAGCTCGGCGTGGGGGCGGGCAATGACGTTTACCGACACGACTTCGCCGAGCGATTGCGCGGCGGTGCGGCCCGCTTCGGTCGCGGCCTTGACGGCGGCGACATCACCGGTCACGACCACCGTGACCATCGCGTTGCCGACCTGGGTCATCGGGCCGACCAACTCGACGTTGGCGGACTTGAGCATGGCGTCGGTCGCCTCGACAAGGGCGACGAGACCGCGGGTTTCAATCAATCCAATGGCTTGCTGGGAGGACATCTTAGTTTTGGGTTTAGAGTTTAGAGTTTCCGGTTTTTAGTTGAAAGGTTCAGCATCTCGCTGAGTTTGCGGTTTGCGGTTGAAAAAGTGGCTGGATTTTTAATTTTTCCTTTTTAATTTTTAATTTCGCTCGCCGAGTTTCGCCCAAGCATTCCGCGCAATGACGATTTCCTCATTCGTCGGGATGACCCAGACTTCGATTTTGGAATCCGGCGCGGAAATCTTTGCCTCGGTGGCATGGGTGGCGGCGTTGGCCTTGGCATCAAGTTTCAGACCGCAGAAATCCAGGTTCGCACACACCGCTTCACGCAATTCCGTGCGGTTTTCACCGATGCCCGCCGTGAAAATCAAGGCGTCCGCCCCATTGAGCGCGACGAGGAATTTTCCCAGATAACCGCGGATGGCGTTGACAAACACCCCGATGGCCGTACGTGCGTTTTCATTGCCCTTGGCGGCGGCTTCCGCGACATCGCGCACGTCACCCGAGGCCAAACCCGACATGCCCTTTAGTCCCGCGTTCGTGGACAGTTGTTTTTCCACCTGGTCGAGGCCCAGTCCCAAGTCCTTCGCGAGGTAAAATGCCGCAAACACGTCAAAATCGCCGACGCGGTTGCTCTGCGGCAGGCCACTTTGCGGGGTCATGCCCCAGCTGGAATCAATCGCCTTCCCCGCGCGCACCGCGCACATGGACGAACTGCCGCCGAGATGGCAGGAGATAATTCGTGCATCCTGGCGCCCCTTGATTTCCGCATAGCGTTCCGTCACAAACCGATGGCTCGCCCCGTGAAAACCGGTGCGGCGGATGCCCAGCTTCTGCTCCCATTCCAGCGGCACCGGGAAGCGCGTGTTCTCCACCGGCAGATGGTCGTAGAACGCAGTCTCGAACGTGCCGATGCACGGCAATTTCGGGTAAAGCCGGTTGAAAGACCGCACGGCGTTCACATACGCTGGATTGTGCGCGGGCAGCAGCGTGTAAAGCGCCTCCATCGCGCCCAGCACCTTTTCATCCAGCACCTGCGTGCCGCTGACATTTTTCGCCATCACCGGCTTGAAACCCACGGCCGATAACTCGTCGAAACCTGTCAGCACGGTGCCGCGCAACGCGTTCTCAACGTACGCGATGGCCGCGTCGTAATTGGCAAATCTCGCGATGCCCGACTCCGGCGCTCGCCCCGCAATCTCGAGACGCCACGGGCTCTCGGCGGCGCCGATGCGCTCGACGCCACCCTTCGCGAGCAGCTGCTCGCCCGGCATCTCGAACAAGCGAAACTTGAACGAGGTGCTGCCGATGTTGGCCACGAGAACTTTGCCCATGGGTTTGGTTAATGAATAAGGTGATGCCGTTGCGAAATGGGTGGGGATCCGACGACGGCCGGAGCCAGCGCCCATTTACTTCCCGGCGGGGGTCGCGAGCTTGCTGAGGAACTTGCCCAGCAAGTGCAATTCTTCATGCGGGCGCGGGATGACGTTGACGGCCACCACTTCGCCGATGGCGGCGGCGGCGGTCGAACCGGCTTCGACGGCGGCTTTCACTGCGGCGACGTCGCCGCGAATGAACACGGCCACATTGCCGGAGCCGACTTTTTCCCAGCCGAGCAATTCGACCGTCGCGGCTTTGAGCATCGCGTCGGTCGCTTCAAATTGCGCGACCAGGCCTTTGGTTTCCAACATTCCGAGGGCTTGTCCTGACATGGTATTATAGTATTAAGGGTTGCGAGTAAGCGTGGGTGGTGGGTGGTTAGACTCCGAGAAAGAAGTCCATCAACCCGGCGGAGGGGCGCGCAATCGTGTGCGCGGCGACGAGGTTACCCACGCGTTGGGCGGCTTCCTTGCCGGCGGTGACGGCGGCGTTTACGCTGCCGACGTCGCCTTTAACGACGGTGGTGACGAAGGCCCCGCCAATCTGGATGTGCTTTACCAGAGTGACATTGGCCGCCTTCACCATGGCGTCGCTGGCCTCGACGAGGCCGACGTAACCTTTGGTTTCAATCAATCCGATGGCGTCATTCATATAATCAGGTGTTTGAGTTTTTTTGGTTTATTTGTTGAATTCCGATAATTCTATTAATTCTGTCAAAAAATAATCTTCAGCCCTTGCGAATCAGCTCGCACCGCGTGGCCCGTGCCAAGTCGCAGCAGTTGGCTTCGTCCGTGTCAATGTGCACTTCCAGTTTGAATGACGGATCCACCCGTACCAGCATGTCGTCAAAGCGAGTGCTGCATTTGTTCGCTTCCACCAGCAAAGTCATGTGGTCGCCGGCCTTGACGCCGTAAAACGCCGCATCCGCCGGATTCATGTGCACATGCCGCGCCGCGCGGATAATGCCTTCCTTCATCTCCACCACGCCCTTGGGCCCAATCACCACACCGCCGGCGGAGCCCTTGATGTCCCCCGACGCTCGCACGGGAACATTGATGCCAAGGTAAATGGAATCCGTGTAGGCCAGTTCGATCTGGGTCAAATTGCGGCAGGGACCCAGAATGCGCAAATTGGGGAGGATGCGGTCGCGCGGGCCAACCAAGGTTACCGTCTGCCCGGAAGCAAACTGACCCTCCTGATACAGCCACTTATGCACGGTCAATTTTGCGTCTTTGCCAAAAAGTACTTCCAAATTCTCCTGCGTCACATGCATGTGCCGCGCGGAGCTGTTGACGACCAGCGTCGGGGCCGCCGACACCGATGAGGTTTCACGCCCCAGCTGCGCAAAAAGCGACTGGCGAATCAGTGATTCGACGAGGGAACGATTGGGAACTGGCGCGGCCATGAGAGGGGTAAAAACCAGAAATTAAACCTCGTTTATGATTGTTTGCAATCATAAAAGTGCCGTGGGTAGTGAAATATCTTCATTTTCCGACTTTTCTGCCACTTTCTTAGCCTTGGCATCCGAAATCGCCTTTAATGAAGGTGCATCGCTATATGACGTTATATGTTCGAGTTCAGTCATATAATCAGGTATCCCCTCTTCTCTCAAGGTTTCCTTCGGACTGTCGGTCAAAAGAGCGGTAAGAGTATCCCATCCACCGAGGAACGTTGGAGCCGTCCGTCCCAACTTCGTCCGGTCCAGGAGAATAGCCGAGGCCCGCGTCCGATCGAGGACTGCCTTCTGCAATGCCACCACTGCCGGCGAGGAATTCCACACTCCTTCGCGCGTCATGCCTTCCGCTCCCAGAAACGCCAAATCAAATCTCCAATGGGCCGCACTCCGGCACGCTTCGTCTCCCAACAGCACCGATTGGCGGCGCAAAAGCTGCCCCCCAAGGAGATAAACTGCGACGCCATCCACCTCCGCCAATAAATCGGCCGCCGGAAGATTGCTGGTCACGCAGGTTAACGGACGGACCGGGGCCGCGCGAATCGCCTCGGCCAGGGCAAATATCGTGGTCCCCGCATCAAGATAAATTACGAGCTCCGGGCGGAGAAGATTAAAAGCCAATTTGGCAATCGTCTGTTTCCCCTCCGTTCCGGTGGTCCGGCGACTGCGAAACGATGGAAATCTCAGGTTATAGTCCGCCAGAGCGCCGCCGTAGGTTCGAGTAATCAAATGGCTTTTCTCGAGGAAAACCAAATCGCGCCGCACGGTGGCTTCCGATATGCCAAACTCCTTGCATAAATCCGCAATTCCAAGGTAGCGATGTCGTTGCAAAAGCTCGCCCAATCGTCGCCGACGGGCCTCCACGACATGCTTGGCTACTCTCATAAGCGGACTTTATGAAGTTAATGCGCGAAATCAATCAAATAAATGCGATTTTATGGATGCTTTTTCCAGATTCCCGGGTTTAATGCTCTGGACTTTAGGTGCCACCAACCTATGTTCAATTCCCCACCCCCCATTCTCCTCTTGAAAAAGTCTCTTGTTCCCGTCCTCGCCCTTGTTGCCGTTGCCTTGGTTTCTTGCGCCACGCCAGCAACCAAGCCGCTTGCGCATTTTAACGTCAAAGATTTCGGCGCGGTGGGTGACAACCAGACCTTGAACACCGAGGCCTTTCAAAAAGCGCTCGACGCGTGTGGCAAGGCTGGCGGCGGCGAAGTGGTGGTTCCCGAGGGCAATTATATTTCGGGCAGCATCGAAATACACTCGAACACCACGTTGCGCTTGGAAAAGGGCGTTTTTGTCATTGAAACGTCCAGTATTGACCAATATCCGCTCATTGCCGGTCGTTTCGAAGGTGCCACCACCCAGGTTCACCGTGGCATGATTTTCGCGAACAAAGCCAGCCACATCACCATAGCCGGCCCCGGCGGCTTTGTCGCCAACTCCTCCATCGCCCGCCTGCGCAATCCGCGCGCCCCCGTGGTTGTCGAAACTGTCGAATGCAACGATGTAACCTTCGACGGCTTCAACATCCAATACGATCTCCCCGTTAACACTGACATCTGGTGCATTCACCCGCTCTATTGCACGAACGTCATGGTGAAAGGCCTCTACATCCGTAGTCAGGGCACCAATGGCGATGGCCTCGACATCGACTCCTGCGCCAAAGTCACCGTGCAGAATTGCGACATTAGCGCCGGCGACGATGCTATCTCCATCAAATCCGGCCGCGGCATGGACGCCGTCCGCATTGGCAAACCCACCGAAGACGTTGTGATCAAAGACAGCATCTTGCGTAGCGTTCATTTTGCCGCGATTGGCTTCGGCACGGAGATTTCCGGCGGCGTGCGCAACATCAGCGTCTCGAATTGCACCATTTCCGGCGTGCAAAACGCCATCTTCATCAAAAGTCGCGACGGCCGCGGCGCCATCATGGAAAACATCACCATGGATAATATCACGGTGGACAAATCCCCCACTTTCATCGGCATTGACCTCATCTCCAAGGGCGTCCAAGCCAGCGAACCCGTCCCCGGCGACGTGGAAAAATGGACCCTCGTGCGCAACATCACCTTCAAGAATATCAAGGTCAATAACGTCGCACGTTTGATTGAAACCCAGACCAGCCGGCCAACAGCCGCGATCGTTGGCGGCCCGGGCGTCCCGCCCGAACGCCCCATTGACGGCTTTACACTGTCCAATATCACCGGTACTTGCGGCAGCGGCATCACGCTGGCCAATGTTGTTAACGCCAAATTTAGCGGTATCAACGTCACTGGTTATTCCGGCGCACTCCTGACGCTGACGAACGTCACCGGAACCGGCTTGGACAGCCCTGACAAACTCGACCCCGCTTCGGAGGAGCAGTCGGCAGCGTCGACGACCCCTTCCAAACCCGCCGCAGGGCCCTAATCGTGTCATGAATGTTCATTTACGGTTCTTGATGGCCCTTGTCGCCCTGCTTCAATTTGCGGGTGCCAAGGCGGCGGACGCGCCGGGTTTCGTCCTTTTACCGGCCAAAGCGCCGGCGGTGTTTAACGTTCGCACCTACGGTGCCAAGGGCGACCGCGCCACCAAAGATACGGCCGCGTTTCAAAAAGCCCTCGACGACTGTGCCCTCGCTGGCGGCGGCGAAGTCGTCGTACCGGCCGGCAACTATCTCTGTGGGAGCATGACTCTGGCATCGAACACGACCTTGCACTTGGAAAAAGATGCCTTTATTACGGAATCCCCTGACCCTGCCGACTATCCGCCCGTCAAGGTCCGTTTTGAGGGCGAAATGGTGGACGCCCGCCGGAGCCTCATTTACGCGGAGAAGGCCAGCCACATCGCGATCCTCGGCCCCGGCGGCTTTTATGCCTTGTCGTCGCTGTGCCAATCGAACCGCACTCCGCGTTCACCGGAGGTGATCGAGCCGGTGAATTGTGACGATGTTCGGTTTGAAGGATTTTCCCTGCAATATGACCAGCCCGTGGCCGCCCAAAGGCAGCAGATGTGGTGCATCCATCCGACCTTTTGCACCAATGTGGTGATCCGCAACCTATTCATTCGCAGCCAGCTCAGCGTCGGGGACGGCCTAGACATTGATTCCTGTTCTAAAGTGCTCGTGGAAAACTGCGACATCACCACGGGCGACGACGCCATCGGCCTTAAGTCCGGCCGCGGCCTGGCGGCCGTCCGTTTGGCCAAACCAACCGAAGAAGTGGTGATTCGCGATTGCAAGTTGAACAGCCTGCTTGGGTCCGCCATTGCCTTTGGCACGGAACTTTCCGGTGGCCTGCGCAACATCAGCATTCTTCATTGCGTCCTGGCTGGCCGGCAGGGCGCCATTCGCTTTAAAAGCCGTAATGACCGCGGCGGCATTTTGGAAAATATCACCGGCGAAGACCTCACGATTGACCATGCACCCAGCTTCATTACCATTGACCTATTGACCATGGGCACGGCCACGACCGACCCGGTCACCGTCTCGCCGGACAAATGGACCCTGCTGCGCAACCTCAACTTTAAGAACATAAAGGTAGATGGCGTCCAGACCCTGATTGCCGGTGACAAGGTCTCACCCGAACGACCCATTCAGGGATTCACCCTGGCCAACATCACCGGCACCTGCCAAAAGGGCATTATTCTTTCGAACGTCACCAACGCCAACTTTAGCGGGATCAGTTTTACCGGATTTATTGGCAACATGGCGACTCTGACCAATGTTTCGGGAATCGGCATTGACCTGCTGGGCTCGCCAGTGCCCAAGGCCGTGGTGCCTTAAAAGAATCGGCAACGGCGGCTTATCCACCCGTTATCCGCAAGTTATTCACAACCTTGTGCGCAAATTGGACCGCCCCGGGATCGAAAAAATAATCCGTTTCCGGCAAAAAATTGTTGCGGGAATGTGCCGCGCGCTCTGTAGTGCGCGGTTTAACGCTCTCCTTTCCCCGCCCGCATGTTCCTCCGCGAAGTCTCCATCAACGGTTTTAAGAGTTTTGCCGACCGCACCCGCATTGCGATGCAGCCCGGCGTGACCGCCATCGTCGGCCCCAACGGCTGCGGCAAGAGCAACATCGTGGACGCCATTCGCTGGGTGCTCGGCGAACAAAGCGCCAAGGCCCTCCGCGGCGGGAAGATGGAGGATGTCATCTTCGCCGGCACGGACACGCGTAAAGCCCTACCCCTCTGCGACGTCTCCCTGATTTTCACCGATTGCGAGAAGGAACTGGGCACCGCCTTCAACGAAGTTGAAGTGGGCCGCCGCATCAGCCGCGACGGCGTTGGCGAATATTACATTAATGGCAAGCATTGCCGCTTGAAGGATATTCACCGCCTGTTCATGGACACCGGTGTCGGGCGCGTATCCTACTCCTTCATGGTGCAGGGGCAGATTGACCAGATTCTCTCCAGCAACCCCGCTGAACGCCGGTCCATTTTTGAGGAAGCCGCCGGCATTACGCGCTACAAGAGCCAACGGCGTGAAGCCCTTAACAAGCTCGCGCTCGTCGAACAAAACCTCGCCCGTGCCACGGACGTCATCGAGGAAGTCATGCGGCAAATCGGCTCGCTCAAGCGCCAGGCCGGCAAGGCCATGCGCTACCAGCGCCTCAAGCACCGCCTGACCAAGCTGGACCTCGCGCACAATTCCCACTTCTTTTCCAAACGCTCGGCGGAAATCACGCGTCTGGAGGCTCTCGTGACTGAGGCCCGCGCCGCCGCCGAAAGCACCGCTTCCGCCCTGAACGAGCGCGAAGCCCGGGTGGCCGACCTCAAGTCCGCCCGTGCGGAACTGGCCCGCAAGCTGCAGGACGCCCAGCAGGCCGTCTTTGATTTGCGCTCGGAAATGGAAAATGCCCAGAACCAGGCGGACTTTTCGACGGTGCGCCGCAACGACCTGGCCACCCGCCTCGCCGAAATCGAACAGGAAATCTCCGGCCTGCGCTCCCAGCTAGCCGAGGTGGACGAACGCCTCCAATCCCACTCCGCCAATCAACAAGGCGCTCTGGGCTCCATGGGCTCGTCGGATGCCACCTACCGCGCCCGCCAAGCTGAGTTTGAAAAGGCCCAATCTGCCCTTGACTCCGCCGAACGCGCCTTGCAGGACCGCCGCCAGCATCTCCTTGTGCTCGAAAGCGGCATCACCCGCCTGCGCACCAACAGCACTCACCTCGAGGTGGATCTAAAGACTTATCAAATCAAACACGCGGCGCTAGCGGACGCTGTTTTCCAGCTCAAACAACAATTGGCCGGGCTCGAGCAACAACAGGCGCAACTGGCCGCCGTGCGCGCCGCGCGCGCGGGCGACCATGCCACCGCCCAACAAACCGTGGCTGAAGCCCAGGCAGCCGCCAACGCCTCCCGCCAGCAATTCCGCGAGAATCAAACCCGAATTCAAGACCTCGACCGCAGCCTCGCCCGCGGCGCGGCGCAACTCTCGGCGCTCGAAGGCTTGCAATCGCGCTTCGAAGGATTTTCCGAGGGCGCCAAAGCCATCCTCCAGGGCAAACTTGAGGACATTCTCCCCAAGGGCACTTTCCAGATCTTGACGAAACTCGTGGAGATTGACGATAGCGCCTCGCTGGCCATTGAAGCAATGCTTGGGCCCGCCGCTGACGCCCTCGCCCTCGCCGATTTTGCCACCGCCGCCCCAGTCGCGGGTCGCCTTACCACCGGCCAGCTCGGCCGCGCCTGCCTGCAAATCCCCGCCCCGGTCAGGACCGCTGTAACGGCCCAGCCGACCCTTCCCGACGACATTCGCCCCGCGCTGAGCGCCATCACCCTCCGCGACGGCAATGCCGCGCTCCAGCCGCGCCTCGACAGCCTCTTGGGCGATTGCTACCTCACAGACTCCCTCGAAAGCTTCCTCGCCTTCTGGGCGGCCAATTCCCACTTCGAATTTGGCATGGCCGCCACCCCGCGCGGCGAATTGGTGGACCGCCGCGGGCTGGTTTTCGGTGGCATTGCCGACGGCGGCAAGAAAGAGGGATCATTTCTCAAACGCGAGGCGGACATCCGCCGGCTGCGCAAGGAATTGAACGCGCAGAACGCCCAATTGACGCAACACACGGAAACGTCCATGCGGTTGCAAACTGAACTTGATGCCGCCGAAGCCCTCATCAACGAAAAACGCGCGCGGGTAAATGAACTCGGCCAGGAAGTCGCCACGGTGGACGCCCAGGCCCGCACCCTTACCCAGTCGCTGCAACAACATCGGGACAACCATGCCCGCCAGCAGCGCCAACTGGAAGAACTGGAACAAAGCCGCACCGAAGCCGAACAACGCCACGCCCGCGCCCAAGCCGACCTGGCGGGGGCCGAAGGGCAAATCACCGGCGAGCGCGAAGGCATCACCGCCGGCGAGGAAAAACTCACCGAACTCCGCTCCGCCCGCGACCGCCAACAAGGTCTGGTCGCCGAAGCCCGCCTCGAACTCGCCGACAAGCGCCAGCGTCTGCAAATTCTCGACCGCAACGTCGCTGAATTGCAAACCCAGCGCGGCGACCTCGACACCCGCATCGTCCGCCGCGCCCAGGAAATTGACGCCCTGCGCGAACAAATCGCCGAACTCGAGAAAACCGCCGCCACCGAAAAGGCCCGCGTCGCGCAAATCTCGCAAACCCTCGCCACGGCCACCGCATCCCTCGACGCCGACCGCGTAACCGTGCAAAATCGCGAACGCGAAATCAACGAACTCGAAACCGGCCTGGCCGGTGAGCGCGACCGCCGCCGCGAAAGCGAAGCCGCCGTCCACGCCCACGAAGTCAAATTGACCGAGGAACGTTCACAAGCCGCCTTCCTCGACGAAAAAGTCCGCACTGAGCACCAACTCGACATCCGCACCATTGACTGGAAGCTCGAACTTTGGGCCGCCGACGAACAATTTTCCGCCCGCATCAAATTGGACGATTTGGACGAGGAAGCCGACCTCGCGCCCAAACCCAAGCGCCCGCGCGGCGAGCCGAAAGAGGACGACCTGGCCGCCATGGACAACACCGACTGGGAACCCCTCATGCGCGAAATCAAGGACTTGCGCGAGCGCATCGTCAGCATCGGCGCGGTGAATCTCGTGGCCATCGAGGAATATGCCGCCCTGCGCGAACGCCACGATTTCCTCAAGACCCAGAGTGACGATTTGTGGAAGTCCAAGGAAGACCTCGTCAAGGCCATAGACGAAATCAACCAGACTTCGCTCCAGCTCTTCAAGGACACCTTCGAGCAAATTCGCAAGAACTTCCGCTTCACCTTTGAAAAACTGTTTGGCGGCGGCGAAGCCAATTTGGAATTGGTCGAATCCGAGGACGTGCTCGACAGCGGCGTCGAAATCGTCGCCCGCCCGCCCGGTACCAAGCTCCGCAGCATCTCGCTGCTTTCCGGTGGCCAAAAGACCATGACGGCCCTCGGCCTGCTCTTCGCCATTTACATGGTCAAGCCCAGCCCGTTCTGCGTGCTCGACGAATTGGACGCTCCGCTGGACGACGCCAACATCGGCCGTTTCACGGCCATGCTGCGCGACTTCACGCGCTATTCGCAATTCCTCGTCGTCACCCACAACAAACGCACCATCGCCTGCGCCCAAACGATTTACGGCGTCACCATGCAGGAACGCGGCGTGACGCGCCTGATTTCGATGCGCCTGGACCAAACCGGTGAAGCGGTCGCGCACGAGCCGGTCGCTGTCGCCCCGACCACGCAAACCGCCACCACCGCCGCCTCGACCCCGATAGTGGAGGCAGAGCCTTCGACGCCCACCGCCGGTTAAAGCCGGCGCGCGGCGGTTTAGCTTCCAAACTCCGCCGTCACGAAGGCCCTGTCCATTTCGCGAATCATCCTCTATGTTCGCGATCCGCGCAAAATCGCGGAGTTCTATTACCGCCATTTCGCCTTGGTTCCCTGCGTTTCCCCGCAACGGGACTTTATTGCGCTGACCTCTCCCCACGGCGGTTGTTCCCTCATGCTGATCCAAGCCAGCAAGGGGCAGCGGACTGGGCAATCGTGCATCAAAATTGTTTTTGATGTCCCGGACGTGGTCGCCTTTAGAGGCAGATGCCGCAAGCAAGGTCTGACTTTCGGCCCGATTCATCGCGGTGAAGGCTATGCCTTTGCGAACACCCGCGACCCCGCCAAAAATCTCGTGCAGATTTCCAGCCGGAAATTCAAAAAGCAAAGGCGCAGTCTTGCTGCACCGCCGGGCTTCATTCCAACTGCTTCTTAAATTCGCCAAACTGCGTCTGCAAATCGCCCAACTGCTGGCGCAATCGTTCCACTTCGTCTTCCAGTTTTGCGAGGCGATCCGGACCGGCCGGTTCCGGGATTGAGACTGGCGCCATGGGTCCGGTGGCCTCGCCGGTTTCAACCGCCACCTCCCCGCCCAGTAAATGGGTAAACCGCGCCTCCTTCGTCCCCGGCGCGCGCGGCAGCTTCCGCACCAGCGGCTCGGCGCGCGCGGCCAGGCGTTGCAGCGTTTCATCCACCGCCGCCAAACTTTCAAAATTATGCAAATGGGCCGTGCGCGAGCGCAGTTCCCCCGGCGTTTGCGGCCCGCGCAGCATCAGCACCACCATCACGGCAATATCGGGCGCCGTGAAATCCTCGAAAAGCTTCGTCAAAGTATGGCTATATTTCGGCACGCGCGCATCCGCGCCGGAGAAAGCAATTGCCAGTTGCATTTCCCGCAGCCGGTCGAGCGCCCGCAGCACCGTCGTTTCGCCGTAACTGACCACCGGGTCGCGGTGGTTCTTCTGGTTGCAGGCGTTAACCAACGCATTCAGCGAAAGTGGGTAGTACTCCGGCGTGGAAATTTGTTTCTCCACCAACGCGCCCAGCACGCGCAGTTCTTCAGGGGTGAGGATGGTCATAGATTTAAATGAATTCGATGGATTCGATGGTAGGGCGGGGCCTCCGGACCCGCCTAGAGAATTGAATCCCATCATGCCCCAAATACCACCTACCGACAAGCAGGCATTCTTCGCCCCAAAGACCCTTTTTTGATGTTGGAGCACATTTCTTTGCGTCTTTGCGCCTTTGCGCGAGATTCCTTATAACATACCCCAGTCTCTGCTCCGAGGTTTGACACCCGGCCTCCCTTCCGGCATTAAGGCCCGTTCACCCTCTCCTCCCTGCTTTCCCTGCGATGGCCCTCATTGTCCAGAAATACGGCGGTACTTCAGTCGGCAACCCCGACCGCATCCGCCATGTCGCCAAGCGCATCAAGGCCCACCGCGACCGCGGCGACCAGGTGGTCGTTGTCGTCTCCGCGCGTAGTGGCGTCACCAACGAGTTGATTGACCGCGCCAAGTCCCTCAATCCCAACCCGGACGACCGCGAGATGGACGCCCTCCTCGCCATTGGCGAACAGGAGACTATCGCGTTAACCGCCATTGCGTTGCACGCCATCGGAGTCCCCGCAACCTCCCGCACCGGCCCGCAAGCGGGCATCATCACCGACGAAGCCCACACCCGCGCCCGCATCCTCGACGTCACCGGTGGCGACATCAAGGCCCAGCTCGACGCCGGCAAGGTTGTCATCGTCGCCGGCTTTCAGGGGCTCAGTACCGATGGCCAGGTGACCACCCTCGGGCGCGGCGGCTCCGACCTTTCCGCGATCGCCCTCGCTTGGGCCCTCAGGGCCGACGTTTGCCAGATTTACACCGACGTGGACGGCGTCTACACTGCCGACCCCCGCC
>CAZLPS010000017.1:0-59008 GCA_964561455.1 uncultured Opitutales bacterium
AAATCCCAAATCCCAAATCCCAAATCCCAAATCCCAAATTCTGTCTCCTGTCTCCTGTTTTCCGCCTCTCCATCACAAATCACAAATTACAAATCTCAAATTCGCGCCTTCCGCATTAAGCATTAAACATTAAACGTTAAGCGTTAAGCGTTCGGTCTCCTTCGCCCTTCGTCGCCTCCCCCGATGCCCCCCCAAAAAAAGAAGCCGAGCGCCGACCCCGCCCCATCGTCCACGCTCATCGCGCGCCTGCGCCGTTTTATGGCCCGCCGCTTCGGCGCCACTGTTGAGCCCCGCGACCCCTCCCTCGACGCCCTTCAGTCTCGCCTCGGTTACCAGTTTCGCAATCACGCCCTCCTCGAGGAAGCCCTCACCCATCCCTCCTTTGCCCAGCAAGAGCGCCACCGCATTCCCCACTACCAGCGCCTCGAATTCCTCGGCGATGCCGTGCTGAACATGATTCTCGCCGAGCGCCTCTTTCACGACCTGCCCGACGTTCGCGAAGGTGAACTCGCCCGCGCCCGCTCCGCCCTTGGCAAAGGCGAACTCCTCGCCGCCCTCGCCCGCAAACTCGGCCTCCCCGCCTGTTTGCGCCTCGCTCGCGGCGATGTCGCCGCCGGTGGCCGCGAGTGGGCTTCCTCCCAGGAAGATTCCTTCGAAGCCCTCGTCGGCGCCGTCTATCTCGACAGCGATTACGTCACCGCCCGTGACGCCGTTCTCCGCTGGTTCGGCGACCTCACCGAATTGCGCACGGAACTCCTCAGCGGCGACAACCCCAAAGGCCGCCTCCAGGAATGGCTCGCCCAGCGCGGCCTCGGCGCAGCCTTAAATTACCGGCTCAAACAAACCGTCGGCCCCGACCACGCCAAAGTCTTCCAAGTCGAGCTCACCGTCCGCGGCGAAATCCACGGCGAAGGCGAAGGCCGCACCAAAAAGGATGCCGAAGAACAAGCCGCCCGCGCTGCCTTGGTCAAACTCATCGAGCGCGAGAAATCTGCCCAACAAACCCAGCAACAGTAATCCCGCGATCCCTCCCATGGTAACGCTGTTCCCGCCCTTGCCGTAAAACACTCCGCCGACCCGCGTCGGGCGTTATTTTTTATTTTCCATCGGCGTGGCCTGGAAGTTGACAAACAGGTGCCCAGCCGGCTGGTAGGTTACTTCCCAGCTGTCGGGAACCACCGGATAATATCCTTTCTCCTCATAACCATGCGCGACAAATCCGTGACGCCAGGCGTCAGCCACCGCAAAATCGCCCAGTTCCCGGGGTAGGCCATTGATCAGGATGCGCCGCTCGCCGTCCACCACGATGCCGACATATTGGCGATGGTAGTCTTTGAGATTGGTGCGCAACGTGGGCAACTTATTCACCATGGCGGCATTTTCCGGAGCGGCGAGAAACGCCACAAACTCCCGTTCCAGTTGGGTGATGGCCAACAGCGATGGCTGCCAAAAGTCCTGGTAACGTCCTTCGATGGCGGTGGAGTATTTCGCATCTTCTTCGGAGAGGACGACGCCCTGCCAGGTGTCGCCGATGCGGAGTGTGAGGAGGTCAATCTTTTCGTAGAATTCATGATGAGCCGCCTCGCGCTCAGCTTGATTGAGCAGTTGGACTTTGGTGCCAACCGGGAGAATGGCGGCAGGCGGCAATGCCGGATTTAGCCGGGCCAGTCCGTCCAGCCAGAGGTGTTGATAAAAGAGTTTGGCGGAAGTTTTAATGGCGTCGGACTCCCAGGCGGTGTTGCGCCGGGCGAGTTCGTCAAAGGTGTCGCCCTTTTCCGAAATTGTATAAGGGCGGGCGGTGGCGCGCTGAAGCTGACCGGGGAAGGGTGCCGACAAAACATAGTCCTCATAGGTACTGAGGTCAGGCCGGGCTGCAACGGGGTTGTCATCGGAACTCCATTCCCTGTGGGTGTTTTTGACGACGAAGTGGATTTCCACGGGCAGCGCGGGCGGTGGAAGATTGGTCCAGACCACGGCGGATTCGACATCATTGCGCTCGCCTTGATTGTAGCCGGATTTGCCATGTTGGTCCACCGGACCCTCGCCGAGGAAATGCCATTGGCCGGCGGGATCTTGCAGGAGGTAGAGACGGCGGTTGCCCTCTTGGAGGCTGGTGCCGTTGGCCATCAGCTTCTGCCAGCCGATTTCGTAGACAGTGCCATGGGCGGGATGGGAACTTTTGCCGACGGCGAAGTCACCGTAGATTTCGGCATCGCCGACGGGTGCCGGAACTTTGCCCATAAGGCTGGCCACACCGTGCAAGTTGTTGCCCATGACTTCGCCGTAAAAACCATCGAAGGGGGCGCCGGGAATTTCTTTGAGTAGCACCCAGCGGCGCGGTTGGCCGGGGGGATGAAGTATGAATGCTTCGTCGAGGGTAAACTGGGGCTGGCCATGATCATCCTTGCCGATCCAAATCAGGTCGTGGTTGTCGACCGTGAGGGTGGGCTGGAGTTTTTCGACGAGGGCGGCCCAGGACTCCGCCTCGGCCGTAACGGCCAGCCGGCCGCCGAGGCCGGAAATTTCCACGGCGGGTTCGGAGGGAACGACCGTGGCTTCAGTGGCCACGGGAGCGGCGGGTTGGGCGGGGAGCTCGCAGCAAAGGGCAAGGGCGAGCGCGAAAAAAAGAAGCGGGCGGCGGCACATGGGAATAGGCAGGTTTCGATAACGAGACCTTAACCGACTGGCCGGCGAGCAGTTGGCTGGGGGAAGATTGGCACTACTTGGGGCTGGGCGCAAGCGCGCGGATGGGGCGGGGAATGACCATGGCGGTGCCGTTGGCGGGGGCGCCGGCGCCAGTGAGGGGTTTGTCGAGGTCGGCAAGCATTTGTTGGAGGAAGGCTTTGGCGGCGGCGATTTCGGAGGCGTCGAGTTTGCCGTTACCTTTTTTGTCGAATTGCTGGATGATGTCCTGGCGCAGGGCCTCGAGGGCGTCGGGGGGCGAGGGGTTGCCGGGGAATAGAACTTGGCGGAAATCCGCGAGTTCGGTGGCGTCGAGCATGCCGTCGCCATTTTTGTCGAAGCGCTGGATGATGAGCGCGCGCAGGCCAAAGAGCGGACCGGTCACGCCACCGCGCGCCTGACCGGGAGTGCGACCGCGGTTGGGCGTAGTGTTGGACAACACGGCTTGGGCGTTCGCCACTTCGGTGGCATCAAAGGTGCCGTCGTGGTTTTTGTCGAAGCGTTCAAGCAAGAGTTCGCGCACCGCGGTGACCCATTTTTCGCCGGCGGGTGCGGCCGAAGCGCCGGGCACCGAGGAGGGGGTCGGTGTGGGTACGGGCTCAGTACCGGGCGGGGGCTTGGGACCGAAGGGATTTTGGGGGGAATCGGCCGTTGATTTAGCTGGAGCTTCCGGAGCGGCCGAGGCGGCCGAGACGAGAGTCGAGGTCAGAATTCCAGCGACCAAGGTCAGCGCCAAGCAGCGGGAGGGAAGGATAAAGTCTTTGATGTTCATGGGGATAAGCCGACTGGGCCTGAAGGTGTTTGGGTCCTGAGATAATCCCTGACAACCAGACGCATTCAAGTGTATAGTAAAGAAACAAACGTCTCCTTTGAAAGTTGCCTGTGGCAACTACTTCCTTTTCCCGCCAATTCAAAATCCGACCGTGTATCAACTCAATTTCAGCGACCAAGCCCTGGCCGAATTGAAAAGGCTGTCGAAGACCGCCCAGCTTGAATTGATGGAGCAAATGAGCGCCATTCATCCAGACGAACTGGAGCGCGGGGCGGAGCATGTGGGCCGGCTGCACCGGGCCGGAAAAACCTTTTATCGTCTGCGGGCGGGAGAATTCCGGGTTTATTTCGAGGCGGCGGGCGAAATTTTATTCATGCATTATATTTTGCACCAGCACTCGCTGGCGGATTTTGTGTTTCGATTCAAACTGCCGTTTACGGAGGAGACGTTGATTGAGCAGCACCAGTCATTTTGGAAATATTTGGAGGGGCGGTTTAAATGAAGGGAAAGTGTTTTGGTGCTTAGTGCTTTAGTACTTAGTGGCCAAAGCAGAGGGTGGCCAAGACAGGTTTGTGATTTGAAATTTGAGAAGCCGCGCGAAGCAGCAGAAGTATTTTATTTGGCTTTGGCCTGGGCTTGTTGGATGCCCTGGACGAGGGCCGCTTTTTGGTCGTCGGGGAGGTTGGCGGAGGGGATGGCGTTGAGGGCGGCGGCGGGATCGGATTTGGCCCAAGTGGTAATGACCCGTTGAATCTGGTTGGCGCGAGTGGTGTCGGTAGTGACAGCGTTGGCCCATTGCAAAGTGGAAGCGGGGTCCTTGTTGACCTGGGCGGTGATTAATTCAACGATGGCGACGTTGCGCTGGGTGCTCGGCGGGAGGGACTGCATCCAGATGGAAGCGGCTTGGGGATCTTGCGCGGCCCAAGTTTTCGCGAGGGCACGGGTGGCGCCGTTGCGGACGGTGCCGGCGGAAAATTCGTCGAGCAGCGGAAGGGCTTGGGCGGGATCTTTGGCGGCGGCAGTGGTTACGAGGCTGTCCATGGCGGCGTCACGGCTGGGGCCGGCGGGAAGGGAGGTGGCGAAATTCCAAGCGGTCGGAAAATCCGTAGCAGAGGCATTAACGAGGACATTGTTGACCGCCTGGTCCCGGGCCGCACCATCGGGGAGGGTCTGCACGAAATTGAGGGCAGCGGTGGCGTCATATTTGGACAATGAGTCGGCAATGGCCGGGGCATCGGGAAGAAATGCGGAGGGGTTGCCGGACTTTTGCACAAAAGCAGCGGCAGCCTCGGGGTCATTTTTGGTCCAACCGGCGACAATCGTATTGAGAGCGGCGGTGCTGGCGGCAGTGTCGGCCGCCGGCAAGCTGGCCGCCCAATTTACGGCAGCCGCCGGATCAGTTTTGGCCCAGCCAGCAGCGATTTCGCCGATGGCGCCGGTGCGAGCGGCGGGGTCGGTGACCTTGTTGAGTAACGCGACGGCAGCGGCGGGGTCGTGGAGGCCACCGATCCCCGACGTCATTGTGGCCCCACCCGCCATGAGTTTTGTTTCCGACTCCGGGGCTACGAGAAGGTTAAAGATTGAGGCGACACCCTTGGCGTAAGCATCGCCGGTGGAGACATTACCCAGCCAGGCGAGGGCGCCAGCGGGATTGGCGCGGGCCAAGCCGGGGGTGATGGCGCCGATGGCTTGGTCACGGGCCGCGGGGTCAACTAATTTGTCCACGTAGAGTGCGGCGATTTGGGGATTCGTGCCAAGCGCGCCGGGCCTCGTTAAGGCGTTCGTCAGCAAAGGCTGGGCGACGTCAGGCGCGAGGGAACTAATCCACTCGAGGGCGGCTTTAGGATCCGCTCTTAACCAGCCATTGGCCACTCCCTTTACCGCGTTATCGTGGTTCGGGCCGTCAGGCAGGGAGTTCAGAACCGCCATCGCGGCCGCGGGGTCCTTGGCCGCCATGCTACTGAAAATGTTGGAGAAATCGGCGGCGGAGATTATACCCGAAGGCAATTTGGCAATTTCACTGAAGCCTCGCACGGGATCCATTTCGGCCATGAGGACATAAATCCCGCGTAGGAGATTTTTGTGCATGGCCGGGTCCGTCACGTTATCCACCAATTGCAGGGCCACATCGGGATCCATGCCATCGCGGGAGGGATAATTCCCGGCGAGGCGGCCAATGAGCTCATTGAGCATGATGTTTTTGTCGCGGCTATCGGGAAAATCCTTGAGGGCGGCGACAATGGCAGGGACCTGGCCGGCATCAATGTTGCCATTGCGCAACAGGGTGCGTACGGCCGTAGCCTTGGTCTGGTCGGTTTTTTCGCCGCGCGGCCAATTTCCGTTGAGCATCTCGGAAAGGCGGGCGATGTTGTCCTCGATGGGTTTGGGTGGGAGCCGGTTCGCCGAGCTGGGCGGGCGGGCTGCCGGAAGGTTGGGCTTGGGCACGGGTTTGGGACGGGAATTGAGGGTGGCCTCCGGAGGTACGGAAGGGGTGACCCATTCCGACCACGGCCAGCGCCCGAGGACAAAAGATGCGCCCAAGACAATGCCAACAAAGACGACCCGCAAACAGGTCGGGAAGAATTTAGCTTTCATGGTCGGGAAGAGGAGAAAATTATTTCCCTGGCGCCTGCGACAGGAGAATCAGCAGATTTTGGCGCTGGGAGTTGGTGAGGTCGGCGGCTTGGGCAGCCTGCGTCGCGGCCGGGAGATCTTTTTTGGCCATTTCGAGCACGGCCGCTTTCACTTGGGTGGCGCGATCAGGCTGGTCGGCAATCGTGTTGGCCAAGGCGAAGGCGGCGGCGGGATCATTGGTGGCCTGGGCCTTCACGAATTGAACGACGGCGGTATCACGCACCGGGCCGGCTGCCTGGGCGCTAATCCACGCGGTTAACGCCGCCGGGTCTTTGGCGGCCCAGTTCGTTGCGACGGATTGGGTCGCGCTAAGGGTGGCGGCATCGGAGCCGAGCTGCGAAAGGAGCGAGGCCGCTTGGGCCGGATTGCTCTTGCTGAGAGTGGAGACGAGGCTGTCCATCGCGCCGTCGCGCGAGAGTCCTGCCGGCAGCGCGGTGGCATAATTCCACGCGCTGGAAAAGTCGGTGGCGGCCACAGTGGCCAAAACGCCACTGACAGCTTGGGCTTTGGCGGGGCTGTCGGGAAAGCCATTGACCCAGGTTAACGCGGCTTGGGGATCCTCTTTGGCCATGGCCGGAGCGAGGGTGGGCGCCACGGTCAAAAATACATTCGGGTCGGTGGCCGTTTGGACGAATGCGGCGGCGGCCGGCAAATCCGTCTTGGACCAGCTCGACACAATGGACGTCATGGCGGCGGATTGCGCGATGGCATCGGATGCTGGCAACGATTGCACCCAGGCAAGGGCTGCGGACGGGTCATGTGCACCCCAACTCTGGCTCAATTGCGCGATGATGGATTTGCGGTCAATAGGGTCGGTGAGTTTACCCACGATCGACGCGCCGGTCGCGGGATCATTGCGGGCAAATTGCGTAAAGATGGATTGTACCGCCTTGTCGTAAGTGGCGCCGGTGGCCACTTGATCGAGCCAGTCCAGGGTGGCGCCGGGATCCTGAATATTGCGATTGGCCCAGTAGCCATTGCCCCAATTATCGGCGAGGGCAAGAATGGTTTTATTCCGGACGGAAGCGTCCGTAAGTTTGTCCACGTATTGGGCGGCGAGGGCGGGATCTTTCTGGCTCGCGGCGGTAATCGTCTCCTTGAGGGCGGCGTTGTCGGCCTCAGGCAACGCGGCAGCCCAGTCCAAAGCGGATTTGGGGTCATGATTGGCCCAACCGTCAGCCAAGCCGATTTCAGCACTCAAGCGTTCCGGGCCGGAAGGAAGTGTCGCGGCGGCTTCGGCGGCCTTCGCGCCGTTCGCCGGATTGGAGGCGGCCCATTCCTGGAAGGCACTGCGATACATCGTACTGGTCAATTCGCCGTGGGGCAGTTTTGCCATTAAATCCAGGGCCTGTTTGGGATCCTGCCACATCAGCATCATAAGTTCCGTATCGCCAATATAAAAGCGTCCCATCTGATCCATGCTGAGCGCGGTGTTACCGAATTTGAAAGTGGTCATCTGCCGCATGGATTGCATCTCCGCTGGCTGATTTTTGATGGAGGCCATTTCCAACGCGGTTTGCGGGCGCCTTGGTCCGACTTTTTTTACCTTATATTGCCGACCCCCGGTTTCATCCAGATTAACCGGCGTGAGTGACTGGCCAATCAAGTACGCGGTGCCCATCGCTGCAGCCAGAAGGGCGGAGCGGATGAATGGATTGCGGAACAGCGCATTCATCAGGGAGTATCATAGAGCCGGCGGGCGGCGGGAGTAAACGACAAAACTTTTACCGGCCAAGGGAACCGAGCCGGTGGATTTGGGGTATAGGCAGGGTTTGACAGGGGATGGGAATGGGTGTTCCCTAGACCCAGGCGGGTCCGGAGGCCCCGCCCTATTACGTAACCTCCCATTTTATGAGAATTTTGCCCAATCCGCCGCCGGAGGATGACCCTGTACCGGGCAACGAGGCGGCGCGTCCGCCACTCGCCGAACGGGCCTTAAAATACAAGACCCCCGCGGAGGCGGCGCGGATCTATTTCTTGCCCAATTTGTTCACCGCCGGGAACCTCTTTTTTGGGTTTGTGGCCATCATCCGCTGCATCCAGGCCCGCTATGTGGTTTCCGCGTCGTATGACATTGCCAATCTGGAAGTACAGAGTTACTACACGGAGGCGGTGTGGTGCATCTTATTTGCCGCGTTTTGTGACTCTCTGGATGGACGCCTGGCCCGGCTGGGCGGGAAGGAATCGCTGTTCGGGGCCGAATTTGACTCGATTGCGGACACCGTCTCCTTTGGAGTGGCCCCTGCGTTGATGGTGTTTTTCCTGCTGCTGGGGCCGACTGTGGAAAAATATTCTGAGTTGTTCCAGCAGATTGGGTGGCTGGTCGGTTTTGTGTATTTATTGTGTGTGGCCGTCCGGTTGGCGCGATTTAATGTCATTACCCATCCGCTGCTACCCGGCGCGGCGGCGCGCGCTTCGACCAAGGATTTTATGGGGCTGCCCTCGCCGGCGGCGGCCGGATTTGTGGCCTCGTTGGTGCTGGCCATGTTGCATCTGGATTTCAGCAAGGAGACCATTCAGCAATTTTCGATCTTGTTTTTGCCCCTGCTTTTGCTGGTGGCGTTGCTGATGGTAAGCAACATTCCCTACCCCAGTTTCAAACATGTTGACTGGCAAACCCAAACCAAGGCGCGACCGTTTATCTTCTTCATTATCGCCGTGGTTTTCGCCTTCAGCCTGCGCTACGTCGGCTTTGATCTGCGGTATTTCTCGCCCGCGATAATTTTCCTCTACTATATCTTTTACGGTCTGATCCGGGATTGGCGCCGGACTTGGATTAAAAATCATCGCAAACCCACCGACCTCCCGGTACCTCCGGACCCGGATGATCCAGGCGAAGATTCCGCGTTTTAATTCTGGTGAAGAACTTGCTCACAACCCACCGACAACTGGGATATTCCCAGGAACCCCGGTTCCTACCCAGAGTTTTCCACCACTAATGGTTCTGCAACATCTTGGTGGCCGCGGCTTTTTGCAGTTGTCACCATGTTCACCGCCTATAATAAGGATATAGATAATTGATTCCTTACTCTCTATTCTATAAGTAATTGCGATTCTGGATTGCCAGCAACCCCTTTCCCCCGTTTCATTTCGACCATGAAGTTCAAGATCAACCGCGACCATTTCGCCACGGGCCTCCAGCAGGTGCTCAACGTTGTGGGCACGCGCGCCACCATGCCCATTTTGAGCAACGTTTTGCTCCAAGCCGAGGACGGCGGCGTTGCTTTGACCACCACCAACCTCGACTTGGGGATTCGCTGCCGCATCAAGGCGGAAGTCAGCCAGCCCGGTGCCTTGACCCTTCCCGTGCGCAAGTTGGCGGAAATCGTCAAGGCCCTGCCGAACCTCGAAGTTTCGCTGGAAAGCACCCCCGGCCATCAGGCCAAAATCTCCTCGGGTGGCTCGCAATTTCGGGTCATGGGCATCGGTAAGGAGGATTTTCCTCAGTTGCCCACGTTCGCCGACAAGCACAAGTTTACCCTGCCGCAGGCTGACCTGGCCCGCATGCTCAAGTGTGTTTCCTACGCCCAATCCACCGACGAAAACCGGTACATTTTGAACGGCGTTTATTTCAATTTCGCCGATGGCAAACTCGCGCTGGTCGCAACCGATGGGCGCCGCCTGGCGCTCATCAGCCACGAGGTCGAAGTGACGGAAGCGAACGCCGGCAGCCTGATTCTCCCGGCCAAAACCGTCTCCGAATTGACGCGTTTGCTCGGCCAGGGCGCCAACGCTCAAATCACGTTTAATGACCGGCAGGCGGCCTTTGAAATTGACCTCGGCGAGGCTGCCAGTGGCAACGGATTAATTGATAATATTTATCTGGTGTCGAAAATCGTCGAGGGAAATTATCCGAACTACCGCCAGGTCATCCCGAAGGAAACCGAGCATCGCGTGAAAATCGAGCGCGAGCTGCTCGCCGAGTGCGTGCAGCGCGCGGCGCTGGTGACGAGCGACAAAAATAATTCCGTGCGCCTCAAGGCCACGAAAAATCTGCTCGAGATTTCGGCGCAGAGCCCGGAATTCGGCGAATCGCAT
Source organism: uncultured Opitutales bacterium (assembly GCA_964561455.1). Classification (GTDB taxonomy): domain Bacteria; phylum Verrucomicrobiota; class Verrucomicrobiia; order Opitutales; family JABDGR01; genus JABDGR01. The sequence continues at coordinate 10,127 of CAZLPS010000017.1, forward strand.
GAGACCATGGCGATTGGCTACGCGGGCGGCGAAGTGCAGATCGCCTTTAATCCGCAGTTCCTGCTCGACCCCCTCCGCGCGCTCGGCCATGACGAAGTCTTTTTTGAATTCAAGGACGAGCTCAGCCCGGGGATTTTCAAAACCCTGGATAACTTTTTGTGCGTGATTATGCCGTTGCGGCTCAACTAAGCGCGGCACGCTCGGAGGGGGGGTGATCGGGTCGATCAAGTGGCGAAACGCAGCAGGCGGGGGCTGAAAACGCAAGCGGACCTCCGGAAAGTTCCGGAGGCCCGCAGTCTGACAGCCATTGTGCCGGTCCAGCCGGCTCGCGAAGCTGTCTATTAGAGTGATGCCTGGCTGGCGGCCACGACCACCATTTGGTTGTCCACGTTGGCCGCGCCGGCCACTTTGGCGGCAATGGTGCCGAAGCTTTCCAACTGCGCCTGGCTGCGAGCGTTGCCGCGCAGAACGACACGGCCGCTGAAGCTGGCGATTTCCACATCCTCCGGGCTCATACCATTCTTTTCGACCGACTTATAGACTTGGTCCGTGAGGTCAATATCGCGGTACGATGTGCCTTGGAACAGGGCGGCTGGGGCGGCCACGACTGCTTGCGGGTCTGCCTGTTCCCGGAATGATGTCACCTGACCACCGACGCCCCGGGCATAGACCACGTGCGGCTCCTTGGCATAGACAGCCTTCGATTCGTCAATGAGCAGCGTGTCGCGTTTCGCATTGAAGCTGAACTGGTTGGGCGAAATGATGGTGGAGAACGGCGTGGTCTTGGTGCCAAAGTTGTTTTGGCTGACAAACACATTGATTACCCGGCCATTGGGTACATCCAACTCAATGGTTTGCACTTTGCCAAACTGCACGCCCTGGAGATTATTCACATTCATGTTGTTGAGTTTGGACATGCGTTCGACTACGCCGAGAGCCACGAGGGTGGCGGGTTTGGTGTCGTCCCCGGGAGCAAGGAAGTAGGGCTCCTGGCCGAAAAAACGATACGCTGCTGCCACTTGGGCCGTCTGGGTGGATTCGTCCCACTTCTTCAAATCAAAGGCCGGGGCGGCTTTGAACTGCTCCAGCGTCATATTGACACTGTAAACTTTATTCGCGTTGTCGGAGATGAGCGCCAGCGGTGGGACCGCGACCGTTTTTCCCCCAATGCGCAGGGTCTGGTCTGAAACCACCAACACTTCGACCACGCGGCCGTTGGACAAATCGAGAACAAGGTCCTCTATGCGCCCAAGAGTTTGGCCCTGGAGGTTCTTAATGAGCACCTCCGTGATCGGTGATTCCGTAATTTTCGCGCCGAGATTCGATACCGCAGCGGCGGCGGAACCGGTGGCGGGCACGTGGACGGTGGATGCTGAGGCGGCGGGCGCTGGCTGCGCCCAAGCTTGAATGGGGAAGCCAAGGGCGATGAGGCCGGTGGCGACGAGGGAGAGATGCGTTTTCATGGAATTTGTATTTCGGTCGGTGAAGTGAATATGCTTTGGCATTGGCACAGTATAGTCCGGTTGGCTCACGCGGGCTATGCCGTGTTACCCTACCTTGGGATTACCTCACCCGGCGCGGGTTACACCCCATACCTGTGGCCGGGCTTTTGGTGCATGCTGTATTCCGCAGTCCCGAATCGCCCGGCAGCTTATCCTGCGGGCATCCCGGTCGGCAGCGATTATATATGAATGCACCCCTCTCCGCGCCCAAGGAAATCAAGCTGCCCGCCGTCGCCCTTGGCGAAGTCATTACGGAAGTCCGCCGCGAGGAAGCCGTCCTGAAAGCCGGCGCTTTGCAAAATGCCATTTTAAACAGCGCCAATTTTTCGAGCATCGCGACCGATGAAAAGGGCGTCATCCAGATTTTCAATGTCGGCGCCGAACGCATGCTCGGCTATGCCGCGGCCGATGTGATGAACAAGATCACGCCCGCGGACATCTCCGACCCGCAGGAAGTGATTGCCCGGGCCAAGGCCTTGAGCCTCGAACTGGGTACGACCATTGCCCCAGGCTTTGAAGCCCTCGTCTTCAAGGCCTCGCGTGGCATTGAAGATATTTACGAGCTCACCTACATCCGCAAAGATGGCAGCCGCTTTCCCGCGGTGGTCTCGGTGACCGCCCTCCGCGATACCAATGATGACGACGGCATTATCGGTTATTTGCTGATCGGTACCGACAACACCGCGCGCAAGCAGGCCGAAGCGGCCCTCCTCAAGGCTGGCGCCCTGCAGAGCGCCATTTTCAACAGCGCCAATTTCTCCAGCATTGCCACGGACGCGAAGGGCGTCATTCAAATCTTCAACGTGGGGGCCGAGCGCATGCTGGGCTATGCCGCAGCGGACGTCATGAACAAGATCACGCCCGCGGACATCTCCGACCCGCAGGAAGTAATTGCCCGGGCCAAGGCCTTGAGCGTGGAGCTCTCCACGCCGATCACGCCGGGCTTCGAGGCGCTGGTCTTCAAGGCCTCGCGCGGCATTGAAGATATTTACGAGCTCACCTACATCCGCAAAGATGGCAGCCGCTTTCCCGCCGTGGTCTCGGTGACCGCCTTGCGGGACGCGCAAAATGCCATCATTGGCTATCTGCTGATTGGCACCGACAACAGCGCGCGCAAGCGCGCGGAAGAGGCGCTGCTGAAGGCCGGCGCCCTGCAGAGCGCCATTTTCAACAGCGCCAATTTCTCCAGCATTGCCACCGATGCGAAAGGCGTCATCCAAATCTTTAACGTGGGGGCCGAGCGCATGCTGGGCTATGCCGCGGCGGACGTCATGAACAAGATCACGCCCGCGGACATCTCCGACCCGCAGGAAGTAATTGCCCGGGCCAAGGCCTTGAGCGTGGAGCTCTCCACGCCGATCACGCCGGGCTTCGAGGCGCTGGTCTTCAAGGCCTCGCGCGGCATCGAAGACATTTATGAATTAACGTACATTCGCAAGGATGGCAGCCGGCTGCCGGCGGTGGTATCCGTCACCGCCTTGCGGGATGCGCATAACGCCATCATCGGCTATTTGCTGATTGGCACCGACAACACCGCCCGCAAGCAGGCCGAAGCCGCGCTGGTCAAGGCGGGCGCCTTGCAGAGCGCCATTTTCAACAGCGCCAATTTCTCCAGCATTGCCACGGACGCGAAGGGCGTCATTCAAATCTTCAACGTGGGGGCCGAGCGCATGCTGGGCTATGCCGCAGCGGACGTCATGAACAAGATCACGCCCGCGGACATCTCCGACCCGCAGGAAGTAATTGCCCGGGCCAAGGCCTTGAGCCTCGAATTGAGCACCACCATCGCGCCGGGCTTTGAGGCGCTGGTGTTCAAGGCCTCGCGCGGCATCGAGGACATTTATGAATTAACCTACATCCGCAAGGATGGCAGCCGGTTCCCCGCCGTCGTCTCCGTCACCGCGCTGCGCGATGCGCAAAACGCCATTATTGGGTATTTGCTCATCGGCACGGACAATACGGCCCGCAAACAGGTCGAAGAAGAGCAAAAAAAACTCGACCAGCGCTTGCGCGACCAGCAATTTTACACCCGCTCACTGATTGAATCGAACATTGACGCCCTGATGACGACCGACCCGCTGGGCATCATCACCGACGTAAACAAACAAATGGAGGCGCTCACCGGCTGTACGCGGGATGAGCTGATCGGCGCCCCGTTCAAGAATTATTTCACCGACCCCGAGCGGGCGGAAGCCGCCATCAAGTTGGTGTTGAGTGAGAAAAAAGTCACCGACTACGAATTAACCGCGCGGGCGCTGGATGACAAGGAAACCGTGGTATCCTACAATGCGACCACGTTCTACGACCGCAATCGGCGCCTGCAGGGCGTATTTGCGGCCGCCCGGGATGTCACCGAACGCAAACGCTTCGAACGAGCCCTGCAGGAATCCAACGTCGAGCTCGAAAGCGCGAAGTCCACGGCCGAAAAGGCCAATCTCGCCAAATCGGGTTTCTTGTCCAGCATGAGTCACGAGTTGCGCAGCCCCCTCAACGCCATTCTGGGCTTTGCGCAGTTGATGGAAACGTCCTCGCCCCTCCCCACCGAATCGCAGGCCGGCCGCATCGCCCAAATCCTCCAGGCCGGCTGGCATTTGCTGAAGTTGATCAATGAAATTCTGGATCTCGCGGTCATTGAATCGGGCAAGGTCTCCCTCTCCCTCGAGCCTGTGGCGCTCACGGACGTGATGGCCGAATGCCAGGCCATGATGGAGCCGCAGGCCCAACAGCGCGGCATTCGCATGACCTTTCCCCAGTTTGGGCATCCCACCTTCGTCTACGCCGATCGCACCCGGTTGAAGCAGATTGTCATCAACCTGCTCTCCAACGCCATTAAATACAATAAAGAGCGGGGAACCGTGGTGGTGGACTGTACCGTCATCGGCTCCGACCGCACCCGCATCAGCGTGAAGGACTCCGGCGCGGGCCTCGATGCCGAGAAACTGAAACAACTCTTTCAGCCGTTCAATCGCCTCGGTCAGGAGGCCGGCGGCGTGGCTGGCACGGGCATCGGGCTGGTGGTGACCAAGCAGCTCGCTGAATTGATGGATGGCGTCTTGGGCGTGGAAAGCACCGTGGGCTCCGGCAGTGTGTTCTGGATTGACATGCTTTCCACCGCCGCGCCGGCTCTGGTCACCAGCGGCATCAAGCCGGAGGCCGGAACCCTGCCGCCCGGGCCCTCCAGCGCCCGCCTCCGGACGCTCCTGTATGTGGAGGACAATCCGGCAAACATGATGCTCGTCGAGCAACTCATTGCGCAACGGGCCGACATCAAACTTTCCACGGCGGTGACCGGAACACTCGGCATCGAGTCGGCCCGGGCGCATTTGCCGGACGCCATCCTGATGGATATCAATTTGCCGGGCATGAGCGGGGTGGAAGCGTTGAAGATCCTGCGGGCGGACCCGGTAACCGCGCATATTCCAGTCGTGGCGTTGAGCGCGAATGCGATGCTGCGCGACATTGAGCTAGGCTTGCAGGCGGGATTTTTCCGTTACCTGACGAAGCCCATCAAGGTGAAGGAGTTTACCGACACCCTCAATGACGCCTTTGATTTTGCGGAGTTGTCGGCCACGCGCCGCCCCTAGAAAAAACTGTTTTCGCCATGATTACTGCATCGGACATCCTGCAGGCGCGCATCCTGATTGTGGACGACCAGGCGGCCAATGTCGCCGTGTTGGAGCAAACGCTGCGCGGCGCTGGTTATGCCGCAGTCACGTCCACGCAGGATCCGGCGGCCGTCTGCGCCCTGCATCGTCATAATCGCTACGATTTGATCCTCCTTGATTTGCAAATGCCGGGGTTGGACGGCTTCCAAGTCATGGATGGGCTGAAGGAAATTGAAGCCGACAGCTACCTGCCTGTATTGGTCCTCACCGCCCAGCCGGACCACAAATTGCGGGCCCTTAAAGCCGGGGCGAAGGATTTCGTAAGCAAGCCGTTCGACCTCGCGGAGGTATTGCTGCGGGTGCACAACATGCTGGAAGTCCGCCTGCTGCATCTGAAGACAAGAAAACTCTACGAGCAGGTCGTGGCCGAGCAAAAGGAATCCTTCGAACGGAGCGCGCAGGCCGGGGCCATGGTGGGCGTGAAGAAGGAAGTCCGGCTCTCGACCCCATGGCTGCAAAACCTCCGCCTGCGCCTGCCCTGGCTCCAACTCAATCTGCTCACCTCTTTTGTCGCCGCCGCGGTGGTGGGCCTGTTTTACGAAACGATTGACCGCCTCTTGATTCTCACCATTTTTCTGCCGGTCTTGGCGGACCAGTCGAGCAACGCCGGCAGCCAGGCCCTGGCCGTAACCTTGCGTGGCATGGTTTTGGGCGAATTAAAATCAGGTGAGGAACAGTCGCAGGTGTTGAAGGAAGCCCTGCTGGGCTTGATGAATGGGGCCCTCATCGGCCTTGTGGCCGCCCTGGCTATGTACGGGGTCGCGACCATGCATCATCTGGCCAGCGCGCCGATGCTCAGCCTCGTCGTTTTCCTCTCCATGCTCGGCAGTTGCGTGATCAGCGGCGTTTGCGGTGTCGTTGTGCCACTCGTCTTGAAGCGACTGGGGAAGGACCCGGTGACTGCATCCACGATCTTCTTAACCACGGCGACGAACGTGGCCAGCCTGGGCCTGTTCCTTGGTCTGGCAACGTTGCTGGTAAAGTGACGAAAGGGCACCCCGCCATATGACATTTTCCAACCACCACGACCCCACCCCAACTGCGACACCCATGATTCAAAAAAGCGACATCCTAAACGGCAAAATCCTGATTGTAGACGACCAGGAGGTAAATGTTTCCCTGCTCGAGCAAGTGCTGCGCGAGGCGGGGTACCTGGCGGTGTCGTCCACGCGGGACCCGGGCGCGGTCTGTGCGCTGCACCGCCAAAACCGCTATGACCTGATCCTCCTCGACCTGCAAATGCCGGGCATGGATGGGTTCCAGGTCATGGAAGGCCTGAAGGAAATCGAAACCGGGAGCTATCTGCCGGTGCTGGTGCTGACCGCGCAGCCGGACCAAAAGCTGCGGGCGCTGCGGTCGGGGGCCAAGGATTTTGTGAGCAAGCCGTTCGACCTCGCGGAGGTGCTGATCCGGGTCTACAACATGCTGGAGGTGCGCCTCCTGCATTTGGAGACAAAGAAACTTTACCAGCGGGTGGTGACCGAACAAAAGATCTCCGAGCGGCTGCTGCGCAACGTGCTGCCGCTATCCATTGCCGAGCGCCTGAAGGGGCGGCCGGATGTGATCGCGGACAATTTCACGGAGGTGATTGCCGACAGCTTTCCGGAGGTGACGGTGTTGTTTGCCGACATTGTGGAGTTCACCAAGTTTTCGCAGGGGGTGAGCCCGGAGGTGCTGGTGCACGTGCTCAACGACATTTTTACGCGGTTTGACGCCATCGCGGACCGGCGGGGACTCGAGAAAATCAAGACCATCGGCGATTCGTACATGGCGGCGGCAGGCTTGCCCGTCCCGGTGGCTGATCACACGGAGCGCGCGGCGAACATGGCCCTCGACATGATCGAGGCGATGGACCGGTTCAATGATGAAGGCCTGTACAAGTTGACCATTCGCGTCGGCATGTGCACGGGCGCGGTGGTGGCGGGGGTGATTGGGAAGCGGAAATTCCTCTATGACTTGTGGGGTGACGTGGTGAACACGGCCAGCCGCATGGAGTCGCAGGGGGTCTCGGGGCGCATCCAAGTGACCGCATCAACCCAGCAGCGATTGAGCCGGGGACCGTTCAAGCTGGAGCAGCGGGGCCCGATTGAGGTGAAAGGCAAGGGGGAGATGCACACGTGGTTTCTGAACAGCCGCAACGGGAACTAGAGTGCCAGCCATGAATATTTTCACCATCCGCCGCGGGCCGCCGCGGCCATATGACCACGGGAACAATTTTGCATGATCAGCCAAACCGACATCCTCCAGGCAAGGATTCTGATCGTGGATGATCAGGAGACGAATATTGCGCTGCTGGCAGAAACGCTGCGCGGAGCGGGTTATCAGAATGTCACCGGGACGACGGATCCGCGGCAGGTCAGCGCCCTTTACCGGCAAAACCGTTACGATTTGGTGCTGCTCGACCTGCAAATGCCCGGGATGGACGGATTTCAAGTGATGGCGGAGTTGAAGGAATTCGAAACGGGCGGTTATCTGCCGGTGCTGGTGATAACGGCCCAGCCCGAACACAAATTGCGCGCGCTGAAGGCGGGGGCCCGGGATTTTGTCAGCAAGCCATTTGAATTGCCGGAGGTTTTGCTGCGGGTGCGGAACATGGTCGAAGTTCGGCTGTTGCAAACCACCGCCCAAGGGCTGACGGAGCAGTTGGAGGAGTCGAACCGGGAACTCCAAGCGTTCAGTTATTCGGTGTCCCATGATTTGCGCGCGCCGCTTCGGCATGTGCTGGGGTTTGTGGACCTGTTGCAAATGGAGGCGGGGCCGACGCTGTCAGAGAAAGGCCGGGGACACATGAAAACCATTTCCGAGGCGGCGAAGCGGATGGGCACGTTGATTGACGACCTGCTGGCCTTTTCGCGGGTGGGGCGGACGGAAATGAAAAAGTCAGAGGTGAATTTGGACGAGCTGGCGCGGGATGCGATGGGTGACTTCGCGGCGGAGACCAATGCGCGGAATATCCAGTGGACCGTGGCGGCGCTGCCGAGGGTGTGGGGGGATCGGTCCCTCCTGCGCCTGGCGTTGATCAATCTGCTCGCCAACGCGGTGAAATTCACCGGCGGGCGGGCGGCAGCCACGATCGAAATCGGCTGCGAGCCGGGCGGGCCCGGCGAGACGGTGGGCTTCGTGCGCGACAACGGCGCGGGGTTTGATCCGCAATACCGCGGGAAACTGTTTGGCGTGTTCCAACGGCTGCACAGCCATGCGGAATTCGAAGGGACGGGCATCGGCCTCGCCAATGTCCAGCGCATCATTCACCGGCACGGTGGGCGGGTGTGGGCGGAGGGCGCGGTGGACGGTGGGGCGACTTTTTATTTTTCCATTCCCAATCTCGAGAAAGCCTAAAATGAACATCCGACACCTCCTGATAGCCGAAGACGATCCACGGGACGAAGAACTGACCATGGCCGCGCTGGCGGAACACAAACTGGCCAACCAGGTTTTCGTCGTGCATGACGGCGCGGAGGCGCTGGACTATTTATATTGCCGGGGAAAGTATGCGGCGCGCACGAATGGGCATCCGGTGGCGGTGTTGCTGGACCTGAAGATGCCGAAAGTCAACGGCATTGAGGTGTTGAAAACCATCAAAGCGGACGAGCACCTGAAGTCCATTCCGATCGTGGTGCTGACGTCGTCGCGCGAAGAGCCGGATTTGCGGGAGTGTTACAAACACGGGGTGAATGCCTACGTGGTGAAGCCGGTGGATTTCGGGGCGTTCATGAATGCGGTGAAACTGCTGGGCGTGTTTTGGGTGGCGGTCAACGAGCCGCCCCCGCTCGGGCAGGCCCCGACCGTGCGGTCGGGTGCCCTCGTTCATCAGGTGGGATCAAAAGAAAGGGGCCCGGCATGAAAACTCCGCTGAACATCCTGCATCTGGAGGACGACGCGAATGACGCCGCGCTCATCCGGGCGACCCTGGAAGCCGGGGGCGTTGATTGTGCCATCACGTGCGTGCAAACCCAGGTTGATTTTGTGGCGGCCCTGAAACAGGGGGGCGTGGACTTGATTCTTTCCGATTTTTCGCTGCCCACGTTCGACGGCTTGTCCGCGTTAAAGATCGCGCACGCCACCTGGCCGGGCATCCCGTTGATCTTCGCGTCGGGTACGCTGGGGGAGGAGCGGGCGATTGATTCGCTGAAGAGCGGGGCCACGGACTACGTGTTGAAGGGGAGTCTCTCGCGCTTGGTGCCGGCGGTGCACCGGGCGATGCGGGAAGTGGAGGAACGGGTGGAGCGTCGGCTGCTGGAGGCGCAGTTTATCGAGGGGCAAAAAATGGATGTAATTGGACAACTGGCGGGGGGCGTGGCGCATGACTTTAACAACATCCTGGCGATTATCATCGGATGCAGCGACATGCTGACCTTGCGGCTGGGGCCGGAAAATCCACTGCAAAAATACACCGAGGGGATCCGGCACGCGTCGGAGCGGGCGGTGGGACTAACGCGGCAATTGCTGGTGTTCATCCGGAAGGAAACGGTGCAGCCGGTGGTGCTCGACCTCAACGAGGTGATGGCGGATTCGGACAAAATGCTCCGGCGGCTGATGGACGAAAACATTGTCATGACGGTGATTCCCGGGAGTGACATTGGACGGGTCAAGGCGGACGCTGGCTACGTTGGGCAAATCCTGATGAACTTGGTCGTTAATGCGCGGGATGCGATGCCGGAGGGCGGAAAATTGACGCTCGCCACGCGCGCCGTGACCCTCGACCAACATTATGCGGACGGGCATCCGGGCGTGTCGCCAGGGAATTATGTGATGCTGAGCGTCAGCGACACCGGGACCGGAATGAGCGATGAGGTTAAAGCGCACTTGTTTGAGGCGTTTTTCACGACGAAGCCGCGGGGCAAGGGGACGGGGTTGGGGTTGACGACCTGCCAAACGATCGCCCAACGGTGCGGCGGCCATATCGGGGTTTACAGCGAGGTGGGGCGGGGGACGGCGTTTAAGGTGTATTTTCCCCGGATGGAATCTACCCTGCCAGACGGCGCCCGGCCGCTGGTCGAGGGGCCGTTGCCGCGAGGCACCGAAACCGTGCTCGTGGTCGAGGATGAGCCCTCCGTGCGGACGATGGCGTGCGCGGTATTGCGAGCGCAGGGCTATGAAGTTCTAGCTGCGGCTAACGGCCAGGAGGCGTTGCGTGTGGCGCGCGAGCCGCGCCCCAATGCGATAAGTTTGGTCATCACCGACGTCACGATGCCGCTGATGGGCGGGAGAACGATGGCCGCAGCCCTGAAGGTTTCGCATCCGGATCTCCCGATTCTCTACACCTCCGGGTATACGGATGATGCCATCACCCAGCATGGCGTGCTGGATCCGGGGATTGAGTTTCTGCCCAAGCCGTACACGCCGGCGACCCTGGTGCGCAAAGCGCGGGAACTACTGGATGGGCGGCTGACCTGAACCGAAGGGGGCGATCCCGCCCCAGGTAGGGTATTACCCTATCGCATGTCGGACCAATTTGGTGTCTAATGGTGTGTGAGCGGAGGCTTTGCTGCATGGATGAATCGTCGCCGGAGACGTCCATGAGAAGGCGGCCCCTGCTGGACGGGCTCATTCTTGATGAGGGCCTGTCGGAATTGGCCCACATGAAGCTCGCCCGCAAAAAATTATCCGCCCGTTACTTGGCGGCACTGCGCACCCACCTTGGCCAAAGCGGACAGAGTGACGGCGTCATCGCGCGCCGCCTCGGCGAAATCGCCTTGGCCAAGGGAATGATCATGCGGGACGTGGCGCTCATGCACCAGCACGCGGTCGCCACCTTGACGTTGCCCCACCACTTGGCCACTCCCAGCAATGGCTCGGTCAAACGCGCGGCGCATTTTTTCTTCCAGGCGATCATTCCGCTCGAGGCGGCACAGCGCGCGACGCTGGAGGTAAATTGGAACCTAAAGCACATCAACGAGGCGTTGCGCCTGCGCAACGGGGTATTGGCCAGGGGCAATCATCACCTCGAAGATGAAGTCACGCGCCGCAAGACGGCGGAGGCAGTCGTCCAGCAAGGCAAGACAGAGTACCAAAAGCTCCTGGCGGAGTCGCAGGTGATGCAAAAGAAACTGCGCCTGCTCACGCGGCAGATTATTTCCGCCCAAGAGGAGGAACGGAAGGAAATCAGCCGGGAACTGCACGATGAGGTCGTGCAAACCCTCGTCGGCATCAACGTCGAACTGTCGGCGCTGGGCAAGGGCGCGTCGGTCGGCCTGAAAGTCCTGAAGGACAAAATTGCCCGCACCCAACGACTGGTCGAAAATTCGGTGAACGCGGTGCACCGGTTTGCGCGGGAACTCCGGCCGGCCGTCCTAGACGACTTGGGCCTCATTCCGGCACTGCACGCTTACAGCAAGAATTTGTCGGAGCGAAAAAAAATCAACATTCAGATGACGGCCTTTGGCGGAGTCGAGGCAATGGGCGGAGCCAAACGCACCGTGCTCTTTCGCGTGGCCCAGGAAGCGCTGACCAACGTGGCGCGCCATGCGAACGCCACCCAGGTCAAAATGAGCATCAAGGAGATTTCGGGCGCCATTCGGATGGAAATCAGCGACAATGGCCGGTCGTTCCAAGTCGGGAAAACGATGTTGGCGGGCAATAACAAGCGCTTGGGCTTGATCGGCATGAAGGAGCGCGTCGAAATGGTCGGCGGCAGCCTGGCCATCAATTCCGCGCCCGGCCGCGGCACCACCGTGTGCGCGGAGATTCCCTTTTCCCAGGTCAAAAACGCGAAGGCTAAAATATGAATCCCACCAAACCAATCACTGTCCTCATGGCGGAGGACCACGCCATTGTCCGGCAGGGCCTTTGCGCCCTCCTGAATGCCGATGGGCACTTCAAAATTGTCGGCGAAGCCCAAACCGGACGGGAAGCCGTCAAGCTCGCGATTAGCTTGAAGCCGGACGTAATCCTCATGGACATTGCCATGCCCGTGCTGAACGGCCTTGAGTCCACCCGCCAAATCCTGGCGGATAATCCCGTCGCCAAGGTCATCATCCTTTCCGCCCACAGTGACGACGAATACATCCAGCGCATGAACGACGCTGGCGCCGTCGGGTTTTTGGAAAAGCAGTCGTCGGCGGAAATTCTGTCGAAGGCCATCCAGGAAGTCGCGAAAGGACGCAAATTTTACAGTCCGGCCATCGCCAAACGGATGCGGGACGCCGAAAACCGGCCGCGCGCCCGGGATGGGACGCATAAGCCAAACGCGACCCGCCTGACTTCGCGCGAGGCGGAGGTTCTGCAACTGGTGGCGGAGGGTTCGGCCAACAAGCAGGTGGCCGCGGAACTGGGCATCAGCATTAAGACGGTTGAGAAACACCGGCAGCATTTAATGGACAAGCTCAATCTGCACGACACGGCGAGCCTGACGCGCTATGCGATTTCGGCCGGCGTGATTGAGAATAGTGTGCAGTTGACGATTGTTTAGCACTGAGGCGACTGCGCCGGGGAAGGATTGGGCAATGGGAGAAAAGCCGGGGCGCGACGGGGTGCGTGAGATAGGGTAATGCCCCATATGGGAAGGGGCGCAGAAATGGCACAATACCCACGGATGAAAACCAACATGGCGAATCGCAGGGCCCCAACGATGGTGTTGCCGAAATGTCCGACGGGCATTCAGGGTTTGGATGAAATCACGGGCGGCGGCTTGCCGCGCGGACGGCCGACGCTGGTCTGTGGCGGCGCGGGTTGTGGCAAAACCCTTTTGGCCACGGAATTTCTGGTGCGCGGTGTGACGCTGTTTGACGAGCCGGGGGTGTTAATGGCATTTGAGGAGACGGAAGCGGAGTTGAAGGCCAATGTGGCGTCATTGGGTTTTGATTTGGCCGGTTTGGTGCGGCGCAAAAAGATCGTGGTGGACTATGTGCACCTTGAACGCAGTGAAGTCCAGGAGAGCGGAGAGTACGACCTCGAGGGCTTGTTCGTCCGCTTGAATCATGCCATTGATTCCATCGGGGCCAAACGGGTGGTGCTGGACACCTTGGAGGTGTTGTTTGCCAGTCTGCCGAACGAGGCGATTCTGCGCAGCGAATTGCGCCGCCTGTTCCGCTGGCTCAAGGACAAGGGCGTCACGGCGATCATCACGGCGGAGCGCGGCCGGGAACATTTAACGCGCCACGGCCTGGAGGAATATGTTTCTGACTGCGTCATTGTGTTGGACCACCGGGTCAACGACCAAATCGCGACGCGCCATTTGCGCGTCGTGAAGTATCGCGGTGCCCTGCATGGCACCAATGAATTTCCGTTTCTCATCGGCAACGAGGGGTTCAGCGTCCTGCCCATCACCTCGTTGGGGCTGAACCACAAAGTGTCGGCCGAGCGGATTGCGACCGGGATTCCGCGCCTGGATGCGATGCTCGGCGGGAAGGGCTTCTTTCGGGGGAGCAGCATTTTGCTGACGGGCACCGCGGGCACGGGCAAGACCATCATTTCCGCGAATTTTGCCCAAGCCGCGGCCTTGCGCGGGGAGCGGGTGCTATTCTTTTCCTTCGAAGAGTCGCCGAACCAAATCATCCGGAACATGCATTCCATCGGTTTGCGGCTGGAGCCGCTGGTGAAGCGCGGTCTGCTGCAGTTTCACTCGGCGCGGCCCTCGCGGTGCGGCCTGGAAATGCATTTGGCGACAATGTTCAAGGAGATCGCGGCGTTTCAACCCCAGGTGGTCATCATTGACCCAATTACCAGCCTGATGGAAATGGGCACCTCCTCGGAGGGCAAGGGCATGGTGACGCGGCTGATTGACTATTTGAAAGCGGGGCAGGTCACGACGCTCTTCACCAGCCTGACCCAGGGAGGGCACGTGTTGCAACAAAGTGAGGCGGGCATGTCGTCACTCATGGATTCGTGGTTGTTGCTCCAAGACTTCGAAGGCAACGGCGAACGCAACCGGGTCCTCTATGTGCTGAAGGCGCGCGGCATGGCCCACTCCAACCAAATTCGCGAATTCTTAATTTCGGATCACGGCATTGACGTGGTGGATGCCTATATCGGCGCCAGTGGCGTGCTGACGGGTTCCGCGCGGGCCGCCCAGGGAGCGCTGGAAAAGGCGGCGACCCTGGCCAACCTGCAGGAAGGGGCGCGCCGGAAGCGGGAACTGGAACGAAAGCGTGAGGCGATCGAGCGGCAAATCAGCGGATTGCGTTCCGATTATGAAAGCGAGACCATGGAACTGCGGCGGATTGACGCCCAAGTGGGCACGCGGACGCGGGTCTTGACCACCGAGCGGGCGGCTTCTGGCCGGTTGCGCCAGGCGGACGCGAAGGTGACGGCGGCCTCGCCGGGCAAAAACGGCCATGGGAGGAAGCACGGATGAAAACGAGAACCACCAAACTCCGGGCCGCCGGCTCACCGCGCCGCGTCGCCAAACTCTGGCAATTGCGACTCTATGTGATGGACTCGACGCCGAAATCGGCGGCGGCGTTCACGAACCTGAAACGATTTTGCGAAAGCAACCTCAAGGGACGCTATCACATCACGGTGATTGATTTGGAAAAGCACCCGCAGCTGGCCAAGGGCGATCAAATCCTGGCCATCCCCACCGTGGTGCGCAAATTGCCGAAGCCGGTGCGCACGATCATCGGCAACTTGTCGAACATTGACCACGCGTTAATCGGGCTGGATTTGCGCCTGGCCAATTAAGCAAAAGCGAACCCCTGTGAAGACCAAGAAAACCCGCCCGGCGATGAATTCTTTGGCGAAATCTCTCACGACCCGCCCGACGGGCAAATATGTCCTGCGCCTGTTTGTGGCCGGGGCGACGACACGGTCGCGGGACGCGGTGCTGCGCATTCAGGAGTTGTGCGCGGGCGAACTGCACGGCGGCTGCGACTTGAAGGTCATTGACATTTACCAGCAGCCAAAACTCGCGCGCGCCAACCAAATCGTGGCGACGCCGACGCTGATTGTGGAATTTCCACCGCCGGTGCGGCGCCTCATCGGCAATCTGGCCAAAGTCGCGAGCCTGCTTGATCCCAAGAAGCTGATCGCCGAAACGATTATTGCGACGTGAACGAGTCCCGCCATCCCAGGAGTCCGCGCCCTTCATCATCTGGTGAGGTCGCCAAATTGCGCTTGCGGCTGGCGGGTGCGGAGGAGGCGCTGCGTGCCATCCGGACGGGGGAGGTGGATTCCGTGGTGGTGCCGGGGCGGAAGGGCCCACAAGTGTTTACGCTCGAAGGGGCCGAGCACTCCTACCGGGTGCTGATTGAATCCATGAACGAAGGGGCGGTGACGCTGACGCGGGAAAAGACCATCCTGTACGCGAACCAATGTTTTGCGCGCATGGTGAAGTGCCCCCTCGAGCAGGTGATGGGCGGTTCGTTTCGACGCTTCATCTCCCCGGAAGGCCAGCTGGGGCTCAGTCCGCTGTTGAAGGGGGCGGACAAGACGGGGGCGAAGATCCAAGTGTTGCTCAATGCCGGGGATGGCACCCACCTGCCCGTGCAAATTTCCATCCGCATGCTCGCGAAGAACGGCTTTAAACGCGCTCCGATTGGACTGGTCGTCACCGACTTGTCCGAGGCGCGGCGCACCGAAAAACTTTTACGGGCGTTGACCAGCCGCGTGGTGCAAGTCCAGGAGGACGAGCGCGGGCGGTTGGCGTTGGAATTGCACAACAACATCACCCAGTTGCTCTGTGCGATTTTGTTTCGCAGCAAGGCGCTGGCCGATTCCATCTCCCCACGCGACGGGCTCGCGAAAATGGAGGCGGCCAAACTCCGCGAGTTGCTCGGCCAGGCGGCGGCGGAAGTGGAGCGCATTACCCGGGATTTGCGCCCCGGAGTGCTCGATCAACTCGGACTGGGCGCCGTGCTGCGGGCGACGAGCACGGAATTCACGGACCGGACGGGGGTGGCGGTTGAGCTGGCGGGGGTGCAATTACTCGCACGTTTGCCGGCGGCGATGGAGTTGACCCTCTACCGGATTCTCCAGGAATCCCTCAAGAACGTGGAAAAGCACGCGCGGGCGGGCCAGGTGTTGGTGCATTTGGCCAAAGTCGGGGAGGTGGTGCAATTGCGCGTCAAGGACGACGGGGTGGGATTTGACCCGGAGGACCGGGCGGGCAAGCGGAAAGCCAATGGCGATTTGGGGCTGCTCGGGATGCGGGAGCGGGCGACATCAGCGGGGGGCGCGTTGAAAGTTAAATCAAATCGCCGCGGCGGGACGGAAATCGAAGTGAGGATACCACTGCCGGTGCGGCTTGGCCCGGCCCAACTCCAAGTTCAGGCCCGGCGGCAATTCCAACGAAAGACCACCTCGCCATGAGCACCGACAAGCAAATTTCTGTTTTATTGGTCGAAGACCATGTGGTCATGCGGCAGGGCTTGTGCGCGCTCTTGGCCGTGGATGGTCGGTTTAAGGTCGCGGGCGAGGCCCGAACCGGCAGGGAGGCCGTAAAGTTGGCGGAAATATTGCAGCCGGATGTAATTCTTATGGACATTGCGCTGCCGGAGTTGAACGGGATCGAGGCGACGCGGCAGATCCTCGACACTAATCCCACGGCGAAGGTGGTGGTCCTGTCAGCCTACAGCGACGTCGCCTATGTCGAGCGGATGAACGCCGTCGGGGTGGCCGGCTTTCTCGAAAAGCAAACCTCGGCCAAATTCTTGACCAAGGCGCTGGCCGACGTGGCTGAGGGCAAAACCTACTTCAGCCCGGAGATTTTTCGGCGCTTGCGGGGCAACCCGCGGAAAACGCGCGGCCGCGATGGCCTGCTCAAGCCCATGGCCCACCGCTTGACGCGGCGCGAGGCCGAGGTGTTGCAACTTGTGGCCGAAGGCATGCCGAATAAACGCATCGCCACCTCCCTTTGCATCAGCGTGAAGACCGTCGAAAAGCACCGGCAGCAATTAATGGACAAACTCAACATCCATGACACCGCGAGTCTCACCCGCTACGCGATCGCCACCGGCGTCATCGAGTGCGGGGTCAAATTGGAAATTATTTAGGCCGGACCGGGTCGGAAAAATTCTTTCAGGCGGGGAAAACGCGAGAATCGCCGGCGGTTAAAGTAGGGTTTTGCCCCATGGAATAATGGGCGGCAATAGTCTATAGTCACGACGGTCGCCGAATTCCGGCGCCTCCCGCCGCGCCATCGAAAAACGGATGACGCTGCCAAATCCTAATGCCGCCGCGCCGTCTCTCCATAGGTTCATTTTCCGAAAATTTATGACTACACATTTCAAAAAATCAGGCTTCGTCAAGCCCCTCCTCATCGCTGCGGCCTTTCTCACCGGCAGCTTCAACCGGGCGCAAGCCCAGGAAGTCGTAACTGGCATGTCGAACAGTTTTGGCATTCTCGGCGCCTCCGCAGTGTCGGCATCGGCCTCAGCCGGGAGCCTGATCGGCGACATTGGCGTGAGCCCGAGCACGGGCATCACCCTTGGGGGCATGACCGTAACGGGTGGGATTTATCCTAATATTCCGCCGGCGGTCCAAGCCCACACGGATGCACAATTGGCCTACAACCAGATGGGGACTTTTGCCGTCACGCCGGTAGTCGGGGTGCTGACCGGCCAGGATCTTGGGGGAAAGACCCTTAATCCCGGCGTCTATTCGTTTTCCTCGTCGGCTCAACTGACCGGCATTCTCACGCTGAGCGGCGCGGGCCAATACGTCTTCCAGATTGCGAGCACGCTCACGACCGCGTCGGGATCGTCAATCAATTTGATTAACGGCGCCAATGCTTCGGATGTGTATTTCGCGGTTGGCAGTTCTGCCACGCTCGGGACTAACACGGCCTTCCAGGGCAGCATTTACGCGATGGCGAGTGGCACCATGGCCACTGGCAGCACGCTGAACGGCCGCTTGGTTACGCTCAACGGAGCAATCTCGCTGGACGCGAATACGATCACCAACACGCTGCCGACTTCCTTTATTCTGATTGTGAACGCCACGACGTTTGATCTCGGCGCAAACCGCAATGAACCGGTGGGCGGGGTGGTGCTCACCAACGCGGGCCAGATTCTCGGTACGGGCACGTCAACAGTGATCAACTCGGGAAATTTTGACATGCAAGACGGTCTGGTCACGGCGATCCTGGGGGGCACCGGCAGCGTCTTGAACAAAACCACCAATGGCACGGTGACACTTTCGGCGGCGAACACCTACACGGGTGGCACCAACATCAACGGCGGCACGCTGGCGGTAACCAATATCGCGGGTTCGGCGACCGGCACGGGCGCGGTGACGGTGGCCAACGGTTCGGTGCTGACGGGCACTGGAACAGTGGGCAATGTGACAGTGAACGCGGGTGGCTTGCTGGTTCCGGGCAGCGCCGGGGTGGGCAACTTGTCCATGACGGGTTTGACGCTGGCGCCCAACTCGATCACGAATTTGGAATTTAACGGTACGGCCAACGACCAGGTGGCGGTGACGGGTTCGAACGGCTTGGTGCTCGGCAACGGTTCGATCGTCGATCTTTATCAAGTGGGCACGACTTCGCCCTTCATCACGCTGGGTACCTATCCGCTGATGAGTTATGTGGGCAGTGTCACCGGCGCGCCGGGCAATGTCGCGATCGGCACCACGACCAGCGGACTGACCTTCACCCTCGCCACGAACGGCACGGAGCTTAACCTGACGATCGCGACCGCCAGTGGCCCGGGTTCGTGGAGCGCGACCGGCGGCGGCAATTGGAGCGACGGCACCAAATGGACGGGTGGCGTCGTCGCCAGCGGCGTAGGCAACACGGCGGTCTTTGGTTCGAACATCACAGCGCCGTCTACAGTAACGGTGGATGGCAACCGGACGGTGGGCGGAATAACCTTTGGCAACGCTAATTCGTACACGGTTGGCCCCGGCACCGGATCGCTGACGCTGGACAATGCGGGCGCCACGGCGGTCATTGCCGTGAGTCTGGGCAACCATACCATTTCCGCGCCGATTACGTTGACGGCTGGTGGAATGACGGCGCAAGTTTCCGTCGGTACGAATTTGACGATCTCCAGTATTATCGGCCAGAGCGCGCCTGCGGGAGTGACCAAGGCGGGGCTGGGCGGGTTGACGCTTTCCGGTCTTAACACCTATACCGGCGCGACCGTGGTGACGGCCGGGACGCTGACGGATGGCGTCAGCAATGCGATTTCGAGCGCGAGCAATTTGACGGTGAACGGCACGACGGCGGTGTTTGACCTGGGTGCGAACCATAACAACACGGTCAGCAATGTGACGCTGGACGGCAACGGCAGCATCACGGGCACGGGCACTTCGAAGCTTACGAGCACGGGCGGCTTTCAAGTGATGAACGGCACGGTCACGGCGATTTTGGCGGGCGGCGGCATCGGATTGAACAAAACGACCAACGGCACGGTAACCCTTTCGGGGTTGAACACCTACACCGGCTCCACGTCAGTGACGGCGGGCACGCTGACGGAAGGCGTCAGCAATGCGATTGCCAATACGAGCAATTTGACGGTGAACGGCACGACGGCGGTCTTTAATTTGGGCGCGAACCACAACAACACCGTGGCCAACGTGACGCTGGACGGCAACGGCAGCATCACGGGCACGGGGAATTCGACGCTGACGAGCACGGGTGGATTCCAAGTGATGAACGGCACGGTCACGGCGATCCTGGCGGGCAACGGCGCCTTGAACAAAACCACTTTCGGCACGGTTACCCTCGGCGGAGCGAACGCTTACACCGGCACGACGAACGTGACGGCGGGCACGCTGGTGGTCACGGGCAGCGTGGCCAATACGAGCGTTGTCAACGTGGCGGCGGGCGCAACCTACACGGTGGATCAAAACGGCACGATTGCGGTGCTCAACAACAATGGCACCATCAATGGCAACAGCACGCTGACGGCCGGGACTTACAACTTGGGCAATGGCACCCTGATTAATACTTCGCTCGGCAACGGCACTTTGGTGAGCAATGGCAATGTGAGCATTAACAGCACGCTGGGCAGCAATAACATCACCGTTCAGACGGGAACAATGACCTTGCAGCAGCCGAATCTGCTCAACCCCAATGCAACGTTGACCATTAATTCCACGGCGGTACTGGTGCTCGGCAATGGCAACACCGCGATTAACACAATTGGGGGCAATGGCACGCTCGATGAGGCGAACGGCGTGTTGACGATCGCCAATGGCATCGGAACTTTCAATGGCACGGTAACGGGCGGAGTGGCCACCGACGGCTCGCTGACGAGCAGCGGCAATTTGAATCTGGCGGCGGGCACGGTGAATGTCTATCCAAATGGAACCACGGTCACGGCCGGAACGCTGTTGGTGAACGGTTTGTTGGTCACGCCGCTGACCACCGTGGACGCAGGCGCCACCCTGGGCGGCAACGGGACGGTGACCGGAGATGTCGTCGACAACGGCGGCACGGTTTCGCCGGGCAATTCGCCGGGTATCATCACCATCGGCGGCAACTACACCGAGGCGGGCACGTTGAAGATTGAAATCGCCGGGACTTCCGGACCGGGCAGCCCGACCGGGCATGACCAGGTGGTCGTCGGGGGCAACACGACCATCATTCCGGCCACCAGCACGTTGAACTTGGTGAAATTCAACCCGGCCTATGAGCCGGCGTTGGGTGACACGTTCAAGATCATCAGCGGCGCGGCCGGTTCCATCACGGGGCATTTCGGCACCTTTACTTCGAATTTCACCACGGACCTCATCTACGCCACCGACACCGGCAAGGTGGTTGGCACGGGCCTGCCGGCCGGCACGAGCGTGCTGGTGGCGCTCCCGGGCCTCAACGCCAACCAGAAGTCTATGATCACCAGCCTGAAGGTGGGCGACCATCAATACGCGGGAGGCGATTTGCTGCCCCTGCTGTTGACGCCGGCCAATGCGGCCAAGTCCGCCCAGATTTTGAACCAAGCTTCGCCGGAAGTTTATGCGGGCTTTACCGATTATGCGGAGCGCGCGACCCAGGCTTACCACAACACGGCCGTCGGGCTGAATCCGGTGGTCCAGTCAGGTAGTTTCTCATTGTTTGCGGGTTATTCCCATGCCGACTTGGGTTCGGAAAGCTCGCAAACCCAGTCGGATTATAATTTGCAAAGCGACGGCGCGGTGTTCGGCGCGCGCGTCAACCTGGGCCCGATTGTCTCCCTCGGAATCTTCACCGGTTTTGATTTCGGCTCGGTGGAGGGCACCTATCTCTCCAGCACGGTTAATGGCCAGGTGACCGGGGTCTTTGTGACGGTGGATCCGCTGCCGGACCACCGTTTGAGCGTCTCGAGCGGCTTCAGCTACGGCAATTTTACAACCAAGGGTTCGCGGCAAACGTTCTCCGGCTCGTCCTCCCACCAAGGGGTTGGGTCAACGGACTACCGTCTCGACTTGGGCGCGTCGTATCTCGCCCTCCAAATAGACAAATTCTCGCTGACGCCGGACGTCAACTTCTCCGCGGGCCAGTCCCATGTGGACGATTTCACCGAGACGAACGCGGCGGATCCGCTGCAGGCGTTGCACGTGAATGGGCAAAGCAACACGAGTTTCGTGGCGGGTGCGGGGTTGAGTGCGGGCTATGCCATCACCAGCAAGATTGATGCGACGGCGCGATTTGGCGTCAGCGAACAACTGGATCACAGCTACCGGGATGTGACGGCGAATGTGGCGGGACATGCCGGGGCGTTTACCGCGCGCGCAGCGGGCTTGGGCGATACGGAATATCATCTTGGTACCGGGATAAACTTCAACGTGACGAAGCAACTTCGGTTGAGCCTGTCGTATCAAGCCGGCTTCTCCACCAATGAAAAAATGTCCAACGCCGTCTTCCTCGGCGTCTCCGTAAGTTTCTAACTTCGGCAAGCCCGGTCCCGTGCCCTGCGCCCTTGATGGGCGCGGGGCGCGCGCATTTCCGCTTCAGCTGACCGGCACGCCATCGGCGCTTTTACCTCCCGGCGCTTCCCTTCGTGAATAGGCACTGGAGGTAGGGTTATGCCCCATAGTCGCCGTTGCGTGTTTTGAGTACTATGAACACCATGATGAACCAACGCTACATCCCTTTCACTGTGGCAGCCCTTTTTGCCCTGCTTTGCGCACCGGCCAGCGGATGGGCGCAAACCATTCTGGGCTCGTCGCAAAATTTCGCCGTGCTCGGCGGGACGAGTATCACCAACAACGGTCCGACGACCTTGATCAATGGAAATGTCGGGCTGTCTCCCGGCACCAGCATCACTGGCTTTCAAGCGGTCGATGGCGGCACTGCGGTCGTGGTCAATGGCTCGGTGATCATCGGCGGGACCGCCGTGCAGGCCCAGGCCGACTTTCAAAAGGCGTTCGTCGGGCTGGCGGGGATGCCGATCAATGCGGATTTAAGCAGCCAGGATTTGGGCGGAATGATCCTGTTTCCGGGGGTTTACCGCTTCAATGTGGCGGCCACCCAGGCTTTGAGCACCACGCTCACTTTTGACGCCCAAGGTAAAACCAATGTGTTCTGGGTTTTTCAGATGGCGGACACGCTGGTCACAGGCGCAAACACCAACATTCTGCTGATCAATTCGCCGGATTCGGGCAAGAGTGACGGAATCTTCTGGGATGTCCATAACGCGATCACCTTTGGGGCGACCAGTGCCGAGATGGGCAATTACCTGGCTGGCACGAGTATCACTTATGGCGGCACGACCACGGGGAGCGGCGCGCGCGCCTTCGCCGAGGCCGCCGTCACGCTCGACAGCAATGCCGTGAATACCCAAACGCCAGCAGGCGGAGACTTTACCGGTGGTTTGATGTACAATGGCACCGGCGCCGTGGTTCCCAGTGTGGCGGTTCCGGAACCGGCAACCTATGTCTGGCTGGTGTCCCTTGGCGCGCTGGGTCTCGTCCTCTACCGCCGGTCCCGCCCGAGCGCTGCAAATACAGTTTAAAGCTCTCGCACCGGACGACCGGCGGGGCGCATAAGTAGGGTTACGCCCCATGGCGGTTACCCGCCAAATAAGGTATCCTCCTTTCCATGAAAACGATTCGTCTCCTTTCCCTGCCGCTGTGCGCGCTTGCAGCGTGCTTCTGCGCCCCGGCTGCCGGCTTCGCCCAATCCATTTTGCTCTCGACCGGCAATTTTACCGTGCTCGGCGGCACGGGCATCACCAATTCCGGCCCCACCGATATCTTGAGCCGGGATGTCGGCTCCGTCGCCATTACGGGTTTCAATCCCGCCGGCGTCGTGACCAACGGCGGAGTGATTGTCACCGACCCCGCCGTCTTGACGCCCGCGCAAACAGATTTGATTCATGTTCAGGCGAAGTTGAATCTCATGCCCGTGACCCAGGACTTGAGCAACACCGATTTGGGCGGGACTACCTTGTTACCCGGCGTCTATAAGTTTGGGGGCGCCGCCACGCTGGCGCTTGGCACCACCTTGACGCTCAACGCCAACGGGCAAAACAATGCCGTCTGGGTGTTTCAAATCAGCACCACCCTGACCGCTGGTGCGAATGCCAATATCACCCTGATTAATCCCGGCAGCAACCTCGGCTTGGATGACGGCATCTACTGGGACGCCGGTACCGGCATCACCTTTGGCGCCGACGACCTTATCATCGGCAATTTTCTCGCCGGCACCGCCATTACCTTTGGCGATGGGACCAATGGCAGCGGTCGCGCGCTCGCGCAGACCATCACTACGCTCGCCAACAATCAATTTGATTCGGCACCCGGCGCCAGCCCCAGTGGTTGGGACAGCGGCCTGATGTATAACGCCCTTGGTAACGTCGTGCCCGTCCCCGAACCGGCCGCAGTGCTGTGGCTCACCCCCCTCGGTGCCTTCGGCTTAATCCTCTGGCGCCGTCGCACCCGGCCCACTCCCTTGGCTGCGTAAGAGTTTCTTGCGATGAAAATCACCCAACCCAGGCTGTGGGGATTGGCGTCTTTGCTTTGCGCCGGTCTGGCGATGGGTCAGGTGGCGTCGAAGTCGAGTTATATGCCGGTGGTTCCCAAGGAAGAGTTTGCGGACACCCTCGCCCGCATGAAGGCGGAGAAGCCGGCGGTAATGAAGCGCCAGCGGGATTTACTGCTGGCGCGCTATGATCTGCGCGATGAACCCGTGCCCGGCGTATCCATGAGCCGGGGGAAGCCCGTCCAAGCGGGCGTGCGCGTCCGGCTTGCGCCCGGAACCTCCTGGGAGAAGCTCGCCGCAATGTCGCCGGAGGAGATTCGGGCGGCAAATCTGTTCCCGCCGGGCTTTCTGCCCTTGCCGCATCCCAACCATCCAGAGGGCGGCATGGTCTTTCCCCATTTTGTCATTGATGAGATAAAAAAACAGGAGGCGCGGGACCTAACCCGGTTCGATTTGGATTTTGATTTGCCCGATCAATTCCTCCCCGAATTTCCCCCGGCCATGTTTTTGACCACCCGCCCGGACCTCGGTGATGTGTCGCAGGGAAAAGTTGTGACCAGTCAAAACATTTTTGAATTGTTCGACGGCATTCTCAACCCCAAGCAAATTGAAGGCTTGCGCCTTCTCGTCACGGCCTTTCCGCAGCAGCAGTTCAATGATACCAGCGACCGCCGGTCAGAGTCGCCCGCCCGCGGCGTGGCCTGCTTCGATTGCCACACCAATGGGCATACCAACGGCGCTACTCACCTTTCCGGCGACACCCGCCCCCAGGCCTTCCGCCACCGGATTGATACGCCGTCGCTGCGCGGCGTCAACATCCAGCGCCTGTTCGGCTCCCAGCGGGCGTTGAAGTCCGTCGAGGATTTCACGGAGTTTGAGCAACGCGGGGCCTACTTTGACGGCGATCCCGTCATCGCGGCCAAAAAGGGGGCGAATATTTTGGAACGGGGCAGTCAGGTGCAGGACATGGCGGAATTCCAGGAATTGCTGGATTTCCCGCCCGCCCCCAAACTCGATGTCCTGGGAAAATTGATTCCAGCCAAGGCCACTCCCGCGGAACTGCGCGGCCAGGACTTGTTTTTCGGCCGGGCCCAATGCGTGCAGTGCCACGCCCCTCCCTATTACACGGACAACTCGATGCACAATTTGCAGGCGGAGCGGTTCTTCCAACCCGTGACCGTCAACGGCCTCGCCGCTGGCGCCGACGGCCCGATCAAGACTTTTCCGCTTCGCGGCATCAAGGACTCGCCGCCCTATCTCCACGACGGGCGCCTGCTGACGCTCGAAGACACCGTGGAGTATTTCAACCTCATCCTCGCCACCAAATTGACCGCGGAAGAAAAGGCCGACCTCGTGGCCTTTCTGCGAGTACTGTGAAAGTCTTCCCGCCCAAACGCTATTTATCCACGATGTCCTTGAATACCCAGCATCCCCTTCCGCCTCGAATGCTCTTTGGGCTGTTCGGAGTGCGGGCTTGGACCCAAAGTCGAACCTGGCGGAGGGCCGGATGATTACCCCGCACATCGAAGCGGAAACAGCGGCGCGGAAGTGGCGCGGGATACGCCACCCTTATTCCTGGCAATGGGCGCTGCGGAATCCCCTGATTCAGGCCGGCTTGGTGCTGGGCGCGGGATTTGGTGGGCTGGCGGACGGGATTGTGCTGCACTCGATTCTCGGCTGGCACCATATGATTTGCTACTCCCTGGACTGCCAGCCTGCGTCCGTCGCGCAGTTGCAGCAGGAGAACACCCAGGACGGCTACTTCTTGCTCGTGGTCTGGTTGATGGTTCTGGCGGGAACTGCGCTGCTGTTCCGGGCGGCGCGTGCCGCAGGGTCCGCAGCGAGCGGGCGCGTTTTGCTCGGCGCGATGCTGGCGGGGTGCGGTGCTTTTAATTTCCTGGAAGGCCTGGTCAACCATCAGATTCTCGGGCTCCATCACGT
The DNA here is from genome assembly GCA_964561455.1 of uncultured Opitutales bacterium. Lineage (GTDB taxonomy): Bacteria > Verrucomicrobiota > Verrucomicrobiia > Opitutales > JABDGR01 > JABDGR01. The sequence continues at coordinate 36,019 of CAZLPS010000017.1, forward strand.
CGTGCCCGGCAGCCCCCATCAGCTTTTTTTCGATATGCTCTACCTCGCGAACGGCGTGCTGTTCTTTTTCGTGGGCGGGTGGCTCATCCGGTCGGCCCCGGGCCTCCAGGCCAATCCGCCGCGGCTGGCGCCCTAAGCCATTTCCGAAAAAATTCCCCCTCGTCAACTCCCGCATCTCACCACTATGAAAACCAGCCGTCAACCGCCCTTGCTTTCCGGTTCGCACCTCCGCACCTACGAGAAAATCTTCCAGCATCCCGTCTCGCACAATCTGCTCTGGCGGGACGTGCTGTCGCTGTTCAGCCACTTGGGTGATGTCAGCGTCGAGTTGAATGGCCACTTGAAGGTGACCTGCAATGGTCATGCGTTGGTGCTGCCGACACCCCGCACCAAGGATGTCGCTGAGGTGGATGAGTTGATCAAGCTGCGGTTCTTTCTGGAACATTCGGGCGCGGCGCCGCCGGTTGCGAAAGCCGCCGTCCAAATGCTGCTGGTATTGGACCACCAGGTGGCCAGGCTGTTTTGCTTGGAATCGCTGCACGGCTTGCCTGCGGTGATCCTCCCGCACGAATCGGCGGACCATTTGCGCCAGGCCCACCCCGCGCGCGATTTTTTCAGCGGCAAGGAACACGCCGCCCCATCCACCTTTTTTGCGCCGATCGCGCACGCCTTGCAGCTTGCCGGCGAGATTTTAATTTTTGGTACCGGCACCGGCATGAGCAGCGAAATGGGCCTGTTTGCCGCGTGGTTAAAAGTTCATCATCCGGATTTGGCCCGCCGGATCGCCGGCACCGTGACGGTGGACGAGCATCATTTGACCGAACCCCAATTGCTCGCAATGGCGCGGGAGTTTTTTGCGCATCGCCCGAGACCCAGGGGTCGAGCGGTCGCGGTTGCCAGTGAAAATAGCTGACGCCAGCTCGAGTGTGGTAGGGTTTCTGCCTATAGCGGTGAACCCGCCGATATGGTAGATTGGCCCATGAACAGCCTCGAAATCAAAGGTGATTGGAACATGGTCAAGGGCAAGTTGCGCGAAAAATGGGCTTACCTGACTGACAATGACTTGGAATTCGTCGCCGGCCAGCACGAGGAATTGTACGGGCGCATGCAAAAACGCACCGGCGAAACCCTCGAGGCCGTACAACAGGCGGTTAAGGATGCGGCGGCTTGCTGCTGCTCTCTCGGAGAAGACCTCCCTCCCGCCGAAATCATTTAGGCCACTCATGAGAACCCTCCACGACATTTTGCTGGACGAACTGGCGGACCGGTACGATTCCGAAAAACGGCTCGTCATCGCCCTCCCGAAAGTGATTGAGGCTGCCACCTGCGCGCAATTGCGGGCGGCGCTTGAGACCCATTTGATGGAAACGGAGCGCCAGGTCTTGACGATCGGGAAGGTTTTCAAATTGTTCGGCGTTAAGCCGCGCCTCAACAAATGTTCGGCGATTCTCGGCTTGCTCGCGGAAGGCGCTGAGATTATGGCCGATAACAAGGGGCTCCCGGTCATCAATGCTGCCTTGGTTGCAGTGGTGCAAAAAATTGTGCATTACGAAATTGCCTCCTATGGCTGCCTGCGCGAATGGGCCGGCCTGTTGCGGAACAAACCGGCCGCGCAGCTCTTGCAGGCGATTCTAAACGAGAAAAAAGCTTCCAACCGCGCCCTCCATAAATTGGCCCGCGCATACTGCAATGATGAAGCCCTGCATCCGGACCGCGCCATTGCCGTGGGCGAAGCGCCGCGGAAGCAAAAACAATCGCTACGCGCGTAGTAAGAACCCGGCCTCTGCGCCACGGGGTCTTCTCCCATTTCCTGCACCGCCACTTTCCCGCCCATGAAAAAACCTCCTGCCCCTCCCCTGCTCCCCGGCACGGCCTTCCACCCCGGGCTGATGTCGTTTTCCGACGACATGCTGTTTGAACTGATGGCGCGCCAGGAAGAGTTGATCACCCGGCGCCTGCCTGGTGCCTTGCCCAGCCACGATCAGGCCGATTTTCCAGTCGTCGAATCCACCTGAATCCCAAACCTCCCGGAAAAATTACGCTTATGGAATCAATTGTTAAACCGAACATCGGTCTGTCCGATGGCGCCCGTGCCGAAGTGGGCCAGCGCCTCAACCTGTTGCTCGCGGACGAGTATGTGCTCTACGCCACGACGCATGATTATCATTGGAACGTCACCGGACCGAACTTTGAAGGCTTGCACGTGCTGTTTGAAACCCAATACAGCCAGGTCCATGAGTTCCTTGATGCCATTGCGGAGCGGGCGCGGGCCATCGGCGTGGGGGCGCGCGGGAGTTGGGCGGATTTGACCAAGGCGGCCCGGGCGGCGGCGCAGCCAGGTACCGATCTGCCGGCCGAAGGAATGTTACTCGAGTTGGTCACGTTGCATGAGGACCTGGCGATTCAATTGCGCGGGGACGTGGCCAATGCGACGCGCCTGGCGGACATCGGCACGGCGGATTTCCTGACCGGGCTGCTGGAGAAGCATGAAAAGGCCGCGTGGATGCTCCGGTCCCATTTGCAAGCCCGTGAACCAGTCACGGCCTGATTTTTACGGAATTCTTCCAACTATTCTTTCCACCCAGCCAACCCACCATCCTATGAACAAACTTGTATCTCTCGTCCTCCTTGTCGGAGGCATCATCCTGATTATTTACGGAGTCACGGCGTCGAAAACGCTCGGCTCGGACATTTCCCGGTTCTTCACCGGTTCCCCGACTGAGAAAACCATCTGGTTGCTGATCGGCGGCTGCATCGCGGCGGCCATCGGCGCCGGCGGCATGTTGCGCGGCTCGAAGGCCGACTAGGCTGTGAGGCGTCCGTGGTCTGGCGGGCGGGCTGGCGAATGCGTGGGCACGCCCGGGGGCTTCCGCCGACAGTCGGCCAATGGCCGCCCCTTCACCAAGAACATCAACCATTTATTTTATGTTAAATTACGCCATTACTTTCCTCGTCATCGCCTTGATCGCGGGCCTTTTGGGCTTCGGGGCCATTGAAGGCACCGCGGCCTACATCGCCCGGGGGCTCTTCGTGATCTTCCTCATTTGTTTCGTGGTTTCTCTGTTCCGCGGCCGCAAGACCAGCGCCTGACGCCCGCACGCCGCCCGCACCCAACCGGTCACTTTTAGTCAACCCTCACTCACTCAAACAACCAGCTCCAACACCCATGAAAAACAACACTGAAACAGCCCACCACACGCCCAAAGAACTCCTCCACGAGTTGAAAACCCTGATGGGAGAAGCCGAAACCATGATGGCGGGTTCCCTGACCGAACACTCGGCGGACGCCCTCACCAATCTGCGTGAGCGCTTCCATGCCGCGCAAGAACGTTTTGGCGACATCTACGAAGGCGCGAAGAAGAAAGTCGTCGCCGGCGCCAAATACACGGACGAGACCATCCGCGAAAACCCGTACCAATCCATCGCCGTGGCGCTGGGCGTGGGCGTGATCATCGGCGTGGTCATTGGCCGCCGCACCAAATAACCCCATCCGCCCATGAAATCCACGACATCCACCACGACCGGTTACTTGAGCTCGCTCCAGTCGCTGGGCGACGGGGTCTTGGCCAGCGTGCAGGCGCGGCTCGAGTTGTTCGCCATCGAGTTCCACGAGGAAAAATTCCGGCTGATCCAGACTTGTCTCTGGATCAGCGCGCTGTTCTTCGTGGCCATGATGGCGGTGACGTTTGGAAGTCTCACGCTGGTGTATCTCTTTTGGGATAGCGCGCGCCTGGCGGTGCTGGGCGGGTTGACGCTCTTCTACTGCGGGATGCTGGCGGTGATGATTGTCGCGATTCGCGGGTTCCTGGCGCGGCAGCCGCGGCCGTTTGCGGCCACGTTGCAGGAACTCGAACTCGACCGCGCATGCATCCGCAACGAGAACTAAACCTCCTGGCGCTGCGCAAGGCGGCGCTGCGGCGGGACATCGCGTATCACCGCGCGGAGTGCGTGGCGGCGGCGGGGCGCGTGGCGGAGCCGTTGATCTGGCTGGACAAGGTCGTGGCGTTTTGCCGGAAGGTCTCGCCCCTGGCCCTGGTGGCGGCGGTGCCGTTGGCGCTGATGTTCAAGAAGAAAGTGGCGCCGCGACTGAACTTGTGGGGCCTGATGCTGCGCTGGGGGCCACTCGTTTTGGGGACGACGGGGGGTAAAAAGAAGGAGTGAAGCGGGGGAGCGTGAGCGCGGGACCAGATGGGGAACGGGGAGGTTGCGGAGGATGGGAACCAGGGAAATTTTCCCGCCCCGTGGCGGGATTGAGGTTTTCATTTAACAAAATTCAGCCGCCTGGTGTGCGCGGGCAGCCGTTGCGGTTGTGGGCGAGGAGCAGCGTTCCGACGTGGGCCTGGTATTCCTCGCGCAGGCGAAAACGAAAGCGCTGCACCCACATCTGGTAGTTGGCGAGTTCGCCCTGGTCGACCAGAAAGGGCCGTAAAAATTTTCCGCTTGCCTTCCATTGCCCAAAAAACGCCCGGGTCTTTTCAATGGGAATTTTGGTCTCCGCCACCGGGGACTTCGCTTCCCCCGACGGCTTGGCTTTCACCCGGCTGAGGGCGGCGCGGGCCTCAGCGAGGTCGCGTTCAAGGGCGAGTAGGCGCAGGCGGTCCTCTTTGGCGTCCGCCAACAGGTGTTCCAGCTCCGCCAGCCGCATGCGTCCGCTCGCGTTCAGCCCGTGGCCCAGGGCGGCGCCGAGTTGCTCGAACAGATTCTCCGCTCCGCCGAGCGTGCTTTCGAACTTCAGCCACCCGCCCAACGTGCGGACGCCAATGTGGATTTCTTCTGGCGTAACCCGCTCAACCCGGCCAAACCCGAGCGACGGTGTGATCATGGGGCTCGCCATGCGCGACAACTTTTGGGCTCGTTCCGGCATCCGCGTGAATTTCATGCCGGCAGTATAGGCCAAATGCGGGCCGGTTCGCTATGGGGTGTTATCCCCGCCTTCCTGCAAAAAAACGCGCCCCCGACATTGGCCGGGGGCGCGCTTTTCGAAGAAATGGTGCGTCGGGCTACTGGGCGACCACTTTGACAATGAACACGGTCGAAGTGGCGCTTCCGGTTTCCGGCGTGCCCGTGACGGACACGCGATATTCGCCGATGGCGGCGTCCCGGGCGACGTTTACCGTGAAGGGCACTCCTGGCTTGTCACTCGCTTTGACGAGTAAGGTGCCGGGCGTGACGGTGATACCGTCGGTCCTCAGGACAAGCTTCACGTCCTGTTTAAAATATGCGCCGCGGTTAAGCACGACGGTGACGGTCGAGTTTCCACCCTGAGGGATGGTGTTGGGGGTCGGCACCGTGATGCTGAACTCCTGGTTGGTGGGTGTGATCCCGCCTTGGCTGCTGACGTTCGTGCTATGGCAGCCCGCAGTCGTTACGACGGCGAGCAGCATGGCGATGGCAAGGTGAATTTTCATGTTTTTATCGTTTATGGATGAATAAATGCTGAGTGTGGTTTGTTCGCCGCAAGTATAGGTCGAACCGACCCCCGTTGCGATGGGGCGTAACCCTACCGGGCGGCGCCGCCTGGGAATCAGAAAGTCAGACTAGTCATTTCAGAAGGATCCGACCGGCCCGCCTTGTTCGATTTGTCAAACCCGTCAAACCTGATCGGCCGACTGGCCGGCGGGCGACCGCGGCGCTATACCGCGGCATCGCGTCAGTGCGCGTCCTTCACCCGGCCTTGCCGCGCGGCGGCTTTACGCGCTGGCTTCGTCTGCCAGATATTTCGCACTTTGCTCGTCAGCATGGTACGATGACCGAACCAGTGGGCCGGATTCAACCACGCCAAAACCCAATTCCTTCACTCCGAATTCGTGCCAGTGCTTGAATTCTTCCGGCGGCGCCCAGCGGGCAATCGGCGCATGATCTGCGGAGGGCTGCAAATATTGCCCGATGGTCACAATGTCCACGCCCGCCGCCCGGAGATCGCGCAATGCTTGGGCGATTTCTTCCTGCTCTTCCCCGAGCCCGAGCATGATACCCGACTTGGTGACAAACCCGCGGGATTTTGCGTGGCGCAGCAGGTCAAGGGTTCGGTCGTAGCGCGCGGTCTTGCGGATGGGGCGCTGGAGCCGCTCGACCGTTTCGAGATTGTGGTTGAGGATGTCCGGCTTCGCCTCAAGGACGGTGTCGAGCGGCTCGATTTGCCCCCGAAAATCCGGAATGAGGACTTCGATCGCCGTCTGCGGATTGCGGTGGCGGACCGCGCGAATCGTCGCCGCCCATACACTCGCGCCGCCGTCGGCCAAATCATCCCGCGCCACCGAGGTGATGACCGCATGGCGCAGGCCCATCTTGGCCACCGCATCGGCCACGCGGGCCGGCTCGCCAAAGTCGAGCTCGGTGGGGCGGCCCGTTTGCACGGCGCAGAAGGTGCACGAGCGCGTACAGATGTTGCCCAAAATCATGATCGTCGCCGTGCCGCGGGACCAGCATTCCCCCATGTTCGGGCACTGGGCGGACTGGCAGACGGTATGCAGGTCATGGTTGTCCACCAGCTCGCGCGTCTCGCGATACCGCGGACCGGCGGGAAGCTTGGCGCGGAGCCAGTCGGGCTTGCGGGCAGTGGGGGACATGAAGGGGGGATTATTGAGGAAAGGGCGGGGAAAGGGGAGAAAAAAAGGGGGCGGGAAGGAACGCTTAACTTTTAAGGTTTAATGCTTAACGCTTAAGGACAGAACTCACTAAGGCACTGAGGCACTAAGGCACTGAGGCGAGACGAGATTTGAGAAGGGGCGGGGGGTGGAAGAGGAGCAGAGGAGCAAAGGATTCGAGGAGCAAAGGGCCAAGGCGGTGCGAAAAGGAACGTTTAACGCTTAACGTTTAATACTCAACGTTTAAGGACGGAGGAGCACCTGAGTGTGGAGTGTGTAGTGTGGAGTACAAGAGTCTGCGGCGCTGAGGTACTGGGGCGGGGAGGGATTTGATATTTGATATTTGAGAAGGGGCGTGCACGGCGGGAGCGAATTTGGGATTTGGGAGGGGGGATTTGTGATTTGTAATTTGCGATTTGTGATGGGGAGGGAAAGGAGAAAGGCTAAATGCCGAGGGAGAAATGGGTTGCTGAAGTGTGGAGTGTGAAGTGTCGAGTTCAGTTGGCGGCGGCGGCGATTTTTGGGCTGGCGGCGGATGAAGTGGGTGGGGATAATCCTTGAATGACTTTTGCGCGCCGATTATCGGCGATTTTGCCTTGGTTAACCCTGGCGATTGGATTGGCGTCCTGTGCGGAGCCGGGTGCCCGGGAGTCGCGGGCAAACAATTTTGACCTGCTTGGGACCGATGATCCCAAGACGCCAAAACGGAACTTCAACCCCGATGACTGGCAACGGGCGCTGGCGTTGGATCGAGGGAGCTTGCCATCGATCGAAAATCTGCCAAAGGGACAAGTTCAAGCGTATATCGTCACCGGCGACGTCCGTAGAACGGGCACGGATTCGAATCATCTCGTAGAGCGAGGGGAGACTTTTTCCGATGGAGAAACAATCACAACTGCTCCCGGGGCCAATACCCTGCTGGTGTTTTCCAATGGGGAGACCGTGAAAGCAAACGAAAAGACGCAATTCGAGATCAGCATCTATCGGCAGGAGCCCTTTGACGAAGCGACGCTTGGAACATATCTTCGATTGAGCAAAGATCCGAGTAAATCGGTCACCCTGCTCCATTTGCGATATGGCACCCTGCAAGGGGAGATGAAGAAAATTAGCTCGGCAGCGAGTTCGATCTTTGGGATCAAGACGCCGGTTGGTTATTTTTGGATTAAGGGGGTTTTTATTCTTGAGGTGGGTTGCGATGAGGCCGGGAGAATAGACCATGTCTTCGAAAGTTGCGTAACAGGTTCAAACCAGTTGACCCCCACCCGCGAGCCTCCGAAAACCGATGATACGCCCGGACCGGGTGCAATTTTCGTTCCAATGGGCGGCCAATTTAGGTGCAGGTTGGATCCGGCCACCGGCAAGATTTTAGAACTTACGGTAATGGGGCCGGATGCCCGATAAAGGCGGGCCAGCAAGAATCACTGTTTTTTCTTCTCCAGAGCTTTAGATTAATCTGTGGATTGATACTCTTCGAAGGCTATCCAAAACTCGTCGGCGAGGATGCATTTGATTTCGTCCTCTGAGGGGAGATTTTTTTTGCCGAGTTCCTGGGCGAGGGAGGTTACTTTGTTTAGTTTTGGGTCGAGGCCGCAGGGGATGATGCCGGAGAAGGGGGAGAGGTCGCCGTCGACGTTGAGGGCGAAGCCGTGCCAGGCGATCCAGGATTTGGCGGCGACGCCGATGGCGGCGATTTTTTTGGAGCCGACCCAGACGCCGGTTTGATCTTTTTTGCGCGAGGTGGCGAGGCCGAGGTTGCCGAGGGTGTTGATAATGGTCTGCTCGAGCGCCCGAAGATAAGCGTGGAGGTCGCGGCGGGGTTCGAGGCTGACAATCGGATAGCCGACGATTTGGCCGGGTCCATGGTAGGTGACGTCACCGCCGCGGTTGGTTTCGATGACTTCGATGCCGTGCTTTTTTAACGCGGCGGCGTCCCAGAGAACATTTTTATTGGCGCCCAAGCGGGCGCCGAGGGTGAAGACGGGGTTGTGCTCGGTGAAGACGAGGGTGTCAGGGGCGGTGCCGAGCTTGCGGGATTCGAGGAGCACGGCCTGGCGGGCGAGGGCGGCGCGGTAGTCGGTGCGGCCCCAGTCGGTGAATGGGGGCGCGGAAGAGGATTTAACCACGGAGGACACGGAGAGCACGGAGGGGTTGGGTACGGCAGAATGCAGAATGTAGAATGCAGAATCAGCACAAAAAGAGAGTTGATTATTAAAGCGTTCTCCGTGTTCTCTGTGTTCTCCGTGTTTCAAATTCTTTATTTATATGCCTGAACTGGCGGAGGTGGAATTTTTTCGGCGGCGGTGGTGGGAGGCCGGCGCGCGGGCCACCGTGCGCAGGGCGGAAGTATGGGCGGGGTCATTGGTGTTTCGGGGGCTGGCAGGCGAATTCGCGGGCGGGGCCATGGGCTTGGCGAATAGCCTGGCAGGGACGCACTTGCTGCATTCGGGCACTCATGGGAAGCAGATGTGGTTCGTTTGCAAAATCGACCGGGTCCGTCGCTTATGGCTGGGCGTGCATTTGGGCATGACCGGCTCCTTGCGCGCGGAACCGTCCGGCTATATCCCCCGTAAACATGATGCCCTGGTTTTGCGCCTGCCGCGGCAGGCGCTCGTTTTCCATGACCCGCGCCAATTCGGCCGCGTGCGGGCTTGGGCCGGGAAGGCGGGCGCCCGCCCGCCCTGGCTGCGGAATCTGCCCGCGGAAATTCTTTCCGCAAAATTCACGCCGGAGTTTGTCCGCCGCGTCCTCACGCGGCACCTGCGGGCGCCACTTAAAGCGGTGTTGCTGATGCAGAAATATTTTCCGGGCGTGGGCAACTGGATGGCCGATGAGATTCTGTGGCGGGCGAAATTGCCGCCGCGTTTACCGGCGGGGCGGGCGGGGACGCCGAAAATCGCGCGGACATTAACTGCGACCATCCGGCGCGTGACCCGCGATGCACGACGGGTGATCGCAGGGGTGGACGGGAAACTTCCCCCCGACTTGAATGTGCATATACCCGATTCATGGTTGTTCAATCATCGCTGGAAAGATGGCGGCCTCTGCCCAAAAACCAAGGCACCGTTGCGGCGCGAGGTGATTGGCGGCCGAACGACCTGTTGGTCGCCGGCCTGGCAACGTGGCCCAAAATGATTTGCCGCCGACCCCGGCGTTTGGGGCCCAGGAGCGAAACCTCCTAGCCGCGGCCGCGACCTCGACCGCCACCAGCCGGCCGCCAATCGCGCGGGTATTGCTGCATGACGGTGGCGTGGTGGTTGGCGGGAGAATCTCGAAAATCCATGCGCACATTGGGCGACGACAATAGCACATTCACCGAGACTCCTTCGGGGGCCGGGCCGGAAACCCAGGCGGAGCCCCGGGGATACCAGTAAATGCGTGCCGCCGAGTCATAATAGACTTCGTAGGCGGGATAATAGAACATGCCGACTTCGACCACGGGTGCCGGCTCGACGCGCACCATGGGCTCGGCCACATACTCGCGGCGGCCGATGGGCTCCACGATGCAGCCGGCCAGCGTAAAGACGAACGCCAGCCAGAGTAAATTGTAAAACTGCCGATTACGGAAAAAATTATAGGAGGTCATGGGCCGCATCTTACTCCGTCGGCGTACCGTTTTCGATGGGGTGTAACCCTTCTGGCAGGTCGTCTTGGTGACCTCATCCCTGCCGCCTCCGGGCGGAATTGCGCACCGCCGGCCGGTCAACGCAACGACGCTTCGGTGTACCGGATACGGCAACGCCCGCTGCCAGATGGTGCATGGTGGTGGAGTATGGCATTCCCTTTGAGGCGTTAGGCGTAAATGGATGCAGTTATCCAGATGGATGTTGCCCTAACCTGACTATTTGCGATAATGGTTCCCAATCCGTGGAAGCTGGGAGGCGCCTTTGGCCGCCACTCGGTGACTTCGTTTTCATGCTTCCTCTGCCTAATTCTGCCAGACTGCGCCTTCTTCGTTGGCGCGGACGTGCTGCCGCTATCGCGGTTGCTCATGGTCTCGTGGCCATGTCGCTGGTTTTGGGTACGGCAGGTGGGGCGGACACCCTGCCCAAAAGCGATTCTCCTGCCGCCGGAAGCGCGCCCGCCCAGGCCACCGCCCCCGCCTCCTCTGCGGCTCCTGCCGCTACTTCGGACAATTCGGGTAAAGGCAGCCCGGGGGTCAAAAATGACGGCCAGTTGAAAATTGAAGTTTCGCCCCGCGCCGATGCCGGTCCAAAACCGGATCCACTGCCGACTTCGAGTGTGCCTGACCGGCCGGACAGCAAGGTGATTGATCGTAAAACCTTCACCCTGAAAATTCCTACCGCCTGGAGCGAGGCAACCGACGACCCCGACTACAAGGCGGAAACCCATTTTACCATCAATGGTCCCGACAAAAAAAACTCCACCATCTCCTTTGAGATTGTGGACAAATCCGTGGATGCCACCAAATTGCTCGCCAGCAACATTCAGACCGTGGACGGCACGTCCGTGACCGCATTGCAAAAAGTGAAGCTCGACACGATGGGTGCCTTCAAAGGTGTCGGGATGGACCTGAAGGGTAAGATCCTCGGCACCTATCCCGGTGGCATTAAGGTTTTTGTCTTCGCCAGCGACCACCACAACATCATCGTCACCGAGAACTACTGGACCAGCGAGATGAAGGACATTCAGTCGGACATGGATTACATCCTCCAGCACTTTGTGGTAAAGGATTGAGCGACCGGCTGTCGGATGCTCCTTTGACTCTTCCTTTACGCCGCCACCCCACCCACCCCCGCAACCCCGGAAAAAAAGTAGCGGTCGTCCTCGCCAGTAACTCGCCATTTGCAACGATCTTTCGGCTCCCTCTGTCCTGCTTCACAAATTACAAATCACAAATCCCGCCCCGCCTCCTCCGTGTGACATTTCCCCCCTTCAAAGCCGATTACCCATGGCTGATTTTTTGAAATTTGAAATTTGAAATTCTCGTCCTCTCGGCCCCTACCCCAACGCCACCCCCATCACCTCATCCAGCCGCGCCAGCACTTCCGGCGGCGCAAAAAACCGGAACTCCAAAACTCCCGACCCTTCCCGCCGCACTCGCAGCTTCACCGCCGCCGGTGCCCCATCCAGCCGTCCCGCCAGCGCAAACTCCCTGGCCTCCGCCCCTGTCAGTGTTGCCAGCCCTGCGTCCAGCGCCGCCCGCTGCCGCTCGAAATCCCCGTGGAATTCCCGCGCCAGCGCCTCCAATACCGCCGCCAACTTTCGGGGTGCCACCGCCGCGGCGTGGTTGGCCAGATCAAGCCGGGCCACATTCGGCGGCTCCACTTCGAGGTAGTTTTTGCGGAAAATTAGATCCACCACCAGCAGCGTGACCCCGGCGGCGATGGAACAAAGCCACAGCGAGTGCCCGCGATAGCTGAAATGCACCAGGCTGCCCCCCAGCCAACTTCCCGCCAGTCCAAATAGCACCAGCGCCAGCGCCCACCCCAGGCGCCACGCCCGCGGCAGATTCATCCATTTGTCAAACATCGGGATTTCCTTGGGTTAATCTATGCCCCATTACATCACCGCAAAATCAATTGGCAAGGGGTTTACGTGCAAATCTCCCATGTCTCCCATTGCTCCCCTACCTCCCACTAAATGCGCCCCGGCCTCCGTCGGCCCACGGGCTTCCGCGCCCGGCGCGCCGCCGTTTTTTCTGCATTCTACTTTCTGCATTCTGCATTTCTCCACCCCTTCTCTCTTCGCCCATCGCCCTTCGGTCACGCCGCCGCCCCCGCCACCCCCGCCATCAACCGCATCAACGCGGCCTCGCTAAATTCCCCCCGCGGCACCTCGCCCGCCAGCCGCCCTTCGCGGATGACCAATATCCGGTTGCATAGTCCAATCAACTCCGGCAACTCCGACGATATCACCAGCAGCGCCTGCCCTTCGCACGCCAGTTCATCCAGCAACTGATAAATCTCCGCCTTTGCGCCGACGTCAATCCCGCGCGTCGGTTCATCCACCACCAGCATGTCGCAGTCGCGCGCAATCCATTTCGCCAGCGCAATCTTCTGCTGATTCCCCCCGCTTAAACTGGCAATCGGCGTTTCCATGGACGGCGCTTTGACTCGCAACCGTTGGGCAAATTTTCCCGCCAAGTCGCGTTCCGCCCGCCGGTTCACCCAGCCCAACCGCGTCAGCAGCGGCAGCGCCGCCAGCGACGTATTCTCCCGGCAATTCATGGTCAACACCAGCCCCTGCCGCTTGCGGTCTTCCGGCACCAGCCCGAATTTTGTCTCCAGCGCCCCGCGAATCGAGCCGAGCTTCAATGCTTTCCCGTGCATTTTCACCGACCCCGTCGCCGCCGGGTCCAGCCCAAACACCGCTTGTGCCACTTCACTCCGCCCCGCTCCCACCAATCCTGCCAGTCCAACGATCTCGCCCGCCCGCACGGAGAAATTGATGCCGTTGAATTTGCCCGGCGACGAAAGATTTTCGACGCGCAGCCGCTCCGCCCCCGGCGCGCGCTGGATGTATCCCAGCTCCCGAATCAGCAACTCGCGCCCAATCATCTGCGTCACGATCCGGTGCGGGTTCGTCGCCCCAATCGGTTCAGTAATGACGTGGCGCCCGTCGCGCAGCACCGTCACCGCGTCGCACAATTCAAATATCTCCTCCAACCGGTGTGACACATAGATGAGCGTAATCCCGCGCGCCTTCAGTGCGCGCACCAGCCGGTACAACTCTCGCGTCTCGCCCAGGGCCAGCGAACTCGTCGGCTCGTCCATCACGATCACCTTTGCGCCTGTGCCCACCGCCGCCGCAATTTGCACCAGTTGCTCCCGCCCCGGCGAAAGCGTGCCGATGATGGCTCCCGGGTCAACGTCCGCGCCGATTTCTCCCAGCATCGCCTGGGCCCGCCGGCGCATTTCGTGGTGGTTCACCCATCCCAGCGCCCCGCGCGGCAAGTCGCCCAGGCACAGATTTTCCTCCACGGTCATGTTCGGGCAAAACGCCAATTCCTGGTGCACCATGGCCACCCCCAGCTCCCGCGCCGCCCGGGGCGACGCCGGATGAATGACTTTCCCGTCCAGCCGCAACTCGCCGCTGTCCGCTTGATGCACCCCCGCGAGGATTTTCCCCAGCGTGCTTTTCCCCGCGCCATTTTCCCCCACCAGCGCATGGCACGTCCCCTGCGCGATGCCCACGCTCACGCCGTCCAGCGCCAGCACGCCCGGAAAGCGTTTCGTGATCTGGTGGAATTCGAGAAACGGCACGCGCGCAGCAGGTTGGTGGGTGGAGTCGCCTCTGGCCCCACCGTTACTTCGCCGGTGCCGCCACTGGCATCCAAATATCGAGATTCTTCTTGTATGCGTCCAGGTTCGCCTTCGTCACGGGAATCAACTCGCTCGGAACAAATGCCGCCGCCGGCGTCTTATGGTTGATAATCTTGTCCACCAGCAGCGTGACCGACTGGTAACCCCAGTCATAGCACCGCTGCGCCAGCAACAAATTCACGTGCCCGTCTTCCAGATAAGCCAGTTCGTCCCGCAGGGCGTCCACCGCCACGCACTTCACGTCGCCCGGCTTCCACTTGAGGGCGTTCTTGGTGAACAGCGGCCACCCGCCAATCATCGCCCAGCCCGTAATCTGCGGATTCGCGTTCATCACTTGCTCGACTTTCGCCGCCGCATCCGCCGGGGTTTCCTTGTGGTAGTAAGTGTCGAGAATTTTGATGTTCGGAAACATCTTGGCCGCCTCTTCCCGCACCGCCTTCGCCCGCGTTTGCAAATTCGGCGCATTTTGGTTCCCCGCGAGAATCGCCACCACCCCTTTGCCGCCCATTTCCTTGCCCAGCGCATCCATGATTTGCACGCCGCACTTGTAATCATCCGTGGCGTACACCGCAAATCGGTCACTCTTCGGCGCATCCGAGTCAAACGTCACCACCGGTATCCCGTTTTTCACCGCATGGTTGATCGCGTCGGTCACCTTCGCCGCGTCCGAGCAACTCACCGCGATGCCGCTTTCGCCGGCCAGCACCAATTGCTCAATGTTCGACGCCTGCTTCGCCGCGTCTTCATCCGCCGGCGTCTCCCAGTCAATCTTGATCGTGACATTGTATCTCTTGCCCAGATCCGCCGCGGCCGCTTCCGCGCCGACGCGCGCCGCTTGAAAGACCGGATTGCTTTGCGACTTGGCCACCAGGCCAAAACGCAGCGTTTTGGGCGCCGCCGGCTGGTCGGCCGCCGTCAGGCCCAGCGCGAGAATGGCTGTCGAAACAGCAAGGAGTAACAGTTTTTTCATGGGGGTTGGTTGGGGAGATTAAGACCGCAATAAATCGAAAAAGTTCAGCGAGGTCAACCCGCATGCCGCGCCAGCCGCCGCCGCGCCAGCGCCGTGTTCACATTGTCCATCACCACGGCCGCGATTACCGCAATCCCAATGATGATGCGGCTGTAATTCTGGTCAATGTTGAGCAAAATAATCCCGTGGGTGATCATTTGAATCACCAGCGCCCCCAATACCGCCCCCAGCGCCGAACCCCGCCCGCCCATCAGGCTTGCCCCGCCCACCACCGCTGCTGCCACCACGTCCAACTCGTACCCGTTGCCGTCGCCCGACGAGCCTGAACCGTAATACCCCAGCGACATCAGCGCCGAGATCCCCGCACACAGGCCCGAAATCAAATACACGCCGAGCTTCACGTTTTCGACCCGAATTCCGCTGAATCGCGCGGCTATTTCGTTGCCCCCAACCGCAAACACGCGCCGCCCCGCGGCCAGCCGCCGCAAAAACAGCCAGCCCACCACCATCACCAATAGCATCACCGCCGGTGGCACCAAATATAGCTCGTTGCCTGTCTCGTGTTTGATCACCCCTTGCAGCACCGCCATTTTACCGTCGGTGGTTGGAAAATCCGTCACCGATTGTCCGCCGGTGACCACGAATGCAATGCCTCGGAATATCGCCATCGTGCCCAGGGTGATGATAAATGGATGCACGCGCAACAGCACCACCAGCCCACCGTTCACCAACCCGCACAGCACCCCCGTCCCGATGCATACCGCCATTCCCAGCAGCGTGCCTGACAGCGGTGACATCAAATGCCCATCCCCCAGCGGGCCGTAATAATGCATGACTTTGGCCGCCAGCACCGCCGCCAGCGCATATGCCGCGCCTACTGACAAATCAATTCCTCCCGATATGATCACCACCGCCATCCCCACTGCCATGATCCCAATGAAACTCGTATCCTTCGCCAATTGTGCGAGGCTTTGGGCGTTCAGAAATTTGTTCCGCTCCTTCCGCAAGGGCACTTTTTCCCCGTCGGGGTTCGTGGTCATCACCGGTTGCGGTGTTCCATCCGCCCCGGTCTCCATCACCACGTACGTCGCCGGTTCGCTTTTGAGCGTGAATAAAACACCCAGCAGCACCACCACTAAAAGCAGGCCGCTTTCTTGAAAGAAAAAAATGGAACGCAGGCGTTTTAACACGGGGGTAAGCCCGCCACTAAAGCGGCCCCAAGCTCGCCTGGCAAGAACGACCGTTGCCGCCGTAAGCCTTTTCTGCTCGCGGCGCGGGGTCGTGTCCCCGCGTCGCGATTCGTCAGCCCTTTATCCATGCTTCCGGGCTAATTGGTTCCAGTCGGCGCCGCGGGTGTCGCGCCCCCCGTTCCTCGGGCCGTACCGCGAGCCGTGCCCCGGGCGGTACCGCGGGCGCCCCGTGCTGGTAACGGGAATTCATCCGGATGGGTGTCGGCATAATCAATGCCCAACTGCACATCTTTGATGGCCTGCTCGATGCTCACGATCGCCTTTTCCCGAAAGCCACCCTTGTCATGTTCGGCGTCAACTAGGGCCAGCCGCGCCAATTCCAGTGCCCGGATCGCTTCGTGCATCTTCGGCTGTCGTTCCAACAATGGTCCGCGTGCCGTCCCCCGCGGCCCGGTGCCTCGCGGCCCTGGCCCGGTTGCTGCTGCTGCGGGCGGTGTCGTCACTGTCGGACTCGGTTGGGCGAGGGCAAAACTCCCGCCAATGACGCTAATCACCGCCAGCGCCACGAATGTATTCTTCAATGAGGTATTCATTGTCAGCTCCTTTTCAGAATGAGGGTTTGGGTAAATTATCGGAAAACTGCCCGCCGGCCAACATGCCGCCCAGGCCAACCTCCCGATTACGCTAACTTGTTAAACCCCGCTTCGCCACCCCGTTATGCGTTAAAAGATGGTAAATTCCACCACCCCCACCGGCTCTGGCGCCCCCCTTCCCCGTCTTTCCCGTCGCCTCCTTCCCGGGTAAACGCCCGGGTTGCGCAATGAACTAAGGCACTAAGCACTAAAACACCAAAACACTTTATTTCATTTCATATGCCAGTAACCGTCCGCCTTGGTAAACGTCAGGGTTTCCCTCCCGGATGCTGCCCCAACCACCGGATCAATCTTGAACGTCGCCTCGTTCCCATCCGCTGAAAACTCCGGCGTCAACCCTTTTAGCGATTCAATCACCGGCTGGATTTTCTCCGTCAGCAGTTGCACCATGTTGGGATTCTGCGCCATTCCCTCGGCCATCTCGTCCACCGACAGTTGCGGCGCCCCCGCCGGCCGACGCAGTAATGTCGGCGGCAATAGCGTTTTAATCAACCCCGCAAAATTCTTCGCTGCAAACAACTGCAGCGATTGCTCGATGCAGTCGTTCAGCTCCAACTGGGGCTGCGGATTGTTCAAATCATATTTCGCCACCCCCGCCACCCCCGCCGTCGCCGCCGCCGCCGCCGCCGGCGGATTCACCGGTGCCGCTATGCCCCCGGACATTTTGGGCGCGGCCACCCCGGTGCCTTTCGCCACTGCCGGCTCCGCTGCCGCCACCACCGGTGCCAAGTCCACCTTCTCCGCTGTGCCCGACCCGCCAAATTGCCACAACGCGTACACCCCCACCAGCAGGACTAAGGCCATCACCAACAAACGCAGGTATTTCATCCCCCAAAAACTTCCCGATCTTGGCTGCACCGGCAATCCTAAAGAATCCAGTGATGAGGCACTAAGACACTAAGCACTAAAACACCAAAGCACTTATTACTTTAAATACCAATTCCCATCAATCTTCGTGAATATCATGTCCCCGCCGTGGATCGAGGGATCAATCTTAAACGTCGCCTCCGTCCCAGCCCCATTCAGCTCCGGAGTCGTGCCCTTCACCGACTCCAGCGCCTGCTGCAATTGATTCATCTTCTCGATGAAACCCGGTTGCTGACTGAATTGCGCCGCCATGTCCTCATAAGTAGGTGCCCGCCCATTTGCCGACTCCCGCTGGAACGCATCCGGCGGCATCAGCGTTTTCAACAGATTCAAAATATCTTTCGCCTCCAGCAGCTTGATGGACTGGTTGATGCAGTCATTCAGGTCCGCCTGCGGCTGTGGATTGCTCAAGTCCGTTGTGCTCGCGACCACCGCAATTTCCGCATTTGGCTTCAACGCGGCTGGCGCTGCCGTCGGCGTCGCCACTTTCGCCGACAGTTTCGGTGCCTCTATCCCGCCCGGCTTCACCACCGTCGACATTGTCGTCAGGGACACTGGCGCCCCCTTCGCCACCACCGGCTTGTCCGGCGTCTCCGCCGTACCCGGCGTTGCAAATCTCCATAAACCGTACCCGGCCACTAGGAGAACGATGACCACTGCTAAAAGTCGAAAATATTTCATGAATGAAGAAGCTTTTTGGGTTCCAATTGGGATGCAAAAACTAAGCACTAAGCACGAGAACACTAAAACACTTCAGCGCAAATACCAATACCCGTCCACCTTGACAAACCCCAGCGTTCCGCCAGCCGCCGGGCCGCTGGGCACCGGATCCACTTTGTACGTTGCCTGCGTGCCGTCCGCGCTTAGTTCCGGCGTCTCGCCCTTTGCCGTTTCCATCGCGCCTTGCAATTGCATGATTTGCAACTGAATATCCGGCATTGAGCTATACATCACGACCGCATCTTCCATCGAGGCCACTCTGCCGTTCTGAATCATCCGTTGCAAGGCCTGTGGCGGCATCAGCGTCTTCACCAACCCCGGAACATCCTTTGCTTGGAGTAACAACAGCGATTGCTCCACGCAGTCATTGATGTCCGCCTGGGGCTGAGGATTCTTCAGGTCAAATTTTGATGTCGCAGCCACCGCGGGTTGAACCGCCGCGACCGCTGGCGCGGGTGCTGCCTTCGGCGGTGCTATGACGGGTGCCCCCACCTTTGGCGGCTCAATCGGCGTGGCCTTCGCCACGATCGCTGGCGTGGGCGCTGGTGCCGTTTTCGCCTCCGCCGGTTTCTCCGCTGTATCCGCCGGTGCCGGTCCGGCAAATTCCCACAGCGCATACACCCCGCCCAGCAGGATGATTACGACCACCAGTAAACGCAGGTATTTCATAAAAAAATAAAAGTTCAGTTCGTCTGTTCAAAAACCCTAATTCCCCACCCGCCCCCTCGACAATACTATTTAAGCCTACCCCGCCAAATGTTACCAACTTACTCAAGATTTTCACCCTGCCCAATGCTCTCACCCTTCCCCCCTTCCATCTCATAACTCCCATAGCTCCCATTCCTCCTATACCTCCCAAAACGCAAAACGCAAAACTCGAAACTCGAACCTAAAACACTCCAACTTCCAGCTTCCAACTTCCAGCTTCCAGCTTCAAACTTCCCGTCTCCGATCTCCTGTCTCCTGACTCCTGTCTCCTCGTGGATTACCGTTCCGCCAAATCCTACCTCACCGGCCTCAAGCAGCAAGTCGGTCCCAAATACGGCATTGACCGCCTGCAGCTCCTCGCCGCCCGCCTCGGCCACCCTGAGCTCGCCCGTCCCGTCGTCCACGTCGCCGGCACCAACGGCAAGGGCTCCGTCTGCGCCATGCTCGAGGCCATCCACCGCCGCGCCGGCCGCACCACCGGCATGTATACTTCGCCCCACCTCGTCTTTCTTGGCGAACGCATCCAGGTCAACCGCCAGCCCCTCACTCCCGACGAAATCTGCGCCTACGTCGCCGAACTCCAACCCCACTGCGCCACCCTCGCCGCCCTCGACCCCGACAACCTTCCGTCATTTTTCGAATTCATGACCGCCGTTGCCTTCCTCCACTTCGCCCGCAAAAAGGTGGACGTTGCCCTCATCGAAGTCGGACTCGGTGGCCGCCTCGACGCCACCAACATCGTTCATCCCCAACTCTGCGTCATTACCTCCATTGCTTTCGATCACCAGGAATTTCTCGGCGACACCCTCGAAAAAATCGCCCGCGAAAAAGCCGGCATCATCAAGCCCGGCATTCCCGTCGTTCTCGGCCGCCTCCCGCCCGCAGCTGAATCCGCCATCCGCGCCATCGCGAAAGAGCAAAACGCCCCCGTCCACAGCGTCCGCGAAGTTTTCGGCGACGACCTGGAAAAATACCCGCCCACCAGCCTCGCCGGCTCCCATCAACGCGTCAACGCCGCCACCGCCGCTCTCGCCACCCGCGTCCTCGAAAAAATTCTCCCTGTCTCGCCCGCCAGCCTCGCCGCCGCCCTCGCCGAAGTTCACTGGCCCGCCCGCTGGCAAAAATTCCCCCTCTCCGAAAACCGCACCCTCATCCTCGACGCCTCCCACAATGCCGAAGGCGCCCAAACCCTCGACGAGCAGCTGACGCGCCTCCACACCGAAACCCATCGCGCGCCCATCCTCCTCGTCGGCGCCCTCGGCGAATCCCGCGCCCGCGCCCTCCTCGAAGTCGCCGCCCGCCACGCCCAAGAAATCATCCTCCTTCAACCCAACCAACCCCGTGCCACCCCCATGGACGAGTTGAGAGCCTTCGTCCCGTCCAACTTCACCGGCCCCGTCCACTCCGGCCAAGTCGCCAAAATTTTCCCCGCCCCCGGCCAATGCTCCCTCGGCGCCCCCGGCGACACCCTCGTCGTCACCGGCTCAATTTATCTCCTCGGTGAAATCCTCGAACACTTCGCCCATCACAGTGGCCACGGCGAAGGCAACCTGCAGGATAATGTTTAATCGTCGCCCCCGCTTTATCTCTGCAACCATGGCATTTCTCCCATACCTCCAATACCTCCCATTTCCCTTTTCTCAAATCTCAAATTTCAAATCTCAAATTCCCCGCCCCATGAAATCTCCCCTCGCCCTCTTCCTCGCCTCCGCCCAATCCACCACTTAATTTCCCGTCCCCCATTTCATATCTCCCCTATCTCCTATTGCTCCCATTTCTCCCACTCCCATACCTCCCATTTCACAAATCACAAATCACAAATTTCAAATCCCCCCAATGAAGCCCCTTCTCCCCCTCGCCCTCTTTCTCGCGCTCGCGCACCTCGCTTCCGCCCAACCCGCTGCGCCTTCCTCCGCGCCCGCCACCGACCCTACCGTTCTCCTCGTCGGCCCTTCCTCCCAAACCGCCGCCGTCGGCTCGACCGCCATTTTCAGCGTTTCCCTTCTCTCGGAAAACCCCGGCCGCTCGTACCAATGGCTCTTCAACAGCAAACCCCTCACCGACGGCCCCAACGTCTCCGGCGCTAAAACAAGCAAACTCACCGTCAAAAATATTCAAATGGCCAATGACGGCGCCTACACCGTTGCTATCACCTCGCCCGCCGCTCCCGTCGATTCCATGCCCTCCTTTTTCGGCACCACCAGCCCCCCCGCCTACCTCGGCGTCATGGCCCAGCCCCCCGCCACCCCCACCGGCATCCCCGCCACCGTCTTCGACGTCACCAAATACCACGCCGTCGGTGACGCCACCACAGACAACACCGCCGCCATCCAAGCTGCCCTCAACGCTGCCCGCGACGCCGGCGGCGGCATCGTCCGCATCCCCGCCGGCATATTCCTGTGCGGCCCCATCACCCTCTACAGCAAAATAAATTTTCAAATCGCCGACGGCGCCACTCTCCGACTCCTCCCCAAATCCAGTTTCGGCGCCCGCGGTGCCGGCTCCGCCATGATTTCCGCCACCAACCCCACCGACCTCATCATCAGCGGCCACGGCACCATTGACGGCCAAGGCGCCGATTGGTGGGCCGCCTTCCGCGCCAACGCCGGCACTGCCCGCCCTTATCTTATCCGCCTCTCCGGCGACTCCCGCGTCCTCGTCGAAGACGTCTCTCTCCTCAACTCCCCCATGTTCCACCTCGCCTTCAGCGGCAACGGCTCCAACCTCACCGCTGTCGGCCTTACCGCCACCGCCCCCAGCAATTCTCCCAACACCGACGCCATTGACCCCTCCGGCCACGACATCTTCATCACTCACTGCAATCTCTCCATCGGCGACGACAACATCGCCATCAAAGGCAGCGGCACCCATTGCGCCAACATCACCGTCGCCAATTGCATCTTCGGCACCGGCCACGGACTTTCCATTGGCGGCCAAACCAATGCGGGCGTCGAAAACATGATCGCCTACAATTGCACCTTCAACGGCACCACCAGCGGCATTCGCCTCAAAGCCGATCCAACTCAGGGCGGCCTCACGCAGAATATCTCTTATTCCAACATGACGATGACCAATGTGCAGTACCCCATCGTTCTCTACAGTTACTACGTCAAAGTTGGCAATCCCGGTGTCGCCAGCGGCAGCAATTACATCACTCCCGCCCGTGCTGCCCAGGACAATGCCAGCATTATGGCCGATGGCGGCTACGTGGATTTCTTCGTCACCAAAGCTATCGGCACCATCCGCAACCGCCAGGCCAATGCTTATTCCCTCTGGCGCAACATCTCCTTCTCCAACATCACTTCCACCGGCGGAAAAGGCTACAACGTCATCTGGGGCCTCCCCGACCACCTCGTCGAAAACGTCACCTTCAACAACTGCCATTTCTCCGGTGATTACGGCTTCGAAATTTACGACGCCACCAACATCCAGTTCACCGGCAACTCCTCCATCACTGCCACCAAGAGCAAGCCCCTCATCGTCGGCTTCCCCGACGGCGACACCAATGAAGCCAACGTCACTAACTCCCTCGTTCTCACCACCCAACCCGCAAGCCAATCGGTCAAACCCGGCGCCCCCGCCGAATTCTCCGTCACCGCCGCCGCCTCCCCCGCCCCAACGTATCAGTGGCTCAAAAATGGCACCCCCATCCCCAACGCCACCTCCGCCAAATTAAAAATTCCCGCCGCCGTAGCCCACGACGCCGCCACTTACACCGTCACCGTCACCAACGCCATCGGCTCCGCCACCAGCTCCCCCGCCACCCTCACCCTCACCAAATAACCGACGCCAAATAATTCGCCGCCCCATCCGCATCGCCCCCATTTCATAAATCAAAATGCAGAATGCAAAATGCAAAATGCAGAATGCAGAATGCAGAATGCAGAATGCAGAATGCAGAATGCAGAATGCAGGGCGCTGAATGCTGAAATTCCAAATTCCAAATTCCAAATTCTTAATTCCAAATTCTTAATTCTTAATTCTTAATTCTTAATTCTTAATTCTTAATTCT
>CAZLPS010000018.1:0-58451 GCA_964561455.1 uncultured Opitutales bacterium
GGAATCCATCCTCGCGCGCCGCCCCGGTCTCGTGCTGGTGGATGAACTCGCCCACACCAATGCACCCGGCTCCCGCCACGCCAAGCGCTGGCAGGACGTGGTCGAGTTGCTCGAATCCGGCCTCAACGTTTTCACCACCGTCAACATTCAGCACATCGAATCGCGCGCCGACACCGTGCGTCAAATCACCGGCGCCACCATCAGCGAAACCGTGCCGGATTCCATCTTCGAACTGGCCGATGAAACCGAGCTGGTGGACCTTACCCCCGAGGCTCTGCGCGAACGTCTCGCCGAAGGCAAAGTCTACATGGGCGAGCGCGCGGTCACGGCCCAGGAGAATTTTTTTAAGGAGGCCCACCTCACCGGCTTGCGCGAACTCGCCTTGCGCTTCACCGCCGAACGCGTGGATCGCCAGGTGCGCGACCGCCGCACCGGCGATGACCGCCGCACCGTCTGGCACAGTGGCCAGCGCCTCCTCGTCGCCGTCGGCCCCAGCCCCTTTTCCACCCAATTGGTCCGCCGCACCCGCCGGATGGCGGACGCTTCCAACGTGCCCTGGCTGGCCGTCTATGTCGAATCGTCGCAGCCGCTTTCGCCCGAAGCCCAGCGTTTGTTGGACAAGAATATGGCCCTCGCCCGTGAACTCGGGGCGGAGGTGGTCATCACTCATGACGATGACGTCGTCGCTGCGTTGGTGCGCGTGGCCCTGGAACAGAATGCGACGCAGATTATCGTGGGCAAACCGCGCTCGGGCTTCTGGCACGATTTTTGGCGTGGCGGCACGTTGGTGGACCGGCTCGTGCGCCGCGGCGGGGACATTGACATTTGCATGGTGCCCGCGGAGGAAAATAAGCGCCGCAAATTCAAGCTCGATATTGCCCTCCTTTCCCAGCCGAAGGAGTATGGCCTCGCGGTGGGCGCCATCGCGGCCGTCACGGCCGCCTGTTGGTTCCTCCCCGTGGATTACTATCTTTCCGTCGGGTTGATTTATTTATTGGCCATCATTTTTCTGAGTTTGCGCGTCAGCCGCTGGCCGGTCCTGCTCGCCGGGGTCTTGAGCGCCCTGACTTGGGATTACTTTTTTATTCCGCCGCGCTTCACTTTCATCATCAACAAGCTCGAGGATGCGATTTTGTTCGGAACTTTTTTCGTGGTCGCCCTCGTCGTTGGCCAGTTGACCGCCCGCATTCGCGCCCAGGGGCGCAATGAGCGCCTGCGCGAAGAACGCGCCACCGCCTTGTTCCAATTGAGCCGCGCCTTGGGCGCCGCTAAAACCCTCGACGACGCTGTGTTTGCCGCTCTGCGTCAGGTGGATGAGCTCTTTGGCGCGGAAAGCGCGCTGGCCTTCGTGGATGAGAACAGCGGTGCCCTCGTGCCCCATTTCGCCGGCTCCTTTCCTCTGGAAGGCAAGGAGGCTGGCGTGGCCGACTGGACCTTCCACAACCACCGTCCGGCCGGCCGTTTCACCGACACCCTGCCGGGCAGCGCCGGTTATTTCGTGCCACTGTTGAGCGAAGATAAAGCATTGGGTGTCCTCGGTGTACGGATGCCGGAAAGGGAAACGCTGACGTTGGCGCAGCGCGATTTGCTGGAGGGTTTTGGACGGCAGCTCGCCCTTATCATCGAGCGCGACCATTTGCGCGCCGCCGGCGAGCGCGAGCGTATCCTGGTCGAATCCGAAAAATTGCACCACGCCCTCCTCGAAAGCGTTTCCCATGAATTGCGCACCCCCCTGGCGGTTATTACCGGCGTTAGCGAAAACCTGCCCAAGGCGGACGCTCCGCGCCGCGAAAGCCTCCTCGGGGAATTGAGCACCGCCGTCCGCCGCCTCAACCGGTTGGTGGGCAATTTACTCGACCAGACTCGCCTCGAAAGCGGTGCCCTGCAGCCGCGCCTTGATTGGTGCGACACCCACGACCTCGTCAATGCCGCCGTTGACGCCACCCGTGATGCCATGGTCGGCCATGCGCTGACCATCGTTATCCCCGACAACCAGCCCCCCGTGCGCGCCGATTTCGCGCTGACCGAGCAGGCGCTCGTGAACCTGCTCCTCAACGCCGCGCACCACACCCCGGCCGGAACGGGCGTGTCTGTTACCGTTGGTTTGGAGGCCGATGGTGCGCAGGTGTTCTTCGCGGTGGCGGATCGGGGCCCGGGGTTTCCCCCGGCGGCGCGCGAGGAGTTCTTTAAGAAATTTGTCCGCGGCGACAGCGCCCGCGCTGGCGGGCTCGGCCTGGGATTGTCCATCGTGCAGGGTTTTATCGCCGCGCAAGGCGGCGAGGTGACGATTGGTGACAACCCCGGTGGCGGCGCGCGGATCACGCTTCATTTGCCGCATGTTCCCCTCAAGAATCCACCACCTGAATGAATCCTCCTGCCAAACCTCGCGTGCTCATCATAGACGATGAAGTGCAAATCCGCCGCCTCCTTCGCGTCACCCTCGAAGACGGTGGTTTCGACGTGCGCGAAGCCGAAACCGGCAATCTTGGTCTCACCGAAACTGCGGCTCTTCAGCCCGAAGCCGTTATTCTCGATCTCGGCCTCCCGGATATGGACGGCCTTGATGTGTTGCGGCGGTTGCGCGAATGGTCGCAGACTCCTGTCCTCGTGCTTACCGTGCGCGACCGTGAACCGCAAAAAATTGCCGCCCTCGACGCTGGCGCGGACGATTACCTTACCAAGCCCTTTGGCGGTGGCGAACTCCTCGCGCGCCTCCGCGCCATCATGCGCCGGGTGCGCGCGCCCAACGAGCCGGCGATCGTGCGCTTTGGGGAAGTCGAATTGGACCAACCCGCCCGCATCGTGCGTCGTGCCGGCCAGGAAGTCCACCTCACGGGCAAGGAGTATTCGCTCCTGCGCCTGCTGGTGCAGCACCGCGGCAAAGTCGTCACGCACCGCCACATCCTGCGCGAACTCTGGGGCCCCAATGCCGAGGAAAACACCGGCTACCTCCGCGTCTACATGCTCCACCTCCGCCAAAAACTCGAACAGGACCCCCAGCTTCCCAAACACCTGACCACCGAGTCCGGCATCGGCTACCGGCTGATCGAGTAATTAACTTTTTGGAGCGCGGCGACGCGTCGCCGCTTTTCCTCCGCTCTCGAAAACCAACGAGACCCAGGAGAAACCTGCCTGCTTGATCGCGATCGTGGCTTTTAATTGGGGTCTCAAAATGGAATTTTGGCCAAAAGATTTCACTTTTCGAATTCACCTCCGAAGGCGCGGGTGCCGCCTTCGGGATTTGCGCCACAACCCCCTGTTCCTGCGCTGGACAAAGTGAATTGGGCGGCATAAATTAACGCCCACCCCGGTTACCCCATGAATACCCCCAACCGCAAAACTCTTGTCGCAGTCTTTTTCTTAATCGCTGGCCTCGCCGTCGAGGCCGCTGTTGCCCCGGCGACGCCCGCCGCTCCAGTGGCGCCGTCCGAGTGGATTGATCCCGCCACCGGCCACGTCATTGTGCGCCTCTCCAAGGAGCCGGGCACCGCCAGCATGTATTTCCATCAAAACGGCTATACCCCGGATGGGAAAAAGCTGCTCATCTTCACCCCTAAGGGCATGGCCACGGTGGATCTCGCCCCACCTCACGCCATCGACCTTCTGGTCCCGGGTTTCCGGCCGCTGTCCATGGGCATGAGCAACGGCATCGAAGTCAGCCGCAAGGAACCCGTGGTGTATTACAACCAAAACATGGACGGGCAAAATACGGTCATCGCCATGAACATGGAAACCCACGTTTGGACGAAGGCGGCGGTCCTGCCGGCGGGCGCGACTCTCGGAGGCATTACACCGGATGACAAGGTGATCATGGGCATTCGCAATGTCGCCGGCGGCAAGCAAATCTATACCGTGGACATCAAGACCGGCGAAACCAAATCGTTCTTTCCCAGCGATGACGGCCTCAGCCATGACAACTTGAACCATTTCGAAACTTCCCCGACCGACCCCAACCTCATGCTTTTTGCCCACGAAGGTAATTGGGCCCAGATGGAACGCATCTGGACCATGCATGCCGACGGCACCGGGCTCAAACTCATGCATCAGCGTACCATGCAAAATGAAATCGCCGGACATGAATTTTTCAGCCGCGACGGCAAGTGGGTGTACTACGATTTGCAGACGCCCGAGTCGGGCGTGTTCTGGATTGGTGGCGCCAATGTTGCGACGGGCGAGCACATCCGTTATCCAATTCTGCGTTCGGAATGGTCGGTGCATTTCTACGTGTCCTGGGACGGGAAGAGGTTCTTGGGCGATGGTGGCGGCCCGAACAGCGTGGCCAACCGCGACCCCGTCACTAATGCCCACTTCAATCCACCCCAAAACGGCCAGTGGATGTATCTCTTCACTCCGACCGGCGAATATACGACCATGGACGTGAATGGCGAGAAGGTTAAGGTAGGCAAAGTGACGACCGAAAAGCTGGCCGACATGTCGAAGCATGATTACGGCAACGGCGAATCCAGCCGCGTCGAACCTAATGGCACTTTTACGCCGGATGACAAATGGATCGTCTTCCGCTCGAACATGGAGGGCGCCCTCCACGTCTACGAAGTTGAGGTTGCCAAGGCCACGCCGGACGAGACCAAGCGCATTACCGCCGAATGGGCGGCCTATAAAGCGGCGGGGGGCCAGCCGGACGGGCCCAAGGCGGCGGCCAGTGCGACGCCGTAGAGCATTTCCCGTTCTGTGAAATGCAAAATTCCCGGATTTCAGCAGCGGGCGCAGCAAGACTGCGCCCCTGCGAGCCTCCGGACTGCATGGCGTGGGGGCGCAGTCTTGCTGCGCCCGCTGTTTCCTCGGAGCCCGGTATTTTCTCTGCGTCCAACCAAAGCGCCAACGGCTCTACGGCGTCTTGCCCGCCGTCGCTTCTGCGATGTTCGACGTGTCGCTCGTAACCGCCCCATTCGCCGCCGACACGGCATAGTAATAGTCGGCGCCATTCTTCAAGTCCCGGTCGGTAAAAGTCGTCGCGGTGACCGTGCCATTCACGATGTGCCGGCCGCTGCCGACATTGTCCAGGCGCCAGACGGAGTAAGTCTTGGCGTTCGGAGCCGCAGTCCACTTTAAAACCACCAGGCCATCGCCAGCGGCGGCGGTGAGTTTCGTCGGCGCGGCGAGCGTCGTGTATTCAAAACACCCCAAATCCGGCGCCTTGCCGCTGTACAGCAATTTCACATCGAGCCCCTTATCAATGAACGTGCTCTCCTTGGTCAGATGCATGAAAGTGATTTTCGGCAAACTGCCGTCCGCCTCGCGCGGCTTGTTCATTTGGCTGACATCCACGCTCTCAAAATCGCTTTCCTTCGGGGTGAGATTGAGCGACCAGTAATTATTGCTCGCCATTTCGCCGGGTTCATTGAGCTTGGTGATTTCCGCACCCCGGGCTCTGTAGCCAAGGTTGTTGTGCAGAATCTCGTGGGTGCCGTCAGCATCGGTGAGGTTGTCCGCCAGCCGTTCCAGCATGTTGAAATTATTACCGTTCCCGAACGCGGTGTTGTTGTAAAAGTACCCGTCCTGGCCGGGCTGGTGGTTGGCATAAAACCCGTTGGCCTTGTTGGCCGCCGAGAGGCAAAATTCCACGGTGTGGCGCGGCAGGGGGTCGGGAGGCGTCCTGGCGTTCCAACCGCCGATTTTGAAACCATTGCCGTCCCCGCCATTGGTGCCGGGTTGGTAGCCGTTGTGGTACGACCAGCAGTGATCAAAAATCACCGGCTCGACGCAGTGGATGCAATCGTAACCGTCGTCGCTGTTGTCCCAGGCCCGACAGCCGCGAAAGACGTTACCCGTGGCGCCCTTGTCCGTGTGGCAGCCAAAGCCGTCGCTGTTGCCGATGGAACCATTGTCCAATCCGTAGTTATGGTAGGCGTCGCAGTTTAACACCAGGTTGTCGCCGCTTTGCCGGATCATATAGATGCCGATCCCCAGATTGTCATGCATCTTCAACTGGTCGAAGGTGTTGTTGCTCCCGTTTTCCACCCGGATGCATTCCGATTGGGTGTGGACGTTGGCGATGGTAATTTGCACGCCCGTTATTTCAAAGCCCTTGAAATGCAAATTATTGGCCCGCACCAAAAACGCGCACACGCGCTGGTTCGTGGGTTTGACTTTGGTGAAATCGAAAACTGGCGTCTCGCCGGGATAGGCGAGGTAGCTGATGCCATTCTTGGTAAAATCATTGACGATGGCGTAGCCCCCGGCCGTCTGGGTGATGTTGTCATTGGTCGGTTTGTACGTCCCGCCGCGCAGTAGGACGGTGTCGCCTTCAGCGGCGGTCGCTTGTGCCTTCATGAGGGTCGCAAATGGTTTGTCCTTGCTGCCGGCGTTATCGTCTTTCCCATTCGGTGCCACGTAATAGGTCGTGGCGAAAATCGTCGAATGCAGGAGAAATAGCGAAATGGCCACGGAAAGTTTCTTGGGGAGGGGTTTCATGAGGTGAGGCGGGTGGGGCATTCATTAAATTTGGGCCTCGCCCACCAACCCTGCAAGCAAATCCGGGATCTTTGCCACCCCCGCGCAAGACCATGACCTGCGCGGTGAAAAATGAGTACCTTTGAAAGGTTGTTGTATCCTGGGCCCGTTCTCAAAACCCAAATTCCCTGAAATGGGCCATCCGCCATAATTCCAAAGACGAAACGGTTTTTCATCGGCGAACCAATCCGCCATTGCCACCGGTCGACGCTCCCGCAAAATGACCGCATGTTTCGGATCCAGCTCCGGTCTTTGGTTTCCTTCGCCATTCTTCTGCTGGGCGCGGATTTCACGGCTTTGCGGGCGGATGACCTCTATGTCGCCACATCTGACCGCAATCTTCCGGGCCTTGTCTTTCAGGTCGGCGTGGCGGGAAAGTCCGCCACTTTCGCCTCCGGCGTCCCGGCGTATGCCTGCGGCATGGCCGCCGATGCCCGGGACAACCTGTACATTACCGACTACTATGGCGGCACCATTGTCAAAGTCACCCCCGCTGGGGTGGTTTCCTATTTTGTTTCCGGGCTGGACCACCCGACTCGTCTGGCGTTCAATCGCCATGGCGATTTGTTTGTCACGTCCTTTAATTCGGGGCAGATTCTAAAGGTGACTTCGACCGGTTTCGCAAGCACCTATTCCAGCGGATTACACAGCCCAAACGGACTTGCCTTTGATTCCACCGACAACCTCTATGTTGCCCAATTCGACGGCATATATAAAGTGGCGGGTAATGGCGGCACCATGGCCTTTGCCAGTGGTTCCTTTAATCCCGCTGGGCTCGCGTTCGATTCAACCGATAAACTTTACGTGGCCAGTCAAAATAATAATCTCGTGATGGTATTTACCAAGTCCGGCGTCGGTCAAACCTTCGCAGCCGGTATTAACAGCCCGGCTGACCTCGCCTTTGATTCCCGTGGTATTTTACATGTCAGCAGTCCGACCACCGACAGTGTCTTCAAAGTGTCCACAACTGGGATCGTAACCCTGCTCGCCAATGGGCTGCACAAACCCACCGGTCTGGTTTTCCGAAAACTTGCCCCCGAGCCTGTCGTCACTTTGCCGAACAACGTGCCGGGCTACATGGTTTTAATGCTGGTTATGCCGGCCGCGGCGCTGGTGCTGGCGCTGGCGGTATGGCTGGTTTTTGGTCGCAAACGGAAAGAGGAATTCGAACCGCCGGCCCCGTAAATCACGGGTACTCAATCCTGGGCGGTGGGGCAGGCCGCCGGTTGGAGTTTTGCTTGCGAGCTGCGAAGGGGTGCAGCAAAATTCCCGCGATCCGGCATTCCCGTTTGCCGTGCCAGTTTCGCCGTCGTTCTGCTTGATTCCCCGCCCCTTTTCAAAATTGACTCATGAACAACGCCGCTGAGAGACCCGCGCCGCGCATTCTCATTATCGGCGCCGGGCCCGCCGGGTTGGCCACCGCCGCCGCCCTCCGGCAACTCAATTTGCCATTTCGATTGCTGGACCGTTACGGTGTGTCTGGCGGGGCCTATGCCCGTATCCATTCAGGCATGGAAATGGCATCCCCCGCCCGTTATGGTGGACTTGGCGGCATGCCCTTCGATCCCGGCCATGAGTACGGCACTGTGCGCGATTGCCTGGAATATTTGCAAGAGTTCGCCATCCGCAATACCTTGATTCCCGAACCGGCGGACGTTCTTTTGATTGAGCCGGATGGTCGGGAATTTCTCGTGCGGCACCGCCAACGGGCGGAACTGAGTGCGCGCTTCGATGTCGTGGTCGTCGCTTCAGGGGTCTTTGACTATCGCAAGCCGGTGGCCATTCCTGGCCTCCCGACAAATTCAACCGCGTCATCGTCCAACCCGCTTGTTTTGCACGGCGGCGACTGGCCGGGGGCGGAAAAATTTCGCGGACAACGATTATTGATCATCGGCGCTGGCATGAGCGGCGTGGAAATTGCGGAGGAAGGTGCTCAAGCCAGTTTGGCGGTGACCATTAGCGCACGCCGGGGATCGCCCCGCCTCATGGCCCAACGCCTCTTCGGCCGCGACATCCATGACTACGTCTACTACTTCGAACGCCTACCGCCCTGGCTCTGGCGAAATTTTTGTTCCCACCGGCCCGCCTTGCGTGCCATTGACCGCAGCTTTCGCCGGGAAGTAATTGCTGGCCGCATTGTGTTGAAGCCGGAAGTTTTCCGATTCGATGGCCAGCGGGCCCATTTTTCCGACGGGACCCAGGGAGACGCCGATGTGGTGGTCATGGCGACCGGCTACCATTTTGCCGCGCCGTTCCTGCCCGCTGATGAACTCCGCGCCCCCGCTGGCCATCCGCAGGCCCGCGATGGTGAAAGTCAAAAATATCCCGGCCTCTACTACGTCGGCAGCCCCTGCGCCCGCGCCTTGGATAGCGAATTCCTCCGCGGCATTGCCCGCGACGCCGTGGTCGTCGCCGGGAAAATCAAACAGCGGCTGGCGGGTTGAGCTTGCGGTCCACCATCAGCCAAAGGGTCTCGACGGTCATGTAGGAGAAAAGCTGTTGCGGCGTGACGCACGCCAGATCCGGCACTCCCCGCAGCGCCGGCAGCCAGGGCAGCAATTGATTGATGGATTCCGTTGAGAGAAAATCCCCATTCAGCACGCCCGGCGCCGTCAAATCCAGCTTCGCCAGAAAATTAAGCTCCGTTTCCTTGATCTTCACCCCAAATTTCTTTTCCAGCGTGAAAATCAAATCAATGAAATCCAGCGAGTCCGCCCCCAAATCCACCGTCAAGCGGCTGCCCACGTGAATGTCCGCCGGGTCCAACGCCAGGCAATCGGCCACGGCGAGACAAATTTGTTTGATGCCTTCCTCGCGGGTTATGGAATTCATGGGGAATAGTCGGGTAAGCAGTGGCTTATTCGATCCATTTGATCACCTGAGCAACGGGTTTGCGCGGCTTCGGGTCCGGCGTTTCGTCGGGAAAGCCCACGGGAATCACGGCGGCGATGTCCCACGAGGGCGGCACCGCAAGCAGGTGCTTCAATTCACTGCGGGCAATCAACGGCCCCGTCATGCCCGATGCTCCCAAGCCCAGTTCCTGCGCCATCAGCAACAAATTTTGCACCGCCAGCGATACACTGACCAATCCGGAATACATCTCCATGACTTCAATATCGGACTGTTCGCTTTCCTTCAGTCCCGGTTCCACCATGTTCGACAGAAGGGTCAGTGGGCGAAACAGCGGTACAATCACCACCGGCGCGCCCTCGAACCGCGTGAAATAATCGCCATAGGCGCGAAACGATTCCTCAAAACCCGGGGTAATCTTCTGCGCCGTCCGCTCCACCGCTGCTCGAATCAGTGCCGCCATCTGTTGCTTCACTGCAGCGTTGGAAACCATTAAAAAGCGCCACGGTTGCTTGTTGCTGGCCGAGGGCGCCGTGATCGCTGCCGCGATCAACTGCTCAAGCATCGCCCGCGGCGGCGCCTCCGCCTTGAACCGGCGGATGCTGCGGCGCGCTGACATGAAGTCATAAATCATGGGCCAGTCCCTCCCTCGTACCGTTGCAGGATAATGGACGCATTTTGCCCGCCAAATGCAAAGGAATTGGACAATACCACCCGGTGCGGAAAATGTCGCGCCGTACCTGGCACATAGTCCAAATCGCACGCCGGATCCGCTTCATCGAGATTCAATGTCGGATGGACTTTGCCACTCCTCAATCCCGCCACTGCCGCCACCGCCTCCACGGCCCCGGCCGCTGAAATCAGATGCCCGATCATGGATTTCGTCGCACAAACCGGAATTTTCGCCGCTCGTGCGCCAAACACCTGTTTGATGGCCAGTGTCTCCACAGGATCGTTTTTGGGTGTCGAAGTCCCATGCGCGTTGATGCAATCCACCGCCTCTGGCTCAAAACCCGCATCCGCCAGCGCGCGACGCATCGCGGCGATGGCTCCCCGCGCCTCCGGGTGGGGTTCGCTGATGCCATGGGCATCGAAAGAATTCCCGTAGCCGATAATTTCCGCGAATATCTCCGCGCCGCGCTGACGGGCGGAATCAAGCGATTCGAGCACCATCATGCCTGCCCCTTCGCCGAGCACAAATCCATCCCGCCCGCGGTCAAACGGCCGCGACGCCCTGGCCGGTTCGTCATTGCGCGTGCTCAAGGCATTGAGTTTGCAAAATCCGCCCAGGCCCAAGGGGTTGATCATCGAGTCCGCTCCTCCCGCCAACATCCACGTGCACCGCCCCGAGGCAATCTGGCGGAAGGCCGCGCCAATCGCATCCGTCCCCGCCGCACACGCCGAAACATGGATTATCGGCGGCCGCTGCATCCCGTATTCATCGCTAATGGCATATGCCGACAAATCGGAGGGCGTTTGCAAGAACAACAGCCGCTCCCGGCTCGATTCCGGCAGCGCAAATCCCGGCTCCCGCGCCCTCGCCACGTCCTCCAGTGAAAACAATTCCAGCCCCATCCCAATGCTCAATCTGCCGTCTCCCGCCAAAGGGCCGGTCGCTGTTGCCGCCCTCCACGCCTGGGCCGCCGCCTTGCGCGCAAAAGTGATTTTTCGATCCCGCAATATCGGACCCGACCATTTCACCTCCGCCGCAATGCTGGTCGGCAGCGCCGAGGCATCAAACAGGGTGATGCGTCCCACGCCCGAGACCCCGGCCAACAAATTTTGCGAAAACTCCGCCACCGAGTTGCCAATTGGCGACACGACCCCCATTCCGGTGATGACAACGCGTTGCTTCATGCCAGCTCCCATTCGCTCCATCCGCGCACGCCTTCGCGGGTGGAAAATTCATGCCGATACCGCCCGCCCGCCATTTCCCCCCCGGTCAGGCTCCGGGCCAGCGCCAACACTGGCGCCGCTGGATTCGAGGCACCCATTGATGCTTCGCTCAAGTGTCCCGCCGTCGCCCCGGCAAAAGGAGCACGCGATGCATATTCCGTTTGCATTTCCAATAGTGAAAAGAGGATTTTTGCCCCGCGCTTTCGCGCCGTGGCCCCGCGCTCCAGGACGATAAACCCTGCGTCATTGTGCAATTGCTCCGGCGCCACTGGCGGCGTCAGCCGTGCATGATGGTGTTCGACCAGATAATTCCTTTGATGCGCTACGCCGCCGACCAGCGCCACTTCCACCCGTCCCGCCCGCAGGTCCAGACACGCCGTCTCCAGCGCGGCATACCACTGCCCGATGTCAGGATAGGTCACCACATACGCCCCGCGAATGTCAAAATTGAAACTCACATGGTAAGCCGGCATGTTGCACAGGCAGCGAAATGTGAGCAGCGGATTGGCTGTCTGAAAGCCATGCGAGAAAAATCCCGCCAGCGAAAATTTTCCGTCCACCGTTGAGGCCTCCATCAAACCGTCGATGTCCGCCTGCTCAAACGGAATATACCCCACCGTCAAATAGAGGCCAATTTTTTCCCCGAATGTAGTAGCCGCCAGCCCCGCCGCCGCCAGCGCGCGCCCGGCGGCCGTCACGGCCAACACGTCCTGCAAGCCCATGAACTTGCGGTTCTTCCTTACCACCAGCCAGGGCGTCACATCGCACGTTTCATCGTGGAGGCACCCCAGGCCGGTGACAACTAGAGTATCGCCGGGGGTGGATTCAGTCCGCGGGTCCATATTTTGTAAAGGTAGCGGCGCTGCTCGTGAATGCGTTCCGAGTCAATTTGCCTCAGAACAAAGGTAAGTTCGGCCCGCGCAATCCTTTTACCCACGCATTCAATCACCGCGCTGACCCGCGCCGCGCTTTCCCTCGTGGATTCCAGTTTCACCATGATGTCGAGCTGGTCGCCCGGGCCGCTGGTCTCGTAGAACTTCGCATTGAGCACTTGTACCAGCAGCGCCCGTTGCAATGGCTGGCCTGGCTGGTTCAACGACATCTCCAGCAAGAATCCCGACAATTGCGATACCGACTCCAGAATCAGCGCGCCGGGCATGATGGGAAAGTCTGGAAAGTGGTCGTTCAGAATGTCATCGCTCAAAGTGACATTCTTCAGGCCCCGCGCCGTTTTTCCCGGCGTGAACTCCGTAATTCTATCAATGAGGAAGTAGCGCATGGTGCATCAGGAGGAAATGGCGTGAAGCGGGGGTTGTCCAGTGGGAAACTGGCGGCGCAGCAATCGCTCGGCGAAATAAAAGAGGACGGCACAGGCCCCGGCCAGCTCCGCCAGGTACGTGAGATGCTCCGCCCGGGTGGATTCCGGATGGTGCCAGACGGCGAAGGCCAAATTGACATTGGACGCCACGGGCGTAATCCACCGGCAAAGAACGTTCAGCAGCACCAGCCCGATTAACGCCCGCCACCAGGCACCGCGCGGAAATCCAAAGTCGAACAGCCCGGCGATCGCCACGACCAATCCGCCTAGGTGCGTCAACGGCGAGGTCCAGATCCACCAGCCGCCATCGAGAATTTCCTTAACCCAAAGCGGCGCACCCACCACCAGCCAAAGCAGCGCAACGGCATTTAACATCGCGGAAGGAAACAGCCAGGCCAACCCCGTAAACAAACACGCCAGATGGCACGACCACAGCAAGTCCTCCGGCAATCCCTGATTCAGGTAAAACGCCGCATGCGCTCCGTAAAATCCCACTCCCGCCAAGCCCCAGTAAAGACGCTTGCGCCGCGACGGCCCGACTGTGGGTGAATTCGCATTCATAGCGCGCCATCCAGCAGAATCGTCTGCCCGGTGATATGGGTGTTCTCCAGCGCCAGCCAGCAAATGACACTCGCCACCTCCTCCAGCCGCGCCGGCCGGCCCAGGCCGCTGTGCTTGTTGTACTCCGCCAACAAATTTGCCGGCAGAGTCCGGCTGACGCCTTGCTCCATCACTCCCGGCGCCACCACATTCGTGCAAATCGCCTTCGGCCCGAGTTCCTTCGACATCGCCTTCACGAGGCCCACCAGCGCCGCCTTCGCCGCCGAATAATGCACGGGAGCCGGCAGCGGCTTCACTCCGTCAATCGAACCCGTGAGCACAATGTTGCCCCCACCCGCCGCCGTCAAATGCGGCAGCACCGCGCGGCACGCAAAAAACGCCGCCTTGATGTTTACCGTCTGCATCTCGTCCCACTCTGCCTCGACGATTTCCCCCATCTTCACATGCCCCTGCGCCGGCGCGCGACCATTCGCCAGGCCGATGCCCACGCAGTTGATCAACGCATCCACGCCGCCAAGCTTCGCCGCCGCCGCGTTGATCACCGTTTCAATCTTCCCGTTTTCCCTCACGTCGAGCTGGCATCCGTCCACCCCCGTCAATTCCCGCTGCAACACCTCCGCCCGTTCCGCATTCTTATTCCAGGTGAAAAATACTTTCGCATTGCGCGCGTGCAGCCACCGGCAGACCGCCCCGCCCAACGCCCCCGAACCGCCGAGGACGATGCAGCGGCGGTCTGGACCCGGAGTCCGGGGGAGTGTTTCAAAGGGAGCACTCATACGCCACCGTCCATCAAAATGGTTTCACCGTTCATATAACTGTTTCCATCCGACACCAGAAATGCCGCAAACTTCGCCACCTCCGCAAATGTCCCCCGGCGCCCCAGCGCGCAATGCTGCAAGTAGTCGGCCAGCTTGTGGTCCGGCAGATTCTTCCCCACGCCCCCTTCGAGCAACCCCGGGGCCAGGCACAGCACACGGACCTTGTACCGCGCCACCTCCTTCGCCAGCACTTCCGTAAAGCCTTTGATGGCCGCTTTGCTGGTGTAGTAGTGCACCGGCGCTTCAATCATCCGCGCGCCGGCCAGCGACCCAAGGTTGAGAATTACCCCGGCCTTCCGCCGGAACATCCCGCGCAGTACCGCGCGGGTGGTCAAAAACGTTCCCTTCACATTCGTGTCCATCACCAGGTCCCAGTCCTCCTCCTCCATCAGGGCGAAGGGCAGGTTTTGCGACACCCCGGCATTGTTGACTAAAATATCAATTTGGCCCCAGGTTTTTTCCAAATCCTCCACCCACTTTGACATCGCGGCGAAATCCAGCACGGGGACCTTGCGGTGCAACACCGTCGCGCCCAGCTTCGCGCATTCGGCCGCGGTGGCTTCCGCCTCTTTCTCATTCCGCAGCCACGTAAACGCCACCTTCGCCCCTTCGCGCGCGAATTCGACGCACAGCGCCCGGCCCAAGCCGCGGGAGCCGCCCGTCACGAGGATGCACTTTCCCTCGAGCAGCCGCGGTTTGACCCCCATGTCGGCGCCGGCCATTACGCGTTCTTCCCCCAGATCTTGGTTTCCCCGGCCTGGGTGGCAAACCGCGCATCTTTGTGCCGGTAAAACATGTTGTACGCACACCCCGGCATCAGTCGGCCGTCGGGCAGCGCATAATGGGTGCAGCACTTCTTGATGCGGTCCACCTCAAACGTATGCTCATCCATGAAGGCATGAATGAAGATTGTTTTCACCGCATCCTCGCCAATCCGCAGGCGCTCTTCGAGTTCCAGTACGCGCTCCGGCGGATACATCAGTCGCAGCAATTTCTTTAACGTCGCCAGGATTTGCTCCGATTGCGGATTCTGCCCGGAGCCCGACCACAGCGTATTGATGGTCGCGTTAATCGTGTCCGCGAACGGCGCATCGGGCCGGATGGTCCCGCGATTCGAAATCGCGTCGAGATACCGGTCGAGTTCAATGAACCGCGGAAAGGGGATATAACCGTCTCCCGTTTTCAGCAAATAAGTCAGCCCGAAGCACGAGGGATGCGAACAGGGTAGGGGATGGAAATCGCTCTTCTGCAACAGGCCCCCGGTTTGCGTCGCGCAGGCATTCACCACGTCGGGTATCGTCATCACATTCAACGGGTTATGTGGTCCAAAATGCGACCCGCCATACCCCGTATGGGCCGCCGGCTGAAACATCAGCGAGAGGATAAAATCGTTATCCATCAGCAGCTTTACACAGTCGCCAATTTCCTGGTCGTTCACGCCCAGCGCTACTGTCGAAATGATCGTCGTGCGCACCCCCGCTGCCTTCAAATTCGCCAGCGCCTTGCGCTTCATCTCCGCATGGTTGCCCGCTCCGCGCAGCACCCGCAGGGCGGGATTGCTCAACGCGTCCAGTTGCAGATTCACATACACCCCGCGCTTCGCCAGTTCCGCACAGAATTCCGGGCTGCTCGCGACTTTCAGTCCGTTCGTCGAAATGGAGATACGCGAAATCTCCGGCCGCTTACCCAAATCCAAAAACTCCAGAAAATCCGGATGCATCGTCGGCTCGCCGCCGGAGAGATTAACCGTCTCCAGCGTGCCCTCCTTCTCAATCAGCCCGTCAATCGTGGCGACGAATTCCGCCTTCGTCATGTTATAGTTGTGCTTGTTCTGCACGATGCAAATCGGGCACTCCAGATTGCAATGGTTCGTTATCTCAATGATCGGCAGGCAACTGTGCTGCTCGTGGTCGGGACACAACCCGCAGTCATGTGGACATCCTTTGTCCGTCTTGGTCGAAACTTTGAGCGGCACGTCGCCCGGCTTCGTATACAGTAGCGAGCGCATAAACCATTCCGCGTCCCCGGAGATCAGCGCTTCGGTGATGCCATCCTTGGGGCAATATTTGCGCAGATAAACCTTCCCTCCGCGCAGGATGCGCGCACCATCCACCAATTCACGGCATTTCGGGCACATGCCCCGCGAATACGAGTGGAACGCCTCGGCGTCCCCCGCCGTGTTCACGGGGGTGAAATCGAGACGGTGCGAGGTGGTGGCCGTTGTCATGGCGGGAAGCTAGAAGCTGGCAGTTAGAAGCGAGGCAGGTAAAGGATGAAGGATGAGGGATGAAGGATGAGTCAGGACAGAAGTTGGAAGTTGGAAGCAGGAAGTTAGAAGCTGGGAGACAGGAGACAGGAGACAGGAGACGGGAGACGAGATTTGAAATTTGAGATTTGAAACTCCGGAAACAGAAGGCGGGCGAGGAAAGGATGAAGAATGAGTCAGGAAAGGGGAAGGAAGCTAGAAGCTAGGAGTTAGAAGCTAGGAGGCAGAAGGCGGAATTTGAAATTTGAAATTCCGGAAACGGAATTGGGAAGCAAAGGAATGAATGGGGGGATTGGCAGGTGTGGATTCTAGATTCCAACTTCCAGATTCCAACTTCTTGTTTTAAGTGGTGTGTAGTTTGTATTCCAGCTTCTAGCTTCCTTTTGGCGCCGTCACCGCCGCCGTCCCTCCCGTCCTCGCCAGCTTCATGCGCTCAATCATCTCCTTCGCCGCAAAGCGCTTGTCTTTCTCCCGGTAGAGGACGTTGTACGAGCAAGTCGGGATGTTCGTGCCATCCGCCGCGGGCACGCCCACGCAGCACTTCATCACCCGCGCCACGTCGAAATTCTCCTCGTCCATATGCGAGTGGATGTACACCGCCTTCGCCGCGCGCTCGGCGATCTTTCGGCGCTCGGTGATGCTCAGGTCCCGGTCGGAGGGAAATAGCTCCTTGATTAGGCGCTTCAGCGTCCGCAGCACCGCCTCGGCCTCCGGCAGGCCCCCGTTGTCCGACCACAACCGGTCAATGATCCCGCGGAAGGTGTTCTCCAGCTTCTCGCGCGGCTCGATGTAGAGCGAGTCTCCCAGCAAATCGAACATCTCATGCCGCGAAATCAGCCGCGTGAAGGGCACGTACCCGCCGTCGTCCAGAATCAGCAGGTAGCAAATGGAATAACAATGCGGGTGCGCCAGGGGCGACGGCACAAAATCCTTCCCGGTTATTTTCCCGCCGGTGGACTCCTCCAGCCTTTTGTGCAAATCGGGAATGCTGATGCGCGCTGTCCGCTGAAATCCGACGCCCCCCTGGCCGGTGAAACACAGCGTGTGCAATTCGAGGGAAAGGATGTTCGGCTTCTCCAGCACGAGTTTAAAGAGATCGCCGACCTCCGAGTCATTCAGGCCCGCCGCCACCGCCGGCAAAATCGTCGTGCACACATTGTGTTTTTGCAGCATCTCCAGCGCCCCCAGCTTGGCTTTCACGGTGTTCGCCCCCAGCAAAATCTTGTCCGTCGCCGGGTTGAAGGAATCGAGCGAAAGCACAATCCTTGCATCCAGCGCCGCCAATTTGCGCACAAATTCCTCGTCGCGCAGCTTGAGCCCGTTCGTGGAAATCGTCAGCCGCTCAATCCCGGCATCCCGCGCCATCTGGAGAAAGTCGAGCAACTCCGGGTGCAGGGTCGGTTCCCCGCCAGTGAAGTTGATGATGTCCAGCTCCTCGTGGTCATCCAGCAGATGGGAGATGATTTTGGCAAATTCATCCTTTGTCATCCGGTGCGCGTCATCGTTCTTGTTGACCGTATAGCAGATCGGACAATCCAAATTGCATGACGACGTAATCGGCACCACCGGCAAATAGACCTTCTGCTGGTGCTGGGCGCACGGCCCACAGTCAAACGGACACCCTTTGCTCACCGCCTTCCGCGCCACTTTCGGCGGATGATTGGCCGCGACAAACCCCAGGCAGTCCAAATACCACTCCGCCGACGAGGCCACCATCACATCCTGGTGCCCGTGCGTGGGACAAAACTTGTCAAAATACACGGCCCCGCCGCGAAACTGGATCTTCGCATCCACCGCCTCCTTGCACACCCGGCACAACCCCTTCGTCATTGAAAAATACACATGCGGGGTGAACTGGCGGGTCGGCGCGGTGGTGCTCATGTTTCCCTTGGGGGTAAAGGATTCTTGACGAGGTCTTATCAATTCCGTCGCCGCCAAAGTGTCAATGGGAATGTTGTCCGGGTAGAAGCTAGGAGCTAGAAGCTAGAAGTTAGGAGTTAGAGAACGGGAGTCAGGAGCCAAGAGTCAGGAGGCGGAATGCTGAATGGGTCAGGCAAAGAATGTCCTTTTGCCCCGGCAATTTTATTCCCCACCGGACAAAAATTGTTCTCCCGCAGGCCGGAATTTTCTCACGCGAAGTCGCGAAGCCGCGAAGTTTCAGGATCGCGACCATGCAACAACGCCAGGACGCAGAGGATGCGATGGGAGAGAAAAAATTTCGGTCAAAATTGGTCAAAATCAGTCAAAATTGGGCAAAGAGTTTTTGGGAAGGCGACTGAGGCGACGATGGCGACCGAGGCGATTGAGGCGCCTGAAGCGAATGAGGCGAGTGGGGCGACTGAGGCGAATGAGAGGAGTGGAGAGAGGAGATCATGGGGGGGGTATATTTTCTTTGGCTTAATTTGGCTAAATTTCCCTTGATTGGGCTCTTTGAGCCGGGCGGGGGTGGGCATAATTGGTGGATTGTGATAATGGTGGACGGGGGAGGAGAATTCAGGAGGCAGAAGTTTGGGGCCTTGGAGAAAGGAGACGGGAGTCAGGGGAAAGAGAGAAGGGTGAAGAGTGAAAATGGCGGCGAATGGGAAGGACGGGAATTTTGAAATTCGAATTACGAATTTTGAAAGGAGGGGACAGTGGCACAATCAAATTTGGGATTTGGGATGGCGGAGGTCGAAGGCTGGGAGGAAGGAGTCAAGCGGCGGGAGAAAGGCAAAAGGTATAATTGGGGAGTCGGGGGGAGTATGCAAAAAATGGTCTCTTTGGTTGCGCCCCATTATAGCACATCGGCGGGAAAATGTTTTTGATGCGTTGGCTGCGTTGGATAGGTTTGTTGGGTTTGATAGGTTGGCTGCGTTGGTTGGGTTGGTTGTGTGGGCTGCGTTGGGAATCTGTTCCGGCGGGGCAATTAACAAGGATAAGCAGGATGGATAGGATCGGCCTCGTGCCGGAGAAGCGCGGGCTGAAGTACCGCGCTACTTTCATTCCCCGATTTCGAGAACCTCCGATCCTTGCCAAGCCCCCTTCCCCCCTGGCGGCATCGCGTGAGCCATCTTTACGGGCTTTTATTCGTCAAGACTGGCTTGCAGTGGGCAGTCCAAATCAGTAGGCTCTCTCCCATGAGTGAAATCATCTTCGCGGTCACGCAAGAGGCGGACGGCGGCTATGTTGCCGAAGCCCTCGGTGAAAGCATCTTTACCGAGGCGGACACTTGGGAAGAACTGAGGACGAATGTAAGAGAAGCCGTGGCGGCATTTTACTTTGACCGCACCGCTCCTTCAAGTGTCAGGCTCCATTTGGTGCGTGACGAAGTGCTGGCATGAAATTGCCTCGCGACATCAGCGGTCGCCAACTCGTCAAGGCGCTTTGCCGGGACTGAGGTTATTTGCAGATTCATCAAGTTGGCAGCCACATCATTCTGCAAACGGAGACTCCGGCACATCACCGCATTTCCATTCCTGACCACACACCGTTGCGATTGGGTACGTTCAACGCCATCCTGCGCACTGTGGCCCAGGTCAAACGCGTCGATCGTGAAACCGTTCTTAAGTCGTTATAATCTCAGCTTCCTCCCCAGTGGCCGCCTGATTCATCCCTCATCCTTTAACCACCCCAACCGTCCTTAGCGCCATAGCGCCTTTGCACGAGCCATTTTGTGGTTTTTGTGATTTCTGTGGCAAAAGAATCTGCCGCGCCGGAATAATCAACAAGGATGGGAAGGATTGCTAAGATTGGACTCCCCGCTCCCGCTTTTGCTTGCCCGGCAGCGCCCCATCGCCCAGAATCCAAGGGCGGGAGGTAGTCGTGGCTGGGCCTTTGCCTGTTGCGGTTGTTATTCCAGCTTCTAGCTTCCAACTTCCAACTTCTCTCCTAATCCCCGCTCCCATAGTTCAATTGGATAGAACGGTGGTTTCCTAATGCGAAATGATACGATTTGCTAGAATGTTCTGGAGTGCTCTTAACGCATCAAGTCCATGGTTTTGAGGGGCTTCTGGCAATCGGCCCGCTAT
Organism: uncultured Opitutales bacterium; assembly: GCA_964561455.1. Taxonomy (GTDB): domain Bacteria; phylum Verrucomicrobiota; class Verrucomicrobiia; order Opitutales; family JABDGR01; genus JABDGR01. The sequence goes on from CAZLPS010000018.1 coordinate 20,188, forward strand.
CCTGAAATATCCTGAAACCGCCCATATTCGGCCACCGGGTTACACATTTGGGTTACATATTTTATTTGCCTAAGATCCCAATACACCTATTTTATTTTTAGTTGAGAGATAACACCTAATCCCTAAATCAAATGTCAACATCTCTAGAGGTCCACTGTATCAAGAAGCATAGTCGTGAAAGCCCTCACGAACGAATTCATAGCATTGGCGGGCAGATCGGTCCTACTTACCGATGGCAACATACCCACGACCAAGCAATCGCTTACATCGAGAGCGGCACTTTTGATTATTATGTAAGCCAAGGAGGCAATAGGGTGCGGGTTATCATTGCCACGCACCTTGGACACAAATATCTCAAAACAGAGGCGGATGGCATTCACCCCAACAATCTTCTTAGCCTGCCTGAATGTCCCGCATAGTGGGTACCTAAATGTCCAACATTAATACATGGCCGCGAGACCGCTATATTGGGCCTGGAGGTGGCCTATATATTGGCCCGGGCGGCGGTATGTATATCGGCCCCGGCGGTGGGGCCTACGTTGGGCCTGGCGGGGGTATGTATATCGGCCCGGGTGGTGGGATGTACACGGGGCCCGGCGGCGGACTGTATACCGGCCCCGGCGGCGGTCTATATACCGGCCCGGGTGGGGGGTTATATTCTGGTCCAGGTGGCGGCCTCTACACTGGTCCCGGAGGTGGGTTATATGTCGGCCCAGGGGGTGGCCGATATATAGGCCCTTGCAACAATCCGTATCGAAGTAACTGGCCGCCCTTGGATGTCTTGATTCAATATTTGATACAAAATGGCATGCAAGACATTGCAAGGCTTTTTGAATGACTTCTAACCCCCTCTCGCCGAACCCGGCAACCCCAAACTCACCCTCCAAAAAGCAATTTCCTATCAATTTCAGTTGCAATTTTTTGGGGTTGTTCAACACTGCCTTAAACATGCCTGCGAAGCCCCTAGAGACTAAATCCAAGAAGGCCAGCGACCTACCGAAGACGAACGCAGCCCTTAACAAGGCTAAGGCCGTTCAGAACGACGAATTTTATACCCAGCTAGGCGACATCGAGAACGAGCTGAAACATTACAAGTCGCACCTTAAGGGCAAGGTGGTGTTTTGCAATTGCGACGATCCTTACGAGTCCCACTTCTTCGAATACTTCGCGCTCAACTTTAATGCACTCGGTCTCAAGAAGCTCATCGCCACCTCCTACCAAAAATCCCCCATCGTTGGCGGGCAACTACCGCTATTCGAGATCGAAGGACTCAAGCCGGAAGGTAAAGATCCCTACGCAATCGAGATCAACGAGGTGCCCGATCACAAGAAGCGTGGGACGACAGATCTCTCAGATGTAAAATTCCTTCTCAAGAATAAGAAGAACGCTGCGTGGACTCTCAAACCTGACTCATTCTATGGCGCGGGAGACTTCCGCAGCAAGGAGTGTGTCGAGCTATTGAAGTCGGCGGATGTCGTCGTCACCAACCCACCTTTCTCACTGTTCCGCGAATTCGTCGCGCAGCTGGCAGAGTTCAAGAAGAAGTTCCTGATCATCGGAAACAAGAACTCGATCACGTACAAAGAGGTCTTCGCCCTGATCAAGAACAACAAGATGTGGGTTGGCGTCACGCCGATGGGACGTGAGCTTTACTTCGATGTGCCGGAAAAATACGCAGAGGCAATGCGTGCCGGCGAGACCGGCTGGCGTAGTTTCCACTTCGTGAAAGGTGTTATTAAAGGACGTGCTGCCGCGATTTGGTTCACCAACTTGGACAACTCGAAACGTCATGAGGAGCTGGCGTTGGGTGAAACCTTCTCCCGCACTAAGTACCCGAAGTACGACAACTTCGACGCCATCGAGGTGAGCAAGGTTTTGGAGATCCCAATGGACTATGAGCACACGATGGGCGTGCCGGTTACCTTCCTAGATAAGTACAACCCAGAACAGTTTGAAATTTTAGGAGACGAACGAGACTTAGGTGTTCCGAGAGGCCGCGGATACATCGACGGTAATCGCATGTATTCCCGCATTTTTATCAAACGGAAAACCCCATGAAGATTGAATCCCGAAAAGTTAAGATTTCTGAGCTGACGGAGAAATACTCCGACAAAGGCGAACAAGGTGTGCGCGGCTACAGTGGCCTCCTCAACATTCGCCCGGCCTATCAGCGCGAGTTCATCTACAAGGAAAAACAGCGCAACGAGGTGATCAACACCGTGCGCCGTGGGTATCCGCTCAACACGATGTATTGGGCCGTTGCCGGTGAAGGCTTCGAGCTGATGGATGGGCAACAACGCACCGTGAGCATTTGCCAGTATGTGCAGGGTGACTTCTCGATTGAGATCGACGGTTCACCAAAGACGTTCGCCAACCTTACGCCCGATCAGAAGGAGCAGATTTTAAACTACGAACTGCGCGTGTACGTGTGCGATGGTTTGGAGAGCGAGAAGCTCGGTTGGTTTGAGATCATCAACATCGCCGGCGTGAAGTTGAGCGATCAGGAATTGCGCAACGCCATTTACACCGGGCCGTGGCTCGCGGATGCCAAGCGCTGGTTTTCCCGGACCAATGCCCCGGCGATGGCTGACGACCGAAAGAAACTAGTTGCCGGAGAAATCAATCGGCAGGAAGTACTGGAAACCGCTATCGACTGGATCTCTCAAGGGATGATCAAGGAGTACATGGGTGCCCATCAGCACTACAAGGACGCACAGGAGCTGTGGACGTACTGGCAGGAAGTCTTCGACTGGGTGAATCGCGTGTTCCCAAATCAAGACAGCGGCCGTGCGAAGCTAATGAAGGGCCTGCCTTGGGGACGCTTCTACAACGCTTACAAGGAAACGAAGTTCAACGCGGCGACGCTGGAGCAACGCATCAAAGACCTCATCAAGGACGACGAGGTTGAAAATAAACGCGGCATCTATGAGTTCCTGCTAACGGACGACCAAAAGCACCTCAGCCTACGAGCGTTTGATGAGAACATGATCGCCATCGCCTTCGAGCAGCAAGCGGGTATTTGCCCGCAATGCCCACCAAAAAAGAACCATTACGCGGTAAACGAGATGGAGGCCGATCACATAAAGCCGTGGAGTAAGGGAGGCAAAACCGTGCAGGACAATTGCCAGATGCTCTGCATGAAACACAACCGCACGAAGAGCGGAAAATAAGGCCGGGTATTAATTATTGCAACGAACCCGGCGAAGAACTTTTCACGCCCTTAAAGAACGCCGACTCAATGAATTCCAACCGCTTTTTTTCTGTCACATGAATAAACGATTGGATGGCAGGCAGCAACTTTGCTTCGTCAGCAATCGACAATTTTTTAAGCCGTTTGACAATCTCCATTGAAGTGCCCAGCGAAATGGGGTCCTGAATACTGTCAAGTGCGGTTGCCGCCAAAGATAATGTTTCCGGCTCAATCGCTTTGCAGATATCTAATAGTGAAATCAGAAAATTTAGCGACGCGCGCATTTCCAATTTCGTATTTCCTCCCTCAGCCGCCCGCCTAATCGCCTCAGTATACTGTTTTTGACCATCGGAAATTCGGCCTTTTGCCATCAGCAGTAACCCGTATGTAGCCAAGGGAGCAATTTGCTCTGCTTCGGTAAGCAGATGCCTAATACTCGAGAAAGTTGCCTCGCCGCCCGTAACGTCGCCGCTCCGCAATTGCGCAAACGCCTGATTGTTGATCAGTACTTCGTCCTTTGGATTCGCAATTCTCCCGCGTTTTGCAAAATCAATCGCAACATCATGCTTTTCTAGCATGCTAGCTATACTAGATCCAAGAATATATGGTGCCCGAGAATAAGGTTCCTCCAACGCCCAGTCCCATGTGCATCTTATTGCGCCCTCAAAATCGAGAATCCATAGATGCAGCCAACTCAGAGCTTCGCTACTCTTCGTAAAGTCAATATTCTGCTCCTTTCTTAACCCCGGTAAGCGCTCGCGCAATACCCATTGGCTATGGCTAATTACAGCCTTCGCCGGGTCGAGCCAAGCTTGCTTGAAAAACGGCCTAGACCGCTTGTCTGCCCCGCTCTCAATTTCCAAAGTGCCAAAGGCTTCTAGTGCCTCCGAGTATAAAAATGCGTTTTCCGAAGCCAATGCCTTTGCCGCTATAGGCTTAATTGAAAACGGCAGCTTGTTCAAATAAGTTGCTACACTCAATAATGGTGCAAAAATAAGTGGATCATTTGAAAGCTTAAATCCCGTATTTGCATACCTAAGCGCGCTGTCCCACTCTTCGAAATGGATAAAAAACCTAATTGCCGCCCTTACTACAAAACGGTTGCTCGGCGCAATGTGTAGTGCAACCATTACCGCTTTCCTTGCTTTTTCTCTCAGGCCAAAAATTGTATAGATTCTCGCTTGCTCGATCGATGCAATTGCATCTCTAGGATACTGCTTTAAGCTGCCTCTCAGCCGCCGCAATTTCGCTCTCTCGTCCTCGATTGCCGTCGGAGTTGCGCGACCTAGTATTCCCATCGCTTGCCTAATAGCAACTGGGCCTGTAATTGGCTCCGTAATTACATATTCGGCTAATTCTTTCGCCTCGGCTCCGCTGCCATTTGCAAATGCTATTCCCATTAATTCCGAACCGAAAAACGGCGCAGGATCTGATTTAAAATCAACCAACTCATCTTGGAAATCCTTCACCGCGGCAGCAAAGTCGATTACCTTTGGTTGTCCAATAAATTCACGGGCTTCCCGCTGTGAGGCCGCTTTCCCAAATGGCAGCCACTGCGGGATGACAACGTGACGCTGTGCTTCAATTTCATTCATTTCTTTAATAATCGGACTTTCACCGCTAACAAGTCAGCCGCCGTTATGATTCGCTCAAGCGAATATCTATCCCCTGTAGCTTGCCCAACCGTATCCGGGTGCCCCCTTAACTCGGGGTCTGGATTGCAAAGCCAATACAACAAATTTCTTACATCGTCTTGAATTTCAATTGGTACCATTGCTACTATTTCAGTAATTGCTTCGATTGTGGCCTGCTGAATTGCTGGAAGCGCGTCTTTGTAACGGCCTTTCCATATTCGCGGGTGGTATGTCGGATTGATTTTTCCCAAAATTAACCCAAATAAATGGATATTTGCAACCAGGTATGCTAACACCCCCCCCAGCATATATTGGTCAGTACATTTATGCTGGGTGTTAAAATCGTTTAGTGTCGACCAATTGTAGTGGTGTTCGATGGGCGCATAATTGGGATCGCCTGCAAATTGCGCCTGATTAAATTTCGCGCCAGGTTCATTCTTAGCTGAACGTCCCAAGTCTGCCAATTTTGCATTTTCGCCAGGGAAAACAAGGACATTTGACGGCTTCACATCATGATGAGCTACGTTTATTGAATGCAGTTGACCAACTCCTGCGCACACTCCGTGAAAAACCCGCAATCGCCATGCTAAATCAGGGTTGCGCAGTTTTATGTGTCGTCTAATGTTTCCGCCCTCACAATATTCAAACACAAGATACGGAACAAAATAGGGGTCAGTTGCCTCAATATATTCGCCGCTATCGAGTGCTAACACAATACGGTCAAGAAGCTTGGTGCCGCATTCCTTTAGTAAGTCCCGCTCATACTGAAAATCTTCGGTGATGTCTTTAAGAAGGTCGGTTAAGCTATTTCCGGAACCAAAGTTTCTCTTAATTGCGTAGCCCACATTTATGGCTTTCATGAACGCCTTTTCGTTAGTTTTAATATTGCGCACGACATATCCAGACGAGAAGTTTCCGCCAGTCTCACCAGCACCCTTGGTTATTTTCTCCACAACTAACCATCCATTTATGGTTTTCCCAGCTAAGTTACTTGCAAGGCTAGTTGTCATAATTTTCGGGCTTGGGGTGTTTTGCCGGCTCCAACCGTGGACAGTTATTACTCGATTATAAACAAGGAAAAGGGCCGGTGGGGGGCGCGTCCGGCTCACGCCGGACGCAGCCACCCCAACCGGCCCCGTTCTCTATGATTTTGCCTGGCATGGCAACATCGTTTACGCGATGAGCTCCGCCCGCGTAATCTTGACCTTGCCCTTGAACTCCCGAATCGCCCCAGGATCGCACTTGAGGGTGATCGGTTTGTCCTCCGGGAAGGTAGGGAACACCGTGATTTTACCTCCTTCCACTTTGACCCCGGCGTCCTTAGCCGGGTCCAGTATCTGCTCGTAGTCAATGACCCCGGGCTTGGTGGCGATTTCGTGCCGAATGCGCACGAATTGGCCCGATTTATCTTTTCTGTCGAACAGGGTGGCAGTGCTGGACAGGACCGTCCCATGCACGAACACCCCGTGTTTCATATTTTGGTTCTTATTTTCCATTCTAGTAGCTCCTCTCGCTGGTTAATTTTGACAAGGCCGAGTCCGAGGTAGCGATTATCCTCGGCTACGGCGTATATGATCTCATCAAAAATTTCCTGGAAGGGGCGCGACAGCACCACAGTCCGATAGGTGCCGTCGACATTTTGGAACAGGGCGGTCCTTGACCAGCGCTCCAGACGCTCCCCAATGGTGTAGGAGGCGCGTTCCTCCTTATCATCGTCTTCATCCTTCTCCGGCTTCGCTCTTGCCTCAACCGGCGTCAGGAAGCCCCGCGACGATTGGAAAATACGGATGCGATTGCGCGACAGCACCCAATCGGGATACCCGACACCCTTGGTCGCATACTTGAGCAGGTAATGGAATTCGTCGTTCCTGATGCGTTTGACGTTCACCCGCCCCAGTGCCCAGAGGTGGGTTAGCAGCTCGCCCGGAATAAAGCGCCGGGTCAGTTGGATGACGTGGAAATGCGGCCAGCCGTCGGCGTCGGCATGGAATTCCACTTTTACGCAGTAGGCAGCGTCTATCTGGTAGAATTTACCCTCCCACCAGACGCCTTTTCGGAGGCGGGCGCAGACCTTGCGGATTTTCTTCCGTGCGTAATCGAAAGCAGAGGCCGGGTTGAGCAATAGATTGTGGTCGAGCGTGTAGGTTAAGAACAGCATCCCGCTAACGTCAGGCAGTCGGGGGATCAGGCGCCGGACAACCTTGATAATGCCTTTCTCATGGTGCCAGGACGCCGGAGTATATGCGCACAGAAGCCCCAGGCGAGGAGGTGTTTCTCGTGAACGTCCGGCCCGCCCGCCGACGACGGCCTGCGGCCGCAGCGACGGGCCTGCCTTGAGCGGGTTGGTGTCAAATCGTGGTGGCGGTGACTCGGATTGAAGTGGTGCCGCCCTTTGCGCCGTTCCAAGCAACGTCTCAAAATGCGGCTTGGTGACGTTCGATTTTCCAGAATTCCGATCCTGCCCCTGGGTGCGCTCGATTATACCGGCCAGAGAGCTGTCAAGGTATTGCTCGCTGCTGCTGTGCTCCACCTGTGACAGCGGGCCGGTGACGGGCGCAGTTATGAGGGGCAGGAGAGGAAAATTGGCAGGCTCTTCCGATGGAATAGAGATTAGCGGCATGGTTTGGGTGGTTGGTTGTTTCTGCGGGTCAGCAACGTAACTTTTGGCGCAAAGCTGATTCCCCAAATGCCTCCGAATTGGCGACGGTCGGCTTCCGGGTCATGGCGGACGGGGCCTTCCACCTTTTCGAGCACCCCGAGGCGCACAAGTTGACCGAAAACGGTACATTGCCAGGTGCAGGAGGCCCGGCGTGCCCTCTTCCAACGGCGCGGGTCCGGTTCCGCGGCGAAGGTGCCCGGTTGCACCATCCAGTGCGCATCGAACTCGTGCGGCCCTTTCCAGCGATAAACGCCGCCGTAGTGTGGAACGGCGCTTTTCATGGCGTGACGGGTTGCGAGGTTTCGCGCAGGAAGCGTTCAAGCTCCCAGTGGGGATACAGCGGGCGGCGGGTAGCGCGGGACGGATGCAGGAGCCCGCGCTTGGTCAGGCGGTCAATCGTGATCGGTTTCACCCCGAGAGCCTCGGCAGCTTCAAAACGAGTGAAAGCCAGGCGCTTGGTGACAGGTGGAGTGCTTTTTAGCGAATGCTGGTGCATGCGCCGACTTTAGCCAAAACCGCCGATATCGTCAGGGGACAGCAATGACTAGTGATGACCCCTCCACGTTTTTTCTATCCCTTTCCCGGCCTTCTGTCCCCTTCAAGCCGATGCGTTTACATATCTGAGTGAAGGCCTCGAAATCGTGCGGCATTTCTTTATCAAGAAGGATTTTCAGGAAGCGAAAAATCTTCATTCGAGACGGCAATGTATCAACGTAATCTCCGAACAAAAGCAACATGTTGTAAATTTTAGTCGCATCTGTTCCGTGGGAAAACTCTCCATAATCCCCGTATATGGCATTTGCATTTTCCGACTCGCCCAGGGCAAACCGCTTTTTCTCCGAGGGACGAAAGCCCAATATTCTTGTTTCCGCCTTCGCCAAGGTTTTCATTATGCGCCCAACAGTTAACTTCACCTGTATTTTCTCCTCGGCATCAAGCGGCGTGTATGGCTCCAGCACCATCTTCAGCGAGGGGCCACGAGGAGCAGATTTTACCAATTGCTCATACCCAAAGTGCATGTTGTCCAGAAAAGCGCACGCTGCGCCCTCATTATAAATGGCATCGCTCGTTTTGTAGGCATAAAATTTCTTGAGAGTTGTCTTTCGAAAGTTGCTCCAAATCTCCTTTCTCCAGCCCACCAACTTTGGCGTACGGATGAGGTCATCTCGAAATCTCTTGTTTATACAGTTTGGAGTTATCTCCATTATCTGATGAAACTCACCACTCAATCGAACGACCATTCTAACCAAATTCTTGCGCTTAAGCCACTGTTTCGCCATTCGGCGATAATCCTTCACTTCTTCTTTCGTTGGTTCGTCTGGATTCATAGCGTTATTCGTTTTGCCATCTCGTAAGAGTGCGTGTCGCGGAGGTGCCCGTAGGTTTTGGCGACCAGCAAACCGCCATCTTTGTGGCCGACCCAGGCGGCTATCGTCTTGAAATCCACACCCTTTTCAAGCGCATTACTGACGAAGAAATGCCGCATGCAGTGGTGGGTGAAGTGGGGGAAGGCGTTAATCTTGCACGCCGCTTCAAGGCCTTTCTTGGCGTTGCCGATTGGAACGACCAGGCTACCCGACTCCCGAGGCGCTTGAGCCTGGAGGCGTTCAAGGAAGGCGCGGAGGACCGGGAACAGGGGCACGACGCGGACCTCGTGATTCTTGGTGCCGGTCTCGCCCCCGGTGACGGAGAAGCTACCGCGCTCAAAATCCACATCGGCCCATTTGAAGGCGTTGGCTTCCCCCTTCCGCATCCCCGAATAGGCCAGCAGTTCGAGCAGATCGGCCCCTTGCCAGTAGCGGACATCCAGACCCCGCAGGGTGGCGATAACGGTCGCAAATTGCTCCCGGCTGGGGATGACAATGCTGACCTTGCCCAACCGCCGGCGGACGATGACTTTGGCCGGATTGTCGAGGGTCAGGCCTTCGCGCTGCGCATATTCGAGCACCGACCGCAGCGTTTCACGCTCATTATTGAACGTCGAGGCGGCAATTTGCGGGCTCCGGTGCTTGGCCCAATCCTCGCATTGCAGGCGGGTAATGCCGCGCACCGGCAGCGTGCCGAAGGCCGGGCGCAGTTGCTTGATGCTAATCTCCCGCCGCCGCGCCGAGGACGGCTTGAGATGGGCGCGGAGGGAGTCGAGCCAGCGGGTGGCGATGTCGTCGAAGGTCAGGCGGCTATTGCCCTGGCCGAGGTCGAGGCGCTCGACTTGCTCCCGGAAATCGGCCAACCGGCGCTCGGCCAGCTTGCGGTCATCGGTCTTGAGCGACCGCCGGATTTGCTTGCCGGATTTCTTGACTAAGGCATAGTAAACGCCGGATGAGTCATTCCGAAACAGGCATTCGGCGACCCGCGTGTAACTCATTTGCACCGGCTCAGGTTGGGTGTTTTTCATGCCCGAATGCTAAGGGTTACATAAACGGGTTACAAGTGCTATTTTTAGCACCTTTTAACTTAGTCGTAAGTCATTTATATTCAGTAGTTTGTCCCCATAGTTCAATTGGATAGAACGGTGGTTTCCTAAACCGCTAATCCGAGTTCAAGTCTCGGTGGGGGCACTCTCAAAGGCGGAAATTTTGAATTTAGAATTACGAATTTTGAAGTTAGACTGGAGAAGTTGGAATCTGGAAGTTGGAATTTGGAATTGCTGAGCCGAATGTTTCGTCTTGGGAAGTTTGTATTGGATTCTAGATTCCAGCTTCCAACTTCCAGCTTCTGTGGGATGGCCGCTAATCCGAGTTCAAGTCTCGGTGGGGGCACCATTGGAATTAAGAAGGCAGAATTAAGAATTAAGAAGTCAGGCCGGGGAATTTGGAATTTGGAAGTTGGAAGTTGGAATTCCGGGCCCGGAGTTTCTCACGCGAAGACGCGAAGTTTTTTTGACAGAATTTACGGAATTCCGGGAATTGTTTTCTTTCTGCATTCTGCATTCTGCATGCTACTTACTCCATTCTGTCTCCTGGTGTCCTTAAGCGTTAAAAGTTAAACTTTAAACGTTGAGCGTTGGATTGCCTCCCTGCTCCCTGCTCTCCGCTACTGCCGCTTACGGCGGCTCCGTTTCCACAAAGTCCAGCGACCGGCCGAACGTTTCCTTTAACAGGCAGACTGCGACAATGGCAACCACGACACAAGTAATTCCCACCAGCGCCGCGCCGTTGACGATCCCCAAACCGAGGCCGGCCGGGCTGCGGGCGAAGTTAAACGCCCACGATATCGGAATCTGGGCTCCGCGCACCAGATTAGGCGTGGCCGTTGTGACGGTGGCCCGTAGATTGGTCCCAAATTGTTCGGCGGCATTGGTGACCATGAGGGCCCAAAAGCCCACGCCCACACCGAGGAACAGGCAGCGCGCATAATAGCCCGGGAGGTCGGCCGGCGGGCAATAGAGGTAAACTAAAATGGCCACCAAACTGATCACATGGAAAGTGATGAAGGCCAGTTTGCGCCGGCCCACCCACTGGCTCAGCCCGCTACAAAGCACGCCTCCAAGCGTGAGGCCGGTGTAGGCGTAGGTGATGGCCTTGCCGGCGTCCGGCCCGGGATTCAGTTTGAACGCCGTGCCAAACTCGGGCGCGGACAAAATGAGGATGCCGATGACGAGGTAGCAGGACAGGCCGGACAGAATGCAAAGCAAGAAGCGGTAGAACCGGGACCAGGAAGAAAACAGCAGCCGCAGGCTGCCGCGGGCGACTTCCGTTTTGCTGACCGCGGAATACAGGCCGGATTCGTAAACGCCCAGGCGCAACAGCAGCAGTAACAGCCCCATGCCGCCTCCAATTTCATAGGCCGACCGCCAACTGTAATTGTTGCCGACCCATGCGGCGAGGATGGCCCCCGGAACTCCGATGGTGGCAATCAACATCGTGCCCCAACCCCGGGATTTCCCCGGCATGCATTCACTCACCAGCGTCACCCCGGCTCCCAATTCGCCCGCCAGGCCAAATCCCGCAATGAACCGGCAGACTTCGTAGGCGGCCACAGTGTGGACAAAGGCGTTCGCGATATTGGCCAGCGAATAAAAGATGATGGAGCCAAATAGCACCGACAGCCGCCCCCGCTTGTCGCCGATGATGCCCCAGGCAAAACCGCCGAGAAGAATTCCCCCCATTTGCCAGTTGAACACATTCAGGCCAACCGTCAAAGCATCGCTTTTGGCCACACCCAGTTCCAGCAGGCTTTTGGTGCGGACGACGCCAAACAGCAGCAAGTCGAAGACGTCGACGAAATAGCCCAGGGCGGAAACCAGGATCAGCAGCCAGAGATTTTTGGAGGACGTTGAGGCTTGGGCGCTCACGAGGGTCATTTAAGAGACGGTGGCAGTGGATTTCGGCGCGGCGGGTGTCCCGGACGTCGTGGCTGGCGCGGTGGGGTCAGTTTTCTTTTTTGCCAGCCGGTCGTAGGTGGTCTGCTTGAAACTGCCGCGAATGGCGACCGAGTGGTCGGCAAACATCTCCACGGTGCAAAAGGCATTGTTGGGCGCGCCGGGGTCCTCCACCATGGCCCGGAAGACGACGTAAGGAATGCCGCCGACCGTGGTCAAAAGATTTTGGTGGGAATGGCCGGCAAACACCGCGAGCACCTTGCCCGATTGCTCGAGCACCGCGCGCACCGCGGCGGAATTCTTCACGTTCATGCTTTCATCGCCCTTGACGCCGTCCAGGCGCTGATGCGCAAAAATGATGACGGGATTTTTCGTTTTTGCCAAATCGTCCGCCAGCCATTTGACCTGGCTCTCGGGAATGAAAGTATTCTGGTAGTCGGCATTGCGGCGGGCATAGGGCGTGCCATCTGCCCGGAAGCAGGCATCGAGCACGACGAAATGCATGGCGCCGTCCGTACCCTTGAACGAAGTGTCAAACGAGTAGGGTGCCGGCTTGGCCATGGTATTCGCGAAGAATTCCGCCTTGTTCAGGGTGTAGACGCAGTGATTGCCGAGTACGTAATGGCGCTCCGCATGCACTTTCGCCCATTCGGCCTCGATGACCTTGAGCAACCCAATTTCCCTGGCCACGGCGTCATCGTTGAGCACTTCGGCACCGGCCGGATAATCAATCATGTCTCCCAGGGTGACGGCGAAGGAGAGACCCAGAGAGTCCTTTTTAGCCGTTTCATTGAGTGCCGCCACAGCGACCTGCATCTTCGCCAGGGAATCGCGGTAAACGCGCGATCCGACCGCATCCCGGTCCGCATAATGAATGTCGGTGACCAGCCCGAATCGTAAAACGGGGAGAATGGCGGTGTTGCCCGCCGCCGCCTGGGCCGCGAGTAGCCGCCCGGGTCGCCCGCCACCGGCCATGGCCGCGCCCGCGAGCACGATGCTGCCGTGGACGATGAAGTGCCGCCGGTTGATGTTCGAAAACATGAGGCGCAGTTTAGGCCTTTCTTAGCCCCGCGCAATGCGCCAGTTTAATCCGACTCCATCACCAGGGTGTCGTACATCAATCCCGAGCCATTGGCGGTGAGGGTCAGCGTGTTTTCACCCTGCTTTAACAGCGAAGCCGGAAAGGTGTATTCATTGCGGTGGTAGACACCGCTGCGGTTCGTCGAGCGGTCCACGCTGGCGTCGCGCGGGTAGGACACACTGCCGACGCTCTGCCCGTTAAGCGCGAACTGCACGTTCGCCGAGCCGCCAGCCACCGCTACGGTCAAATAGCCATTGCCCGTGACGGGCTTGGCCACGTTGAACTTGACCGACCAGACCCCGGTCTTTTGCGCGTAATACCAGTCGGTGCCTTCCTTGCTTTTGCCGATGGTGAATTCGAGGTCGGCGGGCACCTGCTGCATCCAAGTATACGTACGCGCGGAACTGCCGAACTGGAATTCGCCAGCCAGGCGGTCCGCCTTGCCAATTTGCCACAGCAGATTGGGATGGTATGGAGCGTCCCAGACGAGCTTGCCCAAATCCGTCGTGTCGCCTTTAACCTCGATATTATCCTGGGCAAAAGACTGGGTGATCGGCCCCTGCGTCTGCCAGGCGTAAAGCGTATAGGTGCCGGGGCGGACGTTGGGCAGCGTGAATTTGCCATTGGCGTCGGCTTTGACGTAGTAAATATAATCTCCGGCTTGCGTGTAGATGACGCTCGCGCGGTCCGCCACCATGCCCGTATTGGCGCCGCCGCCGCCACGGTTATTGGGCTGGGCGCCCGCAATCAACGCATTGGGGTCGGTGTTCGCGGGTGCCGCCGCAGTGCCACCGGCGCGACCACCGCGGGCACCCCGGGCGCCACGACCACCGCGACCGCTCCCGCTCGCTTGGGCGGGCGCTGCGGTTGAGGAATCTGCGGCGGGAGCCGCTTGGCCGACAATGAAAGTGGCGCCATCCGTCGCCGGACTTCCCTGCCCAGCGATAAACATCGCGGGGTCCGCATTCACCGCCGCCGGGGCGGCACTGCCTGCTGGAGGCGCGCCGCGCCCCCCACGACCTCCGCGCCCGCCGCCGCCATTGCCCGGCTGGCCGAGAATAATGTAGGCATAGGCGGCGCTGCGATCATGACTGATGGTCAACTGGCCCGTGACGGTGGTGCGCTTGTTCGGAAAGAGGGGCTCTTCGACCCAGGTGTAGGGCCATTTCTTCTGTTGGTCCGCGGCGGCTTTCTTGGCATCCGCGATGATTGCATCATTGTTCGCGCCGGCGTTGATATACACAAACCATGGCCCGAAAATTTTCTCGCCGGTGCGGCCGCCGGCGCTGCCGCCACCGCCAAAGTGGCCGCCGCCGAGGTAGTTCAGGATCAGGGCGTCCTGGTGGACCGCGAGTTCCTGGCGCAACGGCCCGCCGGCGTAGGCTTCCGTGCTCACGGGCATGAAAAACGCGCCGAAGCCGTGGCCCAGATGCCCCCACATGGGTTGCTCGGAGTAATACAGGACGTAATCGTACTTCGAGTAAATTGTATCCTTGGGGACGATTGAGCCGTCGGGCAGCTTCATCCCGGCGGGCAGGCGCCAAGTTTCGTCGCCCGCGTTGCCCGCCGTGGAAATTCCCTGGAGAAAGGCATAGGAAAGCTGCTTGGCGGTCCGCTCGCCCGAATAGGCATAGTCGAGAATGTTCATGTCGAAGCGGTACATTGTCCGCATCTCGCCATTCGAGGCGCCCCGGATGATGACATAGGGATGGATGCCGCTCTCGCCCTTGAGCATGACATAATGGTCTTCCAGCAGGGGCTGGCCATTGCCGATGAGTGCAAAATGCACGAGGTCCGGCGTGTTCTTGATGATTTTGACCGTCGCAATCCGCATGAACCCGCCGCTCGCGGCCCAATCGTGATAGAAGGAACGCTTTGCATCCGTGTCGCGCGGTTGCACGCCATTCAAATTGTGGAGCAGCTCCTGCCCGTTCTTGATAAGCGAGGTCGCGCTGATCTGTTCGCGCGTATCGGGCCCGAAAGTGATTTTCAGCAAGCCATTGTCAAGGACGAGGCCCTTGACGTCCGCCGGGGCGTAGTCGCCGACCTTGGCGGGCTCGCCATTGAGCATCATGGTGACGGGCGCGACCGGCGCATCGGCGGCGCGGGCGGTGGGAGCAGCCATCGGCGAGAGCGACAGCAGCAGGGTGAGAAGGGCGGGCAGGACGGATTTAACGGGGATGGGGCTCATGGGGTGGGGAATGGGGAGCGGCATTCTCATGGGGTGCGCCCCGACATTCAAGCCTAAGTAATCCCGCGCGAAGACCGGGATGCGCCCACGGGCACGATGCGGCAATTTAATCCGCTTCCATCACCAGGGTGTCGTACATGATGCCGTTGGGGAGGCTGCCGCCGAGCGGGGTGGAGTCCAGCAAGGTCAGGGTGTTTTCGCCCTTTTTCAACAGGTTGGCGGGGAAGGTGATTTCAAAACGGGCATAGGCGCCACTGCGATTGGCCGAACGGCGCACGCTGCCGTCGTCGCCATGGTTCACATTGCCAATAGGTTGGCCATTCAGAGACAACGCGACATTGCCCGCGCCGCCAGCCACGGGAATGGTCAGGTAACCGTTGCCGGAGTAGGTTTTGTCGAGGGTGAAGCTCACCGTCCAAGTCCCTTGATGTTGGGCGAAATACCAGTCGTTGGCTTCCTTGCTTTTGCCGATGGTGAACGTGAGATCGTTTGGCACCTGGCGCAGCAGCAACGCGGCGCGCGGGCCATTACCCAATTTGAATTCGCCCGCCAACCGGTCGGGCTGGCCGATTTGCCAGAGGAAATTCGGATGATAGGGGGCGTCCCAGACAATTTTACCCAGGTCTTGCACGGGTTTATCGTTTGTGATGACCACGCCATCCTGGGAGAAGGATTGGGTGATCGGGCCCTGGGTTTCCCAGGCATAAAGCGTATAAGTGCCGGGCCGGACGGCCGGCAGGGCGAATTTACCATCGGCGTCCGCCTTAACGTAGAAAATGAAATCGCCGCCTTGATTGGCGATGCCGGCGCCGCGATCGGCCACGGCGCCCGCCGCTCCACCCCGCCCGCCACCGCCACCGGCGACCGGCTGGGCGAGGATGATGTAGGCGTAGGCCGCGCTGCGATTGTGAGAAACGGTCAACTGGCCGGTAACCGTGGGCCGCTTGGTCGGGTAAAGGGGGTCGTTGATAAACTGGTAGGGCCACTTCTTTTGCTCGGCCAGCGCGGTTTTTTTGGCGTCGGCAACGATGGCTTCCAGCGAGTCGCCGGTGTTGAAATAAACGTACCATGGGCCGTGCAGCTTGTCCCCATTGCGCCCTCCGGCCTGGCCGCCACTGCCAAGATGGCCGCCGCCAATGTAGTTCAAAATCAAGGCGTCCTGGTGAACGGCCAAATCCTGGCGGAGGGGTCCGCCAGCATAGGATTCATTGCTGACCGGAATGAACCACGCGCCAAACCCATGGCCGAGATGGCCCCACATGGGCGCTTCGGAATAATAGAGGCACCAGTCATATTTCGAGTAAACGGCGCCCTCCGGCAGGCCAACAGGGTTATTCGCGGGCAGGCGCCAAGTTTCGTCGGACACGTTGCCCGGGTCGGAAATGGAGGTGAGGAAAGCGTAGGAAATCTGCTGGTCCAAGCGTTCGGGCGTCCAAGTATGGTCCAAAATGTTCATGTCAAAACGATACATGGTGCGCATTTCGCCGCCGGCGTTGCTGCGAATAATGACGTAGGGGTGGATACCGCTTTCGCCCGGCAGCATGACATAATGGTCCTCCAGGTAAGGGTTGGTGTTGTCGACGATCGCGAAGTGCACGCGATAGGGCTGGTTTTCAAAGATGCGAATGAGCTTGGCGCGCAAGATGCCGTTGCTGCCGGCGTAGTCGTGGTAAAACGTGCGCTTGGCGTTCTGGTCGCGCGGCTGGATGCCATTCAAATTGTGCGCCAGTTCCTGGCCCTTGACGATGATGGAGGTCGCGCTGTAGTCATTGATGGCATCAATGCCGAAAGTGATTTTCAGCAGTCCATTGTCGAGGACGAGGCCGGAAATATCGGCGGGAGCGTAATCGCCCACTTTGGCGGGTTGGCCGTTGACGGTCATCGTCACCGGTGCGGCGTCCGCCGCACGGGCGGCGGGGGCGGCCATCGGCGCAAGTGACAGTAGCAGGGCGAGAAGGGCGGAGAGGGCGGATTTAACGGGGGTGGGGCTCATGGGATGGGGGAATGGGGGCGGCCATTCTCCGCGGGTCAGCCCGAACATTCAAGCCTAAGAAAATCCACTGGTTTGCGGTTTACAGTTTAGGGTTTAGGGTTCGATGCGCAAACGCTTGCGGCAAAGTTCAACCGTCCAGCTGGTCAAAAATCACTTTGGAAACGATAAACCCGGGGTGGGGAGAATGGGTAACTGTAAACTTTAAACCGTAAACCGTAAACCAACTCCCCCTACATATTCTCCACGCGCAGCGGTACAATCGCGCAGGGGAGACCGTGGAGGAACAACCGGCGCTGGATCGAAAACGCCGTGTAGTTATGCAGCCAGCGGGTGACGAAGGTTTCCTGCTCAAAGACCAGTTGCCCGCTGAAGAACAGGGCGTGGGGATTCTTCGCCGTCAGCTCCGGCAGGAGCTTTTCCAGTTCGCTGAGCACGTCGTGGCCGATAGCGGAGATGGCTTCGGCCTGGCCGCCGCGCTCGGTGATGAAAGTCACATACTTTTGGCCCTGCTGCTCGACGTGGGTCCGCAAGTGTTCGAGATCCGCCGCCCCCTTGAAATTGCCGGCATCCACCACGCCGATGGAAACAAAGACAATGCGTTTGAAGCCGCCGCCAAACAGCCGCGCCGCGCCAAAGAGCGTATGCAGGCCGAGGCCGTTGAAGCCGTTGACCAGAAAAATGGCGGTGCGTTTCGACGTCGGGGCAAAATCCTGCGCCCCTGCCGGCGGCGGAATGAGTGCCGCTTCGAGGATGGAATCCATGCTCTTGAGCTGCGCCCGCACCTGGTCGTAATGGTGGCGGACGACAAAGGCAAAAATCACCAGGGCCCCCGTCATCACCATCGTCACCCAGCCGCCCTCTTTGAATTTTTGGACGAGCATGACCACCAGAATGAACGTGGTCAGCGTCAGCCCGATGGCGTTGATGGCGATCCGATGCCTCCAGCCCTGTTCCGTTTTGCGCACCTGCCACCAGTGGCGCACCATGCCGAGTTGCGACAGGCTGAACGTGATAAATACATTGATGGAATAGAGCACCACCAACAAGCCCACCGAGCCGTGCGTGAAGATGAGAATAAACAGCGCCGAGCCGCCCATGATGAGCACGCCATTGATGGTGACATAGCGGTCGCTCAAAGCGGCGAACCGGTTCGGCATCCAGCGGTCAAGCGCCATCGCCGCCAGCACCGGGGGCCCGCCCAGAAAGCCCGCTTGCGCGGCGATGAGGAGGAGAGCGGCGGAACTGATCAGCGCGATCTTGACAAACCCGCTGCTCAATAAGTGCGGCCATCCGGCAGTCAGCGACTCCAGCAGTACCGCGTTCAGCGTCTTGACGCTCCCCGCCGTCTGTGAAACGTCAACATTGACCAGGAGATACGCGACCAGCAGACCCGCGACCATGCCCGCCAGGGAAATGGCCATCAGGACCATCGTGCGGCGCCCCGTCCGCACGCGCGGTTCACGTAGGATGGACAACCCGTTGCTGACGGCCTCGATGCCGGTGTAGGTTCCGGCGCCCATGCTGTAGGCGCGAATGAGCAGCGCCAGCACCGCAAACAGGCCGATGCTCCCCGAGGCTTCATGCACGGTTGCCGCCGTATTGCTGCCCATGGCCAGCAAAGCGTGCCCATGAGTCACAAACGCATAGAGCACGGCAAACGTATGCGTGAGGAGGAAGACGAAGAAAATGGGCAGCAGCACCATGACCGATTCCCGCACGCCGCGCAGGTTGAGCACCGTCATGAAGATCAACGCCGCGATTTCAGCCGCAAACTTCCACCCCACGTGGCTCGGCGCCATGCTGAAGATGAAGTCGTTGGCGCTCGCAATCGAAATGGCAATGGTCAGCACATAGTCAATCAACAGCGCCGAGCCGGAAATCACCCCGAGGGTCGGATTGAGAAACCGGCTGGCCACCACGTAACCGCCACCACCGGAGGGAAACGCCCCGATGATTTGCGAGTAGCTTGCGGAGATGATGATGACGGTGAGCGCCGACATCCCCGCAATAAACACCGCCAACTGCGGGTACTGCCCGAGCGCCTTGTACGCCTCCTCCGGACCGTAGCAGGACGACGACAACCCGTCCGCCCCCAGCCCCACCCATGCCAGCAAGGTCACCAGCGAGAGCTTGTGAAACAAGCTGTGGTCCGTCAGTTGGCGCTCTTTGCCAATGACGGTGTTCTTGACGAACTTGGTGACGGATTGTCGTTTCGACATGGCCGGCAGGGGGAAGAATTACCCGGGGTGACAGACAGAGCGAAGCAGAAATCACGCCCGAACGGCATCCGGTTTCGGGCCGCCGCGGGGCGGGCGGGGCAAATCGGACGGCGCGTTCTCGACCCGCATCGGAATAATTGCGCACGGCAAGCCGTAGAGAAACAAGCGTCGCTGGAGCGCGAAGGCCGTATAATTGTGCAGCAGGCGGGTGATGATGGTTTCGTGTTCGAACACCAGTTGCCCGCTGAAGAAGACCGCGTTGGGATATTTTTCCTGCAAGTCGGGCAGCAACTTCTCCAATTCGTCGAGCACGTCATGGCCGATGGAGGTCATGGCTTCGGCCGTGCCGCCACGGGACGTGATGAAGTGCACATACTTCTCGCCTTCTTCCTGGATGTGTTCGCGCAGCTTCTCCAATTCATCCGCCCCCTTGAAGTTGCCGGCGTCCACCACGCCCACGGAGATGAAAATGATGCGCTTGAAGCCGCCGCCAAACAACCGCGCCGCGCCAAACAGGGTGTGCAAGCCGAGCCCGTTGAAGCCGTTGACCAGAAAGACGGCCGTGCGGTTGGAATTGGGGGCGAAATCCTTCGCGCCGGGCGGCGCCGGAATTTGCGCGGCCTCGAGGATGAAGTCCATCCGCTTCAACTGGCCGCGCACTTCTTCATAATGCCGGCGCACCAGGAACGCGACGCCGACCAGCGCGGCCGTCATCACCATCGTGACCCAGCCGCCCTCGGTGAATTTCTGCACGAGCAACATGATGAGAATGCAGGAAGTCAGCGACAGGCCGACGGCGTTGATGAGCAGCTTGTGGCGCCAGCCGGTTTCGTCATGCCGCACCTGCCACCAGTGGCAAACCATGCCGAGTTGCGACAGGCTGAAGGTGATGAAGACGTTGATGCTATAAAGCACGACGAGCAGGTCCACCGAGCCGCGGGTGAACAAGAGACAAATAAACGCGGCGCCGCCCATGAGGAGCACGCCGTTCAAAGTCACATAGCGGTCGCTCAGCGAAGTGAAGCGGTTGGGCATCCAGCGGTCAATGGCCATGTTGGCCAGGACGCGCGGGCCGTCGAGAAAGCCGGCCTGCGCCGCGATATATAACAGCGCGCATGCGCTGAACAGCGCGATGACGACAAAACTGTGCCCAAGCCAGCCTGGCCAATTGTGGGTCAGGTGCTCGAACAACACGGCATTGAGCGTCTTGCCGTCCTCCGGCTTGACGTCCACCAGCACGTAGGCCACGAGCAACCCGGCGACCATTCCGGCGAGCGACAGGGCCATCAACACCATCGTGCGCCGGCCTGTGCGCACCCGCGGTTCGCGCAAAATGGGCAGGCCGTTGCTGACCGCCTCAATGCCCGTATACGTGCCCGCGCCCATGCTGTAGGCCTTGATCAACAGCGCGATGACGCCGAAGAACCCAACTTCCGCCGTGACCCCGTGCACCGCGTTCATGGTGTCACTGCCCATGGTGACGAAGCCATGCGCGTGGGTGCCAAAGGCATACAGCACGGCGAACGTGTGCGTCGCCAAAAAAAGTAAAAACACCGGCACGAAGATCATCACGGACTCGCGCACGCCGCGCAGGTTCAACAACGTCAGGAAGAGAATGCCCGCAATTTCCGTCAGCAACTTCCAATGAATCCACGATTCCGGGACAAAGCTGAAAAATGCATCCATCGCGCTGGCCACAGAGATCGAAATCGTCAGCACATAGTCTATCAACAGCGCCGAACCGGACACCACGCCCGCGGCTGGCGACAACAACCGGCTGGCCACCACGTAACCGCCGCCACCCGTTGGAAACAGGGCGATGATTTGCGAGTAACTCATGCAAATTAGCACCACCGTGATGGCCGACATCCCCGCCACGAACAGCGCCAATTGCGGGTGCCCAAGCAGGACCTTGTACGCTTCTTCCGGGCCGTAACAGGAGGACGACAGCCCGTCGGCACCGAGCCCCACCCACGCCAGCAAGGCGACCAGCGAGAGCTTGTGGAAAAGCCCGTGCTCGGTCAATTTGCGCTCAGGGCCAATGACCGTGTTTTTAAAAAACTGGGTGACGGAGTTGCGGTTTTTCATGTGAGGTTGCCCAATAATGGCTCCGCCGGATTGCCCGGTGAAAGCCAGATATAGGGCAACCGAGGTGGCGCCAAATGCGCTCCTCCATTCACCCTTCCCACGGCCGGCGAGGTTAGCTGACGGGCTGGGCCTGGAAAGTGGCCTGGACCGCGGTTCTCCGCGACCCTGCGCCCCGGCCATAAGTGCTTGCGCATCATGGCGTAATGGGTCCCCCACGCCTTCTGGTTGTTAGTCCAAAAGGCTTTGGCTGCGTTACTGTTAAAAAACTGTGTAGCACAGGGTGGGCCAGATTGTCAACACACCCGGGAGAGGTTATTTTTGACCTGAATCCTTTGCTTTATTCTCGTGTCCCACGGGGAGCATCCTATTTTTAACAAATCATGGCTGATCCCACCAATCCCGGAGAGCCGAATCTGCCCGCTGCCGAAAATTCGGGTGATGCCATTGCCACGGCTCCGGCGGAGTCGCGCCCTGCCGGAGGCGGGTTCTTCAAGTATCTTGGTTGGCCCATGGCGATCATGGTCGTCGCCGGTTGCAGCTTGGTCGCGTTTGTGGTACAACAGTGCAGCCCGGGCGCGCAAGCCCTGAAGCTCGCCGATGCCGGTGCGAAATGGTCCAATTTGGCCGCGGGCCTCGATCTGCATTTGGTCACCGAAACTTTCACCAGTCACCTCGACTCGCTCCGACCGGATATGAATAACCGGATGCTCGTCGCTGAGGGCAAGTCCACCGAGTCCTTCAGTGCCAAAGACGAAAGCTGGCATGGCACCGCCACCGCCGATTTGCGGGTCCCCGCGACCTATCACTATTTCGTCGCCTTGTCCGACCCTTGGGAACTCCATGTCCAAGTGACCCCCGCTGGTGTGGTCGGAGACGTGCTCGCACCGGTGATGCGCTCGCTGGACCCATCGGTTAACACGAGCCAGTTGGAAATGAAAAGCTCAAATGGCTGGGCCAACTACAACGGCTCGGCGCTGGCCGACAATCTCCTGAAGGATTTGACGATGAAACTCAATGAGCGCGCGATGCAGCAGGAGATGCTGTATTTTCCGACCGCCCGCGAATCGGTGGAAAAATTTGTGCACGACTGGATGCTCAAGGAATACAAGCTCCCGCCCGAAACTCCCTTCTTCCTCCACGTAAAATTCCGCAACGAAACCGGCGCAGTTCCCGCGACAACCATCGGCACGGCGCTGGTGAACAAGTCGAAAGGGTGAATTGAAGAGTGAAGAGTGAAGGGTGAAGAGTGAAGGGTGAAAAGTCGGACCTGTCGGACCTATCTTGCCGGTCTGACTTTTCCAATACGCCCAACGTTCTTTCGATATGCCCGCGGCGTCTGCCCGGTGGCGCGGCGGAAGGCGCGAATTAAGTGGTAACGGTTGCCGAAGCCACTCTCTTCGGCCACGGTCGTAATTTTCAATTCGGGGTTTAACAACAGCGACTTCGCGTGCTCCAAGCGCAGACGCGTCAATTCCTGAAACATCGTCCGTCCGGTCGACGAGCGGAACACCGATTGCGCGCGGCGGAGGGAATGGGTTAGACCAACGGCGATTCTTGCCATTCTTACCGGTTCACGGAAGTGATCGCGCAAAAAGCGCAGTGCGTGGGTGGCATCGGCGTCGGGGATGGCCAGCGTGTCCGTCGAGCGCCGGCCCGTAACGCCATCCGGCAGGATCAGCACTGGCAGCGGGGGCGGGGCTTCTCCGCGCATCAGCCGGTGGAGGAGGGCGGCGGCCTCAAAGCCTTGTTTTTCGAAATTGCAATTCACGCTGCTCAACGGCACGGGCGCGAATTTGCAGAGGATTTCCGTGTTGTCCGCGCCAATGATGGCAAATTCCTCCGGCACCCGAAAGCCGCGGTCGACGCACGCGCGCATAACCGCGAGGGCATTCAGGTCGTTGATGGCAAACAGGCCCATCGGCCGCGGCAGGAGGCGCAAACGCGTGGGCAGGTCCCGAAGGCGGATGACGTGAAAGGTGTTGCCGGTTTGATTTGCGGCTTTTCGAAAGCCCGCGCCGCGTTCCCGCTCCATGATGTTGTCCGCAAATTCCACAAAGCCGAAATGCCGGAAGTTCAGGCCCAGCAAATGTTCCGCCGCCGCCCGTCCAACTTCTTCATGGGGAATGATGACACGGGGAACCTTGAGCCCCTCGCCCGGCGGCTGCGCGAGAACGACGGGCACCCTTTGGGTGCGAATAAAATGGATCAGCCTCTTTTCGGGCTTGGTGATGCCGACATAGGCAATGATGCCGTCACCCTGCCATTCACCAGCCAGGGGCACCCGGTGGGACCAGCGCATTTCGCAATCCAAGATCCAGTCATGTTTCGCTGCATATTGTGAAATGCCTTCCAGCAGGCGGTCCTGCCACCAAGACTGAGCCACCAAGACGCGCGGGCGGGCGGGCGGGCGGCGGAATTTGGACTTCATACAGGGATTGCGCAAAAAGTCACAAAAATATCGAAAAATGGCACATATTTAACATGGCTATTTTCCCGCCAAGCGCCAACGCTATTTTCTCAGCGTTTCTCCCAACCCCGATTGAAGTATGCCGGCCTATGAGTGCGGCCCAAGCCCAACCATGAACCTGCCCCTGCTGGCCTGTTGCTTTATGACCACCCTCAGTGGAGTCATGCCAGTGGCGGCGCAAGCCACGCTGCCGGACGCAACCCCGTCAACGGCGGCGTCCCAGGCGCCTACCCGTCCCGCTGCGCCGGTGGCCACGACCCCCGTGCCGCTGTCAATTTCCCAAGTGGATACATATTCTGGAATCAGCGGCCCCGGCGAGCCGGTGCAAGGCAACGGCCTTGGCGGCTGGCGCAGCGGGAGTGGGGGAGTGCAGTACAAGGGCCCGCACCCCAAGCCGGGCTGGCAACTGGATTGGGACGCCAAAGAATGGTCCACCGACAAAGTCATCGAATCGGGCATGCTGCCGCCCATCAAGCCCATTTGGGAACTGCACCTGCGCGACACCACCATTTGCCTCGGCCCCGATGATCTTTATTACATGACCGGCTCTTCGGGAGATAATATCTGGGACAAAAACGACGGCATCGAAATGTGGCGTTCCGCCGACTTGAAGAAATGGGACTACCTCGGCCTCGTCTGGAGTTTTGCCAAAGATGCCACCTGGCAAAAGAGCGCGACCTATGTGTGGGCCCCGGAAATTCATTACCTGAAAAGCAAAAAGACCTTTTGCATCGCTTATTGTGTGGGAACGCGGGCGGGTTTGTCCGGAGCCAGCGGTTCGGGCATCCTGATCAGCACGACGGGTAAGATCGAGGGTCCCTACGTCAATCCCTTCAAGCCCGATGCCCGCGCCACCGGCGGTATTGATGGCACAGTTTTTGAAGACGACGACGGATCCATCTATTATACCAACGGGCATGGCAGCGCGATTTTCAAATTGAAGGATGACCTTTCCGGATTCACCGACCAAGGGCACAACATCCAGCTCGATCCCGCCAGTCAGCAGTTCGCGCGCTCCATTGGCGTAACCAGTGGCGTTGGTTCGGAGGGCCCCTCTATTTTCAAGCGTGACGGCAAGTACTACCTCGGGGCGGCGCATTTCATCGGCGGGGTCAATCGCACCACCGGCAAAAACGGTCGCTACAGCAGTTGTGTCGCCATTTCCGATAACATTTACGGCCCCTATTCACTCTATGAAGAAGCGGTGCCCTGTGGCGCGGGCGGTAATTACTTCCAGGACAAGGACGGCAAATGGTATTGCACCTATTTCGGCAATGACGAGGCGTCGCCTTTCCGCGAAAAGCCGGGGATGGTCCGCATTGACTTTCAACCCAACGGCCAGATTAAGATCGCCGACGAGCAACCCGATTTTATCTTGCGCGACGGCACGCCGGCCAAGTGGCGCACGGTTGTGGTCAGTCCGGAGTCAACTTCCCCAACCCCGCCCGCCGCCGCACCCGCCGCCAAAAGTGCCGCCGACCCGGCTTGGAATCCCGTCCCGATGTACACCTCGCACCCGGAGGCTTTTTCCGGATTGTCCGGACCGGGGCATGCGGTGGTCGGCGACGGCTACGGCGGGTATCGCACCGGCAAGGACGGCACCATGTACAAGGGTCTTGATCCCGCCAAGCCCGGCTGGCTCGATTTCGGCAATCGCGCCAATGGTTCTGGGGTCAAAAGTGGACGCATCCCGCCCTTGCGTCCCATTTGGGAACTCCACCTGCGCGACACCACCATTTGCCTCGGCGGCGACGGTAATTACTACATGACCGGTTCAACGGGCGATAATATTTGGGACCGCGTGGATGGCGTGGAACTCTGGCGCTCGCCCGACCTCCAGCACTGGGACTATGTCGGCCTGGTCTGGAGCATGGCGAAAGACGCCACCTGGCAGAAGAAATACCGGTATATTTGGGCGCCGCAAATTGTCTATTTGAAAAAGCTCAATACTTATTGCATCGCACTCGGCTGGGGTCCCACCGGTCCCACGGGCATTCTAAAAAGCACTTCCGGCAAGCCGGAGGGCCCTTATGTGAATCCGCTGGCGAATGACGGCGTCGCCACCGACAACCGCATTGACGCGGCCATGTTCGAGGATGACGACGGCACGGTTTATTTTACCGACGGTAGCGGCGGCCTGATTCGCAAAATGAAGCCGGACCTTTCCGGCTTTGAAGGCCCGGGCATTCCAGTCACCTACTCCGATGGCAGTCACGCCAATGGCGGCCCCGGCCACGAGGGCGCCTCACTCTTTAAGGCCAATGGCAAATATTACATCGGCGCCGCCTCCACTGTGGATGGACGTTACAGCAGCGTGGACGCCATGGCCGATAAAATCGAAGGGCCCTACCGTAATTATGAGGAAGCGGTGCCCTGCGGCGCGGGTGGCAATTTCTTCCAGGACAAAGCCGGCAATTGGTGGTGTACTTATTTTGGCAATGACGACCAGTCACCCTGGCGGGAAAAGCCTGGTATTGTCAAAATCGAGTTCGACGAAAAGGGAATGATTCACATCGCCAAGAAGCAACCGGATTTCGTCCTCATCGAATCCGCCCGCAATGGCCAATCGCCCTGGTCCGAGGGCAACCTACTCGCGCCCGCCGCTGCTCCGGCCAAATCGGGCAATTCTTCACCGGGCACTTCGCCGAGCACGAAGTAGTTGCCGATTTGCATCCTTCGCATAGCTTAACTCTGAAGCTTATCTGCTTTCCATCCCCATGACTCTCCACTCCGTTCTCCTGCTCGCTTTCGCCTTCCCGCTGTTTGGCGCTTCTTGCGCCATGCCCGGGCCTGCGGGCGCGGCGGTGGCCGGCGGCTCGTCGCCGTTTGACGCCCTGTCCAAAGCTCCGCCCCCGCTCGGTTGGAGCAGTTGGAGTTCAACCTGGAGCGGCGGAGGCCAGAAATTGAGCGACGCCTATGTCAAAGCGCAGGCGGATGTCATGGCCGCCAAGCTCAAGTCTGTCGGCTATGTCTACATTAACCTCGACGACGGCTGGGCGAAAGGATTTGACGAGCATGGCCGCTTGCAACCGGATCCTAAAAAGTTTCCCGACGGCATCGCCTCATTGGCAGCCTACCTTCACGCCAAGGGTTTGAAGCTCGGCATCTACCTCACCCCCGGGTTGCGCGCGGAAGCCTATCTGGCCAATGGCACGGTTGCCGGCACCGACATTCATTTGCAGGACATCGCCGACATCACCCAAAACGGCAACACCCAGAAAAATTCTCCAGGGAAGGCCTACCATATTGATTACTCCAAGCCCGGCGCGGTGGAATACATTCAGAGTTATGCCGATATGGTCGCCGCCTGGGGCGTGGATTACATCAAGATGGATTTTGTCGGCCCCGGCGGCGGCAACCAAAAGGCCGACACCCGCGACGACATGAAACAATGGCATGCCGCCCTCAAAAAGACCGGCCGCCCCATCTGGCTCGAACTTTCCAACAGCATGAGTATTGACAGCGTGGACGTCTGGAAGGCCACCAGCAACGGCTGGCGCATCGAAAACGACGTCGAAGCCTACAACCGCTCCGGGCCGCCCCAGCTCACCACTTGGGCCAAAGTCGCCGTCCGGTTTAATGACGCGCCCAAGTGGGCCAAGTTTGCCGACCCTGGCGGCTGGAACGATTTGGATTCCCTGGAAATCGGCAATGGCGACAGCGATGGAATTACGGTGGACGAACGCCACACGGTCATGACGCTGTGGGCCATTTCCTGTTCACCTTTGATCCTCGGATCCGATTTAACCAAGCTCGACGACACCGACCTCGCCATCCTCGCCAATCCCGAAGTACTCGCGGTGAATCAGGCCGGCCATGTGGCCATTCCCCTGAGCCAGCAAACCCCCCGGCAAGTTTGGCGCGTAAAAAACCCGGACGGCTCGTTCACCGTCGCGCTCTTCAATCTCGACCAGACCGAGGCGAAGGTCGCCGTGCAATGGAGCGAACTCGGCATTGCCGGACCAGCCGCCGTACGCGATTTATGGCTCCACAAAAGCTTGGGCAAACTAGCCTCCGGCTATGAAGCGACACTCGCCGCCCATGCTTGCATGCTTTTAAATGTTGGCCCGTAGGGCACCTCTCGATTTCATTGTCTCAATCCAACCTCTCGATCCTTAAATCAATCTTCCAACCCCCAACCCTCCCTCACCATGTCCCTCCCTCGTCGCAAATTCCTCCAGCAAACCGCTGTCGCCACTGCCGCCGGTTTTGCAGCACCCCGTTTTTGGTCGAAGCTTTCCGCCGCTGACGCCGCGGCGCCCGCCGCTTCTGGAGCCGCCGCCGTGGCCCCGTTCACCCGGCCAATGCCCCCCGCGCCGTTCCAAATTCTTCCACCCCCGGGTTTCGGCGTGATGGACGGCCCGTTTCAACCGAATTTCGATTCCCTCCAAAATTATAAGACCGCGCCCGATTGGTTCCGCGACGCCAAGTTCGGCATGTGGGCGCACTGGGGCCCGCAATGCGTCCCCGAACAAGGCGACTGGTATGCCCAAAACATGTATATCGAAACGCATGCCGTCCATAAGTTCCACATCGAACATTACGGCCACCCGTCCAAGTTCGGGTTCAAGGACATCCTCCCTCTATTCAAAGCGGAGCGTTGGGACCCCGCGCACCTCATCAGCCTCTACAAGAAGGCGGGTGCCAAATACTTCATGTGCATGGCCCACCACCATGACAACTTTGACATGTTTGACTCGACCTATCAGCCGTGGAATTCCGTCAAAATTGGGCCGAGAAAGAGTCTCGTCGGAGGGTGGGAGAAAGCCGTGCGCGAAGCCGGTCTGAAATTTGCCATCTCCAGCCATGGCGATCGCGCCTGGAGCTGGTATCAGGACGCCCAAAAGGCCGACACCATGGGGCCCTATGCGGGTGTGCCCTATGATGGCCAGATGTCCAAGGCCGATGGCAAGGGCCTGTGGTGGGAAGGCCTCGACCCCCAGGATTACTACGCCCAATACCACACGCCCGGCAATTACACCTGGGAATTCAGCCCGGCGGGCGCCCGGCAAGGCGGTGCGCCAGCGGGACCGACGCCGCCCGTGGGCAAAGAGTTCAGCGAGAAATTCTTCAACCGCATCATTGACCTCATCAACAAGCACAACCCGGACCTGCTCTATTTCGACGACTCGGTTTTGCCGCACTATCCGGTTTCCGACATCGGCCTGCGCATCGCCGCCTACTATTACAACCACAACTTGAAGCTCAATGGTGGCAAACTCGATTGCGTGCTGACGGGCAAGGACCTCAACGCCCTGCAGAGTCAGGCCCTGGTCATGGACATTGAGCGTGGCGGCGCACCCGCCATCCGCCCCGAACCCTGGCAGACGGATACCTGCATCGGCTCCTGGCATT
The DNA here is from genome assembly GCA_964561455.1 of uncultured Opitutales bacterium. GTDB lineage: Bacteria > Verrucomicrobiota > Verrucomicrobiia > Opitutales > JABDGR01 > JABDGR01. The sequence goes on from CAZLPS010000018.1 coordinate 49,386, forward strand.
ACAACATCAGCCACCCCACCAAGCATGACTACAAGAACGCCCGCGACATTGCGCGGATGCTCGTGGACAACGCCAGCAAGAACGGCAACCTCATGCTCAATATCCCCCTGCCGGGCCACGGCGAACCCGACTCCGACGAATTGGCCATTATTGCCGACTTCACCAAGTGGATGGACCGCAACAACGAGGGCATTTATGCCACGCGCCCGTGGAAGGTTTTCGGCGAAGGCTCCACGGCCCCCGCCGCCGGCAACGGCATCGGCGCCCGCGGCCGCAGCGGCCCGGCTCCCACGTTCACGTCGAAAGACATTCGGTTCATGCAAAAAGGCGGCGCGCTTTATTGTTTTGTCATGGATTGGCCCGCCGACGGCACGCTTGTCATCCAGTCCCTCGCGGACGGCGCCGCGGTTGTCCCCGGCAAAGTCGAGCGCGTCGAAGTCATCGGCGTTGGCGAGCCGCTCAAGTTCACCCGCGATGCGGAGGGCCTCAAAGTTACTCTGCCTGCGACGAAAGTTGGCGACTATGTCTACGGCTTCAAGATCAGCGGCACCGGAATTACCATCTAAGCATCTACCCTCGGTCTTGGTCCGTCGGCGTTAATCTTAAAACCGCTGATCGCGGATTCCCCATGTCTCCATCCAATCGTCGGCCGGCAGCTCGTTTCGCATCGCATGGATTCCCGCTTGCCTGGGCGGGTCTGGCCTGGGCCATTGCGGCTTTTGGTCAATCGGCCAATCCTCCCGCGTCGGCCGCCGCCCCGGCAGTCACCGAGTCCAAACCGGCCGCGGCCGCGGACACCAAGCCCGCCGCCAAGACGTTGATTGATTACTTCCTGCCGACGCCCATCCAAGGTGGTACCTTGTCCAAGGAAGCTTGGGGTGCGCCTGGCGTTCTGCCTCGTGATCCTAAAAACGGTCTTGAGGATGCCACCGCCAAACAATATAATTATTGGGACGGGCAGATCATCAAAGGACCCGACGGCAAATATCATTTGTTTGCCAGCCGATGGGATGCCGCCAAGGGCCACAACGGCGGCTGGCAGGGTTCCGTGGCCGTTCAAGCCGTCAGCGATAATCTTTACGGGCCGTATATTGAAAAGGGAATGTTGTGGCCGGACGATCAGGGCGGCAAAGGGCACAACGTGACGGCGCTCGTCATGTCCGATGGCACCTACGCCGTCGTCATCAGTGAAACCCGTCCGGGCACCGTCTTTACCTCCAAGTCTTTGGACGGGCCCTGGACCCAACTGGGCACCATCACGGTGGCCCCGCCAAGCCGCGCTTCGAACTACAGCATGATGGTGCGGCCGGACGGTGGCTACGAAATCGTCCCACGCTCCGGCCAAATTTTGATCAGCAAGGACAATATCCTCGGGCCGTACAAAGTAATGGGTGCGAGTGTTTATCCCAAAACAGACACTGACGGAACGCCGTTGCGCAATCTGGAGGACCCGGTGGTTTGGTTTAGTGGCGGCCGCTACCACATCACCGTCAATAATTGGAGCACGCGCAAAGCCTATCATCTTACGTCCAAAGATGGTATCACGGATTGGACCTTCCAAGGGTTGGCTTACGACCCGACCAAGGATTTCGTGCGCTACACGGACGGCACCGTCAATCATTGGAATAATATGGAACGTCCGGGCGTTTACATCGAGAATGGCCACGTCGTTGCTTTTACCTTTGCGGTCATTGACGTGCCCAAAGCCGCTGACCGAACGAACGATGGCCACGGCAGTAAAGTAATTGTAATTCCCTTCGATGGCGCGGCCATGGACCGCGACGCGGAAAAAGCGTCCTCCGCCGCGCCGCCGGCCCCAACTCCTGCGCCCACGGCGTCGTCCACTTCTGCTGTGGCCCCGGCGACTTCCCCGGCGTCGGCGAGATAACCTGTTTACCCAATTTCGCTCCATGAAAATCAAATTGCCGCCCCTCGGATTTAGTGCCGGTTTAGTCGGCTTCGCCGCCACCGTTGCGCTGGCGCAGACCACGCCTGCACCTGCCGGCGCATCTGCCGCTCCGGCAGCTTCCGCACCGGTGACATCGGCGGCGCCGGCCGGTCGCGGCGCCCGCGGCGGTGCCCGGCCCCCTGCTCCGATACCGGACAATCTCGATCCGGCCTCGGCCGCCGCGGAAGCGGCCGCCAAAGCCGGTCCGGTTTCCTGGCCGACTCCCAACGCTGGGGCAACCACGGCGCCAATCCCGTTTGATTTGACCAAACATCTCGAATGGGCGATCACTCCGCCCATGGGATGGAATTCCTGGGACTGCTTTGGCGCCGGCGTCTGGCAGGATGATGTCATCGCCAACGCGGATTACATGGACAAGAATCTCAAGGCTCACGGCTGGAATGTCATCACCATTGACATTCAATGGTATGAGCCGCTCGCCCACACCGAAACTTACCGCGAGGGCGCCTGGCTGATGACTGATGCCAATGGCCGACTGCACCCGGCCCCCAATCGCTTTCCTCTGACCAAGGACACTGGTTCGTTCAAACCCATCGCCGATTATTTGCACGCCAAGGGCCTCAAGTTTGGTCTGCACCTGATGCGGGGCGTCCCCCGCCAGGCGGTGGACCGCGACAACGCGCCCATTCTCGGCACCGCCTACCATGCGCAGGATATCGCCGACAAACAAAACGTCTGCCCTTGGAACCGTGACATGTACGGCGTGGACATGACCAAGCCCGGTGCCCAGGAATATTACAATTCGGTGTTTAAACAAATGGCGGCGTGGGACCTTGATTTTGTGAAGGTCGACGACCTGTCGGGCCATACCGCCGAAATTCAGGCCATTCGCAAGGCCATTGATAACTGTGGCCGGCCCATTGTGTTTTCGATCTCGCCCGGCGGCTCGTCCAACGACGTGGTGGCCACCAACGCCAACATGTGGCGCATCAGCGGTGATTTCTGGGACAGTTGGGGGGCGCTCTATAATCAATTTAATTTGACCAATATTGGCACGCCCTTCCGCGGTCCCGGCCACTGGCCCGATGCCGACATGATTCCCTTCGGCCACATCAAGGTTTGGAGGAGTCCCGACAACAAAACGGCGTTTACCAAGGACGAGCATTACACCCTGATGACACTTTGGTCCATTGCCCGTTCGCCGCTGATTTTTGGCGGCAACATGCCGCAGAATGACGACTTTACCCTGTCCCTGCTGACTAACGACGAGATCCTCGCCGTCAACCAGCACTCGGCGAACAATAGACAGGTGTTCAATCGGAACAATCAAATTGCCTGGGTCGCCGACGTGCCGGATTCCAGGGACAAATACATTGCCATATTCAATGCCTCGCCGGCGCCGCCAGCCGCTCGAGGCCGCGGCCGCGGGCCGACCGCGTCGGCCCCGGCGTCCGCCTCACCCGCGGCCCCGGTTTCCGCCGAGCCCACAAAGATTTCAGTGACCCTCGATGAACTCGGCATTAAAGGCGCGGTCACCGTGCGCGATCTTTGGGCGCATCAGGATCTCGGCAAAATGACGGACGCCATCACGGCCACGGTCAACTCCCATGGCGCGGTGCTGTTCCGGGTTTCGCCGGCGCAGTAGGCCAGGCGCTTGTGGCCCAATCTTGGCCGAATGGTCTGAATCGTCGGAACCGTCGGACGTGTCGGAATTGTCGGACCTGTCGGAATTGTCGGGCAAGTCGGACAGGTCCGCCGCCCGCTAAAAAAAGAAGGGCGGCCTTCGCAGGCCGCCCCTCTTGGGAAAACAATTTCGCGAACTGGCGCCTACTTCGTCGCTTCGTCGAGGATGTCGCCGAGGCTCGTCATGTCGTTGTCGGTCTTGACGCGGTCGAATGCGGCCACTTCCGCGGCCAGCTGCGATGCATCGTACGTGGCGGCCTTGATCGACAGCCCGATGCGGCGGTCATTGTGGTCCACCTTGATGACGCGGGCGGTGACTTCCTGGCCGACCTTGATGACGTCCTTGATCTTCTCCACGTGCTCCTCGTTGATTTGCGAGATGTGCACGAGGCCGTCGATGTCGTTCTGCAGTTCGACAAACGCGCCGTAGTTCGTGATTTTCGAAACCTTGCCCTTGACCACGTCGCCGACGCGGAAAAATCGCTCGATCTCTTCCCACGGATCCTGCGTGAGCTGCTTCTGGCCGAGCGAAATGCGCTGCTGGTCGGTGTCGACGTCGAGCACGATGGCTTCGACTTCGTCGCCCTTCTTGAGGACCTCCGACGGGTGATTGATCTTCCGCGTCCAGCTCATGTCGGACACGTGCACCATGCCGTCAATGCCCTCTTCGAGCTCGATGAAGGCGCCATAATTCGTCAGGTTGCGCACCTTACCGCGGACGCGCGCGCCCACCGGGTAATTGTGCCGCACCATGGACCACGGATTGACTTCGAGCTGGCGGACGCCGAGCGAAATCTTCTGCTCCTCTTTGTTGACCGCGAGCACGACCGCGTCAAGTTCCTGGCCGACCTTGAGGACTTCGCTGGGCTTCGAAATGCGCTTCGTCCACGACAACTCGGTGACGTGCACGAGGCCCTCGACGCCCTCTTGAATTTCGACGAACGCGCCATAGGGCACAAGGTTGACGACTTTGCCGTGCACCTTCGTGCCGACGGCGAATTTCGCTTCGATGCCGTCCCACGGATTCGGCGTCGTCTGCTTGAGGCCCAGCGAGACGCGTTCGCGCTCGCGGTCCACCTCGATGATCATCACGCTGATTTCTTCACCCACCTTGAGCATTTCGCTCGGGTGCGAGACGCGACCCCAGCTCATGTCGGTGATGTGGAGGAGGCCGTCGAGGCCGTCGAGGTCCACAAACGCGCCGTAATCGGTGATGTTCTTGACGGTGCCGCGGCGCACGGTGCCGGGCTTCACGTCGTTCAACAGGGTGCGGCGCTTGGATTGGCGCTGCTCCTCAATCAACTCGCGGCGCGAAACGACGATGTTCTTGCGGTCGAGGTTGATCTTGAGAATCTTAAAGTCATAGGTCTGGTTCAGGTACTGATCCAGGTTCTTCGGAGGCTGCACGTCAATCTGCGACGCCGGCAGGAACGCATCCACGCCGATGCCGACAATCAGGCCGCCCTTGACCTTGCCCTTGACGCGACCGGAGACAATCGTGCCTTCGGAGCATTTGGTGAGAATGTGTTCCCAATTCTTCTTCTGTTCGGCCTTGTCGTGCGAGAGCACGGGGTTGCCGTCCTTGTCCTCGAGTTTTTCGAGAAAAACGTCAATCTGCGCGCCAATTTGCAGGGCGCCGACATCGTTGAATTCGGAGTGGGGGATGGAGCCTTCGGCTTTGCCGCCGATGTCGACGACCACTTCGTTCTGGCGGATTTCGGTGACGGTGCCCTTGATAATGGCGCCGGCCTTGAGGGGGGTGAAGCTGCTCTCGGCGAGCAGTTGTTCCATGACTGAGCTCATATTATTTTGCTAACCACAATTCCCCAAGTTGGGCCGCGCTTTGGCTGCCGGTTCCGGAGGGTTGGAGGTTATTTGATGGGTTTAGAAGGATGGTTTAAACGCTGCCGGCGAAACCGACAGGAACAGAAGCCCGGAAAGGGTCTCTGGAAAGGGACGGAAGTTCAATCGTGCGGAAAATTTGCCGAGGAGCAAGGGGAAAGTGGAGGGCGGGGGAAGGCCAGCCTAAATTTAAAGAGAGGAATGCGGATCGCACCCCCGGTCATTCCCCGCCCCAGTTGTTCAATGCCCCCGGCCTCTTGAATTCCAATCCCCAATTACCAGCTTCTCTATTTCCATAGGCTTCAACCCTCCGCAATACCCGTAACTTCGTCCTCCACCCGCATTGGTCGCCTTAATCTCTGAGACTACCCTGCAAAATTAGGCGCTTTTCGGTCCCGGTTGTGCCTGGCAGGTTAAATCCCAGAAGAATTCGCTGATTTTCGCCATAAAGCCATCATTTTTGGGCAAAAGAACCCAAAAACCGTTCAAAAATGAACCAAAAGCCGAAGATTTTCGATATTCATTGCACTCGAAGCACAGATTTTGGACGGGCTCTAGTTCGCCGGCGAGCCGCGACGCAAAATATCACCATTTTGGCCAAAAACCCCATAAAATCGGGCAAAATCGGGCAAAAACCATCGAAAATGACCAGAAAGACGGCATTTTCATGAATTCTTGACATAGCAAACCGGCAGTATGCAAGGACCTTCTTCAGATGCCTGCCGTCCCGTTTTGACCCCTATTTAGTTGCGGTCGCGACATGCGTCGAACTCGACGTCGGCGGCTTGCCTTGCCCCCCATCCGCAATCGCCAGTTGCTCAGGAGTAAACAGCGCTTTGATCTTTTCGAATGCCGCCCGATTCACGACCGCATCCTCTTCGCGTTTCTGCTGAACGGACAGGATTTGGTTTTCCTCCAGGGCCTTTCGCAAATTGAATTCTTCGACGAGAATTGGTTTGATGGCGCTCTGCTGGCTGGAACTCAGCTTGAGTCGCTCCGTCAAATATTGAAGTTCCGTGTTCGGGTCGGTCGTCGGACTGGCCTCCTTGGTCGTGGGGCTGGTGGTGGGGTGCGTTGCGACGGTCGTTGGCCGGGTCGTGGTTGGGCTGGTCGGTGAGCTGGTTGACGGGTGCGTCGGACTTGGTCCGGGATTATTCTGCCCGGCTTCAATCAGCGCCATCTGCTCAGGGGTGAATAGCACCTTGATTTTTTGCAGTGACGCCCGGTGGATTTCGATACCCCGGTCGCGTTTTTGCTGCTCCGTCAAGGTCTTGCTATCCAGAATGGCCTTCCGGTCGTTGTATTCCGCCACCAAAATCGGCTTAATCTCGTTCTGCTGGCTTGAACTCAACTTCAGCCGTTCCGTCATCACTTGAAGTTCCGTCGCCGGATCCGGCAAATTGGGATTGGCGCCTGTGGTGGCGGTATTTGGCCCCGTCGAATTGGCTATCGTCGGGTTGGTTGGCGACGGACGGGTGGTGACCGGGTTCGCCGCCGAGGTGTGCGGCACCGTCGGACTCGTCGTTGGTGGCCGGGTCGTCGTCGGGCTGGTCTCCGCGATGCCCAAAGAAGGAAGCAAAACCAAAACCGCGAGCAGGGTATTTTTCATAAAAGGGGATTTCCTAAAAGCTAACAATCTTCCCCTAATCTGGCAAGAGGACGGTGTCTAAAATTGGTTAAAACCCTGTCAATTTTTGCGGGCAAAAAACCGGGTAAACCCACCAGTCCCGGAAACATCTGATTCAGGTTCCCCGGGTTGCGGCGCGGCCCAATCCACATTTGCCCTCGCCATTGGCCTTGAATTTGCTAGACCGGAGACCCGCTCCCCCAGCAATTTCCTCATGGCTCGTTCATCTACCAAAGGTGGCTTCCCGGCGCCGCTTGCGTCCAAACCGGTCGCGGCGGTCGTCAATCCTGCGGTGGCTCATCCCAAGGCCGCCAAGCCGCTGGCGTCGGCGCCGAGGTCCCCGGTGGTTGCGCCCACTCCCATTGCGATTCCCCAGTCCGCAGTTAAGGCTGGCAATGGCACGGTCGGTGCCAATCCGCGCACCCCTCCGCCAATGCAGGACTTGGAAATCAAGGACGCCGCGATCATCTTCCATGCGGTTTGGACGGAGTTGGAAAAGGAATACGGTCGCGAGCACATGCGGTTTCCCAAGGAAATTTTCTGGCTCAATGGCGCGCCCGGCGCCGGCAAAGGGACCCACACCCGCTTTATCTTAAAGCACCGCGGCTATCCGCAGCAGCCGGTCGTCGTCAGCGATTTGCTGCAGACCCCCGCCGCCCGCCAGCGCATCAACGCGGGGCTCCTCGTCGGTGACCGCGAAGTGACCGCCCTCGTGCTGCACGCGCTCCTCAACCCGATTTACGAAAACGGCACCGTGGTGGACGGCTACCCGCGCACCGATGTCCAAGTCGAGTGCTTGAAGCTCTTTTATCAAAAGCTCATGGCCTTGCGCAATGAATTCCGCGACACCGCCCTTGGCCAGGTCTTCCGCAAACCCCGCTTCCACATTCTCGTGCTCTATATTGACGAGGCTGAGAGCGTGCGCCGGCAAATCCGCCGTGGGCGCCAGGCCGTCGAGCACAACGAGCGCGTCCGCGAATCCGGCGAAGGCAGCCTGTATGAAGTCCGCCCCACCGACCTGACGGAGGACGCCGCCCGCAAACGCTACCAGATTTTCAAGGAGCGCACCTATGAATCCCTGCGCGCCCTGCGCGAGGTTTTCTATTACCACTACATCAACGGCTCCGGCACGATCGAGGAAGTGCAAGGCCGCGTGCTCAAGGAACTCCAGTACCAAAGTTCGCTCGAGCTCGAGGAAGAGACCTACGACTTCATTTCCGATATTCCCGTCGCCACCGAAATTGTCCAGCACGCCCGGCAGGACCTCGTCACCCGCTTGGACGATTATGCGAAGAAGCGGCCCGACCTGTTCAAGCGTGTGGCCGAGCTGGTGCGCTCGAAGTTCATGCCCATTGTGCTGCGCCACGCCATCTCCGGCGAATCCTGCATCAATACCGAAGATCCCGTCTTCGAGGACGCCGAGTCGCTGGGCATGTTGATTGACATTTTCTCCGAGCGCGGCTTCCACGCGGTCATTGACCTCCACCGCCTGGAAATTCCCGACAGCCTCGACCCCAAGACGTACAAGATCAAAACCCGGTGGAAAAAAGTCTATCGCGTCCACATCCGCTTCCCCGGTTCGGAAATTCGCCGCGGCGATTAGGGCGGCCACTTGGCAAAGTCCGGTAAAGCGTGGTGAATGGCGAAATATGTTGGCCAATCATGATCTTTAGGAGTAACGTAATGGTTCAGTAATGTAACGAACTTTCCCCCATGGATTCTCGCCTTACCCAACTGGCTGACGTTCTCACCGGTCACTCGACCCAACTCCGCAAGGGAGACCGCGTGCTCATCGAAGTTTTTGATGCGCCGACCGAGGTCGGGGTGGCGTTGATTCGCGCAGCCCGGGCCCGCGGGGCGCTCCCGTTCGTTAATTTGCACACGGCCCGCGTCTCCCGCGAATTGTTGCGCGAAGCTACGGCCGAGCAATTTGCCACGCAGGGCGAAATCGAGCTGCACCGCATCAAGCGGATGAACGCCTATATTGCGGTGCGCGGTTCCAATA
>CAZLPS010000019.1:0-57232 GCA_964561455.1 uncultured Opitutales bacterium
GCAAGCATACGCCGCTGACTTGCCCGCCGGCCCGGACGCCGTCTGCCACGCCAAGGGTATGAACCGGCCCAGATGAGCGTGTCGGTATGAACAATTCACGCCGTCGGAACGAGCACTGGACTGAGTTCCGAAGGGACGAAAGAACTCGGGTTTTTCTTTCGTCCCTCCGGGACTCATATTTCGTATCCGGCGGTGTTCCCACCAATAAATTGGTGGGTTACCTTCGATCGTCCCTCCGGGACTCACGCCAATCGCCTCGCCAGAACCGGCCCGAACACTTGTTAACATGAAAGGCCAGACCCGTTTGATCATCCCGTTTGGTCATCTTCAAGCCTCAATGGTCACATTTTCCGCGGCTTTGGCCTGACAGAGGAGGATCACATTGTTGGCCTTGTCTTCGGCGTTGAGGGCGTCCTGGGTATCCATGGTGACGGAGCCGGCGAGGAGTTTGGTTTTGCAGCGGCCGCAGATGCCGGAGCGGCATTCGAAGTCAAGGTTGACCCCCGCGGCTTCGGCAATTTCGAGCAGCGGCTTTCCCGCGACGAGGGGGACGGAGATCAGGGATTTGGCGAAGGTGAGTTGGGGGATGGAGGGGTCCGTGGCGGCCGGAGCGGCCATCGGGTTAAGATCGGCCGTCGAGGCAACCTCAGCGCGCTTGGCGGCGGTGAAGGCTTCGGATTGGATGGCATGGGCGGGGACGCCCAAGCCACGGAGGAGCTGTTTGGTGGGCTCCATCATGGAGGCGGGGCCGCAGATATAGACCGGGTGCGAGGCGAGGTCGGGGATAATTTCCCGCAACAGCTCGCGGGAGATGCGACCGTGGCGGCCGGACCATATATGCTTATCCGCACGGGTTAAGGTTAGGTGAAAACGCAGGTTGGAGAAACGTTTTTGCAAGTCCTCGAGTTCCTGGCGGAAGATGATATCGGCGGGAGTTTTGGCGGTGAAGAGGAAATGAATTTCGCCGGACCAGCGCTGGTCGGTGAGGTAGCGCAGGATGGACATCAACGGGGTGATACCCACGCCGCCAGCGATGAGCACGACGCTGGCGGCGGAGGTGCCATCAAAGGTAAAACGACCGGCCGGGGCGGAGACCTGGATGAGGTCGCCCTCGCGCAGGTTCGCGTGGAGGTGGCCGGAGACTTGGCCCAAGTCTTCGCGTTTGACCGTGATTTCGCACCAGGCCGGCTGGGTGGGCGAGGAGGCGATGGTGTAGGTGCGGTTGACTTTTTTGCCGTCTATCACGAGCGAGAGCACGAGATATTGCCCAGGCTGGTGGGTAAAGGGCAAATGATTGCCATCGGGCGAAGCGAGGCGAATGGTGCGGACATCGGGCGTTTCCGGCGTGATGCTGACTACGCGCAGGGGCCCGGACCAAAGCTTGGCCTTCGGCGCGGGCGCGGCAGCGGCCGCCGCTGGCGGCGTGCGGCGGAAAGCCGCCAGGATGCGGAAGCCCAGGAGGAACCCGAGGCCGACGGCAAAAGTGAGCGGCAGGGCCAAATCGGCCTTGGATTTCTTCTGCATGTAGAAGTGCAGGACGCCAAGAATGGCGGTGACGTAAACGAGCCGGTGCAGGTTGTGCCAGCGCTTTGCCCCGAGGCGCTTGATCATGGCATTGGTACTCGTTACCGCCAGCGGCACCATCAGCAATAGCGCGGTAATGCCGACGAGGAGATAATTGCGTTTGGCCATCTCGGAGAGCGTGCTGGAGATGCTGAACGAGCGGTCCAAGGCGAAGAAAATCAAAAAATGCGCGCAGCCATAGAAGAAAGCATAGAGCCCAAACGTGCGCCGCGAGAAAATGAGCCAGTTCCAACCCGTGAGCTTGCGAAGCGGGGTAACCATCAAAGTCAGCATCAAGAACACCAGGGTCAACATGCCGGTGGTGAGGATGGCAAAATTGGCAGGATTGGCCCCGAGGTGGTGATTGAAGGCGTCCCAGGTTAGAATCGCCAGGGGCACGCCGCCGTTGATGAAGACGAGAAACTTGGCGAAACGAATGTCTTTCATGGGGAATTCGATTCGCTCAGAAATATCGGCGCAGATCCATCCCGGCATACAACGAGGCCACCTGCTCGGCGTAGCCATTGAACGGCAGCGTCGGGCGGCGGCCAGATACTCCGATGCGCTGTTCGGTGGCCTGGCTCCAGCGCGGATGGTCCACCTGCGGATTGACATTGGCGTAGAAGCCGTACTCGTTGGGCGCAGCCATGTTCCAAGTGGTCGGGGGCTGGGCGGCGACCAACTTGATCTTCACAATGGATTTGATGCCTTTGAAGCCGTACTTCCACGGCGTGACGAGGCGGATGGGCGCGCCATCCTGCGGGGGCAGCGCACGCCCGTAGAGCCCGCTGGCGAGGAGGGTGAGCGGGTGCATGGCCTCGTCCATCCGCAGGCCTTCGACGTAGGGCCAGGGCAGCACCCCACCCTGCTGGCCGGGAAAGCGCTTGGGGTCCTTCAAGGACTCAAACGCGACGTATTTGGCATCGCTGGTCGGCTCGACCTGCTCGAGTAATTTGGAAAGGGAATAGCCCGCCCAGGGAATGACCATGGACCAGCCCTCAACGCAGCGCATGCGATAAACCCGCTCCTCGGGCGGACTTATCTTCAGCAATTCGTCAAGATCATAGACTTTGGGTTTGCGGACAAGGCCCTCGACCGAAACCTGCCAGCCGGCGGTGGTGAAACGCGTGGAAACTGCCGCGACGCCCTCCTTGCTGGTGGTGAACTCGTAGAAATTATTGTAATGGGTGATGTTCTCGAACGAGGTCTGGGGTTCGTCCACATGGAAGCCGGAGTTGGCCCCGCCAGCGGCGGGCACGTCCGCCGGTTTCGTGAACCCGGCGAGGGCGGCGGTTTCGACGGAGCCGGAGGCCACGGGATTGAGGCGGCGGTAGGCGAGACCGGTGGCAACGACCGTAGCCGCAGCCACGCCGGTTTTAATGAACGTCCGCCGGTTAAAGTAAATGTTCGGAGGAGTGACCTCGCGGGCCAAAATTCTATTCGGTTCGTTCATCGGCGGTGAGTTCGAACGGTGGACACGCGCGGGCGGCGGAAGTTCCGGCGATTGATCGAGCCTAGGCGAAACGGCGTGGGAGTCAACCGCGTTGGCGGGAAGGGGGTGTTGCCCGAAGCGGAGATTTCAGATTTCAGATTTCAAATTTCAGAATAAAGGCGTGAGGCTAACGAGAACCAAAAGGATTTCGGCGCAAAAAAACGGGTCTCGGTATCTCGGCAACGGGCTCGGTGGGGTTGGGGGGCGGAAAAGAAAAATCCAGAGTCCCGGAGGGACAATAGAGAATTTTCTTTCGCCCCTTCGGGACTCAGCGCTACTTTCGAGACTTAGAGCATTTAAAAGAATATCATAGCCGGTCTGGGAAGCTGGGCGGGGCGGTACAGCGTGAACTTGGGAGTTATGGGAGTTATGCGAGCTATGGGAGAAATGGGTGCAATGGGAAGCGTGAGCGGAAAGTCCCAGCAGCGTTGGCCATGGGTCACTGTCCGGCTACAGAATTGATTAATACGCTCTAGCGCTCCCTTCGGGACTCGCCTATTTTTTTGGACCGGATCCCGGCGTTAAGGGGCGCGTTGCTGAACGTACAAAATTTGTGATTTCATTCGAGCAGCAACGAGTTCCGAATATAATTTGCCGACTGTCCCCGAAATTTGGAACTGGGCAACCGGCCACGTAACGCTGGGCTTTAGCCAGCGCTTTTTTCAATTTCAAAGGACCCAGAGCGCTGGCTAAAGCCCAGCGCTTCGACCAAGGGCGAGCCCGCGTTTAGAACGAGAACGACAGGCCGGCGGAGAAGGTATTGGACACCGTCGAGTCCGGCGAAAAGCCGGCTTCATAATCGGCATGAAGGCGCAGGGCCTTCGTGATGTAATAATTCGCGCCGACGCCGATGGTATACTCCATGTCGCCCATGCCGGGCGCGCGCACCTTGAAGGAGGTCGGCTCACCCACCACATTGGCGGTGACATCACGGGACGTGCGCTCGAAGTCGTGGGCGACGCCGACGTGGGCGTTGACATCGAAGGCGGTCGTCACCACATACATGCCGCTCAGGGTGCCCTCGAGGCGGAAACTGGAGTCGTTCTGGCCGTGAACCTGCAGAGCTTGGGCGGTATCGGTGGGGTTGGATTCAGAGAAACCATCCACATGGGAACTGCTGTAAGCAAGACCCAGCTCCGGAACGATGGAGTACTTGGGCTGCTGCACCACTGCGTATTGGAGGCCGAGGGTGCCAGTGAAATCATTGGAATTGGCGCCCGAGAAGTACGACAGGCCGGAGAAGGTGTTGCGCTGGCCGTGCGTCTTGAAGTCGCCATAAGAGAAGCTGGCGGAGGCGATCAAGCGGTGGTCCTTCAGGGGGTCGAGCGTGGCGAATCCGCCGAAGACGTTGCCGGTCACCGTGCTATGCAGGTAGGTGGAGTCCACCGTGCCCGTGTCATAGCCGCCGTAGACGCCAAGGGAGATATTGTGCGGGACGGTAACCCGGGCACCGGCAACGGCGCCAGGCGCACTGAGTTTGTAATCAGCCTGGCTCTTGGAACTATCCGAGCCGCCTTGATAGCCACTGTAGCCGGCGAAGAGGGAGAAATTGCCGGAAGCCACCAACGGGGACATGGCGCGGGCGGCGTCCAAATAGGAGCGCGTGACGCGAATCGTGTAATCAGTGAAGCCGGCGTAGGCTTCGGGCGAACTTTGATTGAAGACCTGCTGGGTGGCGCCCGGATTATTCAGAAGGAGCCGCAACAGGTCACCGCCAGCGTACTGGTGGTCGGCCACTTGCAACTGGCTGAGCATGCCGAGCTGGTTGGAATTCAAGCCGGTGAAGGCGTTGGCGATGTTTGACCCGGTGGTCGCGGCCAGCAAGCCGGTGCCGATGAGTTCGCCGGTGGAAATATCGAAGACCATGTCGTTCGTGAAGTTGGTCACGAAGGTGCCGAAGTGACCGCTGATGGAGCCGGGGGCGCCGCTGATGATCTTGAAGGTGTCGCCCTTGGCCGGCTCGAACGCCGGTGAGAATTTGTTCAGGGAGAGGGTGGCGACGGGAGAAATCACCGTGTTGCCGCCGACGATAACCTGGTCCCACCCGTCGGGATTATTACCGGGGCCGCCCACCAGCCCGCCAACGTCAATCAACAGCGTGCCGGCCTCGGTGTAGTTGCCCGCCACGTGAAGAATACCGGGGGAGTTGCCGGGCGAAGTGATGCCGCCGGTGTCCGTGACATTGCCGCTAATGTTGCCATGGCCGCCGAGCGTGCCACCCGAGGTGACATTGACATCCGGCGTGGTCAAATTGCCATTCACGAAGAGCGTGCCGTTGCTTACCGTGGTGGTATTGGTCGTCAACGTGCCATTCACAATCAGCGTGCTGTTGTTGTCCACATTGGTGCCCGAGGCAAAGGTGCTGTTGCTGGTGTTGCCCAGGGTCAAATTGCCACCCGAGCTTTCCAAAGTGCCGGTGCTGTTGGCCGTGCCGGTGTAAGATCCGCCGGAGGTAACGTTCAGGCTGAACGCATTCTGCGTGACGTTGCCGTCACCGGACAACGTAGCGATGGTCGCATCGCCATTGCCGAGAATCAAGTCGGCGCCGGCGGTGATGTTGACCGCAGCGCTGTGGTTGAGCAGATCCTTGCCCTGCAAAGTCATGTTGCCAGTCTGAATGGAAATATTAGTGCTGGCCAAGAAGGCGTTGATGCCAACATTGCCATTGCTGACGACATTGCCGGCACCGAGATTGGTGTTGATTTGGGCGCCATCGTTCAAGTTGTAAGTGTTGGCGGTCAGAGTGCTGGTGCCGGAAATCAAGCCTTTGGTATTCAGCGTGGCGATCGTGCTGTTATTGTTTACCTGGAATTCGGCGCCGCTGGAGACGGAGACGACTTGAGACGAAGCCAGCGAGGCATTGGCGGAAATTACCAGCGTACCCGCGGTGATGTTGGTCGGGCCGGTATAGGTATTATTGCCGTTGAGGGTCACGGTGCCGTTGGAAGATTTAGTCAGGAAACCGGTGCCGGCGAGGATGGCGTTGACGGTGCCATTCAGCACTTGGAAGCTGTTATTGCTCGTCAGCGTGGAGTTGCCGGTGCCGTTGATGACTCCGTTGCCATCGAGGGTGACGATGCCAACGGTGTCGCTGTGGTTGGCGCCGAGTTCAAACACCGCAGTGGTGCCGTTAACGGTGAGGGCACTGGTGTCGGCCAGGGAACCGGTGGCACTTTCGGCGAGAATGCCGGCAGTGATCAGGGTGGTGCCGCCGTAAGTGTTGGCGCCGGCCAGGGTCAAAGTGCCTGAATTGGTTTTCGTGAAACTACCCGTGTTTCCGCTCATCACGCCGGAGAAGGTGGTGTTGGCGGAATTGTTGGCGGCCAGCGTGACGTTGCCGCCGAGCACAACCTGGCTGCCAACGGCGCCCGAAAGGGAGCCAATGGTCTCGCTCGAATTCACCACCAAGGTGCCATTGGCGTCCACGGTCACGGGAGAAACGTCGCTCAACGCGTTGCCATTGGAGAGGGAGAGCGTGCCGGCGCTGACTTCGGTATTGCCCGTGAAGGTGTCGTTGCCCGTAAGGGAAAGGTTGCCGGTGCCGACTTTGGTGAGCGAACCGTTGCCGCTCAGGCCACCGCTGTAAGAAGTGGTGGCATTGTCGCTGCCGACGGTCAAGGCAACCGCGGTGGAATTATTGTTGTCGAGGTCAATGGCGATATTGCCGGCGAGGCCGCCGATGTTGGCCGAGGTGATGTTGAGCACGAACGCGAGGTTGCCACCGGTGATGTTGAGCGTGCTGTTCTGGAGGGCCAGGGTGTTGCCGAGGGCGAGGGTGCCACCCGTCACCGAGGAATTGCCGGTAAAGGTGTTGGCGGCGGTGAGCGTGACCGTGCCGTTCGTCGTCTTGTTCAGGGGAATGCCGGTGCCCGCGAGAATGGCGGTGACAGTGCCATTCATGACATCATACCGGGTCGTGCTGGTCAGGGTGGAATTTCCCGTGCCGGTAATGGAGCCGTTGCCGTTCAGCGTGACGATGCCGACGGTGTCGCTGTGGTTGGCACCGAGGTCCAATTGGGCGGTGTTGCCGTTCACCGTTACATTGCTGCTGTCGGAAATAAAGCCGGTGGCGGATTCGAAGAGGGTGCCGGCGGTGATGTTGGTCAACCCGGTGTAGGTGTTGCTGTTGGAGAGCGTAACGAGGCCGGTCGTCGTCTTGTTCAACGGAATGTTGGCGCCCGCGAGGATGGCGGTTACGGTGCCATTCTTTACGTCAAATTCGGTGGTGCTGGTAAGCGCGGATGTGCCGGTGCCGGTGATGCGGCCGTTGCCGTCGAGGGTGACGATACCCACGGTGTCGCTGTGGTTGGCACCGAGGTCCAATTGGGCGGTGTTGCCGTTCACCGTTACATTGCTGCTGTCGGAAATAAAGCCGGTGGCGGATTCGAAGAGGGTGCCGGCGGTGATGTTGGTCAACCCGGTGTAGGTGTTGCTGTTGGAGAGAGTTACGAGGCCGGTCGTCGTCTTGTTCAACGGAATGTTGGCGCCCGCGAGGATGGCCGTAACCGTGCCGTTCTTTACATCAAATTCGGTGGTGCTGGTAAGCGCGGATGTGCCGGTGCCCGTGATGCTGCCGTTGCCGTCAAGGGTGACGATGCCCACGGTGTCGCTGTGGTTGGCACCGAGATCCAATTGGGCGGTGTTGCCGTTCACCGTTACATTGCTGCTGTCGGAAATAAAGCCGGTGGCGGATTCGAACAGTGTGCCCGCCGTGATGTTGGTCAGGCCCGTGTAGGTATTATTGCCGGACAGCGTGACCAAGCTGGTCGTCGTTTTATTCAAGGGAATGTTGGTGCCGGCGAGAATGGCGGTGACGGTGCCGTTCATCAGGTCAAATTCCGTGGTGCTGGTAAGCGCGGAGCTCCCGGTGCCGGTGATGCTGCCGTTAGCCTGGAGGGTCACGATGCCGACGGTGTCGCTGTGATTCGCGCCGAGGTCGAACTGGGCCGTCGCGCCGTTGACGGTCAGGTTGCTGCTGTCGGAAATGAACCCGGTGGCGGATTCGAAGAGCGTGCCCGCCGTGATGTTGGTCAGGCCCGTATAGGTATTATTGCCGGACAGGGTTACCAAATCGGTGGTGGTTTTGTTCAGGGGAATGCCGGCGCCAGCGAGTATGGCGGTCACCGTGCCATTCAACACGTCAAATTCGGTGGTGCTGCCCAGGGCCGAGGAGCCGGTGCCGGAGATGAGGCCGTTGCCTTCGAGGGTCACGATGCCGACGGTGTCGAGGGAATGGTTGGCGCCAAGGTCCAACTGGGCCGTCGCGCCATTGACGGTGACGTTGCTGCCGCTGGCGATGAACCCGGTGGAACTCAGAAATAGGGTACCAGCCGTGATGTTGGTCAGACCCGTATAGGTATTATTGCCGGACAGGGTTACCAAATCGGTGGTGGTTTTGTTCAGGGGAATGCCGGCGCCAGCGAGTATGGCGGTCACCGTGCCATTCAACACGTCAAATTCGGTGGTGCTGCCCAGGGCCGAGGAGCCGGTGCCGGAGATGAGGCCGTTGCCTTCGAGGGTCACGATGCCGACGGTGTCGAGGGAATGGTTGGCGCCAAGGTCCAACTGGGCCGTCGCGCCATTGACGGTGACGTTGCTGCCGCTGGCGATGAACCCGGTGGAACTCAGAAATAGGGTACCAGCCGTGATGTTGGTCAGACCCGTATAGGTATTATTGCCAGCGAGGGTGACTAATCCAGCGGTGGTTTTGTTCAAAGGAATGCCGGAGCTGGGAATCAAGGGTACGATCAGCGGCCCAACCCCATGGGAATCGGCGAGAATGGCGGTTACGGTTCCATTCATCACGTCAAATTCCGTGGTGCTGGAGAGTGCCGAGGTGCCGGTGCCCGTTATGGAGCCGTTGCCATCGAGGGTGACAATGCCGACGGTGTCACTGTGGTTGGCACCGAGATCAAAAACGGCCGTGGTGCCATTTACGGTCAAATTGCTGCTGTCGGAAATCGACCCGTTCGCGCTTTCGGCCAAAGTTCCGGCGGTGATCAGGGTGTCCCCGGCGTAAGTGTTGGCGCCATCGAAGGTCAAAATACCGGAATTAATCTTGGTAACATTGCCGGTGGCGCCGCTGATTACGCCGGAGAAGGTGGTGTTGGCGGAATTATTGATCGTCAACAAGACGTTGCTGCCCAATTGTACGCTGCCACCGGCCGCGCCGGACAGGGAACCAATTTCCTCGCTGTTATTGACGATAAGAGTGCCATTGGCATCCACGGTGACGGGCGACGTATCAGCAAGGGCGCTGCCGCCGAAAAGTGAGACCGTACCCGCGCTGACTTCCGTGCCCCCGACAAACGTGTTGGTGCCGTTGAGGGTGAGGGTGCCCGTGCCGGTCTTGATCAGCGAGCCGTTGCCGCTGAGGGTGCCGCTATAATTTGTGCTGGAATTGTCACTGCCGGCGGATAAAGCGACAGGACTGGACGAGTCGTTTTCGAGCACAATCGGCGTATTGCCGGCGAGGGCGCCAACGCTGGCGTCGGTGATGCCGGTGAACAGGAGCTGACCGCTGGTGATGTTCACGGTGCTGTTTTGCAGCGCCAGGTTGTTCGTGATGGAGAGGATGCCGCCAGAGATGTTGGTGTTGCCGGAGAACGTGTTGGCGTTCGTGAGCGTCACGACGCCGCCCGTGGTTTTGTTCAACGGCACGCTGCCGGCAAGAATCGCGTTCACGGTGCCGTTCATGAGTTCGAAACTGACCGAGCTGGTCACGGTCGAGGTACCGGTGCCGGTGATGGTGCCATTGCCGTCGAGGGTGACCTTCGCAAAGGAGTTGCTATGGCTGTCGCCGAGGTCGAATACGGCGGTGCTGCCGTTGACGGTCAGGGCACTGGCGGAGTTAATCGAACCGTTGACGCCAAGCATCAGCGTGCCGCCGAAAACGGTGGTGTTGCCCGTGTAAGTGTTGGTGCCATTCAAAATGAGAATGCCGGTGTGGGTGGCGTCGCCGACGGTGAGGCTGCCGTTCGAGAGCGCGCCGCGAAGCGTCGCCGTATCCACGTTGGCATCCACCTCATCCGAGTCCAGCGTGGCCGCGATATTGCCATTGGCCGTCACGAGCACCGTGCGGTTGCCGCCGCCGAGGTCAATTGCGTTCTTGAACAGCACATTCGAGTCAGCCGAGGGCGATCCGAAGAGCAGGGCGCTGCCGTCGGGGACAAAATTGCCGCTGGCCCATTTCAACTGTTGGCCGTTGGACAACCGGACACTGAGGTCGCCACCCTGGGCCGAGAAACCGCCGTTGCCAGTCCACATCACGTCCGTGGAGGCAGTGCCCACATAACGGGTAAAATCACCGTTGGATTGGAGTACGCCGCCCGCGAGATTGATGCGGCTTTCGAAATTGATGCCGACGGTGTCTTGGGCCTGAAGCGCGCCACCGGTGATCTTGGTTTCGCCGGAATAGGTGTCCGCCCCGTTGAAGATGACGAGGCCGCTGGCGATGGTGATGTTCGCGCCTTGGCCGGCGGGAATATACGAACCAGTGCCGGCGTTGAGCAGCGTCTGGGCGCTGTCGTCGGAGATCGAGAAGCCGGCGGGATTGCCGCCAAAGGTAATCGTATTGCCGGTGCCGGGGTCGAGCGTGACATTCGAACCTGTCTGCATAAAGAGATCAGAACCGGCGCCGATGCCGGTGGTGCCATTGACCACCGATCCTTGAACTCCCGCCTGGCCCAAGCCCTGAATAAACTGATTATTATCAAATGTAGCGTTGCCCTGAATAATGAGCGAGCCGCCCTTGCGCACGAAAATCGCGCCACCCAAGGCGTTGCCACCACTGCCACCGAAGATCAGCCCGCTGGGGGTATAGCCTGAAGCACCCGTGCCGCCGCCGAAGCCGCCGGTACCACCCCCGCCGCCGGTGCCGTCCAACCCATTGGGCCGCGAACCACCATTGCTGGCGGGAACCGCCGGAATCGCCGGGCTGGTGGTGATGGTAATCGTGTGTTCGGGAATCAGAATGGAATAAGCATTGACCATCGTGCCATTTGTCAGTGTCACGGTCGTGTTCGCGATGGGGGAATTGAGCCCGGTTTGCAGGTTGGTAACGTTTCCAGTTGTCGGGTCGTTATAGACTTGGCTGTAGGAAGCCACAATATCCTGCTGGGTCGTTTGGGCGGCAATGGCCGGAGTCCCGGACGTTGCGGTCAACCCTGCGCCGCCGCCGCCAATGCCACCGGAACCGCCGGAGCCACCACCAGCGCCGAAGCCGCCGAGGCCACCATTGCCGCCGCTACCGGCGTCACCGCCCGCTGCGCCACCGGAGAATGCGGAACCACTCCAATTAGCGCCACCCGTGCCGCCATTGCCGCCATTGCCGCCGGGGCCACCACCCAAGAAATCACTGCCGGTGCCGCCGTTGCCGCCCGTGCCGCCACCACCGCCGAGACCAATTTGACCGGAAGCCAGGGCTTGGTCAAACGTCACCAAGGCCGTAATCGCATCCGCTTCGGAAATGACCGCATTGGCAATCTTCCCCAACAAACCAGCGCCGACATTGAGGGTAAAGGGACTGGCGTCGTCCGCCGCTTCTTCGGTCAGCAAGTCAACGAGACCGAGGGTGGCCGTGGTCACACCGAGAATCAGGGAGGGGCTGCGATCGCCGCCGTTGCCACCCGCACCACCGTTGCCACCCGCACCGCCAAAGCTGTTGGTTCCATCAACCCCGCGCAAGCCCTTGGTGCCTGTCGTACCACCAATGTCCACGTAGATGAATTGGTCGGGCGTGTAACCGCTGGTTGCTTGCGCGGGAACGGTGCCGTTATTGAAAAGGTTATTCAGCGTACCGCCCGTGTTGCCGACGCCGCCCGCGCCGCCTACGACGGTGTCCGAAATGAAGCTGACGTTGTTGAGCGTCACCGAGGCTCCGGAATTAATAAAGATTGCGCCGCCCATGCCCGCGCCGCCGCCGCTGCCATTGCCGCCGGTCGTCGTAAAGTTCGACAGCACAGCATTGTTGACGGAAAGGTTGCCGGCCTCGACGAAATAGCCCGATTTGCCCCCGCCATCCACATTGCCGGAGACGGTCTGGCTGCCGCCCGTCTGGATGGTCATTTGCGCGTGGGCAAAGGCTGGCAAAAGCAGCGACGCACCGAGGATCATGCCAGCAATTTTCGGGAAACGGAGACGGCGGAGCATAGTGGAGGAGTTCATGAGATAATCGTTAATTGTAAAAGATTTGTTCCAGTGACAGCTAAAGCAAAACGCCCAATCTGAACAAGCTAAATAATCTGAATTCGATGGAATTTTACCCCAATTTATTAACATTTTCATTTTCCAGGTACGGCAAAGGCGATTTTGGCTATTCCATCGGGTATATCTCCCTCTCAAAATATGGTTGTCTGCCAAAGGCTGCATCGGGAGGTTATTAACAAAGTTATTAACAAAACCCCCAGAAAACTCGCCTTCAAACGTAATCAAGCATAAGTAAACACCCTATTATTCAGCCAAAAACCCTGTAGCAATCCGTCGATTTGCCAATCCTTCGACACCCCTGCGTGGATGCTCTTAAACTGGGCCCGTTTTTGGGGTTCGCTTTTAGAATTTGGGCCAAAATACTGCACCTGTACAACTTGGGGCCTTTACGGAGGTTGACAGGCGCGGGCCGTTCAGTTTCCGCGCCGGCCTTTACCTCGATTCGCAGAGGGGCTGCGTTTTGGCTGTGCGTTGATGCGGTCACCGCACACTTAAGAAAATCGCCTCGCTCACGGCTACAGCCACCCATGGCTGGTGAAAACTGTGCCAATGAGGTAAGAGCATAAATTGGCGGCGATGACCGCAATCCAGTCGCGGATGCGGTCGGCACGCTTGATTTCCGGAGTGTGGAACGCCAGCGCGAACAGGGCGGCTTCGCCCAGCGCCGCAAATGTTTCGGCAATCGGGATATAATATGGCGAATTGAAGCCGATGACCAACGGCATCGCAACCACCACGATCGGATAGGAACAGGCCGTCAGCCAAAAGCCCGCAACCAGCCGGCGTTTGAAGGAGTGCGGGCGAGACAAGCCGATGAGCAGCACCGGCGTCTCAATCGCAATGGAGAAAAAGTAGCCGGGGATGAGAAATCGCCACAGATCGGCCGAACTTGGCGCAACATCCGCGACGGGCCGGAGGTCGGCGAGCGGCAGGAGCGAAATTCCGTGGAGCATTTGGGCCAGGCCGGTCATAGCAACCTCAAGAGAAAGGAGGCTTCGGCCAGAACGTGGGCGATGGCGACCGTGAAATAGACATCGCGGGTCAGGGGATAATTGACGAGAAACGCTCCCCAAAGGAACAACACGATAAAGAGGCCGGCGATGCCTGTCGCCGTGACGAACCATTTCCATCCGACGGAGCGGCGCGACAGGGGCGCGTCCATTAAATCCCAGGGGCGCGCGCGCATGGCGACGAGCGGAATGGCGACGAGCCAGACGGCATAGTGAATCATTTCCAAAAACGTGTGGGTGGCCACCAACGCATGGGAGGAAATTCCCGTGAGAATTTCTGCGCCGGCGTGGCGGGTGATGCGCAAAGTGAGCATATCATCGCCCTCAAGTGGCGGCGCGTGAATCAGCCGCCACCAGAGGAGCACCAGCAAACCCGGTATCGCGAGCAGGCAGCGGCGGTAAGTGCGCAGCCAGGCTGGACGGCGGCGGGCGATTTCGCGGTCGAGGAACCACAGGGCGATCAACGGATGCAGGTAGACGATGCCGATGTCCCAGGCAGCGGGATAGGCCCACACGCCGCTGACGAGGAGAAAGCCGACGGCCATGGGAAGCAGCCAGGGGTTCGGCAGCGCGACGGCAGCGTCCGCAGTTGCACCGCGAACTTTTTGGCCGTTGCGCATGGCGACGAGCGAGGCAATCCAGAGCACCAGCGCGCTGTTCCACAGGGCCGAGGCATTGGAAATCGTCGGGCCATACCAATCGTACTGGCGGCTGAGGATGGGAATGGAAATGAATGCGGCAGTGAGCGACAAGGTTCCGATAATCGCCGTGAGATAATAAACGCGCAGGGGACCCCAGCGCGCAGGCATCCGGGAGAGGAAGTAGCGCAGCTCGATCCAATTGTGCGGGCCGGCGAAGAGAAAAACCGTGACGATGGAAAACTGTAGTGGCACAAACCCGGCAAAAACTGCGGAAAGCACAATGACCGCCAACGCAACCGCTCCAAAACGCGCGGCAGACCGGTCCGCGGGCTGGCCGGCGGCGGAAAAATTGGCGGTGGAAATGGCGGCTTCGGACATGGGATTTAGGCGCGAAAGAGGGAATGAATCGTACAATTAGAAAGAGGGCGCAGCAAGACTGCGCCCCTACGTTGGTTGCGAGGTCGAATATTCATTGGCGCGAACGCAGGGGCGCAGGCTTGCTGCGCCCTCTTACCTCCCATGGTTCGCCGATTCATTTAATTATTCTAAAAACTTTCATCAAATTACTTCTGGCCGGTGACGGGCGGTTGCTTGAGGAGGGCCGCGAGCAATTCGCGGGAGACGACGATATGCACGTTGGTGCCGTCCTCAACAACTTTGACCGTCACATGGCCGGCGACTGTCGGAGGATGGCGCACGGAAGGCGGGGCGATATCCCCCTGCGCCAAACTTGCCGTCAGCGCCAGCAACCCGATCATCGCCATCGCCATGGCCGGGGCTTTCAGTACTCGTTTCTGCCGAAAGAGATGCAAGCCGCCGAAAATAAGGGCGGCGCTGAGGGCAACCGCGGCGATGGCGGAGGTTCCCGGGGAGCCGTCCAGGAAATCCACGAATGCCGCGACTGGCGTTGCCGGCGGCGAATTGGTAAGGAATTTGCGGGGGATTTCGACGACCGTTGGCGTGCCCGCGCCGGCTTCGGTGAGTTCGATGAAGACGGAGGCGGTGGTGGGCGTAAGGACGGATTTGTCCGGCGCCGAGGCAGCCGCGGGTGAGGGAGCCGGCTTGGAAGCCTGGGCGTGAAGGCCGAGCGAGGAGGTCAACAGGATTGCGGCGAACAGGCCGGCGAGGGAGATGCGGGGGAGTTTCATGATGGGAAGCGGGTTTTGAGTTGCGGAATTAGGAAATGGGAGCGCACGGGCCGCGAAGCGGCCAGATGAAAATAGCCGTGGGCTTCAGCCCACGGAACCAGACATATTCGAAGCCCTGCGTCGCGTAGCGACGCTTGAGCGCAGCCCACGGTTCCAGTTCAAGCGTCGCTACGCGACGCGGGCCCAGGGCGCACGTCCCATCCGTGGGCTGAAGCCCACGGCTATTCTCAAACCTCGCTACGCGAGGTAATGCTGATGATGCGAACATGGAGGAAAGAAATAAAAGTTGTTCAAGTTTGCCGATTATCGCGCCGGTACGTCCTTCTTCTCCGGCGGCGTCAGCAGGAAAGCGATGTCGTGGCCCTTGAGGTCGAGGCCGGTGCCGACGATTTGGCCGTGGGCGTTAATGCCGGTGGCTTCAGATAATACCTTAAAGCCTGCCGCGACAAGACCGGCTTCGCCAACGAGTGCATTGAGGTCCTGCATCCGGCCATCGCCATAGACATACGCGTGGTCGCCGCCGTGAATTTTCCAACTCCTAATATTTGCCGGGCCGAATGCACCCACGACCTGACCGGACGAGTTGACGGCATTGGCAATGCTATATTCCCAGCCAAGTGTCCCGAGGTCACGCTCCCTCCCCTGGAGATAAAGAAACGCATGCTCAGTCCCGTATAATCGAGGAGCGATGGCGCCATCGCCCACCACCAACCCGGCAGCATTATTGGCCGACGGGCGGAAACCGAGAAACTCCGACCAGCCCTCGGGGTGAAGGAGAAAGGCGCGGGTTTCGCCGGCCAAATAAAAAGTTCCAACAACACACCCTGCATCACTGATGGCGACGTTGCCATCGCTACTTACGTTATCATTTTCCGTGAAGGCACCAATGGGATCCTGCACCCCCCCTTCACTGTAGAGGAATATGGGCGGCCGGCCATCATTGGCGTTTTGACGCCTGCCAACCACGCAGCCGGAACTGTTAATCGCCAGTGCCCAACTGTAACTTTCATCGTGATCGTCGAGGTCCTGCATCTTGCCCAGGTAAAAGAGAAAGGCATGTTCGCCTCCGCGCGTCGTTTCCGCCTGTCCGACAATTTGCCCCTTGTCATTAATCGCCGCGGCACTGCTGTTTTTACCTCCGAGCGTCCCCACGTCTTGCATCTTCCCCCCTTCATAGACAAACGCGTGGGTGACATTTCTTTGCCGTTCTGTCCCATTCGTGCTGGCCAAATATTCCACCTGGTTGGTTTCGGCCGCACCGACGACTTGGCCGGAATCGTTGATGGCACTGGCGAAGCTGGTGGACCCGCCAAGCGTACCGAGCGCCACGAGCGTCCATCCGGGTGAGGCGGCAGTCGGGTCAACGGCCAGAGCGGCGGCGAGGGTGTTCGGATTGACCGGCGTCAGCAAAAAGGCTGCCAAATTACCCGCCGTGTAGCGACCCTGGCAAATGATCTGGCCGCGATCGTTTATTCCCATGGCATTGGTGAGTCCTTCAATCCCGGCCGCAGCAAGTCCGTCCGCGCCAATAAGGGAATTCAAGTCATGCATGCGGCCATGTGAAAAAAGAAATGCATGACCGAAGATAACCAGGGGCGAACCGTAGCCAAGGCTGCCGAACGCTCCCACCACCTCACCGGAAGCATTGATGGCGTTGGCCGTACTGGCCTGCCATCCCAGCGTGCCAAGATCCTGCATTTTGCCGCTGTGGTAGATAAAAGCATGGGGAAAGCCGTCGGCGGTATAAGCATTACCGACCACTTCGTCCCTTGCATTAATGGCCAGGGCGCAGCTGGTTTTACCACCCAGCGTGCCGAGGTCCTGCACCGTGCCCCCGCGATAGAGAAAAGCATGGTCGTCGTCCTGCCGTTGAATGCGTTGGTGGTAAACATTAAGATACCACGTTCCATTGCCCCACGCGCCGACGATTTCGCCCGAATCATTGAGCGCCGTGGCAAAACTATAATTTCCGGTGAATGGGCCGAGGTCTTCCATTTTCCTGTCGTGGAATAAAAACGCATGCCGACCACCGTCGGAAGTCTCGGAAGATCCGACAATTTGGCCGGAACGGTTAATGGCGGCCACCGTGCTGTTTTCGCCGCCCAAAGTGCCCAAGGCAAATTTCTTGCTGCCACTGATCAAAAACGCCGCGCCAGAGTCATCACCGGCATATTGTCCGGAATCGTTGAATGCCCTAATCCCGCGGTATTCCACCCCGGAGGCGTCGAGATCATGAGCCTTGGCGCCATCAAATAGAAAATAATGAGATTCACCGTTGGTGGCATAAGTGCCGATGATCTGCCCCGAGCCATTGATTGCAAATGCCTCACTCAGGTCCAGAAAGTCCCCATCGCGGGAAGGTGGTCCGAAACGCGTGATGACGTAATTCGAGGAAGCAGTTGCCGGCAACAACTTCACCTCGGGCGATTCTTGCGGCGCAAAACTTTGTGCGCAAGAGGCCAAAGCGAATACAGCGGCCACCATGCCCGCCGGGAATAGGTTCGCGACACTTAGGGAAGGCCTCTGGCGGTATGATCTTTGGAGTGGGGAAAGCATGCTCGAATTTTTTTCGGACCCGAGAAGCAAAGTTTACGGTTGGCCTGCTTTATTGTCGGTCGCGCCCTTTCTCTCCGGCGGCGGCGTCAGCAGAAATGCCATGTCGTGGCCCTTGAGGTCGGTGCCGGTGCCGACGATCTGGCCGCGGGCGTTGATGCCGGTGGCGGTATATAAAACTTTAAACCCCGCTGCGGCAAGGCCGGCTTCGCCGACGAGGGTGTTGAGATCCTGCATCTTGCCGTCGCGATAGACAAAGGCATGGCCTTGGGCCGGCTCTTTGTGGGTGACGCTCGCACCAAATATGCCGACCACCTGGCCAGAGGCGTTAATGGCGCGCGCGGAACTAAAAACTTCTCCCAGCGCACCGAGGTCTTGTTCTTTGCCGTCACTGTAGAGGAACGCATGCATGCTTCCGTTGGAGGCGGTGAGGTTCCCCTGCCCCACGACCTGGCCGGCGGCATTAATCGCACTGGGATAAAATCCGATAAATTCCACCCAGCCTTCGGGATGGTAAATGAAGGCACGTCCCATTTCCTTGCCGCTGCCGAAGCCAAAGTTCAGGATTTCGCCGAGAATCAACCCAGCGTCATTCATTCCAACAATGGACACCAATCCACTATCTTTGCCAAAAAAATTGCTCAAGTTAAGGTCCTGCATTTTCCCATCACGGAAAAGAATGACCTTATTGTAACCCGCAAATTGGGGTTTGACGGAGGACATCCCGACAATTTGGCCCGAGGCATTAATCGCCATGGGCTGGCTCGAACCGCCATCCGGAAAGTCGAAGTTGCTCATTTGGCCATCGCTATAGAGAAAGGCGTGGCCAAAGTAGCCTCCCACCTGCCCCACGATTTGCCCGGAAGAATTGATGGCGCGGGCCTCACTCTCGTTGCCATTGAGGGCGCCGAGGTCCTGCATCTTACCGTCAGCATAAAGAAAGGCATGGGCGAAAAAGGGATCCCGAATCATCCGGCCGCCGGCATTTGCGGGATTCTTAAGACTGGTATCGGCCGCACCCACCACTTGCCCAGCGTCATTAATGGCATTGGCTCGGCTGGAATCGCCGCCGAGGGTGCCGAGGGCGGTCAGGGTCCAGCCCGTCGCGGCCGGAGACGGAGCCGGTGGGTCGGCGGGCGCGGCCGAACGGGCCACGGGAATGCCGGCGACGAGGGCCAACGCCACCCCCACCATGCTGCCATAAATTCTCTTTGCGATTTTCATATCGGGGAAAAAAAGATAGACCCTCTGCGCCATACGACGCTCAATTCATCGAATTATTAGAAAAAATGGGGCGCCACTTCCCCGCAGCTCGAGCCGTGAGCAGGGTGACGGCCCACCCAATGGCGGGGAGCAACCCGAAGCGATCACGGTGAGGGCAAAGTAGGCGCAAGCAGGGGGGGTTTCATATAATTTGGAATCGTTTGGTGTCTGAAATATAATTTCTGGAAAAATCACGCCAGCCCCGGGAACCACCGCCAGCGGACTTGGGCCATGTAGGCGGCGTAGGCGGGGTCCTGGCGGAGGAAGGATTCCTCGGCGAGGCTTTTGACAGCGAACCAGAAAATGAGGAAGAAGACAAAGAGGGCATTGCGGGGTGAATAATAGGCCAGCGCATAGCCGATGCCGGTAATGGAGACGCCTGTGTAAATGGGATGGCGCATGAAGCGGTAGGCGCCGCGCACCACAATGTCCCGCTGCGAGGGTACGAAGCCGATGCTGCGGCCGAGACTGAACCGGCCCCACACATTGATGGCACAACCCAGCAGGGAGATCGCATCGTACCAGCCCGGCGATACCAGCGCCCGCCCGTCATTTTGGAAAATCAACGGCAGAAATGCCCAATAAGTGGCCACGAGGGTCAACAGCCAATACCAGGGATTGGACGTGACACGGACCGGTGCCTTGCGCCACAACATCGTGCCGACCAGAACCAAAGTGGTGAAAAAATAACAAAGGTAGGGAATCGCAAAACTGAAATAGGCGCGGCTCGAATATAGGCCATAGGCAAAGGGCGCCACGGCCACAATGGCCAGCGGTTTATCCACCCAGGGATTACGCAAACGCATGGCGAATGAAGAATGGGGTGAAACGATCCGGCGGGTAAAGGGCATGACCATTGGCCGCGAAAACCAGCGGAGGCAAGTCACTTGATGCGGCGTGGACGCGAGAAGTAATGCAGACCGCCGAGGGTTAGCCCAAGGCTGAGCGCCAAGCTGGCGAAAACCGAGGCGGCGCTCCCGGTGCGAGTGCCAGCGGGAGTCAGTGCGTCCGCTGTGGGCGCCTTGGCATCGGCGGGCGGATTTGGCGCGGGCGTGGTCGGTGTGGTGGCGGCGGGCGCGGTGGCGGCTGACGGCGCGGGATTGCGAATGACGCCATTGGCGTAATTTATACCCGCGAGCACATTGGTATTCGCGCGCTCGAGGTCGGCGATTATTTTCGCCCGGATTCCACCAAAATCGCCCATAATCGGACCTTTATAGTCCGGCGCGGTCGGAATGATGAACTCATTGAGGGCGGCGTTGAGGGAATCGAAGGCGGTAATCATATTCGTTTGCACAACCGCGCCGCTGCGCGTCCCTCCCGGGCCCCTTGCCGCCGCGGGCATGACCATGATTTTCTCCAGCACAGTGCCGGCGGGCGCCGGGCCGGAGGCCAGCGCGTTGGCGTCGGGATGCGCTTTCACGTATTGGGCAGCGTTTGCGAGGTCGGCGGCAACAGCGGCCAAATCGGTGGTGGCGGCCTGGTCATATCGGCCGTGATTATCGTTGGTTGCTGCCCGCTTGAGCGCCGCGAGTGCCTGGTCAACCGCGCGCTGGGCGGCATCCAAATGTCCCTGCGCGGTGGGATTGGCGTCGGGGGCGAGCCTGGGGGCGGCGGGCGGCTGGGGGCGCGGGGCGGCGTCGGCGAAAAGCGGAACTGTACCAAGGGAAAGCAGGCCGGCGAGGGCCACGCCGAGGACAAAAAAACTGGAACGGGGAAATGGAAGAATGGTCATGGTAAAAAGGAGGGTAGAAGAATTTTGATTAAAAACAGAATTCCTAAAGTCCGATGCCTTCTTGCAGCATAATCGGTTTGGCCAGTTTGGCATCGGCGCCGGCCGAAACTTTAATGGGTTCAAAGGTGCCACTTTGGCGGTAACCGCCCACGAATCCGCGGACTGCCGTGATGCTGTAATCGCCCGGGGGAATATCGCGAATGGTGAAATTGCCCTGGTCGTCCGTGATGGTGACCGGTACCCCATTGGCGCGGACGGCGTTGACGGGCAGGGCTCGCGAGGCATCGCCCATGAATTGGAAGGTGACAAGGACGTTGGCCGCTTTGCCGTCGCCGTTCACCACGCTGCCCGAGATGGAGCCGGATTTTGGGGCGTCAGCGGGGGACGCGAGGAGACCGGGTGGCGGCGGCACGCGCAGAACTGCGGACGCCCGAACATAAGCCTCGGCGCCGGCCACCAAGTTGACGGTGGCCCAAGAGACACCGCGAATAATCTTATCGCGAAAGCCACCGAGTTCGCCAATCACGGCGGAATCAGTGACGTTCGTAGCGCCATTGAGGAACGCATTGAGGCCGCGGTCCAGGCGGTCAAACGCCGCGGGCAGGGTTGGGTAATGGACGATGACGTTCCGATCCATGATGTAGGCGGAGCCGCTGGTGACATTGACGAGCGGCATTCCCTGGCGGGAAGGAACCGCCCAAAGCGGGTCAGACTCGGGATGGGCTTTGACGTAGGCGAGGCCGCCATCCACGGCGGTGAGCATCTGATTCAAATCTTCGATGGTTTTTTCGATAAACCCAATATTCGGGTCGATGGGCGCCTGTTTTAGGGCCTCGAGTGATTTTTGCAATTCGCCGCGCAAATATTCCAAGCGGTGCCGGGTGGTGTCCGGCTGCGTGGGAACATAAGGCGTGCGCGTGGCCGCCGGGTTCGGACCCTGGGGTGCGGCGACCGCAGGGGCAATCGGAGGCGGAGGCGATGGCGGGGGCGGAGGGATGCCGGCAAGGGCCGAGCCGACCTGAAATCCAGCGAGAGCCGCAAGACCGAGGGCGAAGATTTTTCCCTTCCGATTCAAAGAAAGCCGGGGTAGGCCGGAGCCAGCACCGCAATCATCAGTTTGCGCCATCTTCATGGTTTAGGGGGTAAAATGAACTGACGGGGGCGAGACTTCATCCAAGGATAGGGAGCCTTGGGGCAACGGAAAGACAAAATACCAATCGTTATAAACCCTGTATCACGGATGACAGTTTCAGGTAATGGAAGCGCGCCAAGCGACAGATTTCGCTATTTCGCGCCGTCGTGATAGCCTGTCACCAGCGGTTCAGGATCAATGACATCGGGAAATCCGTCGTTGTCGGAATCCTTTAAATATTTGAGGTCCAAGCCATAAGCGGCGCGAACGTTGGTCAGGGCGAACGAGGTGATTTTTTCGCCCTTGAGCATCGTCACCGGGCCCTCGATTTTGCCGGGGACCCTGAAGAGCCATTCGGGGTTGAAGCGCTCGGGGCCGGTGTCCATGCCGGCGACCATGAAATGTTCGCTGATTTTGCCGTCGCCATCCACATCGCAGGGCAGGCGATCCGTTTGATAGAGCACGAGGCAGTTGAGAAAGGCGAGGACGGCGGCGCGTTCGGCATCGGTGGCGTGCAGGTAGGCGTCGTGGGAAACCTGGGATTCGCCACCATGGCGGCGGATGACATCGTCCAGGGTCAGGCTGGCGCCGTCGTGGCCGTAGGGCGCGGTGGTGGCGATGCCCCAGAGCGGGCGGGTGCGCCAGAGTTTTACGACGGAGCCGTCGTATTGCGTCTGATAGAAGTCCTCTCCCACGTCATGATATTTGAAATCGCTATAGAGGCCGCGGACGGTGAAGGCGCCCTGATTGGGCTTGGTGAGGCCGTCTTTCACCGTGCTGAGCGAAACCAGTTTACCCTCGAGGCGATGGGTGGCGTCATTCCAAGCAACCTGCAAGTTGAAGAAGCGGCGGTCGCCGGTGAAGCGCTGGGTGTAATCGGCCGCGCCGGGATTGGCGGCCTGAATTTGCCAGTCGGCCACGTGGCAGGTGGCGCATTGCATTTGATTAAAAAGTTTTTCTCCCTGCCGGACTTCGGCGGTGATTTTAGTTTGGGCGGGCGCGGGATGGTTCAGGAGAAACGATTCGGCCAGGTCCAGGTCGCCCGCGGAGATTTCCTCGCAGTAACCGTCGCGGTCGGGGTCGTCGAGGCTGATGCCGGTCGGCCCGCGAACGACGCCACGGTCTTTTTGCGCGGCGGTAATGCATTGCCGCTGGCCGGCGTTGGACAGGCCAGTGAAGCCCTGGTCATCCGGATTATCGAGCGTGACGGGATCAAAGGCCTGCAAGCCGCAATGGGTATCCCAGGCGGTGGCAATGAAGGCGCGGAGGGTCGTCGCAATGGGCGGTTGGAATTGCGCCGACAACTGGCCGAAGCCAAAGGACTGAAACTCGATCGTGTAACCCGCCACGCCGGGAAAATGCAAATTGGTGGCGAAGGGGATGCGTTTGCCGTCCTGATCCACGTAAATAATGCTGAAGGCGGCATTGAGGTTGGGGCGGCCGCTGCCGTCGAGGTCTTCGAAACTGCCAAAATCAATCGTGGCGGCTACGCCGGAGATGCCATCGGGCAAATTTTTAATGACACAACGTTTACCCTTGGATTCAGCCAAACTGATCCAGCCGTCGCGGTTGGTGTCCGCAATGGCAAGGGCTGCCTGGCGAATCTGCCAGCCGAGCATCTCGACGAGTCCCGCACCGAATAAGTGCGGAGCTTTGCGGCCTTCGCCGCCATTCTTGGGAATCACGGCCCCGGCGCCGCCGTCACGATAGGGCATGTTGTGGCAGACGGCGCAGGAATTGACGTGGGCGTGGTCCATCATCTTCGTGGCCCCGTCGGATAGCGTCAGGCCATACAAGGCGCCGGTGTTGCCGAAGACGCCGTCGCGCTCGCGAAATTCGCGCTGGAAGAGATCGCGGCCCCATTTGTAGCCCAGCCACGGATCGGCCTGTTGCAAATACATCGACCCACCCTCAAGCGCCGGATCGGAGGTGTGGACGACGCGCACACGCGGAGTCTTGATGGACAGGCCGGTGAGGTCGCGCGGGACCAACACAGGGTCGTCGAGCGAATTGCCCGGGCGTTCGGTGAGTTGGGCGGACACGCCGAGGACGGCGAGAAGGTAAAGCGCCAGCCAAGTGTGCGGCTGGCGGACGGCTGAGAGCACACAAACCATGCGACCATGCATGGCAGAATCAAGCGACGTTGGACGACGGAGGTTCACGGGCTGGCACCACTCGCAAGGGAAATGAGGTCGTCGGCGGTTTTATTCAGGTCAGAGATGATTTTGGCGCGGGAGCCGCCGAGGTCGCCGCCGAGGGTGGAGCGCAACTGCACCGCAACGTTGTTTAATTGATTGAGGGCGGTGCGCAGATAAGTGGGGGTGGCTGAATTCGCCCCGCGCACCGCTCCCACATAAGGTTGAAGCTTGGTGATGAGATCGCCAATAGTGGTGTCCTGAATGGACCCAAGCGCATCCATTTCCGGATGATTCGCGGAGTAGGTCAGGGCATCGGTCAAATCCCGGTCAACCTGGGCATAATCGGCCTGAATCAGGTCGCTGACGGCCTTCTGGCCTGGGAGCAAATTGGACTGAAAATTGTTAACCCCGGTTTGCAAATTGGTCCGGATAACGGCCAAACGGGATTGTGGAGCATTCACTGCCATGGCCGGACCGCGCGCAGCCGTACCGCGGGTTGCGGGCGCCCGGGCGCCGGTACCGCGGGCGGGGGCGGTGGGGATGGAGTAGTCGGTGATGGCTTGGACGCTGGCCGGCGTCGTCTCAAAATATTCCGTGTCGTCGGTTTGGCCGTTGATCTCGGCGTTGACGAACACGAGGTCGTCATTCAATTCATCGTGGGTAAAGCTCTTGCGGATTTTGGTGATGAACTGCCCTTGCGCGACGCTGCCCTTGAGGAGCTTGAGTTTGTCCATTTGGTCCAAAGTGGGCTGGGGAACGCGGCGATCGAAGGGCTGGGTTCCCGAGAGGGTATCAATGTCCTTGGCGGTAATTTTCTTGGCCCACATCAGGCTCGCGGGGGTATGGCCGGCCAGGCGAAGGGAGCCGGCCATGCGGGCATAATCGCTGGCCAGACCACCGACAACTTTGTTCCAGGCAAATTCCTGGTCGGTGACCAGACTGCCGCGTTCGAGGGCCAGGGCACTCGTCCACATGGGGACGTAAGTGTATTGGTAGGAGAACTCGCCGCCCAGATCCACCTTGTGGTTGGTCTGAATATAGAAGAGGGCATCCGTCGAGGTGGTGACGTTGAGTTGGGTTAAATGCATCGGATAGACAATCTGGTCGCTGGTGAACGTGAACCGCGTGGGGGTGACCTGGCCTTCGAATGTACCATCGGGCTTGGCCTTCATTTGCTTGGTGTCAATTTTGGCCACGACAAAGAGCCATTTCTTTTGAATATAGTGGTTGAGGGTGGCTTCGTCGCCGCTATAGGCGTAATTGTTATCTTTCAGCCAGGAAGTCAGGTCGTCGGCCTTGTCGGCGGCGATAATCTTATAGTCCAGCGTGCCGACGATGCCGGATTCAAGCACTTGCACCGGAGGCGGCCCCCCGGGGGCGCCCCCACCGCCGCGCCGGCCACCGGCGGCGCCCGCGGCACCGCCGCGACCACCACCAAATCCCGGGGAAAGGTATTTGTTGTTGTCCTGCGGCAAAAGCGTGGTGAAGACATTTAATTCGGCGAAAAAGTCACGAGGCATTTCGTCGAGCCGCGGGCGGCTGGGCACCGGCAGCAACATGCCAAAGTCCACGGCATTGCCCGAAAATTGGGATTGAACGGTGTAGCTTTCTTCATGGCGGACGTCATCAAAGGTGATGAACACCGTCTGGCCGGGCTGGGTGATGGTGCGACCGACGGGGCCGAAGAATCCGCCGCAGGCGTCAACGCGGGTTGGGGCGGCGAGAAGCGCGAGGGCCACTGCCGGCAGGATGGCAGCAGCCAAAGGAAAACGGGCGATGCGGAAGTTCATATTCTTACCTTGGTGGGTTGGGGATTGAAAGACCGATTGAATTATTCAATAGCTAACAACCGTTGGCAGGGAAACCGAACAAAGAATAATTTCGCATGATTGGCGCGTGGCCCCGGGGGAATTGGAAAAGGCAGATAGCTCATCCATCGCTCCATGACAGACAATACCCATTGAGGGGACATCCGCAAGGCGCAAGGATAAGGTGAGCGCCAATGGCATTCACCTGCCATCAACCATGCAACCCGCGAATGGGCAATAGCTTAGAGCGTTTCGGCTTTGCCAACCGATATCGCGGCGCAGCGCAAGCGCTGGCCCTACCAGCGTACCTGGGGGTGCTCGTAGGGCTCGCGCTTGCGCGAAGCCTTCTTGGTTGGGTGATCGGATAATTCGAAAACGCACCAGGCAAAAATCAGGAAAACGCCCGGCTGCGATTTCGACCCTGTGGACATAAAAATGCGCGGCGCGCTGGTATCAGCACGCCGCGCATTTGGAAATCAATTCTCTTACCGGCCGACAAAGATCACATCCAACAACTGCGGGCCAGCAGGGCCACGGCCGCCACCAGCGCGACCGCCGCCGGCCCGGCCACCACGGCCGCTCGCGGCGTCCGACGCCACAGCACCGGCGGAACCGGCGGGCGCAGAAGCAGCAGCTGGTGCGGCGGAAGCCGCAGGAGCAGAGGCTGAACCGCTGGCCGCGGCCGCTGCGGGAGCAGGAGCCGCTTCCTGGGTAATCACAATAATGTGGTCAAGTTTTGCATCCAAGGTGCAGGTCTTGGCGCCGGATTTGGTTTCGACGTTATCTTCCACAACAAACTCCGTCGGGCTCTTTTCTTTAATAATGGTCAGCGCACCGGTATTCTTGCCGTTATTGCCGGTGGAACTGAAGGCTTCCATGGTGTTGGGATTGAAGCCACCACCGTCGCTGCCGCCCGCGAGCGGCAGGGTGGTGATGATTTTGCCGTCCACGGAACTGAGGATTACACAAGTCGGCCCAGCGCCACTCGCACCACCGCGGCACATGGCGAAGAGAATATGATTTTTGGCATCAATCGCCAATCCGGCCGCGCTCGTGGCACCTCCCAAGTCATAATGCCCGGTTACTTCGAGCGTCTTGGCATCCACCACGGCGACCACGGTCGAACAGTCAAAGAACAAATGCCCTTCACCGTCCGAGGCCCCTTGCTCGACGGCGGCGTTGGCCCCATTGGGCCCAATGGCAGCGACGGATTTGACGACCGACCCATCCTTCGAGTCAATCACGAGCAGATTGGGCGCGTTGTGGCTGAGAATCAAAAAGTGATGGTTCTGGGCGTCAAAGATATAGCCATCTGCCCCACGGGCCGGAATAGTCTTAATCACTTCGAGCGTCTTGGTATTGAAAAACACCGCATTGGTGCCAGAAACGAGACCCGTGTGGTTTTCCGGGTCAACGGCCACACCATGGCCTGACGCATTGGGCAATGTTCCCACTTCCTTATAGGTGTCGAGGTCGAACACATGGACCGTGCTTCCGCTGGCGACATAGACCCGGCGATTGACGCTGTCCGCAGTAACATAATCCAGCCCACCCGTGGAGGGAACTTGGGTGGTTTTGAGAATTTTGTAGGGCTTGTCCGCCGCGGCCGGAGCCGCGGGGGCGGTGGCAGCGGTGACGATGGAAGAGAGGGCGATCAACGCAGTGCAACTGGCTGCGGCGGCAAGGCAAGAACGGGAAGCAGGGGGAAATGATTTCATAGGGGGTGGGACTGTAACAGTTCGAGGGTTACCGAAAGATTACGCGGATCTACCTCATCAATTCCGCTGGAGCGACTAATTACCCTGACCGCTCCCCGCACTGGCGGACGCCGGAGCCGTTGAGCCCGCCGGCTTGGCGGAACCGGCCGCCGATTGACTGCCACCAGTTGCCGCAGGCTTCGCGGGTGCCGGCTTGTAGGTTGGAATCGCCTTGCCCTTGTCATTGAGGGCATCCGTCAACACCTTGATATTCATGGACTTGATGCCGGCGACGAACATCTCGGCGTTGAGAATGGCCCCCTGGGTGGTGTTATGCAGGCCGTCCGAACTCAAGGGCAGGACGGCGTCCATCCCCATCTGGTCGTAACGTTCATCAATGATTTCGGTATGGTCGAGGTAGGGAATTTTCAGCTCGTCGGCGATGACCTTTTGGACGGCGGAATTATCGCCCGGCGAGTGGCGTAATACTCCGTTCATCCACAGGTTCGCCCGATTATAAGGCGTGGCGGACATGATGTAGGGATTCGCGCCCTTGGCCTTTACGTCGGCGAGGTAGGTTCGCAAATACCATCCCAGCGTGTGCACCACTTCGACGCTTCCGTCGGCACGGGTGACTTCCTGAGTCTTGTCTCCGTCCCCGGCAATCGCGGCCCGCCCGTTGTTATTGTTAATGTCACCGCTGTCATTGTGGCCAAACTGAATCATGACAATGTCGCCAGGTTTGAGCCCCGCGACCAATTTATCCCAATTGCCCTCGTGGTAGAACAAACGAAAGGAGCGACCGCCGATGGACGGGTTGACGATGTTGATTTTGTTCGTGTCGAAATAGTCAATGAGCAGGGCGGCCCAGCCGCGCTGGGCATTCGTACCCGTTTGGGCGGTCGAGTCGCCGGCAATAACCAGCGACGGCAGCTTCGGATCCGCGTTGCTGTAATCTTTCGGAGAAAACGGCAGGGCGTCCCGCGCTATCGTCGCAACCGCGCCGCGTCCCTGCGGAGCCGCGCCGGAACCTCGCCCGGCCGTACCGGAACCACGGGCTCCCGCCGCCGTTCCGCGTCCTCGCCGCGCGCCCGATGCGGCCGACGCAGAGCCCGATGCTGCCGAATCTGAAGCCGCCGCCGCGGCAGAAGTTGCCGGGGCCGCCGATGCCGCCAGAGTGGAATGAGCGGGAGGGGCATCTTGAGCTTGGCCGACGACGATCGTAAAAGCGGCCAACAGCCCTGCTGCAACCATGGTGGAAAGAGATTTGGGCCAGGAGGTGGAGGACAAGCGGAAATGGGACATGGGGTAACGGGGTTGGGGGGACGTCGTAGGGCTCGCGCTTGCGCGAAGCCGCTCTTTTCATTCTAAATCGAGGATGAAACTTCCCCGGGAGGTGGTCAAGCGCGGGTAGACTGGGTTAACAGTGAGTTGGCTCGGGGGTAGCGCTGATCCCGCTTTGAAGGACAGCGCTTTACCGGGATTTCGCTTCGGGCGTCGGACGATGTATATCGCTACGCCCAAGGCATCGGCATTTTCGGGCGACGATTCAGCCCGCAAGATGCGGGATTGATTAGTTCGGGCGAATTCGCAATAAAATCGGGTTTGGCCGAGCGTTTGAAAACCCCCCGCGTCATGTCCCGCCCTCCCCGCCCCTCCTCATACCCGGGCCGCCGCCACGGCGGCCTAAAGTATTGGCGGGCCGGTTTGACGCTGGCAGGCCTACTCCTGGCAGGGTGCAAGCCGCCGCCGACGTCGAGCCATGGCGTGAAGCCCGGGCAGGAAGAGGAGGTGGAGGTGTCCAAAACGCCACCCGGAAAATACGGCGGCTCGTTCGTGGTGGTGGACGTGGATGAGCCCAAGACCTTTAACTATCTTGTGCCCTCGGACTTAAGTTCAAACCAGGCAGCAACCTATTTTCTCAGTCCGCTGGTGAACTATGACCCGATGACGGCCAGCATGATTCCGGCATTGGCGAAGTCCTGGGAAATCGGCGGCGACAATAAGACCTATACCTTTCATTTGCGCAAGGGTGTGCTATGGAGCGATGGCGCGCCATTTAATGCGGACGACGTGGTTTTTACCCTGGACTGCATTTTTGCCCAAACCGTGAATCCCAAAACCGGCGAAAAGGAGCCGAAATTCCCCAATGAAATGTACGACCAGTTCTCCTATAATGACGATATTCTGCACTATCGCAAATTGGACGACTACACGGTCGAAATCATCACGCCGATGGTTTATTCACCGTTCATCAATGATTTGAACAACATCCTAATCCTGCCGAAGCACAAGTTGGAGTTTTCGCTGAAAGACGGTTCATTCATGAAGCAATGGTCCACGCAGACGGCGATTGACCACCCGGAGGAATTGGTGGGCACCGGGCCGTTTGTCGTAAAGTCCTACAAGCCAGCTGAACGCATCGTCTATGCCGCAAACCCCCACTATTGGCGGGCGGACTCCGCCGGCCAGCGTTTGCCTTATGTGGACTATTTCATCATCCAAAAGGTCGCCACGCCGGAAATTGAAATGATGTTGTTTGCGACCGGACAATCAGATGCCGCTTGGAATCCCGGCATTCCCGGCACGGACCTGGCCTGGGTACGCAAAGGGGAGAAGATTTACGATTTTTCCATCCATGATATGGGCCCGCTGCCGGATTCCCTGTTCTATTGGTTCAACCTCAATCCGGACAAGAACAAGAGCGGGAAGCCTTACGTTGAACCTTACAAACTGGCGTGGTTTGCGGACAAGCGCTTCCGTCAGGCGGTGATGTACGGCTTCGATCGCGAGGGCGTTTGCAAAGGCGTTTATTTTGGGCTGGCGGAGCCGGAGAAATCGGTCATCAGTCAGGGCAATCCTCACTGGTTTAACCCTGATGTGCGCCAATATGGATACGATCCCGCAAAGTCACGGGAGCTACTGCAGGAAGCTGGATTTACCTGGGACGCCGCAGGCGATTTGCAGGATAAGGACGGCCACAAGGTTGAATTCGAACTGACATTGGCGGAAGGAAGCCGCCGGCTTACCGATCTTTCCACGGCCTTCGAGCAGAATATGAAGGCCTTGGGGATAAAGGTGAAACAAGTTTATGTGGACTTCTCCCTCGTTCTCCAGAAAACCACCAATACGTTTGATTATGAAATGACCTTCATTGGCTGGGGTTCGCCCCAGGGTGAAACCGACCCTTCCGGCAATAAGAACCTTTTTCGCAGCAACGGCCAAATGCATCAATGGCACCCAGTGGAAAAGACCCCGGACACCCCTTGGGAAAAGCAAATTGACGACCTGATGAATGATTCCGAGCGCACGTTTGACCAGGCAGAGCGCAAAAAAATATTTGGCCAAATTCAGGAAATATTTGCTGAGGAGCTCCCACTCCTTTACGTCGTGACCCCGCACCAATACCAGGCCATCCGCAACAAATGGCAAAATGTGCGCGTGCCTCCCTCGGGACCGATTATTTGGAATCTGGAGGAATTGTGGATTGAGCCGGCGAAACAAAAATAGCCATGCTGACCTTCATCATTCGCCGACTGCTCGCCATGATCCCGCTGCTTGTGCTGATCAGCATACTGGTGTTTTTCCTCATGAGCATGGCTCCGGGCAACGCGCTGGACGAATACCGCGCTCGCAAAGACATCTCTCCCGAACTAATCGCCCAACTTGAGCGCCAATACGGTTACAAGGACGCCCAGGGGAATCCCAATCCCGCCTATATCCGCTATTTCCATTGGGTGGACACCGTGTCACCGGTCAAATTCCTCGACCCGCAGGGCCAATTTACCTGGCGCCTTGGCTTTGGCTGGCCCAGTCTCGGCGATTCCTTTGAGTATCGCGTCCCCGTGACGGGCCTGCTCATGCAGCGCGTGCCGGCCACCTTGACGTTGGAGATTACCTCGCTGATCTTTGCGTGGGGCCTGGCGGTGCCGCTGGGAGTTTTGGCCGCGATCAAAAAAGATTCCTGGGTTGACCGCATAATTTCATTTGCAGCCTTTGCCTCACTTTCCATACCGGAATACTTCCTCGGCCTGCTGCTGTTGATTCCCGCAGCCAACACCGGGTGGTTGCCGATTGGCGGACGCTCGTCGTTTGACAGCGATTTTTTCCACCCCGGAGCCCGGTTTTGGGACTACGCCTGGCATCTGGTGCTGCCCACCTTTGCGCTGGGTATCGGCAGTGTCGCCGGGATGATGCGCGTAATGCGTTCCAGCACCATTGACTATTTGCGCGCGGAGTTTGTGACGACGGCTCGAGCCAAGGGCGTGCCGGAAGGTCGCATCATGTTTCTCCATGTGCTGCGCAATGCCATCAACCCCTTGATTACATCGCTGGGCTTTGCTTTTGCCAATTTGCTGTCCGGCGCCCTGTTGATCGAAATAGTGCTGAATTATCCCGGCCTTGGACGTTTAATTTACGACGCCTTTTTGCGGCATGACGAGTATGTGGTCATGGCGGCGGTATTGGTTGGTTCCGTCATGCTCATCCTCGGCAATTTGCTGGCGGACATTCTGTTGGCCTTGTCGGATCCGCGCATCCGTTTGGAACAGCAACATACCAGCGGAACCGTCAAACGCCGCGGTGGAACGATGGCCCTGGTCGTTGCCACGGTCCTCATTATTGCAGTTGGCTTGGGGATCTACGCCATGCCCTGGGACAACTCCGGTGCCATGGACAAGATTATCGGCCGGGTCGAAATTGCGGGAGCAATTTCGCTCATTCTGGCCGCCGGAGCCTTTTTGTGGGTGGCGCTGCCGACGCTCAAAAAATTTGTCGCCAGCCTGCCCCGTCAACCGCTTATTGCCCTGGCTACCCTTATCCTGGTGGTTCTGTATGGATGCGCCCTGTTTGCGCCGGTGCTCGCGACCCGGCCCATTGACCAAATCAACTTAAAGAACACCTTTCATCCGCCGTCGCGACTGGTGTGGCAGGACGGGCAATGGTGCGCCCAGATTTATGAGAAAGTGGATCCGCTCACTTCCCACTACGAACCCAAGGCCGGCGTATTGATTCCCCTGAAGATTTTCGGCCGGGGCTATGAATACAGCATCCTCGGCCTGTTCAAAACCACCCGGCACCTGCTGGTGCCGGATTACGAAGCTTTAGGGA
Organism: uncultured Opitutales bacterium; assembly: GCA_964561455.1. GTDB lineage: Bacteria > Verrucomicrobiota > Verrucomicrobiia > Opitutales > JABDGR01 > JABDGR01. Next base: position 32,497 of record CAZLPS010000019.1, read on the forward strand.
CAAAGCTTGGCCACCCGGTGAATCCGGCAGACTATCCATTCTACTTGATGGGCAGTGATTCCACGGGTCGGGATGTGTATTCACGATTGCTGTTCGGCGCCCGCATTTCCCTGACCATCGGGCTGGTGGGCATCGGCATCACCCTGGTCATGGGATTTCTGGTGGGCGGGCTGGCGGGTTACTTTGGCGGCAGTTTTGATTTCTTTGCCATGCGCGGCGTGGAGTTTTTACTGGCCATGCCTACGTTGTACCTGCTGCTGGCCCTGCGCGCGGCGCTGGCTCCGCACTTTGGATCCGCCGAGATGTATTTGGTCATTATCGTTATTCTTTCATTGATTGGCTGGGCCGGCACAGCCCGGGTGTTGCGCGGCATGAGCCTGTCCCTGCGCGAACGGGCGTTTGTCACGGCTGCGGAAAGCATGGGTCAGAGCACGGGAAGGATTCTGTTCAAGCATTTCCTGCCGAACTTGGCCGGGTATTTGCTGGTGGCAGCAACCTTGTCCATCCCCGGTTACATCCTTGGCGAAGCGGCGCTGTCGTTTCTGGGACTTGGCATTCAGGAACCCTCGGCGTCGTGGGGCTTGATGCTGCGCCAGTCGCAGGACATGAAGGTCCTTATGCTGAATTTCTGGTGGTTGCTCTTGCCCGGTCTGGGCATTTTCGTTACGGTCGTGTCCTTCAACATTCTCGGCGACGCCCTGCGCGACATTGTGGACCCGAAGATGAAGACGAGATAAGCAAAGGCGACTGAAGCGATAAAAGCGACTGAGGCGACTATACACCACCAACCCATTAATAAAAAAGACTTCAGCGTATACCTGCCCAGCCGCCAATCCAACCTGCAACCTTCAAATTGCTTCGCATGACCGACCAGAATTCAGCCCCCCTGTTGCAAGTTGAGGACTTGCGCATCAGCTTCCATGGCCGCGAGCATGTGGTCGAAGCGGTGAAGGGCATTTCCTTCCAATTGGAGGAGGGGCGAACCCTGGCGGTGGTGGGCGAAAGCGGCAGCGGGAAGTCCGTCACCGCGCTGGCGTTGACGAAGTTGCTGCCGCCGGCGCCAGCCTGCACGGTGGGTGGGCGGGTGCGGTATCGCGGGCAGGATGTGCTGACGGCGTCTCCCCGGGAATTGCAGAAAATCCGGGGCAAGGAAATCGCCTACATTTTCCAGGAGCCCGGCAGCTCGCTCAATCCCGTCTTCTCGGTTGGCTGGCAAATCGCCGAGGCGGTGAAATTGCACCTGCCCCAGGTCAAGGACGTGCGGGGACGGGTGGTGGCGGCTTTGCGTGACGTGGGCATCCGCGACCCGGAAAAACGCGCCGACGCCTATCCGCACGAGCTGAGCGGCGGCATGCAGCAGCGTGTCATGATCGCCATGGCGCTCGCCTGCGAGCCCCGTGTGCTGGTGGCCGACGAGCCGACCACCGCGCTGGATGTCACCATTCAAAAGCAAATTCTCGACCTGCTGCGCGACGTGCGCACACGGCACCGCATGTCCATCATCCTGATCACCCATAATTTCGGCGTGGTCGCCGGATTTGCGGATGACGTCATCGTGATGTTCCGGGGAAAAATAGTGGAATACGGCCCGGTGGCGCAAGTGCTGCGGGCCCCGCAGCATCCGTATACGCAAGCGCTCATCGCCTGCATCCCCCGTCTCGGCCACCGCAAAGACCGCCTCGTGACGATTGATTACGCAAAAATCGAAGCGGCGGGGGTTGGACAAGCTTGAAACACGGAGGACACGGAGAAATACTTTTTGAAATACACCCACCCATCATCCAAAATCCAATCCTTCATTCGCCTTGTCGCCACCCCACCCCTCCGTGCTCTCCGCGTCCTCCGTGTTTAAAAAGAATTTTTCCCGATGAACTCACTTCTTGAAGTCACCGACCTGCACGTGCACTACCCGTTGCGCGGCGGCCTGCTGGGCGGCCATAAGGGGGAAGTACGGGCGGTGGATGGCATCACGTTCCAAGTGCCGCGCGGCTCGACCGTTGGGCTGGTGGGCGAAAGCGGCAGCGGTAAAACCACCACGGGCCGGGCCATCACGCGGCTGGCGCCGGTCACCAGCGGCTCCATCAAATACGGCGGCGTGGAATTGACCAAACTGGGCGAGCGTGAATTCTTCCCCTTCCGCAAGCGCATCCAGATGATTTTTCAGGACCCATTCAATTCGCTGAACCCGCGGCTCACCATTTTTCAAATCCTGTCCGAGCCGCTCGAAATTCATTTCCCCAAACAGACGCGGGCGGAGCGCGAAAAGCGCGTGGCGGAATTGCTGGCCCTCGTGGGCTTGGAACCGGCGCACCGGCAGCGCTACCCGCACGAGTTTTCCGGCGGCCAGCGCCAACGCATCGGCATCGCGCGCGCCCTGGCAGTCGAGCCGGAGTTCATTGTGTGCGACGAACCGGTGAGCGCCCTAGACGTGTCCGTGCAGGCGCAAATCGTGAATTTGCTGATGGACTTGCAGCACCAGCTCGGGCTGACGTATCTCTTCATCGCCCATGACTTGGCGGTGGTGGAGCACGTGAGCGACGAGGTGCTGGTAATGACCGGAGGCAAAATTGTCGAAGTCGCTTCCGCCGACGAAATTTACGCCCACCCGCGCCACGAATACACCCGCAAGCTCATTGAAGCTGTGCCGACCCTCTAATTGTTGCCGTGCCGCGCCGTCCTGACAACTCCTGCGACCATTTTGGCGACTACCTGCCGCTCCGCGATGAAATGTGGACGGGGCCGGGCACGCCCCGCCCGGACGTCGCGCGCCTGTTCGCCGCGCTCGGGCAGTTTGAACAGGGGGAACTCCTGGGCCGCAGCGAGCGCCTGACCCGCGCGGCGCGCGAATTGGGCGTGCACTTTGCGGTGGTGGACGACCAGCCGGTGGACGACCAGGAATGGCAACTGGATTTGCTGCCGCGCGTGCTGGCGGCGGAAGAATGGGCGGTGCTGGAGCGCGGGCTAATCCAGCGCGCCCTGGCGTTCAATGCCTACATCGCCGACATTTACGGGCCGCAGCGGATTCTGCAGGATCGCGCCGTGCCGTATGATGTGGTCTTGAGCGACCCGGCGTTTCACCGCCAACTTATTGGGCTGCCCGTGCCGGACGGCCGCTACGCACCCTTGGTGGCGGTGGACTTGGTGCGTGATGCCGTGGGCCAGTGGATGGTGCTGGAAAACCACTTTTCGACGCCCTTCGGCATTTCCTATGTCCTGCAATCGCGCCGGATGCTGGCGCAGGCGTTTCCGGAACTGTTCGCGACGGTGGACGTGGCGCCGGTCGCGCCGTTTGCCGCCCAACTGGCGGAAGTGCTGCGGGCCAAGTCACCGCGGCCCAATCCGCGCGCAGTGCTGCTGTGCCGCGGCGAGGACAACCAGTCGTATTTCGAGGAAAGTTTTTTGGCGCGCAGCCTGGGCATCACCATGGTGCAACCGGGCGATTTGCTGGTGCGCGAGAGCCGGGTGTTCCTAAAAACCATTCGCGGCCTGGAGCAGGTGGACGTGATTTACCGCCGCATCGAAAGTTCCTCGATTGACCCGATTGCGTTTGGCCGCTCGCGCTTTCAGGGCGTGCCGGGTTTGGTGAATTGCGTGCGAAAGGGGACGGTGGCCGTCGTCAACGCCATTGGCAGCGGTGTGGCGGACAACCGCGCCATGCTGCGCTACTCCGACCACATCATTCGTTACTACCTGCACGAAAAGCCGCTGCTCAAAACCGTCCCGACGTTCACCTGCCGGGATGCGGACCAGGCCGAGCATGTCCGGCAGAATCTGGCGACCATGGTGCTCAAACCGATCCATGACTTGAACACGATGCAGAAATATTACGGCAAACGGCTCGACCTGGCCAGCGCGCGCGACTTGCGCCCGGTGTTGGATAGCAATCCGGAACTGCTCGTGGCCCAGCCGCGTTTGGAGCCGAGCCACGCGCCGCGCTTTATTGACGGCGAATTTGTCTCCCGCAGTGTATTCATGCGCGCTTTTGTATTACTTGGCGAAACGCCCGCCGTGCTGCCGGGCGGCTTGACGCGCCAGGCGCTGGGCCGGGGGGAGAACCAGCGCCTGACGATCATGACCGGCGGCATCAAGGACACTTGGGTGCCCGCTTCGGGCCCGGGCGCCACCACCACTTTTGCCGCCGCCGCTGCGGCACCCGAAGCCATCGGCGAAGAATTCTCCATCGGCAGCCGCGTCGCCGAAACGATGTACTGGATGGGCCGCTACTTGGAGCGCGCCGAAAACGTCGCCCGCCAACTCAACACCCTGGAAGCCTTGCGCTGGGACGCCCTTGGCCAGGGCGCGGAGCGACTCTACTGGCCCTTGTGGCGGGCCGTGGCGGTGTCGGCAGACCAATGGAAGCGCACCAACATTGCGCCGCCGCCGGACTTGCCGGACTTGACGCGCTCTCTCGTCCTTGACCGCGAACTGCCCGCCTCGGTCCACGCCTGCGTCCGGTCGGCGATTAACAATGCCGCGAGCATCCGGGACATCGTCACGCCGGAATTATGGCAGGTATTGAACCGGCTCGGACTCAAGTTGGCGGACGCGAGCGTGAAGTTGAAGAACGTTTCCCGCGCGCGCTTGCGGGAGACTTGCCAGGTCGTGGTGGACGAGGCCCAGCGCGTCAGTGGCGCAGCGGAGCGGACGATGCTGCACGACGAGGCCTGGCAATTTTTCCGCATCGGCGTCTGGCTGGAGCGGGCAATCAACACGCTGGCGATTTTGCAGGCATTGGTGGGCCCGGAGGGCCGCCAATTGCTGGGCAAAATCGAGCAGGAGACGGACCTGACCGCGCTCCTGCGCCTGCTGTGCTCGCTCGACGCCTACCGGCGCACCTACCGCTCGCGCGCGTATCTGGAACGGGTGCTGGCCTTGATGATTGGCCATACGGGCAACCCGAGTGCCGCGGCGCATTGCCTGGCCCACCTGCGCCTGGCCCTGGCCAATTTGAAAACCCACCGCGACCTGGGGCCGGCGAATCCGCTCGTCGTCGAACTCGCCCGGCTGGAGGAGGTCTGCCACGACCTCGACCCAGCCAAGATTCTGGCCGCAGCCGCCGGAGATTCACTCGGGGATTTGCGCCGGCAGGTCGAAGCGCTGCACCAAGGCATGGAGGATGCCTATTTCAGCCACCAACATGCCTTCGCCGTGGCTGAACAAAGAACCATCGAGTTTCACTAAAGTTCTGCCTAGTCTGTTGCCCACGCCATGCGTTTCCGCGTCACTCATCGCACTGAATATGCCTACCGGGCGCCCGCCTCCGAGTCGTTTGCCGAGGTGCGGGTCTGGCCGCGCGACACGCGCACCCAAAAGGTCTTGCAGCGCAAATTGACCATCGAGCCGCGCGTGCCCGTGGACAATTATATTGATTACTTCGGCAACCATGTCGAATTTTTCTCGGTGCCCTTTCGCCACCCGCGCCTGGCCGTCGAAGCCTCGGCGGAGGTGGAGACCTTTCCCATGCCGGATGTCAGCGAGGCGCTGGCGGTGGACGTGGCCGAGGCCCGCCAGCTCTTTCAGAGCCAGATGCACAAGCTGTATGATTTTTTGCAGCCGAGCGACACCGTGCCGCTTGGAGAGCTTTTGCGCCCGCTGAAGCGGCGGTTTTTCGCGCCTGGTAGCACCCTGGGTGAATCATTGCTGGAATTAAACGGCTGGATTTACAAGGAATTTGCGTACCGACCCGGGGTCACGGACATCAGCACACCGCTGCAAAAAGTCGTCCAGCAGCGTAACGGCGTGTGCCAAGATTTCGCCCACCTCATGCTCTCCATCGTGCGAACCTCGGGCCTGCCCGCGCGATACGTCAGCGGCTATATCGAACCGTACGATCCGGAGAAAACCGACCCGGCCCTGGTCGGAGCGGCGGCGAGTCACGCCTGGGTGGAAGTCTTTTTGCCGGGTGGCGAATGGTACGGGCTTGACCCGACGAACAACCAGCCCGCGGGAGTGCGGCACGTGGTGACGGCGGTCGGGCGCGATTACCACGACGTGGCCCCGATGCGCGGAACCTACAAAGGCGCGCTGGACCAGCGGTTGCAAGTCATCGTGTCGCTCCAACGCACCGAACCCAACGGGCAGGTACAGAGCAACGGCAACGGCACCCACGCACAATCTCAGGCGCAATCGCAGTAGTCTTCTAATTTCACCATGAACCCGTTTCGCTCCCGCGCCCGCATGTTATCCGCCGGCCTTGGTCTGGTGGCGGGGGCGCTGCTGCTGGATGCATGCGGAAGACGGGAAACGCCCGTGGAAATAGCCAACCGTGAGGGGATTTTGCTCGTTAGCAGTGGCGGCGATCCGACCTCCATTGACCCCCAACTGATTCAGACGCTGAACGATTCGCACATCAGCATCGCGTTGTTTGAAGGTCTGACCGTGCCCGACCCGGTGACGCTCGAACCAAAGCCCGGCGTCGCCAAGAGTTGGGACTATGATGAGAAAACAATGACCTGGACGTTTCACCTCCGCGCCGAGGCCAGGTGGTCGAATGGCGATCCGCTGACAGCGGGCGATTTCGTGTTTTCGTTTCAGCGCATCCTGACGCCGGCGCTGGGGGTGAATTATGCAAACATGCTTTACCCGATTAAGAACGCCACGGCATTTAATAAAGGCACCTTGAAAGACTTTACCCAGGTGGGGGTCCACGCGTTGGACGACCACACCCTCCAAATCCAACTCGAACACCCCACCGGTTACTTCCTCGAATTGTGCTACCACCAGACCTATTTGCCGGTGCATCCGCCGACAATTAAGAAATTCGCGGCCATGGCCCGCCGGGACTCCGGCTGGGACAAGCCGGAATCCTTTGTCGGCAACGGTCCGTTTGTCCTGAGCAAATATTCCCTTGGTGAAGTCATTGAGGTGAAAAAGAATCCGTTGTATTGGAATGCCGCTGCCATCCGGCTTAACGGCATCCGGTTTTTTCCGATTGCGGACATCAACGCCGAGGAACGCGCCTTCCGCAATGGGGCCCTCCACGTTACGAGTACGCTGCCACCACCGCGGTTTGCCGCCTACCATGAAACCCATTCTCCTTATTTGCGCGTCATGCCCGTATATGGAACCTATTTCTACACGTTCAATACGCGTAAAGAGAAAGGGCCGCTGAGTGACCCGCGCGTGCGCCTGGCGCTTAATCTGGCCATTGACCGGCAGGCGCTGGTGGACCATGTGACCCGCGCCGGGCAATTGCCCGCCTTCACGATGACGCCGCCATCGGAGCAGTACCGGCCGCGGGCGCAAATTCACGAAGATGTCGCCAAAGCCAAGCGTCTCCTGGCGGAAGCGGGCTATGCCGACGGCAAAGGCTTTCCGTCGGTCGAGCTGTTGTATAATACGTCCGACGCCCATCGGGCGGTCGCGGAATATTTGCAGGAAGCGTGGAAGAAGAATCTCGGCATCGCTATGCGGCTGGCCAATACCGCCAATCCCGCCTGGATGAACCGGCGCGATGTCGCGGATTTCGACATCATTCGCGCCGGTTGGTATGGAGACTACACCGACCCGTCAACTTTTCTGGAGCTTTTTTCCAGTGACAATGAAGAAGAGCAATCCGGCTGGAAGAACGACGACTACGACAAACTCATCCTGGCCGCCCGCAACGAAACTGACCCGGCGAAACGCATGGAAGATTTCCAACAGGCGGAAGCCATCCTTGGGTCCGAGGCACCCCTGATCCCCCTGTACTATTACACGACCATCATTCTGATACGGCCGGAAGTCCGCGGTTACCACAACAACCTGCTCGACCAGCACATTTACACGGATGTTTATCTGGATCCAAAGGCCACCGAGCCAGAACCACAATAATAATTTCCTCCACCCTGCCATGCCACCCCTGCTCCGCCGCGCCCTGGTGCGCCTGCTCGAAATCATCCCCGTGCTCTGGGTGGTGATTACGATCACGTTTTTTTTGGCGCGATGGGTGCCCGGCGGTCCGTTTGACACCGACCGCAAACTCAGTCCAGAGGCCAAGGCGCATAATTTGGAGTACTACGGATTGGACCAGCCGCTCCCGGTTCAGTACTTCAAGTATCTATGGAATTTTGCGCACGGAGATTTGGGTCCGCTCTACCGCCACCCAGACTGGTCGGTCAATGAATTGCTGATTCAAAAAGCACCCGTTTCGGCTGAACTGGGATTGTGGGCGACGCTCGTGGCACTGGTCGTGGGACTTGGTGCCGGCGTGGTGGCAGCGGCGCGTCCACGCTCCAAGCGTGATTACGGAACGATGGGAATGGCGATGGTGGCGATTTGTCTCCCAAGCTTTGTGCTCGGCCCAATTTTACTCCTGGTATTTGGCTTGAAGCTGCAATGGGTCAACGTCATGGGCTGGAACACGGCAAGTGACAGAATTCTACCATCCTTGGTTCTGGGCCTGTATTACGCCGCCTACATTGCGCGATTGACGCGCGGGAGCATGCTGGAAGTGCGCGGGCAGGACTTCATTCGCACGGCCCGGGCCAAAGGGTGTTCCTCTCCCCGCATCCTGGTGGTGCATATGCTGCGGAACGCACTGGGCCCGGTCATTGCCTATCTCGCCCCGACCATCGCCGGACTGGTAACTGGATCTTTCGTGGTCGAATCCATTTTTCAGATTCCCGGCATTGGCCGCATGTTTATCGAAGCGGCCCTGACCCAGGAATATCCGCTGTTGATTGGCGTGACGGTGCTGTTTTCAGCGATCCTCCTGCTGTGCAACTGGATGGCCGATCTGCTCCTGACCGCGCTAAATCCGAAGGCCGCCATTGAATAAAATGAACCCCATGAGCAAGGCGGGCGCGTCCACCCTTTGGGGCGATGCGTGGCGGCGCTTTTGCGGACACAAGTTGGCCCTGGCAAGCCTGGGCTTTCTCGGGCTTGTTTCACTGATGTGCATGACATGTGCGGTTGGCGTTGGGCTGAAAGCCGCTTATGGCCACGGCTGGCCCTATGGATATGAGGAGCAGAATCTGGCATTGGGCGCAAAAATGTTTAGCGGGGAACACTGGCTGGGCACAGATTTGCTGGGCCGCGATTTGTTGACGCGTCTGCTGGTCGGCGGCTGTGTTTCATTGACCGTGGGCTTTCTTGCGACTGGAATGGTGGTCTTAATTGGCGTAACCTACGGCATGGTGGCGGGGTATGCTGGCGGCTTCGTGGACCGGGTAATGATGCGCTTTGTGGACATTCTCTACGCACTGCCCTTTACCATCTTCATCATCATGCTGGTGGTGCTGCTGGATAAGCCGGTACAGGTCTTGCTGGAACATTTTCACCGGGGTAGCTGGGGGCCCTTTATCAAGCTCTGCCTGCTTTTTCTGGCCATCGGCGCATTCGAGTGGCTGAACATGGCGCGGGTGGTGCGGGCACGGACGCTGGAATTGAAGTCGCTGGCCTTTGTGGAAGCCGCGCGCGCGCTGGGCCGCCGACCATGGAAGATTCTGTGGCACCACCTGCTGCCGAATCTGGCGGGCATCATTGTCATCTATGCGACGCTCAGCGTTCCCGCCGTCATCATGCTCGAATCCTTCATCAGCTTCCTCGGGTTGGGCGTGCAGCCGCCGCTGACCTCCTGGGGCGATTTAATCAACCAGGGGGCCTCGAACATGGAGCTGTATCCCTGGCTGCTGATCTACCCAAGCGTGTTCTTTTCCCTTACCCTCTTTGCGTTGAATTTCGTCGGCGACGGTTTGCGGGATGCGCTGGATCCCCGGTCGGACAAGGGGGGGTGATTTTATCATCGCGGCGGGCAATTGGGGTGTTCGAATATCTCTTGTTACCTGATCAATTCATGATTCATTTACGACCAGATGCGTTGCAACGAAGGCCGAAAACCTTCCCGGTCGCCCGTCGATTTCTCGTCTTGGGCGTGCTGTTGGGCGCGGGCATAAATTTTGCGATGGCGCAAACGGACGATCTTTTTGTTGGGACCATTCCGCAAGGCCGCAGAGGCGCGGGGAGCATTGTTCGCGTCACCCCCGCCGGCACTGATGCAACTTTTGCCAATATTGACCGGGCGCTAGCCATGGCCGTTGATTCACAGGGCACGCTCTATATTTCCGCGGAAGGCGGTGCGGGCGGTGTCTCGACCAACATCATTTACAAGCTGGATAAAACGGGCAAAGCCACCGTTTTCACCTACGGCCCTCCGCAATCCGGGTTAACCAACACGATGATGGCCTTTGACGCGGTTGACAATTTGTATGCCGGTTCCACCGTCGGAGTGGTCTATAAAATTTCCCCCTCGGGCGTCTTCACCGTTTTGGCCAGTGGCATGGGCCTGCCCGCAGGACTGGCATTTGATGCCGGCGGGGTCTTGTTTGTCAGCGATGACGCCAAAGGCACGATTTCAAAGGTGGATACCGCCACCGGCGCGATCACCCCGTATGCCTCCGGAATTGCCTCGCCGCAGGGTTTGGCTTTCGACGCCAGTGGCGACTTGATGGTAGCGAGTTACGGCGGCGACGCCATTATGCGCATCACCCGTGCCGGTGTGGCCACTCCGTTTGCCCATGTTCCCCGTCCTGGAAAATTGGCGTTTGACTCCAAGGCGAATCTTTACGTCACGAGCTCCGGCCCCGTGGCGGTCAACGCGATTTACAAAGTGGACAAATCGGGTGCCGTCAGCCTTTTTTATGGATTCAGCGGTGGCATGCGGGGTTTGGGCGCCATGGCCTTCAATCGACCGTTGGTGAATACTGTGGCAGCAAAAAGCAGCTCAACGGGATCCAAACCCACTGCCATTCCCAGCCCCGGCGACACCAACAAGCGGCTACCAACAGCTTTGATCATCGCCTTGTGTATTCCGGCAATAATTCTGACGCTTGCGGCCTTGTGCTGGTTGGTCGTGAGAAAAAAATGACGGCCGAATTCCGCCACGCCAAAATTCTACAAATGCCGCACCGTCACCAGCGTAATATCATCCCGTGGCGTACCGGAGCCGGCGAAGCTTTCGACACTGGCGAGGATGCCCTGGTTCATTTCCTTGGGCGTGTGTTGATGGAGATACTTCAGCGCGTCGCCGAGGCGCGCGGTGGAATACTCCGAACCGTCGGCGCTGATGGCCTCCGTGACGCCGTCCGTATAGAGCACAAACACGTCACCCGCCCGGAAGGGCACGCTCTTGTCCACAATGACGCGGTCGAAAATCTCCGGCGTGACCATGCCGACGGCCATGCCTTCAGAACCGACGGCATCCACCCGCAGATGGCCGGAAGTGGCGTCACGGTGCAGGAGCAGGGGCAGCTCATGGCCGGAACGCGCGAGGGTGATTTCGCCCCGCTCGGTGTCAATGATGGCGTAGACAATGGTGATATACATCTTTTCGGGAACCTCGCCGACCATCTCCCGGTTGACGCGCCGCAGGACCTCGGCCGGTGACTCGCAAATGCGCGAAAAATGCCGCAGGTTCGTCTGGCAAATGGCCATGAGGAGGGAGGCCGGGACGCCCTTGCCGGAAACATCGGCCACCGCGACGCCGATTTTATTGCCGTTGACCGGAAACACATCGTAAAAATCGCCCCCGACCTGCTGGGCGGGCCGGTAGAGTGCGTCCATTTCCAACGACGCGTTGGCCGGAAAGCTGCGGGGCAGGAGCAGGCCCTGCACGCTGCTGGCGACAGCAAGGTCGAAGTCAATGCGCGACTTTTCGATCTGCATGCGCATCAGCTCGACATTGTGCAGGGCGAGGGCCGCCTGCTCGGCCAGCGATTGCACCAGGGAGAGGTCCATCTCATTAAACGGCCGCTCATCGGCGGGGTTCGCCACCGCCAGCACGCCCAGCACTTCATTGCGAAACAGGATGGGCGCCACAATCAGCGAGCGCACCACGAGCGAAGGGTCCGCATGGACAATGACGCGCGGATCGCGCTGCGCGTCGGCAATGAGCACCGCTTGGCCGCTTTTGGCCACGGAACCAATGAGCGTCTCACCCAAGGCGTAATTCTCCGACCGCAAAACGTGCTCCAGGAGTTTGGCGCGGGTCGCGGGGGCGGACGAACCGCCCTCGCCCGGCAGGGGGCGCTGCGGCGGGAAGAGCCCCTCGACCGCGATGCCGCGCAACTGGTCATCCGCCGAGCGCTCATAGGCGCAGGCACTCAAAGCCCCGGTGCTCAAAACGGCGGCGTGGACGATGCGCTGAAACAAATCACGCCGGCTCAAGCCCTCACCGACGGACTCGACCATGCTGTGCATGAATTCGACGACGATTTGCTTCTCCTGCTCAAGGTGCTGCTTTTCCTCATCCAGCCGCACGGCCTCCCGGCGCGCGGAAAGATAAAGCAGCCCGCCCAAAATGCCGCCAATGCAAATCCCGGTGAAGAACCATAACGTTGTCATTCGGCGGTCTCCTCCAGCCGGGTGCGGGCCGGCAGGCGCGACGGCGCCGGTTCAAACGGGCCCACAAACGCGGCCCGGAAATCGTAGCCGCCGGCAAAGTCCTCGCGCCGGTCGGTATCGGTTTTGCCCAAGACCTGGTAGTCCACCAAGTGGAAGACAATTTCGCCAAAATCCTCGCACCGGCGCACGCCCCAACGTTCGAGCACGGTAAAAGCCATGGGCCCGAATTGCTGAAGCGCATACTCGCGAATGCCCGCGAGCAGCTCCTGGCCGCTCACATGGCGGCCAATGCGCCCGTCACTGTCCTTTTTGATGGACTTGAGGGTGTGGTCCAGCGCCTGTTTGACAAAGAAATAGGCTCCCTTGTCGTAACGCGGGCTTTCCTTGCGGATCAGATCCACCACCTCGGAGAAATCGCGGGCGCTCATGGAAGGCGCACAGCATTGCCGCCCGCGGGCCCATTGTAAAGATTTCCCGTACGGATTCGCCCCAGTTCGACTTCCCCGCTGGACAAATGAGCGGGCGGCCTTATGATGAAACTCTTGGCGGGAACGGTTAAATTACCCGTCCCTACCCATATACCCTCTGTACCATGTCCCGACCCACGCGCCTTTTCGCCGGTTCCCGCCTGCCGCTGTCCCTGAAGGTGGCGCGTCGGCGTACTGGCTTTACCCTGGTTGAGCTGCTGACCGTCATCGTCATTATCGGGATTTTGGCGACAATCACGATGAGCATTTCCAAAATGGTCATCCGCCAACAAAGCATGGCGCGGGGCAGCAGCGAGATGGATGCCATCATGACGGCGCTTAAGGCTTTTCAGCACGACAACGGCGATTTTCCGCCCATGGACGGTGATTCCGGCGGGGGGTCGCCTACTGCGGAATACAACCTCCTGGCCGCGCTTACCGGGCATGCACGCTGGATCAAGGACCCCGTCAGTGGCCACGCCAAATGGGAGGTTGTGGGGATGAACGTGCAGATGAACGATGGTTCCGTGCTGCCCTTGGGTGAAAAATACAATTGGGGCCACGCTTACATCGAATTGGACAGCTTCAATATCGTGGATCGGGACACGTCGACCCCGAGCGGGCTCAAAGACTCCTCCATGCTCCTTGATCCCTGGGACAATCCGTACCTCTACCGCTATATAACCATTAAAGACACCTACACTCCGACGAATCGAAATTGGCAGACGGACAGTCCCGTGCTGATCTCCCGCGGCCCCGATGGCCAGCCGGTGAATCCGGACGATAATTTTGTCTGGAAATCGGTCAACAATCACACGCAAGATTCGGGCATGCTGACCGATGACTACACCGACCCGGCCAAAAATCCCCTGTTGCGGGACAACCTGGTGCGAAGCGTGGGCTTTAACATACCATAAGCGTCAGCCCATTGGGCCAAGGGAGCGCCCAGAGGTTGATCCGAGCGGACCCGTTGGTTATCTCGACCTGTGGCATGGCCACTACGAGTCGCCGCCGCCCAATGCGCCGGCCGCGAGGCCGCGGCGGCTCTGGCCAATAAACTCGACCATGGCCACGATGACCGGATGCGCCGCCTGAGGATGGGAGACCAGCCGCTCAAGCGCCTGGCTGCGATTGAGCCCCTCCCGATAAAGCATCTTAAAAACGGCCCGCGCCAATGCCACATCGCCGGGCGAAAAACCATGCCGCTCCAGGCCAACCTTGTTGATGGTGCGAATCTTGGCCGGGTTGCCATCGGCAATCATAAACGGCGGCACATCCTGCACGAGTTTCGCGCATGCGCCAACCATGCTGTGGTCACCGAGCCGGCAGAATTGGTGAATGCCGGCATTCCAGCCGACATTGACATGATCGCCGACCAGGACATGGCCGGCGAGGGCCGCGTGACTGCTCATCACCATATGGTTGCCCACCACGCAATCATGGGCCACATGACTGTAGGCGAGGAGGACGTTATCATCGCCGAGCACGGTAAACTCACCCTCGTTGGTGGCCAGGTGCACGGTGACGTATTCGCGAAAGACGTTGCGGTTGCCCACGCGCAGGCCCGGGCAACCACCGGAGAATTTCAGGTCGTGCGTTTTCGAACCAATCAGCGCAAAGGGATACACCTCGTTGCCCGACCCCAATTGCGTGATTCCCTCCACGCAAGCATGATGGTGCAATACCGTGCCCGGCCCCAACCTTGCCTGTGGCCCAACCACACAATAGGCCCCGACCACCACATCGGCCGCCAATTCGGCTCCGGGCTCGATAATCGCCGTGGGATGGATATGGGTGGCCATGAACGTGGATGGAGGAAGCTGGAAGTTAGAAACGAGAAGCCAAATCTTGGCAATCATTTTACCCATGGCCCCGCACCCTGTCCCACCGACCGGCTCCACCTGCGCAATTCATAATTCGAATTTCCACCTGCCTATTTGACCACTGCGCCCTGGGACTGCGTGGCCAGATACTGCTTCAACTCGGCCAAGCCGGCATCGCCGTAAAGTTTGGCGATTTCCGCGAAAAGGTCACTGCTCATCACTTGCAATTTTGGAACCAGCGTCTCAGGGAAACTGCGACCGGCAAACTTTGTGCCCGCAGCCATTTGTTTTATAGCCTCCGCCAGAGGTTGCACGGTCTTTTGCAATTGGGTAAAGCGCGTTTGCAATTCGGCCGCCTTGGCCGGATCCTTGTCCGCCGTGGCGAAAGCCCCAAAATAGCCCAAGGCGGTAACCACCGGGCACCGGGCGTCAAGATTGATGATGATTTTAGCCGGGGACCACGGCTCAACATCAGCCAGTTGCTGCGCGGCCTGCTGGGCCTGCGCGCCCTGAACCCGGTCCACGCGATCGCCAATGACACCTTTGCCAGCCTGAGCATGAGCCACCCGTGGGAAGGCCAAAATCAGAGCCGACACTGCCAGCATCGCCGTAACGCCTGCACCCACCCGGCCCATGAACGGCCCCCGCTTAGGGCAATTTTTTATGCTCATAGTAATAGTTGATGATCTTCGCGACGTCCTTGTAGTCAATGTCGTTGGCGTAAATATTCTTGTATTCCTCCACCGCCTTGTCCGTGGCGCCATTGCCCTGGTAGCACCCGGCCAATTCGTAGATGATTTCCTTCTTGAGGTCGTTCATCACCGGCATTTCCGTCCGGGCCGTCGTCAGCGAGTCAATGGCAAGGTCGTAAATCTTTCGGGCGCGATAGGTGCGGCCCAGATAAAGCATGGCTTTATGGGAAACCTTGGGGTTGCGGCGCGCGAGCTGCAATTCACGAATGGCTTGGTCATATTGGCCGGTTTCATAAAGCAGGGTACCGTATTCGTAGCGGAAACCGTAGTCGTTCGGGTATTTTTCGACCAGGGTTTTGGCCTGCTGCACCCGGAATTCCAAGTCGGATTTCCGCAGGGCATCCAACTCGGCCTGCCGCGAGGGATCAGTTTTCACGGCCACTTCCAATTCTTCGAGCTTGGACTTCATGAGCGCGATGGTCATGTCGGCCTCGAGCTTTTCCAGCGTGGTATCGGCGCGACCCAGCGGCTGCTGACGGGCTTTGCGAATCCACACCAGCGCATCTTCATAGCGATGCAGTTGCTTCTGGTAACCAATGATGTCGCGGTAAAGGTTGATGTTTTCCGGGTCCTGCGCGATGCTGTCGGAGAGTTTTGCTATGAGGCGGCCAAGAGTCTCGGGGTCATTGGCCATGCGGGCGGCAGCTTCGAGTTCTTGGGCCTTGTTGGCGTCCGCCAATTTTTCGCGGAAGCTGCTTTGCTCGTCCCACTTCCCCTTGTCCATGGTAATGGCCACGGAGGCTTGGCGGAGCAACGCTTGGGCGTCACCGTTGCCGGGTTGAATTTCGAGGATGCGTTCGCCCCACTTGATGGCTTCCTTCGGCTGGCCGGCTTGAACCAGGGCATTCCCAAGAGCCATGAGATTTTCGATGTCCTCTTCCTTGATTTCGCGGATGGTGTCGTAGGCGAGCGCCGCCGTGCCCCACAAGCCCATGGCCTCCGCGGCCTGGCCGTTAAGCCGGAGCGCCGGGATGTTGGCGGGGTTCGCGCACAAAAGTTTTTCTGATTCTTCGAGGACCGACTTGGGGTCGGTCTTGATGCGCGAGCCGGCCTTCATCGCGAAGGGGGTGTTGGTCAGGCTGCCAAAGAGCTTGGTCAGGCCTTTTTGCCCGGGGACAAGCTTTTTCTGTGCCTTGCGCAAGACTTTGCGGGCCTCCACGGCGCCGGGATGCTGGGAGAGAATCCCCGTGCAAAGATCAATCGCACTCTGGGGGGTCTTCTCGACAGCTTTGTCTGCCTGGTCAATGTAGCGCTGGAGGCGCGGATCCAATTC
This sequence comes from uncultured Opitutales bacterium, assembly GCA_964561455.1. Lineage (GTDB taxonomy): Bacteria > Verrucomicrobiota > Verrucomicrobiia > Opitutales > JABDGR01 > JABDGR01. Next base: position 49,133 of record CAZLPS010000019.1, read on the forward strand.
CTTCAAAGTGTATTCTTTGAATTTTGGTGCCGTCGAGGTGGAGGCGGCCGAAGGGGCGGCAGGATTGGAGGCGGGGTTCTGGGGGGCGGGGTCGCTCATGGTGAAGGATAAAGAGGGTGGTAAAAAAAGTCCGTTCGCGGGGTAGGAAACCTGAGATTTGTAGAGAACGTCTGCGCGAAAATCAACTGTATTTCTTTTCGGCGAAAAACGCAAGGCCAGCCTGAAAAAATGATGGGGCCGGGCGCTGCCACGCCCGGCCCCGGTATGCTGACTTCCTCTTCTCTTGGCTGCTTTAATACCGCTTAGCCAAAGCAACGGGAGGGCTGCTGCTGACGGCGGCGGAGGCGATGCTGTCCGTTCCGCTCTTGTAGTTGAGCACTCCGAAAATCACGCCTTGCAAATTCGCGCTGGTGACCAAACCGGGATCCACGTCGTGGTTATTGTAACCCTTGGCGATCCAGCCCTTGGCGGTATTTTGGATCAGCCGGTGTGCGACCATGTCGCCAAACGAGTCTTGATAGACCACCAGCATTCCCGGGCGGAGGTCCTTGAATTCAGTAGGGGCCGTGAGAATGACGGAATTCTTTCCGAATTGCGGTTCCATCGAGTCGCCTTTGACTACAAAAATCTTCCACGAAGTGTTGAGGCAGGTGACTTTTTGCGCGGCGGCGAGGATCTCGCTGTAAGGCACTCCACTGCTGGGGGCCACGGCCCGGGCCGTCAGGGGGACAAGGCTGGCGATGGCCAGAGCAAGCGCCACTGCGCCGTTGAATAATTGTTTCCGGAGGGTCAGCGATCCTGCTTGGTTATGTCGTGTGGAGTTCATACCCGCACGTTACCGCCGCGGGACTTTTTTCGGTATCGGCACGACCTTGTAATTCCCTTCGAAATGAGCCCGACTTGCTTGCCGAAGATGGCCCGACCTTTACTCCGGGCTAAGCCTGAACCAAGCGGTATAATCTCCTTAGCCCCCCTCCGGGTTATGCCTGAGGCGGCCACCGGGAATCCCTGACCTCCCGAGGGGGAAACAGGAATTGTTAAAAAGCTGTCAAAAGAAGGCCAAAGGAACCCAGGGACCAAAGAAAAAAGGGTGAAAGGTCGAGGGTTGCAACTTCGGATAAGTGCGCCCTGCACTGGTCCCTTTTCCCCCGTTGGCCTTCGGTCCCTCTCAGCGCAGCTGCCTCAGCGCCTCAAAGACCCCGATCCCCGCTGCCGTCGAAAGATTCAGCGAGCGGAGCGCCGGATCCGCCTGGGGAATCTTGATTTCGCGCTCCGGCCCCGCCCATTGGTGCAGCCAATCCGGCGCACCCGCACCTTCGTTGCCAAACAACAAACCGTCGCCATCGGCAAACTCAACCTCCCAGTAGGTTCGCACGGCATGGGTGGTAAAGAGCCAGCATCGCCTGGGGCCGCGGTCACTCTTCAAAAACGCCTCCCAATTGTCGTGGTGCACGAGGTCGAGGGACTTCCAATAATCCATGCCGCTGCGCTTGAGATGGCGGTCGGTGATGCGAAAGCCCAGGGGATGAATCAGATGCAGCCGCGAGCGCGTGAGCGCGCACATGCGCCCGATGTTGCCCGCGTTTTGCGGGATTTCGGGCTGGAAGAGGATGACATGCAACATGACTGAGTGTTCTAGTGCTTGGTGCTTTAGTTCTTAGTGCGCTGGAGCACGAGGCTTGAATGCAACTTAAAGACTAAAATTAAAAAACTAAGCACTAAAGCACTTAAAAGTTTCATTTCCACGCCCTCATGGAGCGCTGGGCCTCGCGCAGTTCCGTCTTGCGGCGCAGCGTCTCGCGCTTGTCCGCCACATTCTTGCCCTTGCAGAGCGCGATTTCCACCTTGGCCAGGGCTTCCTTGAAATAGATGCGAATCGGAATAATGGTCATGCCCTGCATTTCGGCGGCCGCTTTCAGTTTGGCAATTTCGCGTTTGTGCAGCAGCAGTTTGCGCGGTCGGCGCGGCTCGTGGTTGTGGATATTGCCCATCGCATACTCGGCGATGTGGGCGTGGTGCAAGACCGGCACTCCGTTTTCAATTTTCACAAACGCATCCGGCAATTGGGCCTGGCCCAGGCGCAGGGACTTCATTTCCGTCCCGCGCAGCATGATCCCCGCCTCAAACCGCTCACCCACATGGTAGAGGTGAAACGCCTTGGAGTTGCGAATTTCCGTGAAACGGGCGGTGTCTTTGGGCACGGCAGACATGGTGATAGGTTGGCCATAAAGCCCCGGAGGAGCGCCAACCGGCGGCCACCCACTCCCCACCCTGGCGCGACGCGGCGTATTTACCGGTCCTTGTCTTCTATGCCGTCCCAGAGTTCGTAGTCAATCTTGCCCTCAATGACCTCGCGCAGGGCGATGTCCTCGGGTTCGAGCTTCTCCAGTGACTCCACGAGAGGCTTCATGCCGAATTTGAGCTGTTTCACCCGGCGCGACACCACGTTGATGAGAATGTTCGCATCCGTGATGATTTTGTTGGCTTCTTTAAGGTATTCGTCTCTCAAGGTAGGCTCCTGGTCGAAATTAAGGAACGCGTTGCGGGTGACCGCATTGCGTGCGAACGGTCACTATGAAACCCCCGGCTCTGCTTGGCAACCTCCTTTTTCAAGGATGTTGGCAGGCGGGAGAGGATGCTTCCACCAGCTTGGTCACCTACCAGCTTTGCGAGGCTCCCCGACCTCGCCCCGGCGCCCCGCGATGCTGGCGGGTTTGGTTGCGCTGGAAAGGCGAAGGGTGGTTGCTGTAGCCCGAGCGGGCGGCTGAAGCCGGGGTATGGGGGCCTTCATGGCGGGCGGCCGGGCGCGAGGCATAGGCCGGGCGATCCGGGGCATGGGCCGAGCGGGCGGCATGCGCAGGGCGATGCTCAGAATGAGCAGCGCGCGGGGCGGCGTGAGCCGGGCGATGATCCCCATGAGACGGTCGCGGGGACGCATGAACGGGGCGTGGAGCCTCCTGGGGCACCCGGTGGTGCACCGCCGGGCGGTCAAGCGCTTCCGCCGGACGATGGGCCGCCGGACGATGCTGCACTGCGGGGCGATGTTCGCCATCGCGATGGGCGGCCGGACGGGGCGCCGCAGGGCGGTGCTCCGAAGGACGATGCTCCGTTGTACGATGCGGGGCCGGGCGGTGTTCCGCCGGGCGATGGCCTTCCGTGGTATGGGCAGACTCCGGGCGGTGGGCCAACGGGGCACGGTGGGTGACGGAAGGACGTGAAGTCGGGGCTTTGCGCTGGGCCTGCATGGCCTCGCGATGCGCCAGCGGCGAACGATGCATGTGTTCCGTCGTCCCGTGGCCCGCGCCACCTTTGGCAAAGGGATGATCCGTGTAAATGGGGATGTTCTGGCGGATGAGGCGTTGAATGCCGCGCAGATAATTACGTTCACTGCGATCACAGAACGAAAACGCGAGGCCTTCCGCCCCGGCACGGGCCGTGCGGCCAATGCGGTGGACATAGGCTTCAGGTTCGTTGGGAATGTCGTAATTCACCACCATCGCAATGCCTTTGACGTCAATGCCGCGGGCGGCGACGTCGGTCGCCACCAGGATGCGGGTGCGGCCGGAACGGAATGTCTCCAGCGCGTTTTGGCGTTGCGACTGCGATTTGTTGCCGTGAATTTCTCCAGCTGGGTACCCGGCGGCGGAAAGATTGCGGGCGAGTTTCTTCGCGCCGTGCTTCGTGCGGGTAAAGACGAGCACGAGGCCTTCCGTGTGCTGGTCGAGAATGTGGCGCAGCAGCGCGTATTTGTCCCCTTGCGCAACCTCGCAGACGCGCTGCGAGATTTTCTCCACCGTCGGCTTTTCGGGGGTCATCTCGACGCGCACCGGCTTGCGCAGGATGCGGGAGGCGAGTTCCTGGATGCTTGCCGGGACCGTGGCCGAGAAAAGGAGCGACTGGCGCTGCTCGGGGACTTTGGCCAAAATGCGTTTGACGTCGGGCGTGAAGCCCATGTCGAGCATGCGGTCCGCTTCATCGAGCACAAAAATTTCGACCTTGTCGAATTTCACGTGGCCCTGTTGGGCAAGGTCGAGCAACCGGCCCGGCGTGGCGATGGCGATGTCCACGCCCTTGGTGAGCGCATAAACTTGGGGGCCCTGACCGACGCCGCCATAAATGACAACGTGGCGCAATTGCAAGTATTTGCCGTAGTCCGCGAAACTCGTGGCAATTTGCACCGCGAGTTCGCGCGTGGGCGTCAAAATCAAGGCGCGTGGTGAACGCGGCGTGCGCGGCAGCAGGCTCGCGGAGAGGCGCTGGAGAATCGGCAGTGCGAACGCCGCCGTTTTCCCGGTGCCAGTTTGGGCGGAACCCATCAGGTCCTTGCCGGCGAGCAGGTGCGGAATGGCCTCGGCCTGAATCGGCGAAGGAGTCGCGTATTTTTTGTCTGTGAGCGCGCGTAAGATCGGCTCGGCAAGGCCCAATTGAGCAAAGGTCAAGGGCATGGGTGTACTGTGTGTCATATTTTTAAGCAGGCGAAAGCTTAATGCTTTCCAACTGGCCGCCGCGAAAGTGCGGCGGGAGCAGGCCTGTTTTCCTGAATTTCCGAGTGAATGAGTGACCGCCAAAGGACACTTCTCGGAGAGATGCCTGCAGGGTTCTGAACGCCATGAATACCGGTTGAACCCAGTGAACCAACGCTCGAGGAAGGGGTGAATCTCGCACGAATCGGCACCGAAGGCAAGGACGTAATTAAATTTCGCGGAGGGCCGCCGTTTCCGCCGTTTAAAAACTTCCATCGGCCTCGCGCCCCTGCCGCTTGCGGAGGAGCATTTCCGCCAAAAGGGCCGTGACTACCACCAACGCCGCCAGCGCGCCCCACGACATCAGTTGATTGCCATTCTTTCCGGGCGAAGCGGTGGGTGCCGGTTTCGGCGGCGCAAACGGGATGCCCCTGACTTGGTTGACGGCTACAAGCGCATTTGACGTTGCAAAGTTGACATCCTCCATGGCCCGCGGCAAAAAAATTCCCTTATTCCCCGGACTCGCCCGTCTGAGTTCGTCTTGGGCCGTGGCGAGGGCCAGGAGGGCGGCGTCCATTGCAGGTGAAGGAACATTGGGTGTGAACGTGAGGCGGGTGACAATGCCAGATGACGGATTGCCCAGCCCAGGTGGCAGACTGGGCAACAGAGTTGGCGATGGGGTCGGTCGCCCGTCGGCAGTGTCCATGGCCAACTCCACGTCGGCAACCGCCTGTTTCACCCCATAAATGGAGCGGGACAAATATTCCCCGTTGCTGCCCCCGGTGACGGCGTTTAGATCCTGCTGGGCGTCGAACAACGCAATCAATGCTCCCTGCAATCGCGGATACTTCCCGGTATTGTATTGCGGAGGAATGAGGTTAGCGCCCGAAAAAGCGAATTGTCCTGCCAGGGTTGGCGCAGGGCTTGTCTGTGCGGTCGACAAATTCTGCGCATGGGCGCAAGGGAACCAAAACAAGGCGGCAAAAAACGCGATGGCCCTGGTGGTTTTCATGGTTCCGGATGGCGGTCAACGTATCACGCCGTCACGGCAGGTCAAGAGCCACACTGATGAATCCCCATCCCCAAACCCTTTTCACGCTCCGTGCCGCCGGCGCAGAAGCATTTCCACCAAAATGGCGATGATCACCACCACCACTGCGAGCGCCCCCCAAAGAATCTGTTGATTGCCTCCCACGGCAGGCCTTGCGGCGGCCGCAACGACCGGCGTGGGCACCGGCGTGGCGGCCATTGCGGACCCGGTGGCGGGCAGGTCATTGGCGAGGTTAATGGCGGCATTCGCATTATCCATAGCAAAGGCGACATCTCCTTTCGCCCTGGGTAAAAACACCCCTTTGTCCGACGGGCTGGCCTGTTTGAGTTCATTCTGGGCGGTGGTCAAATCAGACACCGCGGCGTCCATGTTGGGCGACGAAACTTTGGGCGTGGTGGTGGCCACCACGGTAACACCCGACGTCACGTTTCCCAACCCAGTTGGCAAGCTGGGCAACGCGGAAATGGCCGGGGTTGGTAGGCCGCTGGCAAAATCGATGGCCGTCTCCACATCTGCGATCGCCTGTTGCACGCCGAGAATGGATCGGGGCAAATAATCGGCTTTCTTCCCGGGGTTGGCGCCGATGAGTTCCTGCTCGGCCGCCATCAATGCCACCAAAGCCGCTTCGAGATGGATATATTTCCCCGTGCGGTATTGTGGCGGTACGGCATTCGGGTCTGGATAACGGGTAAGCCCCGGCGCCGTTGGCTGCGGTGCCAAGAGAAGATTTGGTTGGTTCTGGGCCTTGGTTTCGGCAGACCCATGCAGGCAAACCAGCACGACGATGAACAAGGTCCTTTTCATGAAACACAATCGCCGCCAAAGTATCACTCTGTCATGCCGGGTCAAGACCTACGCGGATAGGCCCTTGTCGGCAATCTCGCGCATATTGGCCACGGCACCTGGACCGTTGGGGATCACAACCTCCACGCCCGAACGCATGTCTTTGATTTTCACCTGGCCACTGGCAACCTCATCCGGCCCAAGTATGACAGCCAATTTCGCGCCGCACTGGTCGGCGGCCTTGAATTGCTTGCCAAATTTTTCGTCCCTAAGCGGGTAATCCACGGCGAGACCGGCCGCGCGCAATTGGCCGACCAGTTCGAGCGCCACCGCCCGTTCCTTTTCGCCGCCGATCACCAGGTACACGTCTGGCTTTTCCACCGCGCCGATGGGTCGTTTCAGTTCCTGCAACAAATCGGTCAGGGTCACGTCGCCGATGGCAAATCCGACCGCGGGCAGATCCACGCCTCCGAGCTTCTTGAGCAAATCATCATAGCGCCCGCCGCCGGCCAGGGCGCGGGCGGTGCCGACCGTTTGGAAGGCCTCAAACACGAAACCGGTGTAGTAGGCGAGGCCGCGAACCACCCGCAAATCAATCTTGAGGAATTTGGCCATGCCCAACGCTTGAACCCGGGCTTGCAGCTCCGTCCAAGCATCCAAGCGTGATCTGATGGATTCCACGCCAAGCAGCTGCGGCATCGCCAGCAAGCCACTCAGTGCGCTCTCCTTGAGAAAATCGTTTATCCTGCCCCAAAACCCCTCTGCATTTCCCGGAAAATAGGCTTCCAGCTTTTTCAATACCTCCGGTTTTTGCTCCCGATCCCATTTATCAATAATCGCCAGCGCTCCAATGGACTGAGCTTCATTCAGGCCCAGCGACTCCAAAAACAAGAACCACAACTTACGATCGCTGATCCGAATTTCGAACTCCCCCTCCTCCAAGCCACAGGCTTTCAGGGATTCCACCAGCAGGGCGATGCACTCGGCGTCCGCCCCCGGGCCGGGTTCGCCCAGAATATCGGCGTTGAATTGATAGAATGACCGCAAGCGCCCCTTCTGCGGCTTTTCATAACGAAAGCACTCCCCGATGCTAAACCACTTGACCGGCTTGCGCAGGGAGCCCGCCCGGGCGGCCACCAGCCGCGCCAGCGATGGCGTCATCTCCGGCCGCAGGGCAACCTTGCGCCCGCCTTTGTCCTCGAATTCAAACAGCTGCGAGCGGATTTCCTCCCCGGACTTTTCCAAATAAAGTTCCAAGGGTTCGAGCACCGGGGCGTCATACTCGGCAAAGCCCTGTCGCCGCGCCGCACCGCGCCAGGCGTTGAACAGCCCGTTGCGGATGGCGCAGTCCTCAGGATAAAATTCCCGAAAACCGGGCAGGCTTTGAAAGGTGCTCATTAAAGGAAAATTAAAAGGGTTATCTCGCGCGATGGCGCAATGACGCAAAGAAAGAGGGAAGCCGTTTTTTCAGACCCAAAACAAACCTTTGCGTCTTTGCGCCTTCGCGCGAGATAAACGACGTCCGACGCATCTACACCACCGGCTGGTCAAGGGCGTTCAGGTCGAGCTTCTTCAACTCCGCCTTCAACTCCTTGCCGGACTTGAACTTGATGACCGCGCGCTTCGGGATGACGACATCTTTCTCCGGCTTGTTCGGGTTGCGCCCGATGCGGCTCTTGCGCACCTGCACCTCAAAGACGCCGAAATTACGCAGCTCGACGTTTCGACCTTGCGCCAACGCGCGGGCTATGACATCCAGCGTCATATGCACGGTGTCGCGAACTTCCTTTTGCGGAAATCCCG
>CAZLPS010000020.1:0-55154 GCA_964561455.1 uncultured Opitutales bacterium
GAGCAGGCCCATGGCGCGATACATTTCGAGGCAGAAATCGGCGACGGTCACCGGCGGAATTTTCTTAAACGCCTCGACCAGCCGGTGGTCGGAAATATAGGCGGGCAACTGGCGGGCCATGTTGGCGTGCCAGTCGTCCGGCACCCGTTTGCAATAGAGCGGTGACCACTTGCGCTGGATTTTATTGGCGAAGGCGAAATTCAACTTTGCGGCCTCGCCGGTGCGGATGAAATGTAAAATGGTGTTGGTCTCTCGCGGGTCGTGATCGCTGTCGTGGTAAAAGAAGACGATCTCGCCGCCCATTTCCTGTTGCAACCGGCGGGCGGTGAAGACCTTCGCGGCCAAATACCGTTTCGGGAAGAACCCGCACGGTTGCTGGCCAAAACAAATGATGGGACCACTCATGACACCACCGCCGGAGCGGCTCCTTTCCCGGTTAAGTCAATACCGGCCTGAATTACCATGGCCAGCAACACACAGGCCACTGCGCCGATGACGTTATACCAAAGATAAGAAATGGCGTCCTTCGGCAGCAGAAAATAAAGCGCCAACACCACAATTTGTGCAATCAGAGTTCCCCAAAAGGCGGCTGTGCCCTGGAGCCATTTCAGGAAAAACGCAATCAGGAACAAGCCAAGCGGCGCGCCGTAGAGGACCGAGCCCAGAATGTTGGCCGCCTGCACGAGGTTTTCCGATAAGTTGGCGAAGAGCGCCACGGCAATCGCCGCCAGCCCCCAAAACGCGGTGAACCAGCGCGAGGCCGACACGTAATGGGCGTCACTCGCGTCCTTCTTGAACACATGCCGGTAAAAATCCACGGTGGTCGCCGAGCCCAGCGCGTTCAGTTCTCCGGCCTTCGACGACAAAGCCGCGGCAAAGAAAGCCGTTACCAGCAGGCCGATGAGCCCGTGGGGAAGATAGTGGAGAATAAACGTGATGAAGATATAATCCCGCTCGCTGGCGGTCGTTTGGGGGGCGGCGGCCTGGAGTGCCTTGCTGGCTTCCTGGCGCACGTTTTCACCCTGAGCTTGGGCGGCCCCGGCGGCCGTCAGGGCGGCGGCGGTGCCCGCGGTGTCGCCAGATTTCCGGGCGGCCACCCAGGCTTCGAGCTGGTGCTGTTCCTCGGCGTGGGCGGCGGCAAAGCGGGTTTCGAAGGAATGGACTTGTTCCGCCGGCACATGGGCGGTCAGGGAATTCCATGCCGCCTGGTTAAACAATACCGGCGGTTGTTCGAATTGATAAAAGACAAATACCAGCACCCCGAGTAGCAGGATGAAGAACTGCATGGGAATTTTGCAGACGGCGTTAAACATCAGTCCCAACCGGCATTCGCGCAACGACGAGCCGGAGATGTAGCGCTGCACCTGCGACTGGTCGGTGCCAAAATACGCCAGCGCCAGAAAAAAGCCCCCAAACATCCCGGACCAAAAAGTGTAACGCTCATGCACGCTCGGGGAGAAATTCACCGCTTGCAGTTTGTGGAAACTGCCGGCCAGGGTCAGGGTGTCGGCAAAAGTCAGGGCCGGCGGCAATTTTGCCAGGAGGATGAAGAATGCCGCCGCCATGCCGATAAAAATCACGCCCAACTGGTATTTTTGCGTCAGAGTGACCGCTTCGCTCCCACCCGTCGCTGTGTAGGCGGTGACCACCAAACCGCTGCAAATAATGGTCACATCAAGCGGCCAGCCAAATACGGTGGAAAGCACAATGGCCGGCGCATAGATGGTCAGCCCGGCGCCGACGCCGCGTTGAAGCAGGAACAACCCCGCGCCGAGCAACCGCGTCTTGCCGTCAAAACGGCGTCCGAGGAATTCATAGGCGGTGTAAACGTTGAGGCGACGGTAAAGCGGCAGAAACACCATCGCGATGAGGATGAGCGCAAACGGCGCGCCGAAATAATTTTGCACGAAGCCGAGGCCGTCCTGATAGCCCTGGCCGGGAATGGACAAAAAAGTGGTGGCGCTGGCCTGGGTGGCAATGACGGAGACGCCGATGACGAACCAACCCGTGCGCCCATCGCCGCTTAAATAGCTGCGCAAGTCGCGCCGGCCCCGGGTGCGCCACATGCCATAGGCGGCGATGCCGAGGAGGGTGCCAAACAGCACGACGTAGTCGAAAAAATTCACGAATACATCCTCGTCAACACGGTGAGTAAAACGACCACGACGACAAAGACACCCGTCACGAACCAGTAAACTGCAGGCCAGGTGCGCAATCCCGGCAGGCCGGTTTCATGGTCCGGCGCGGGCGGTGAGCCGCCGGGGGTTGGGGCAGGCGCGGGTGGCTTCATTTTCCCAATGACACAAGGTTGGCGAACAGGCGGTAGGCGCCGGGCACGCCGCCGGGAAGTTGCCGGAAGAACGCGAGGCTGGTGTAGACAAAATTGCCCTGGCCGTATTTGGCGATAAGCACGCTGCTGCTCGGCTGCGTTTCGCCGGGGTCGCTCATGCCGAGCAGCGCGGTGTAATCCTGCTGATCCCACGAACTGGGGAAATACGCGCCGCGTTCCTGGATCCAGCCGTCGAAATCGGCCGGGGTGATCTTGTTCGGGGTGTTTAGCGCAGCGTGATTGGGCGCGAGAAACTCGATCGGCGAATTTTCATTGGTCACGCGCATGTCCGGCGCATTGCCCGCGATGGAAAGCGGATAGGGTCCCAGCTGCGCCGTGCGCAAGCCGGTGGGGCGATTGTATTGCGCGATGACGGTGCCGCCCGCTTCGACGTAGGCGAACAGCCCCGGCAAATTCGCCGCGAGGTCGGTGCGTTCATTGAATGCCCGCACGCCGATGACGACGGCATCGAGACCGTGCAGTTTTTCCGGAGTGAGGTCGGCGCCAGTGAGGCGGGTGACCGCGTAGCCCATTTGTTCGAGGCATTCGGCGATGCTGTCGCCAGCGCCGGGAAGATAGCCGATGTTGTGCCCGCGCGTCGCGAGATTGAGGCTGACGACCTTGAGTCGCGCCGGCGGCTGAAGCAATTGCACGGGAATATGGTCGTAGTGTAGCACGATGCGGTCGTTGTCGAAATGCGCGCCGTTGAGGTCCACGCTCGCGGTCAGGCGCGCGTTGGCGGGTTGCGCCGGTGCGGTGACGGTAAAGGTGTACTTCGCCTTGTCGCCGACGGCGCCGACTTTGAACGGCTGCGACGCGGGCGATACTTTCCAGCCGGCGGGCGCGGCCAACTGGAGAGTGCCGGACTGGTTGGGCCGAAAGGCGGTAACTTCAACATCCACCGGCTTCGCCGCGCCCGGGGCAAAGAGATTAACTTCGAAGGCAAAATGCAGGGTCACCGGGGAAATTACATCCAGGCGCCGGCGGATTTCGCCTTTGGCCGGGTCGTTTGTGATTTGTACCGGTTCATCGGGGATGGACAACGTCTGGCCGCCGACTTCGAAAAGCTGCTGCATGGGATACACGGGCAGATTGTCGGGGTTGCCAATCAACGTTGGGTCGTCCACGCGGGCCATGCCGGCGGTGCCTTCGGCGCGCAGCCAATACGGCGTGGTCAGCAACGTGCTCTTGGGCAGAATCTGGCCGGAATCACGGTTGACCGCCTGGTTGGCGGACAGAGTCTGCGAGCCGGTGGAGGTGAGTTGATCCGCCACTCCCGGATAACGCGTGCCGACCCATTTGACCGGAACAGCCGAGCGCACCATCGCCGTCGAATGCAAATTCAATTCCTCGCCGGGCACCACTTCGGCAATCGGAATGATCGTTTGCACGGTGAGCCCGAGGCAATTCTGCAAAATCTTGTCCAGTTGCGCGCGCTTTTCCTCCACCACGGGGTCCTTCGCCAAGGCAATCACTTTGCTTCGAATGGCGAGCAGCGCCGGCACGCTGGCGGACGGGTCTTGTTGATTGAATTTCGCAATAACGTCATCCACAAGCGGCCCGATATCCGCGCCGCCGGGAAAGCGGCCCCACGTGTCGTCCACGCCATCGAGGAGATCTTTGGTCGCCGACTCTCCGCCGAGCAGGGAGAAGGTGGCGGTGCGCGGCCCACCGCCGCCGCCGCCGCCGGCATTGCCGAAACCCTGGGTCTTGTGGTTCGAGCGCGCACGGGCCGCGATGGAGGCGAAAGATTCGCCGGTCACAGGGTCCGCACCGCCAGCTTCAATGCGCAAAGTGGCAGCACCCGCGCCCGCCCCTGCTCCACGTCCGCCGCCGCCGCCGCCATCAAGCAGGAGCCGTTTCGGCTGCCAGGGCGCAAGGCCTTGGGCGATTTGTTCAGGAAAGGCCGTTGGATCGCCGCTAATTTTAATGGCCTCCATGGCGAGAATGGTAGAGGCCGTGTGGTGCCCGTGGGTGGGAGGGCCCCCTGGCGGGGGAAAGCGCGCAATCATCACGTCCGGCCGGAATTCGCGGATGACGCGCACGACGTCGGCCAGCACCTGCTGGTGGTCCCAGATGCTCAGCGTTTCTTCCGGTGTTTTGGAATAGCCGAAGTCAAACGCCCGGGTGAAGAACTGCCGCGCTCCATCCACCCGCCGGGCGGCGAGGGACTCCTGAGTGCGGAGCACGCCCAGCTGTTCGCCGAATTCGGGGCCCAGTTCGTTCTGACCGCCATCGCCCCGGTTGAGGCAGAGGTAGGCCGTGCGGAAATTGCGTCCGCGCGCCAAATAGGCGAGCAGGGCATTGTCTTCATCATCCGGATGCGCGGCGATGAAGAGCACGGTGCCGACTTCACGAAAACTACGCAGGTTTTCCAAAATGGCGGTGGCGGCCGGCGGCTGCTGGCCTGCGGGCGCCGACGACTGACCGCTCGCGCCGGAAATCAGCGCCGCCATCAAGGCAGCGCCCGTGGACACTGTACGGAGTATCGCGTGGCCTCGGCGCATGGCGATGGGGGCGGTGGCTGCGTTACTGTTTTAACTTGAAGCCGACTGAGTACTGGGTGGTTTCCCAAAACGCCTTGATGATGCCGCCGCCCGTGGCCGGATCGGCAACGAGGGCGATGGTAAATTCGTCTATCTGTTTGTCCAAAGTGTCCTTCTTCATGTCCACGCGCGCCAGCTCGTTGGCCTGGATGGCAGGGGTGTAGGGGATGCCCCATTGCCCGATTTGCTTGTTAATGATGAGTTTGGTCGTGCCCTTTTCGTCCGGGAACATGCAAAGGGTATAGGCACCGGCTGGAACAGTAGTGCCGCCGAAGTCGAGCGCAACCTGGGTGACGAGGGTCGTGGCTTCGTCGGAGCCCATGCGCCAGACCGCGCCCCAAGGAACGAGGGTGCCCCAGATTTTGCGAATCTTGGTGGCGTCTTTGGGGTCCTTGGAATAGGGCCGCCCATAGGTGATGGTCACCAAGGGGCCGCTGCGGGAACCGACGTGCAAGCTAATCGTCTCGTGCGGGCTGACCCGGTTGGCGGGCGCGGGCGGGACCGCGACGGCGGCGGCCGGTGCGGAGGAGTCCGCCGGGGCCGCGGACTGGGCGGCGACGGGGAACAGGCTGGCAAAATAAACGGTGGTGAGGATCAGGGAGCAGCGAAGGATTTTCATGGTAGCGGAAGCAGTTGGGGTGGGAAGACGCCTTGATTTGTCCCAAGTCCGGCCAAGTCTTTAGAAAAAGAAGCAGCCATGGCCTGAGGAAGCCAAGCTCTGCCGGGGTAAGTGGGGTGCAAGGCGAGTGGTAATTCCGCCATGGCCGAGCCCGGGAGTCAAGGGGGAACGGGAGGGGGCGATGTATGAATTAAGAATTAAGAATTAAGAAACGACTCTACCGACGAAGGCGGGATTTTACTTGGGTCGCAAGGCCAAGCCCCTTGAATCTCTGATTCTCACGCTGCGCGGCCGCAAGGTCATGCTCGACGCCGACTTGGCGGAGGTATTTGGTGTGCCGACCAAAGTTTTCAATCAAGCGATCAAACGTAACGTGGATCGTTTCCCGGAGGATTTCATGTTTCAATTGACCCAAGTGGAATGGATCAACTTGAAGTCGCAATTTGCGGCTTCAAGTTCGGAAGTTGTTGATAAGGAAACACATGAACTCAACTGGTCACAATTTGTGACCAGTTCAAAAAAGCATCGGGGTGCGGCCTATCGCCCCTTCGCTTTCACCGAACACGGTGCCATCATGGCTGCCACCGTCTTGAACAGTCCCCAAGCGGTGACCATGAGCGTCTATGTCGTGCGGGCCTTTATGCAAATGCGGGAGCAATTGGCCGCGAATTCTGCCATCCTCAAGCGCCTCGCCGAAATTGACCAGACTTTGCTGGAGCACGATCAGGCCCTGCGCGCCATCTGGACGAAGCTGCAGCCTCTACTCGCACCCCCACCCGAAACGCCACGGCGGCGGATCGGATTCAACATTGATTAACGCGACTGATTACCACCTCGGCAAAACGCGTTTCCACGCCGGGTCCACGTGTTTGCGCATTTCCAGCTCGTCGTCGCGTTTGCGGTAGGGGCATTTGGCGTAGCGTTCCTTGCCGCGGGCGAGTTGATCGTAATCGAGCTCGACGCCGAGGCCGGGTTTGTCGGTGATGCGGACACAGCCATTTTTGATGGGGATGCGCCCGCCGAGGACGACTTCATCGGTGGCGGATTGCCAGGGGTAATGGGTATCGCAGGCGTAAGTTAAATGCGGAGTGGCGGCGGCGACTTGGGCCATGGCCATGAGCGAGACGCCGAGGTGACTGTTCGAATGCATGGAGAGGCCGAGGCCAAAAGTTTTTGCGAGCCGGGCGAGTTGCTGCACCTGCCGCATGCCGCCCCAGTAGTGATGGTCGCACAGAATGATTTGCACGGCGTCCATTTTCACCGAGGCGGGGATGTCGGCAAAGGAAGTGACGGCGACATTGCTGGCCAGCGGAGTTTTGATGCCCTCGGCGAGCAGGCGTTTTCTTACTTCGGCCATGTTTTCCAAGCCGGCGGTCGGGTCTTCGAGATAGCCGCCGCGGTCGAGTTCCATGGCCAGTGCGCGGCCGACGCTCACGGAGGTTTCCACGGTCCACGCGGAATTCGGGTCAATGCGCAGCGGGACATTCGGGCCGAGGGCGCGGTAAAGTTGTTTGATGGTTTCGATTTCGATGTCGGGATCGAGCACGCCGGCCTTGAATTTAATCGAACCAAAACCATAGTGGGCGACCATCTGCTTCACCTGTTTTACGAGCGCCTCGGGCGTCAGGGCCTCGCCATATTCGTCGGGACGGGCGTCCGCGCCTTCGCCGCCGCCGCCGGCGTGTTTGTAAAAGGGATACGCGGAAAATGGCACCTCGTCGCGCACGCGACCGCCGATTAATTCACATACGGGCTGGCCGACGGTTTTGCCGATGAGGTCGAGGCAGGCGACTTCGACGGCAGCGAAGGTGCGGGTGGTGGCATCGAGCGGGTTTTCGCCGGGCACGTGGTAAGTTTGCGAACGGGCGCTGCCGCCGCCTTCGCCTTCGACCATGGGGGAAAGAAATCCGGTGAGTTTATAGGGATTCGCGCCGATGATTTGCCCGCGCAGGGCTTCGAGTTGCTTCACTTGCGCGTCGCCGCCGTAGGTCTCGGTGATGCCGATGACGCCTTCGTCACTCTCCAATTCCACAATTGTCCGCAAGGCATAGGGCGCGTGCAAGCCATAGGAACTCCGCAAGGGCGGGTCAGAGATGGCGAGGGAATGGATCCGCAAATCGGTAATGCGCATGGCGCGAGGAGTAGCGCGTCAGGGCGGAGCAATCAAGCGTTTCCGGCCACGCAAAAGATTCCGCCAGACCAAGCAAAATTATGCATTGAGGCCGCCCGGTGTCGTCTTGACCAAGCGCCGACGGTAAAAAGCCAACATCGCCGCTGCGCTGCCCGCCAGGATTCCCCAACTCGACGGCTCGGGCACAGACGCCAGGGAAAAATTGTCCAAGCCGGTGACTTCGGTGCCGTTGTGCATGTCGGCGGGAACGTGGATGGCGGTGACATTGCCAAGTACCGTGCTGATTTGACCGAGGGTGGCGGGCGTGCCGCCGCTCAAATTAAAGCCGTTGCTGGAGTTGGTGCCGCCGTCGAAGACAAAGCCCGTGCTGGCATTCAGGGCGAAGTTGTAACTCGTCCAAGTATAGGGGCTGCTGCTGGTGGCGGGGGCGGATAGGACGAGGGAAAGGGTGTCGCCCGAGCCGCCGAAGATGACCAGGGGGGTGAAGTTGATATTATCCGCTGGTTGGTTGTGGGCGAGGTCAAAGCTCAACGTGCCATTGACGAACCCGGAGTCATTGCCCAGAAACTTGGCCGGGGCGGAAAATGCGTCGTTGGCCCCTTGGGCGCCATCGGTGAACAGGATGTACCCGGAGGGATTGCCGCCCGTGGCGAAATAAGTGAGCGAGGACGCGGGATCGTTGTCGGCGAGGGTCCAACTCTCGCCGCTGGAATCGAAGTTGCTGACGACGACACCGGCGGAAGCCGCCGCCGCGTTGCCGAGAAAGAACAGGGCCAAGCCGAGGGCACGATAATGCATGAGCACAGGTTTTTTTTGGCAGATTGGAGCCTGCCGGTTAAAAATCGTCGTTTGCGGTCGGAGCAAATACCGTACCATGGCGGGGTGCCCAAACGCAAGATGATACAAACAGGGTAGGGGCCGGTGGGGAGGACTGGTCGGGTGAATCCGGATGGAGCCGGGTTGGTCGCGCTCCCTAACTCATTGAAATCGAGCGGGTTTTATAAACACCGTGCAAAGTTTGAACCTGATGCCCGAGTGTCCTCGCGCAGAGGCGCGGAGGCGCGGAGGTTTTACCACGGATTTCACGGATGACGCGGATGGGTGCGGGAGTGGCATGGGCATCCTGCCCATGATCTGGTGTAGCTGCATTCGCATGGGCGGGATGCCCATACTACTCCCGCACCTCCACCACCATTGACACGTTAGGGAACTGAGCCAGTCAGCCACAGGTTTGGAAAGGAATTCTTTCAAGGGGCTGGGCGCTCGATCCGGATTACTCAATAGATTGAGTATTTTTACTCAATACGGTGCGAAAACCGGGTCAGTCTCCCCAGGCAATGGCCAAGCCGGGATATTCCGAAAGGGGTGGCGACTACCTTGACCGCCCTTGCAATGAGAACGCCCGGACGGGGCGGACCTGATAATCCACGAGCGGAGCGAGCATCGGATGGGGCAATAATTATGGGAAACCCGCTTTTTGGCCTTGTTTTCAATTCCTGACATGGACTTAACTCATTGAAAATGAATGTGTTTTATTACCGACTTGCAAAGCTGGCATGCCATGCCATATTTGCAAGGATGATAAAACGCCGCATCCACGACAAGGTAATCGAGGCCATCAACCACAATCCCGCGGTTGTCCTGCTGGGGCCGCGTCAGGTTGGTAAAACGACGCTGGCGTTGGAAATCGGGAAAACGCGGCCTTCGCACTATGTTGATCTTGAATTGCCTTCGGCTCGCGCCAGGCTTTCAGAACCTGAAAGCTACTTGGCCGCGCATGAAGACGAGTTGGTGATTCTCGACGAGGTGCATCGGGTGCCGGAGCTTTTTCAGACCCTGCGCGGCATGATTGACAATGGGCGGCGGCGAGGGAAACGGGCGGGGCGGTTCCTGCTGCTTGGGTCGGCCTCAATGGACTTGTTGAAACAGTCCGGCGAAAGTCTCGCGGGGCGGATTTCATACCAGGAACTTGCGCCGATTGATGCGCTTGAAGTGCCGCTTGATCAACTCGACCGTCTCTGGGTGCGCGGGGGATTCCCATCCAGCTATCTGGCCGACCAAGAGGGGCTTAGTCTCGAATGGAGGCAGGATTTTATTCGCACCTATTTGGAGCGCGAAATTCCGGAATTCGGGCCGGGTATTCCCGCTGAGACGCTGCGGCGTTTCTGGACGATGCTCGCCCACAACCAGGCCACCCAGTTCAACTCCGCCGCGCTGGCACGCGGCCTGGATGTTGATGGCACGACCGTTGCCCGCTATCTCGATCTCATGGTTGATCTGCTCCTCGTCCGTCGCATGCCGGCCTGGCATCGCAACGTCGGGAAGCGGCTGGTCAAGGCGCCCAAGGTTTATGTGCGCGACAGCGGCATTGCCCATGCGCTGCTCGACATTGGCAGCAAGGAACAACTGCTGGGCCATCCGGTGGTCGGCCATACTTGGGAAAGCTTCGTGATTGAAACATTGCTGGGCGTTGCCCCTTGGGGAACCACGGCGAGTTATTATCGCACCGCCACCGGCAACGAAATTGATCTCGTCCTCACCGTGCCCGGCGGCAAGCTCTGGGCCATCGAGATTAAGCGCTCCTCCGCGCCGAGCGTGGAACGCGGGTTTCACCTGGCCTGCGCCGATCTGAAACCGGATAAACGCCTTGTCGTTTATGCGGGCACCGAACGCTATTCGCTCAGCGCGGACACCGAGGCCATCGGCGTCGCTGACTTGGCCCGGACCTTGCAGGCGGCGAAATGACCATGGCCAGTTTTTCAACGCCAAGGAGCGGAGTGCGCAGAGGTTTTTACCACGGATTACACGGATGCCGCGGATGGGTGCGGGTGAAAAAGGCGGGGGTGTTGCCCGCTGGCGCCCCGAGAGATTCGTGTGGCGGCAACGCGGCGCGGACCCCGGCCCGGGAAGGATCCGCGCCACGTCCAGACAATGGGTGCTGCGATGTCAAAGAACGAACAGAGAGTTCACTGGCCTGGTCTTTGGCGCTTAGTCGTGAAATTTTTTATTTTTATTTTGGCACGATTTAGCCCGATTAGGGTCGATTAGGTCCGATTGGTTTCGAGTTTTGGGTTTTGGGTTTTGAGTTGATTCAGCTGAAAAGGGTGAAGGGCGAAGGAGGAAGGGCGACGGGGGGGGGTGGGATTTTAACTGGACGAATCTGGATGAATCACGACTAATCTGGACAGGGGCGGACGGGCAAGTTTACGGTTTGCGGTTAATGCATTTGCGATGGGCGACGGATTTTTTTGTTTTGGCTCAATTTACCTATATTTACCTAAATTTGGCTGGGGGGCGTTTAGTTTGGAGTTTCGGGTTTCGGGTTTCGAGTTATTTCAGACCTGAGGGGGCGAGGACGACGAAGTGTGAAGAGTGAAGAAAGGGAATTTTGAAATTCGAATGACGAATTTTGAAACGAGGGAAAGAGAGGGAAAGAGTGAAGGATGAAGGGGGGTTAAGTGAGAGGGGTGTTTCGCTGTCCATGTTCAGGGTACGGATGAAATGGCACCGAGGGGGGGGGTGTAAAAAAAGAATTGGATTAGGTTGGATTAGGTTGGATTGAGTCGGATCGATCCTGGACTGGATTGGAGACGGAGGGGATTTGAAGAGTGAAGAGTGAACGAAGGGGCCGATGGAAAGAGGGTTGGGAAAGCATTCTCGTTAGAAAAAGAAATTCGATTGGCTTAATTTACCTAAATTTACCTAACTTTGGAGGGGGCGGGAACGTTTAAGGTTTTCGGTTTACAGTTATCGGTTTACAGTTGGAGGAAAAAGGGCGAGGGGGGCCGGAGGCGGGAAGATGCATCCACGCGGCGGGCGCCTTCCTTCTAGCTGTCTGGCATCCGCCGCATCGTATCCGAAGAATAATTAGAATGCAAGCAAAACTATTATTTCAACGAAAGATACGACAATACATCTTTTGAAAGGAGTAACCGGAATGCGGTGATTTCGGGATCTGCATTCCGAGGCCAAGTTTTCTCGCGCAAAGGCGCAATGGCGCAAAGGTTCCATTTGACGGCGGCACTGAGGCGATAAAGGCGACTGAAGCGACTGAGGGGGCCGTTCAGGGACTTCCGCCCACCGCGCGCCGCAAGGCGGGAGGCCTGAATTGCCGGCACCTGGCCGCCGCAGGCTTTGGAGTGCGGCGGCTCGACGCCGCTTTGCCTTCCGCCCGCCCAGAAGCTGAAATTCGATCCCAAGGCGGGGCAGATCGCCCTTCCCTGGAAATCCTCATTTCCCAAATTGGAGCCTGATCGCCCGGGTCGGCCTGCCCTGACCTTTTGTCCGGATGTTAACATGAAAAGCCAAATCCCTTGCAGACCCCTACTTCTCCCCATAGCAGGAAATTGCTTTTTCGGGCTTGCCTTGGATTGGAGAAGGAGGCGGGGGTTAAAAATCCGCGACAGTCATTAGTGTGCGAGTGTCTCCGCTTCGCCTGTTTCAATCGCATGTTTCACTCGTCCAGCAATATATTCAGGAGAATCCGGCGTTGGCATGCCTACGCGTGTCCGCGATTCCATTGCTTTTGCCACTGCGTCTGACTTCAAAGCGTTTTTCCCGAAATCGGTATCTGTCATTCCGGGGAGCATTATATTTATGATGATATTGTCTTTCTCGAGTTCGGCTCGTGCGGTGAGCGAGAGGGCATTGAGCGCGTATTTTGTCGAAGCGTACGCGCCGAGATACGGATAATATGCTTTTGAAACCATCGAGCTGATATTGATAATTGTTCCTCCACCTTGTTTTCGCATAATCGGGATGACTTTTTGCATCGCGATGAGCGGTCCGACAACATTGAGTTCAAAAATACGGCGATAATTTTCTATGTTGGTGTTTTCAACTGCTCCATAAATACCCTGCCCTGCATTATTTACAAGCACATCGATGCGCCCGAATTTTTTTAGCGTTTCGGCAATGAGATTGTCGATGTCTTTGACAGATGTCATATCTGTGCGGACGATGTGTGCGCCAGAAATTTTCTCCGCGACTTTTTTCAGCTCTGCTTCTTTGCGCGCCGCAAGCACGATATGCGCGCCTTCGCCTCCGAGTAATTCTGCAATTGCTTTTCCTATGCCCATCGATGCGCCGGTGATGATGATTACTTTGTCTTTTATTTTCATAAGTCTATTGTACAATATTCAAGCGATACAAACGCTATACACCTATTAATCAGATTTTCTTATTTGTACAGAGCAAAAAGAGTATTTTTACTGGTGGAAGTCAAAGGGGTCAGGCGTTGCGTGGTGACATGAGGGTGCGGGTGAGGGCCTGGAAGGTCTTCGTTGGGGGTTGGTGGAGCAGGCGACTCACGGAACAGCGGTGGCCCAGGTGGAGGTGCTCCCCGAGCCAGCGATTGTTGATCCCGGTTTGCCCGCGCAACCACCAGCCTAAAGCCACTTTCCATTCCGCTCCCTTGGGCGATTGGGCCAGATCCGCCGGCTTATATCCCAGCAGCCGCAAGCCCTTGCCGAGGATCACGGCGGCGGTGGTTTCGTCGTCCAAACTCAGCGCCACCGCGCCCTTCCCGGGTCTTTCCAGCAGGGAGCGCAGGCGCGCCTGTTTCGCCTCCACCGTTCCAATATGCCAGCCCCGGCACAATTCCCGATATAATTCATCCCGCTGGCGGGGATTACCCTCCACCGCCAGTGCCAGACTTTGGTGGTAACGCCGGAATCCCGCCGGGGTCGGTCGCAGGCCGCCCGCCTGCGCCAGCCAGCGCTCCGCCGTCAATGCAGCAGGCCGGCCCCGTTTAAACCACCGCGGAAAGCTGCTGGCCGCATGTTGCCGCAGCCCTTGCACACTGACTAAGCCCGCCCGCACGGGGTTGAGGTGGATGTAATTGACCACCCGCAACAACCACGGCCCAGGCTCGACTACCAGCGCCTTGTACCGCCCTTGAAACACGTGTCCGGGCATCTTCTGAAAACGGTTGAACCGGTTCGCGAACACACTTTGCAGCCATTGCATTCCCGCCACCAGGTTGGGCTTCGGGGTCTCCACACACAGATGATAATGGTTGCGCATCACCACATAGGCGTGCAGCCGCCACCCAAACCGGGCGCAGGCCTCGAATAACGCCCGCTCAAAGGCCGCCCCCGTGCGATGGGTGGTGAATAAATTCTGCCGGTAATTCCCGCGATTCCACACATGGTAGATCGCGCCGGCAAACTCCAGACGGGGCGCTCGTGGCATCGCCCCACTCTGCCTGGGGAACCGCGCGCGTCAAGCCCCATGTTACCATGCAACGCCTGACCCCTTGATCCCCCTCCTTGAGCCCCGCCCTTACAATTAGAGCGCCCGGACGGGGCAGACCTGATTATTCACGAGCGGAGCGAGCCTCGGATTGTGTATTAACTCTGAAGCCCGCGTCGGGGGGTCATTGGAGCGGGTTTAGAATTTGGGGTTTATTCGTTTTGGAAAGAAAACATGACAGTTCGGTAGCTAAAAAACCTGAGAATGGCCGCCATTAGCATCAAAATCGGCCTTGATTTAACGGCAGTTTAACGGCAGTTTAACGGCAGTGCCCTCTTCCGAGAAAGTGCCGTTATGTCATTTCAGCCTAAATTTACGATCACCGCCGGAGTTGCCACCGCCCTGATGCGAATTGAAGGGGCGAAGCAGGCAGTCCAGCACCTGCCGATCACCCCTTCCGTTCTGGAAACTCTGCGCCAGTCCGCCCGGCTTTTTTCGACGCATTATTCCACCATGATTGAAGGCAATCGCCTGACGCAGGAACAGGTCTCCAAGGTGATTGAAAAACAGGAGCACTTCCCCGGTCGGGAACGCGACGAAAAAGAAGTCCTCGGATATTATGTCGCGCTGGAAAAGGCGGAGCAACTTGCCGCTGCCCGCAATCCTGTCGCTGAACGGGACATACAGGTGTTGCACGCGCTGGTGATGGCGGGCGGCAAGGCAAAGGCCAAGCCGTCGCCGTATCGGGATGCGCAGAATGTCATCCGCGACAGTCGAACCAAAGCGATGGTTTACCTGCCGCCTGAGGCAAAGGATGTCCCGGTTTTGATGAAAGACATGGTGGCATGGGTCAAAACTTCTGAATCGCAAGGGTTGCCTTGTCCCATTCGCGCAGGTATCGCGCATTACCAGTTTGCTACCATCCATCCCTATTATGATGGCAACGGCAGAACCGCACGCTTGCTCACTACGCTAATTCTTCATCTTGGCTCTTATGACCTGAAAGGTCTTTATTCGCTGGAAGAGTATTACGCGCAAAATCTCGCCGCTTATTACGATGCGCTTACCATCGGCCCGTCGCATAATTATTACTTAGGCAGGGCCGAGTCCGACATCACTAAGTGGGTAGAGTATTTTTGTGTCGGTATGGCCGAGAGCTTTGAACGTGTGAAAAAGCGTGCGGAGGAAGCGGCGGGAAGTGGAGCGCAAGATTCATCGCATCTGCTACGCAGGCTTGATCCTCGTCAGCGTAGGGCGCTGGCGCTGTTTAACGACAGCGAAACCATTACCAGTCGTGACATTGAAAAATTATTTTCCATCTCGCAGCGCACGGCGCGTGATCTTTTAAGCGGATGGGAAGAGGGCGGTTTTTTGGTAGTCGCCGATCCGGCCAAAAAAAGCCGAAAATATGGACTGGCGGGCGAATTCAAAGAATTGCTGCAATGAGTGTGCCGCGATACCGGTCAAAAGCTCTGTTCGGTTTCGGGGGTGGCGTGCGACTGGTGTTGCATGAGGGACAATCTGCAACAGCGTCAGGACAAGCAACTGCAAGGCATCGCGCTTGAATCCGTGCTGGAAAAGCGCCGCCTGGATCAAGCGCTGAACGCCAAAGAGTTTGCCGTCTGCGCCGGGGTCTCCTACTCGACGGCGCGTAGCTGGTTTCGCCTGTCGGGGTTTCCCGCCTTTCGCGGGGTCATCTTCTGGCAGGACTTTGTCCAGTGGCGCACCGGGCAAAATGGAGTGGGCCGCCAGCCTGAAAGCTTGCCATTTCGCAACGGTGTCCAAACCGCTGCCGTCTCAAGCCTGCCTCCGCGTGCTGCGCGGATTCTGATCGAAGCCCGCTAGTCCGTGGTTCGATTCAAAAGGCGCGAATTAGTCAGTGAAAAAAGAGGCATTTTATGCCGCGCAAAAATTATTTTTGAGGAGCAAGTTTGCTTGCACTTCCCTTGCACTATTTCGTAAGTCGTTGATTATAAATGGTGCGGGCGGAGGGAATCGAACCCTCGATTCAAGCTTGGGAAGCTCACGTATTACCTCTATACTACGCCCGCGGGGAGAGAAAGGGGAATGGAATCGGAGAAGGAGGGAAGATAGGGCGGGGGAGGGAAGGAGGCAAGAGAGAAGAATGCAGGGGCGGGGAGGATTCGAGGATCAAAGGATCAGAGGATCAGAGGATTAGAGGGACGCTGCGAAAGTTGAACGCTTAAAGTTTAATGCTTAACGCTTAACGTATAAGTCTGACGATTGCGGATTCGATTGAACGCTTAATTTTAAAGGAAGCTGATAACTGGAATTTGGGCCAACCGTAAACTGTAAACCGTAAACTTTTTGGGCGGGGCTCGTCATCCTACTCCACGCAGGGACCAGCCGAGCAGCAATAGGCCGGCAGCGGCGATCCAACTGCCGGCGACGCGGGCGACAATGCGCATCCAGGGTTGGCGCAGGGAAACGACGAGGGCGGCCAGGAGGGTCATGAGGACGAAGAGGACGACGTACATACCGAGGAATTGTAGAATGCCGACTCCCGTCGTGGCACCTTCGCCGCGCATGCCGCCGGCGTCCAGGAATCCGTGGATGAGGCCAATGGTCGCGGCGAGACTGGTGACGGCCAGCGGGGGGATGGGGAGGTCCGAGAGCGCGAGCAAGCCGGGAGCGAGAAAGGTGGCGGCGATGATGGCGGATAAAATGGGGCGGGAAAGCTCGGGCGAAGTGGGAATCAGCATGCCGACAATGCCCCCGAGCAGCCACGACAGCGGCAGTGCGAACATCGCCTGTCGGCTGGGGGCCGCGCCGCGCAGTCCAGCAAGAATGCCGAGCACCAGAACGGGGATGATGTCCTCCAGCGTCGAGGCCCAATGGCCGATACCGTCGTAAACGGGGCCGAGGCCGGTGGAGACCAGATGGGCATGAGCGGGCGCGGGCCAAGCGAGGGCGAGGGCCAGGGCAGGCAGAATCAAATTTTGTTTACGAATGGATGCCATAGTCATGGCCCGAAAGGGCGTGTTGGCCAAACGGGAAAATTTGTGATTTGCAATTTGTGATTTGAGATTGGGCGTTGTCGTGGTTACGTAGCGCTGTAAATCAACCCGTCCGTTTTCGGGTATTCTAACTGAGCGCTGTCCCGCGAATGCGGGATCAGCGCTACGTTACTGCGGCCGGCTTCAAACGATGCTGCGGCAGATTTCGCGGCTGGAGTTGGGATGGGCGGGGTGGCGGTGGATTCCGGCTCAGGGTTAAACGCCTGCCAGAGAAAATAACATCCACCCAACATGATAGCCGCGCCGCAGACGCGCAGGGCTTTGCGGCCGAGGGGCCAGCGGTGAATGAGGCCGAGGGCGATGCCGGAGGCGTGCAGCAAGCCGGTGGCGATGACAAAACCGACGCTGTAATAAAGTCCACTTTGGCCATCGGGCAATTCGTAGCCGTGCGCGTAGCCGTGGCAGAGCCCGAAGAATCCGACCATGACTGCGGCGACCCAAATTTTTGGCCGCACCTCGCCCAAGACCATGAGGCCGAGGAGCACGCCCGAAATCGCAATGCCGAATTCCACGGTGTGCTCGCCGCCGGGGAGCGCGACGCGAATCAGCCCGAGAAAGCCGCCGAAAGACATGACCAGTGGAAACGTCACCGGCAGCATCCAAATCGCCGGGGCGCCCAACTGTGCGCCCCAGATGCCGACGGCCACCATTGCGATGATATGGTCCCAGCCCGATAACGGGTGCATGAAACCGCTGGCAAAACTCACCGGTTCACCGGACAGGATGTGGGCTTGGGCGGGCGGAGCGCTTAACAGCAATGCCACAAACAGCGTCCAAATCCAGGTGGAGAACTTCCGTAATGACCATGGAGGATTTCTTTTCATGGGTTGGGGGATGAAGGATTACCGAACGCCGGCGACCATAATCCAGAAACGCTGAATTGTCCAGTAGGCGCCCAGGCTGCCGACGGTGTAGGCGGGCAGTAACTCGACCCACCGCGGCCAGTGCATTTCCAGAATTCGGAAGGAACGTTCCAGGAGCAAAATGATCGCGACAAAAAACAGCTGGCCCGCCTCGACGCCGACATTAAACGACAACAGGGCGAGGGGTATTTCGCCATGGCCGAGGCCGAGATTGGCCAGGCCGCTCGCAAAGCCAAAGCCGTGCAGCAAGCCGAATGAGAACGCCACCAACCAGGGTTTTGCAATGGTCAGGCTGGTTTGCCCGCGGTGGACGCGAATGATTTCCGGGCCAAGAAACAAGATGGAAAGCGCGATGGCGCAATTGAGCGGCGGCAGGGGGGCGCTGGCGTAGCCGAGGGTCGCCACGGCCAGCGTGATGCTGTGCGCCACGGTGAACGCGGTGATGGTCTTGAGCAGCATCCAGCGGTCGCGCACAATCAGCAGCAGCCCAAGGACGAAGAGCAGATGGTCCACGCCCATGAGGATGTGCTCGATGCCCAGCCGGAAAAACGTGGCCGCAGCGGCCCAGGCCCCGGGCGCGGCTTCCACCGTTGCGACCGGCGTGGCCGGGTTGATGCGCAAGAATTGCACTTTGCCATCCGGGCGCACGAGGCGCACGAGCACATCGGCGAGCACGGCGGTCGGCCCGGCCACGGTGAGGGACTTGCCAGTCAGTCCGCCGGGGACGGTGAGGGTGTAGCGCTCGTAGTAGGTGCCCCCGCTTTGTTCGCGGGCGACGTCCGAGGTAATCTTCGAACCGGGTGGGAGAACGGGTTGGAAACCTGGCGAGGAATTGGCAGGGCTGGGCACCTTCCACAGCACCGCGTAGGTCTCCGGCCCGGTTTCGCGAAACTCCAAAAAGGCCGGTTGGATTTCGTGGGCACGAGCCAGGGGCGCGGCGGCCAACACCAGCAGCAGCGCGAGCAAAAGATTATGGGCGCGGCGCATCATTTGGCACTGGCACTGGCGCTAGAGGCAGCGGGCGCGATGGAGGAAATGGCCGCGGCGGAAGATGCGGGTTTCGCGGGCTCCTCCTTTTGCACCTCCACCACGTAATGTTTGCGGAGTTCCTCATACGCCGCGTTGGCGTTGGCCAGCCGCTGTTCGTGTTGCCAGGCAAACGTGACCTTGTCGCGCACCTCCGCCAGCGCGGGCATTGAGCCGTCGGGCCGCCGGAGGGCGTCGGCATTTTTTTTCATAAAGTCGGCCAGTTGGACGTCAGTCGGTACGGGGTCACCCGCGCGCTCGGCGAGGGCATCCTCCATCCGACCGCGCAGTTGGTTGCGCACGAGCGGGTCGTCCTGGTCCAGATTGATGGCCTTGGCCTCGCGAAAGAGAATTTCCTCCCTCACGAAGCCCGCAACCAGCCCGTCAATTTCCCGGGAATTGGGCGCCCGCCCGGCCGAGCGTTGGAAGCCGAGCACCAGATTCTGCACCATCGTGGGGGTGACCACGATGTGGTACTGGCCAGGCGCCGACACGGCCGGCCCGCCCCAAAGGGCGAACAGGCCAAACAGCAACGCGCCGAGCAAAAGAAAATGCACCAAAGGTTCACGAAGCCATTTCATGGGTGGGGTAGATTCCATCTTGAGTTTGCGACTGGCGGTGGCGAGCCAGAATTAGGTCCCTTCCGGGCGGCGGAGGCGCAGCAAAAGAAAAATCAACGCCACCAACCCGACAACGATGCCGGTGAGAGACGCCAGAGTTTTCCCGAGGGGAAATGAACCGGCTGGGGCCGGTAGCACGGCCACGGGGCCGGGAACCTCCACATCGAGGAAAGGCGTTTTGGCGCCAACACGGGTGGTCGCGAGAGTTTTTTCCGCACTGTCCAGCACCGTCACAACGTCCTTTAATCCGGCGGGAATTTGATCGAAGTAAGTAAAACCCAGGCGCAACGGGCCGGGAGCGACGTGCGGGTAGGTGATGTGAAAGACCACGTCGTGCGACTCGGTCAAGTCCACGGCCACCGCCAGGGGATCGAGGACCTGGCCGTTGGTTTCGACCCGAAAGAGGGATTCGCCGCGTTTAACGAGCAGCAACTTGTCCGCATCAAAATGCGGATCATGGACCACCGGCAAGCCGGAGGAACTGTCGGCCGTCACGGAGGCGGTGTCGGCGCCGACAGGCGGTTGGAACGGGTCGGCACCGAGTAGTTTATAGGCCGCGCCATCCGCAACCGTCAGGTCAATTTCCAAGTCATGAGGGCGCAGGCGCGCAATGGCCACACCCTGAATGACGACTGGTTCGGGCGATCCCGCAAAAGGATTCAGCGCCTGGGGAAACTCGGGCGGGGCATTGGGGTCAAACGACAACATATCGTGGGCGTGGGCCGAGGCCGCAGCCAAAAGGAACCCCAGGGCCAGGATTCCGGTTAATTGCGCCGCCGACTGACGAGGATGCGACATGAGACCCACAGGGTAACGGTTACGGTGCGGAAAATCGAGCCTCGGAAACGCCCTGGTTTTAGAGCGGGCGGTCGTCAATTTCCGGCGCCGGGCCCCGCGTCGCCGGGGCCAGCCCGGTGCGCAACTCCGCCAGTTTCGCGCCCAACACCGCAGGAATGTTGTTGCGGGTGGAGAGGTTGGCCGCAATCGTATTGACGAGCGCGCTGCCGACCACCACGCCATCCGCCACTTTCCCAATTTGCCGCACGTGCGCCGCTTTGGATACGCCAAATCCGACCACCACCGGCAATTTCGTGTGCCGGCGGATTGCCTGCACCGCGGCCGGGATGCTGGCGGGCAGATCCGGGCGTTCGCCGGTCACGCCTTCGAGCGAAACGTAATAAATGAATCCACTGGCGGCGGCAGCAATGAGGGAAATGCGTTTCGGCGGGGTCGTCGGCGCGACGATGAAGATATTTTCCAGTTTATGTTTGCGCGAGGCCGCCAGCAATTCCGCCGCCTCTTCTGGCGGGCAATCGAGCGCCAAGAGGCCATCTACGCCTGACGCCGCCGCGCGCCGGCAAAAATCGTCCACGCCCGGCGCGTAGATCATGTTATAGTAAACATAGAATACGATGGGCACGGCGGGAAACTCCGCGCGCAGTTTCTGCACGAGGGCCAGGACGATGGCCGGGGTCACGCCGGCTTCCAGGGCCCGCTGCGCGGCCAACTGGTTCGTCAATCCGTCCGCCAGCGGGTCGGTAAACGGCAGGCCGAGTTCCAAAATGTCCACGCCGCCCTTGAGCAGAGTGCGGCAGGCGGCGAGGGAAGTGGCGGCGTCGGGATCGCCCGCACACAGGTAGGCCACGAACGCCGCACGTTTTTCGGCGCGGGCTCTGGTGAAGGCGGAGGCGATGCGGGACATGGAAATTAAAGGATGAAGGATGAGGGATGAAGGATGAATCAAAAATCCGCGGGCAACAAGAAATAGTCGTCTTGCGGTGGATGGCCAAGGCGAGTTGCCAACACTATAACAATTCAACCATACAACAATTATTTACTTCGGCTGTTCATGCCGGTAACTCACGACATTTACCGTTTCCGTCGTCACGAGGCCGCCGTTCATCATGGCGTCGAGTGCCGGCAGGAAGGCGCCAATCTTTTCCTTCGTGTCCACGATTTCGATAATGATGGGGAGGTCTTCGGAGAGGCGGAGAATTTTTGCGGTATGGAGGCGGCTGGCCGCGCCATAGCCCATGGGGCTGCGCAGCACCGTGGCGCCAGCCAGACCGGTTTCGCGCGCCTTGAGGACGATGGCCTCGTAAAGCGGGTGCCCCTTGAACCGGTCTTGTTCGCCGATGAAGATTCGCACCAAGACACATTCGCCGGAGAGGTTCATAAATTAAGATCCTTTTTTAAGGTTGATCGCCGTCGCGAGGCCATAGCCCAGCCATACCGCCACCAGGCAAAGCGTGACGGATCCGAGCACGTTCCCCCCCGCCCGCAGCCATTCTCCGCCGCGCGCCAGGGTGAGCGTCTGCAAACTGAAGGACGAAAACGTCGTGTACCCGCCGCAGATGCCGGTCATGAAAAACTGCCGCCCGTTTGAGCCCACCAGCATCCGTCCTTCATCCGGTGAAGTCAGCGCCGCAAAAAAGCCGATGATAAACGACCCGGTGACATTGATGAGCAGGGTGCCCCAGGGAAAAGTCTCCGCCGGGATGCCGGAGAAGCGCACCACCAAATCGCCGACGCCAAAGCGCGCCACGGTGCCCAGCGCCCCGCCCAGTGCTACATATAGGTATGTTAGAAACATGATGACCCCGGTCAGTGGTGGTAGGAGTCATCAGTCCCGCCATGGGGCGGGACGGTTTTTCCGCATAGCGGGACGGCAGAATCCATTGCCGGACGAATAATTGTCGAATCCGGTCATTTTGCGCAATCCCAAAACGGAAATGGCAGGAAGGCCCGGCCATGCGCCCATAACTTCTTTTCCACCTGCTTTCCTTTTCATTTTCTGTCCGCCAATAGGCATTAAATGACAAGCCAACTGCTGGCCAAATTCGTGGTTATCTATTTAACGTAATCAAGAAGAACAGCTTATGAAATTCTCAATTCATCTGGCACGCGGAATGTTAAGAGTGCTGGCAAACCCCTGCATCATCATGTCTAAATTCAAAATCCGGTCGCTGGTCCTCCTTTCATTTGTTGCCGCCCTTACCGGTGGCTGCTTCGCCTTTATGGGCCACACGACCAACACGCGAGCGACCAGTTTAATGGATTTTCTCTACCCAAATGAAGCACAGCATGTGGATACCCCGGGGCCGGCGGTTTTGAGTCTGCCCTTGCGCGTGGGAATTGCGTTTGTGCCGCCGGCCCGCAGTAACAACGGTTACAACGCCGCACCGCTAACGGAAGAAGCCAAGGCGGAATTGCTTAAACGGGTGGCCGACGAGTTCAAGGCCCTGCCCTATGTGAAGAATATCGAGATCATTCCCACCACCTATCTGCGGCCGGGCGGAGGGTTTGTGAATTTGAACCAGTTGAAGAATTTCTTTGACGTGGATGTGATCACGCTCGTCGCTTACGACCAAACCCAGTTTACCGACGAGGGGCTGTTGACGCTGACTTATTGGACCATCGTGGGCGCTTACCTCGTGCCCGCGGAACGCAACGACACGCAAACCCTCATGGAGGCTGCCGTCTATGATATCAAGAGCCGAAAGCTGCTGTTCCGCGCGCCCGGACTCAGCGAAGTCAAAGGTGGGGCGACACCGGTCAATGCCACCGAACAATTGCGGTCAAACAGCCGCGAGGGATTTGACAAGGCAACCACCGAATTGATCGCCAACCTCAAGAACCAACTTGAAGATTTCAAAACCAAGGCCAAGGACGCTCCCGAGGAATTTCAAATTGAACACAAGCCCGGCTACACGGGCGGGGGTGCGCTGGATGGGGGTTTTGCCCTCGCCATCGCTGGTTTGGCCATGGGCCAGATTCTCCGTCGGAAGAGTGCCTAAACTGGTTCTGGAGTTGAACAACTTCTTCCGCCGTCCCAGCCATGCACCCCCGCCGCCCGGTTCCATGGTTCACCGCACTGATCGTGCTTCTGACGCTCCTCGCATGGTTTTTCCCCGTGGTTTCTGGAATGCTGATTTTCGACCGCACCGCCATCCTCCATGGCCAAATTTGGCGGCTCTGGACAGGGCACGTCTGCCATTTTTCCGGGAGCCACCTCCTTTGGGATTTGCTCGCCACGGCCCTGGCCAGCGCATGGATCGAAATGGCCGCATTCCCTGGCAGGCGCTGCCTTTGGCTCATGGCGCCACCGTTTATCAGCGTGGCCCTGTTACTCAGTGAGCCCGCGCTGCAATTTTATGGCGGACTTTCCGGCCTCGCCACGGCTGGCATGACCTTCGCCTGTTTGGGCGAACTGCGCCGTCCGGATTCGAACCGCCGTTTTTGGCAAATTATCCTCGCGCTGGTGGCCGTAAAGACAGGGTGGGAGTTTTTCTCGGGGGAAACACTCTTCGCGCGCTTTGGCAGCGCACCCGTAAGGGCGGTTCCTTTAAGCCACGCCGCAGGTGCGGCGGCCGCGCTTTGGGTGGCGGCGATTTACCGCCGCCGCAACCTGCCGATCAAGTATTTTTCGCAGTTTTGTGGTCAACCGCCCCGGCATAGGACATGCGGTGACCCCACGCCATGATCGGCCGCTCGACAAAACGGTGCAGCAGCGCGGCCAGCCCCCAGGTGAGGACGCCCGCCACGAGGACGAGCAGGACATCGAACCGGTCGTAAATGAGCGGCCGCGACACCGTGGTGTCCTGCAAGGAAAATACCAAATAGAGCATGGGGATGTGGAAGAGGTAGATCGCGTACGACAAAATCCCCGCCCGCGCCAGCCACGGAGTGGCAAACAACCGACCAAGCCTTCCTTCCGGTGCGCTCAACGTGAAGAAGAGGAGGCCAGCCCACGACAAGTTCAGCATGCTTTGATAAATGACGCCAGTCTCAGCTCCGGGCCCAAGCTGCCACCAGGCGACGGCCAAAACCGCCAGCCAGGCCCACAACAATTGACCGCGGCGGGAGACCAACACCGTCCAGATTCGCCTGTCCCGGATGGCCATCGCCAGCAAAACGCCCCAAGCCAGCGCATCCCAACGGCAAAAAGTATAAATGGTGTCCCCGGGACTGGAACAGTACCACCGTGCGCAGGGCGCCGTGACAATGGCCACGGCCATCAACCCCGCCAGGGCCCGCCGGGGCAGGCCGAGCACCAACCAGGGCATCAGCAAATAAAACTGCTCCTCGACCGCGAGCGACCAGGTAACGCCGAGGCCCGAGTGATTAAAGGCGGTGGCGAAATCCCCCGCCTGATTTTGGACAAAGATCAAAAACGGCCATAACGCAATGTGGGCATTGAACGACTGTTGAAAAAGCGGCGACCGCGGCGGCCAAAGCCCGACGACCATGGCGTAAAAGGCCAGCCAGCCATAATAGAGTGGAAAGATCCGGCACCCGCGCCGCAGGTAAAATACGCGAAGGAAATTTGGGGCACCGCGCTGGTCCAGCAAGATGCCTCCAATCAAGAAGCCGGATAAAACAAAGAACAAATCCACCCCCGCCTGGGTGGGAATGGCGAGATTGTACAACGCGCGGCCCAGCGAATGCGGCGCTGGCTGGAAGATGAACAGGCACGGCCCAAAATGCCAAACCAGGACGAGGATAATGGCCAGGCCGCGAATGCCATCGAGCGCCGGATTGCGTTTGGACATGGAACGGGATGGGAGCGGCAAAGGGTTGCGATCAGCGCGGAGACCATGCGCGGTTAAATTTCCATTGTCCACCCGAATGCATCAAAAGTGATGGCGATGCCGAAGACCCAGACCGCCAAACCCGCCACCCGTGGTTTCGCGGCCAACCCGTTGGCCGGCCATTCCGGATCAGCACGGTCCGGCAGGCACCCCGGGCCAACCGACCCAGGTGGGCAAATAAGGAATTGACAAATGGCGCAGAATGGCAACATTGAGACTTGGCGGACGCAGTTATCAGCCCCGGTCTAATCACTGGGCCGTTTGCCAACCACCATCTCCAGCAACTTTGACACGCCAGACAGGCGACCCGCTTTGCGGGACACCAGCCTGGCGCGATAAATTTTTCTTCCCACTCGAACGCTGCCGCCGGCGCGCAACTCCTGCTTTCCATGAAAAAAGAGGCCATTGATCTGATCATCGAGAAAAACCCGAAGCTCGCCAAGTCGCGGGCCAAACTCGAAGCCATGACGGCTGGTGCGTTCTGCCTGCACCGGGCTTGGGGCTTTGGCAAAATCAAGGAATATGACGTCGCTTCCGGCAAGCTCATCATTGAATTTGATGGCGACAAGACTTCCCACCCCATGGACCCGGCATTCTGCGTCGAGCGCCTCGAACTCCTGCCAGTAACGAACATTCTGGTCCGCTACCGCACCGACCCTGCCGCGGTGGACGAGATGCTCAAGAAGCGTCCGGCAGACTTGGTGGTGGAGATTCTTCACCATGCCCCCGACCGCACGATGAGCAGCATTGAGTTGGAGAACCTCCTGGTGCGGCTCCTCGGCGAACGCTTCAAGAAGTGGTGGTCCGGCGCCAAGAAGCATTTGGCGAAAGACTCCCGCCTCTCCGTTCCCTCCAAAAAGTCCGAACCCTTCATACTGCGCGACGAACCCCTCAAGCCCGAGCAGGAAATTCTCGAGGAGTTCTACATGAGCAAGCAGCCCAAGAAGAAGATCCTTCTGGCCGAGAAACTTTATTCCATCGCCACCAGCGTCGAGGAAATTGAGAAGGACCTTCCCCGCATTTTTGACGACTTGACCGCCACCATTCGCGATGCCCGCCAGTTGACTCTCGCCGACCGCCTGCACGGCGTCTGGGTCCGCAATGACCTTGCCCGCCATCTGCATGCCGAGGTGGACAAGTTGGAGCCGACCTCCACCTCCATCATTCTCGGCAGCGCCGACCTCCCGCAACTCGCCGAGCAGTTGCCCTCGAATTTCCAGCGCCGCTTCCTCGACGTCATCACCCGGGTTTATCCCGACAGTTGGAAGGAAGTCATCATCAACCTCCTGCGCAACAGCCAGGGTAAATTCACGTCCGAGTGCATCTCGTTCCTCGTGGACAAGGATTGTACCGCCGATGTGGCCGATTGTTTCCGCCGCTGGCTCAACGAGCAGACGTTGAAGACCTCCGTGCTGCTGTGGATCATCCGCAACCGTCATTCCCGCAAATTCGCCAAGATTGTTGACGGCATGGCCACACCCCGCCTGCTCGCGGCCATCTTCTACGCCATTGACAGCGAAGCCCTCCAGAGCACCGGTAACCGCCGCATTGTTCTGGCCGACGCCCTCAGCGACGATCCCGATCTCATCGCCGACCTGCTGGCCGACGCGAATGACGAAACTGCCCGCGATCTCGCGCAGACGCTGCTGTTGAATCAGGGCTTTGAAGACCTCACGAAGAAGTCCCTGCTGGCGCGCTTCATCCGTCTCTTCCCCAAGATTCAAACCCTCGTCGGTGGTGAAACCACCAGCCGGCAGGCTGAATCGCTCTTCGTTTCCCAAGACTCGCTGGATGCCCGCAAGAAGGAATACGAAAACCTCGTGCAGGTGCTCATTCCCGAAAACAAGGTCGCCATTCAGACCGCCCGCGAACTGGGCGACTTGCGCGAAAACGCCGAATACAAAATGGCTCGCCAGGAGCAGGACACCCTCCTCGCCCGCAAGTCCATGCTGGAAGGCGAGATGTCCCGCGCCCGTGTCACCGACTTCGCGGAGGCGCAATCCGAACATGTGGGAGTCGGCTCGATTGTCGAATTGTTCAACAAAGGATCGAACCACACCCATCGCTATGCCCTGTTGGGCGCGTGGGACAGCAACCCGGAAAAGGGAGTGCTTTCCTATAAGACTCCACTCGGCCAGAACCTCATGGGCAAGAAGGTCGGAGACACGGTCCGCACTGAAATCGAAGGCTCGGTCGAGGAATGGACCTTGCGCAAAATCGAGCGCTGGGTGGACGTGAAAAAATAGGATTTTGGATTTTGAACCTGGATTGAGGGGAGGCGGTGCCCGGGCTGGCCCACCATGGGTGGAATGGCCTCCGGGAGGCCTGTTTACAGGGGGGCCGTCCACAATCCAAGCTTGCTTGCCGCGTGGGAACTTGGCACATTCACCCCTTGTCATGGATGGCTCCACCCTGACTCATCCCAACCCCCTTGCTCATGCGTAATAAACTTATTTATTTTACCAGCCTGACGGCCTTGACGGCGATCTATGCGGCGACCCCCGCGGCTGCGCCCGCGGCCGGCCCGGTTACTTTACCCACCTACGGCTTCAGCATCAACGCATTTGACATGCCGACGGACGGCCCGGTTCTCCAAGCTCTGTCCATGAGCTGGCCCATGATGCCTTTGCCGTCGAACAACCAAACCCTGGCAGCGCCTTCGGTTAACGTGATTGTCTGGCCCAACAATGATGACATGAGCCAGTACGAAGCCCGTGAATCACTCGATCTGCAAATGCGCGGCCTCTCCATCAAGAGCGATGAGAAGAGTGCCGATAACACGGAGTGGAAGCTCGAATATGTTGGCGTTTCGAACAATGTGGGTATGCATTGGTATGCTCACGTGGTCAAGGATTCCGGTGCCAAAAAGCGCCTGTTTATTGCCACCGGCAGCGCGCCGGACGAAATGTGGGGCCAGTTTGGCGCTCAAATTAAGGCGTGTGTGGACAGTCTGAAGGCAACGGGCACCTCGCAAATCGCCCCGACCATGGTTCCGGTGCTCACCACGAGCCAGCCAGCCCCGGCTCCAGCCGCTACCTCGGCCAAGCCGGCAGCCTCGGGCACTGCCAAGCCAGCGGGCACGGCCAAGCCGGCGGGCACGGCCAAGTAGGCACCGTCGTTTCAAGGCAGCGGTGCTGTTGACGAGATTCCTTTAGCCCATTTGCTGCGATGAATTTGCGCAAATGCTTCCTGTTTGTGTTCGCGCTCGGGTTGTCCGCACCCTTGATGGGGGCGGACGCGTCGGCAGCGGGTACCGCCAACACTCCAGCAATGATTTCGACCGCCCAGTCCGAACTGCTGTTGTTTGCCTATTTCCAAGGGGAAAAGGATGGGCTGCATCTCGCGTGGAGTGACGACGGCTTCAAGTGGACCGCGCTCAAGGGCGGCAAAGTTTTTCTCGTTCCGCAAGTCGGCGCGGAGAAATTGATGCGCGACCCGTCCATCCAGCGCGGGCCGGACGGCGTTTTCCATTGCGTGTGGACATGCAGTTGGAACGATCACGGCATCGGCTATGCCGAATCGAAGGATCTCATTCACTGGTCCGACGAGAAATTCATCCCCTTGATGGAGACGGAGGAGAAGACGCGCAATTGCTGGGCGCCGGAATTATTCTACGACGAAGCCAACCAGCGGTGGCTCATTATTTGGTCCTCCACCATTCCCGGAAAATTTCCCGAGACGGACGGCCAGGACGCCAATCTGGCCGCCAAAAATCCCGGCTACAACCACCGGATGTATTGCGTCACGACGAAAGATTTTAAGACGTTCAGCCCGACGAAACTTTTCTTCAACCCCGGATTCAACTGCATTGACGGCGCCGTGTTTCAGGATGGGAAGAAGTTCGTCCTCGTTTTCAAAGACGAAACGAACGCGCCGTTCCCGGTGCAGAAGAATTTGAAACTGGCTTTTGCAAACCAGGCCGAGGGACCCTACGCGGAGGTTTCGGCGCCCATCACGCCCAAGGATCCACGCACGGGGGAGGGCATTTGGTCGGAGGGCCCCACGCCCGTTAGAGTCGGCAATCAGTGGCTTGTCTACTTCGATGAGTACCGCAATGGCCATTATGGTCTCATCGGCTCCACGGATTTGAAGACTTGGACCGACCTGACGGGGAAATTTACCTTACCGGCGGGCATCCGCCATGGCACCATTTTTCACGCGCCGGCGGACGTGATTGAGGCGCTAAAAAAGGTGGAGTAGGGTGGAGAAAGGGGATAAAGTTTTATCGGGCCACGCAGCTCAGTTTTATGGAATTCACTCCACAAGAGCAGAAGACGATCGATGGTTTGCGCCGCGAGCACGGACGCCAAAGGCATTGGCGGAATTGGATCAGGCTGTTTATCGGCTTTGGCAATATAGGAACGTCTATTTGGGCATCGGGAAAGGCTACGGAGTTAAATTCGATCGTCGCACTTGAACAGATTCCCGCAATCAAGCCGAATGTGGGGTCACTTCCGTTGGAGTGGAGCAATTCCCTTGTGAATTTGGACATCGCCTTATTTGCAGGTACCGCCGTGTTCTTTTGTGCGGGAGTTTTTTGTCTGACTGTTGCGATTTTCCAGTGGCGGCCAAGCCGGGAGGAGGCGTTGTTGCTAAAGTTGGTTGACCAATTGGACCAGCAGGCCAAAAATACGGGAAAAACATGAATCCACGATGGCCAAAGCGAACTGACGCCAAACCCAGGAAGGGCTGGGATGCAATTTTGGCGGAGGTTACTCCGCGTCCCGGATTAAGCTCATTGCTGGATCGGTTGGATGCAGAATATAGTTCTGAGGGCGATAAATTCCTCCCAATTAACGACGCTTCCCTGGCCGAATACCCATGACTTTGCGCGGCGGTCGCGAAGGGCGGTTGACAGCAGGTGTTTTTTTCGGCAATATCTTTGTATGTTAAAGGGAGGAGTCACGACAGTCGCCATGCGCTTGCCGCCGCGTTCCCGCGCGCGGCTGGCCGCCCGACTGATGGACAGTTTGGGCTTCGCGTCCCGCCGACAATTGGACAAGCAATGGGCCGCCGAGGTGGAATCACGGATTGACGCATATGACGCTGGCCGCATGAAGGCGGTGCCTGCCGCCACCGTTCTGGCCTACTCTGGAAAATAGTCATGAAAGTGGAGTTTGCGGAAGTGGCCATGCGTGAATATTGCGATGCCTTTGATTATTATGATGGTGCCAAAACAGGGTTGGGTCGGGAATTTCGTGACGAGATCGGAAAGGCAATGGCTCGAATCGTCGAATTTCCACTCGCGTGGTCGAAACTCTCGATTCGCACTCGGCGATGCCTGACGAACCGTTTTCCCTAAGGCATTCTTTACCAGGTCAGGAGCGACCGAATTCTTATTGTGGGCGTTATGCACCTGCGCCGCAGCCCGCAGCATTGGGCCGGTCGGCTTTAGATGCTCTTTTCAATTTGGCGATGCACGGGCGGTTTTCAGTCAAAACAACCCGCACGCCACCGGCTCAATCTCTATGGCTTCCTCGCGGTTGGGTCGCGCCACCAATCCCGGATGCGGCTCCTCGGGAAAGGGTTCCATCGCATGACCGTTTTCAATCATGTACTGGTCGCAAATTTTCATTAATGCGGTCAAACCTTCCGCGCGGCGCATGTCGTAGAGGAATTTGCCTTCGGGATCCACGGATTGCCCGACGAAATTTAAGAACTTCTTCAGCCGGCTGCCTTGCACGCGGTCGGGAATTTCGGGCGCGGCGGTGGAGAGGCGCAGGTCGTCCACATATTCGCGCAAATCGCCGAGGGTGGGTTGAAAAATTGGCCTTCCGGCGCAGGCTTCGCGGATTTGGCGGAAAATCCAGGGGTTACGGATGGCCGAGCGCCCGACCATGACGCCGGCGGCACCAGTTTCGGCGAGCACCTTCCGCGCCTTGGCCCCTGACGTTACATTACCATTCGCGAGCACCGGGCAGTTCGCGCGTTTCACTGCGTGGGCGATAAAATCGTAATGCACTTCCGCCCGGTACATTTCCTTTACCGTCCGGCCATGAACGCTGAGCAAGTCAACTTTATGCCGGTTGACGCTATCGAGCAGGGTGTCGAAATAATCGGTGGTTTCGAAGCCGATGCGCATTTTGACGGTAAAGCGGCCGGGGCATTCGGCGCGCAGCATGGCCAGAATTTCGTCCACCTTGGCCGGGTCGCGGAGCAGGCCGCCGCCAACGTTTTTGCGGTAAACTTTGGGGGCGGGGCAGCCCAAGTTCAGGTCAATGCCGGCGACGGGGTGCTTCGACAATTCGCGCACCGTGCGGGCGAGATCGGTGAGACTCTCGCCAATCATTTGCGCGAACACCGGACGGCCGGTGTCGTTTTCGGTGACGCTGGAAAGAATGTATGGCTCGAGGCGGGAGGTCTCGTGGACCCGGAAGTATTCGGTAAAGAACCAGTCGGGCGCGCCGCGTTTGGCCACGGCGCGCATGAAGGGCAGGGTGGTCACATCCTGCATGGGCGCAAGGGCCGTGGCGGGAAGACCCGGCTCCAAGAGCGAAGGCAAAGACTGGAGGGAGGAGTAAGCCACGAAGGGGAAGGCTTGAATTTTGAATTACGAATTTTGAAACCTGAGTCGAACGAATCCCCGAAGCAAAAACTGGTTTTCGAAATTCGAAATTCGAAATTCGAATTTCCGATTTTAGTTTTCCTGTTTGAGGATTCGCTCGAGGATTTCGGTCATGTCCTCGACGGTGTCGAGGACCTTGCGGGCGGCGTAAATCGGCTTCTTGGCCTGGAGCGCCAGTACCATCGAATCGCTGGGCCGGGCGTCCACCTCGATGACCTTTTTGCCGATTTCGTTTTGCATTTGCAAAATGATGCGCGCAAAAAACGTCCCGGCGTCCACGTCATTGATGATGACCCGCTCGACCGTCACCCCGAGCGCGCCGAAAATGTGGCCAATGAGGTCATGCGTCAGCGGGCGGTCTTTCTTGACGTCATTGATGGTCATCTGAATCGCGTTGCCGATGGACTGGTCCACGTAGATGACAAAAGTCTTCTGCTTGCCGCCGAGGAAAATCGCGCAGCCGTTGGACGTGGGCATCACGCCCCGGATGGTGACCTCCTCGACGTCATTCTTCATGCTGGCAGTATTCACCAGAAACGGCCTGACCGCAAGCGCACAGGTGGGGGCGGATTAGGCGCGGTCGCGCGCCCGGTGGGGGCAAGGCCTTGACGCATGGTGATTTTGTGCTTAATCAGCCGTGGGTATGAAACCAGCCACCACCCCGATTGCTCCCGTCGCCCTTGCCACCTGGGCCCACGGCCTGGCCGCCAACGCCGCCGCGTGGAAAATTTTGGCGGCCGGCGGCCGGGCGCTCGACGCCGTTGAGCAAGGGGCGCGGGTGGTCGAACAGGATCCGAAGGTAAATAACGTCGGCTATGGTGGGCTGCCGGATCGTGACGGCGAAGTCACGCTCGATGCCTGTATCATGGATGAAAACGGAAATTGCGGAGCCGTGGTGTTTTTGCGGCATTTCAAGAATGCGGTGTCCGTGGCGCGCCTGGTCATGGAAAAAACCCCGCATGTCATGCTGGCCGGGGAGGGCGCCGCACAACTGGCGCTGGCCCATGGGTTTAAATGTGAAGAGCTGCTGACGGCCAAAGCCCGGACGGCCTGGGAAAAATGGCGCCGGGAAAGCCAAGGCCGGATGGAGAAAATTGATGACAAGAACCACGACACCCTCGGACTGCTGGCCTTGGACCAACAGGGTAATATTTGCGGCTCCTGCACCACCAGCGGCACGGCGTGGAAATACCATGGCCGGGTCGGCGATTCGCCAATTATTGGCGCGGGGTTGTTTGTGGACAACGACGTGGGCGCTGCGGCTGCCACGGGCAAGGGCGAGGCGGTGATGAAAATCGCCGGGGCGATGGTGGTCGTTGAGGCGATGCGCCGGGGTTTGAGCCCGCATGATGCCTGTCGCGAGGCCATTCAACGCATTGCCCGAAAGCAACGTGACTACAAAACTTTTCAAGTGGGCTTCATTGCCCTGAACAAGCAGGGTGAATGCGGCGCCTTCAGCATCAAGCCGGGCTTCGAATATGCCGTCTGCCGGGCGGGCAGGAATAA
The DNA here is from genome assembly GCA_964561455.1 of uncultured Opitutales bacterium. Classification (GTDB taxonomy): domain Bacteria; phylum Verrucomicrobiota; class Verrucomicrobiia; order Opitutales; family JABDGR01; genus JABDGR01. The sequence goes on from CAZLPS010000020.1 coordinate 33,027, forward strand.
ACTCTTTCCAGCCGAGAACCTGGCGTAAGGGATGGGCCGCCGCAATGGCCCGGCCACGATATTTGATTGGCCTAAGCTTGCGCGTTCGCATCCCGCCACCTAGTCTCCAGCCGTGGCTGTCACCCCTCCAGTTGTCCCGCCGCCGAATCTGTACCTCGCCGGATTCATGGGCACCGGCAAATCCGCGCTCGGCCGCAAGCTGGCCGAAGTGAAGGGGCTGCGCTTCATTGATTCGGATGACGTCATTGCGCGCGCCGCGAACAAGCCCATCGCCCAGATATTTGCCGAAGAGGGCGAGGCTGAGTTTCGCCGGATGGAGCGGGAATTTATCGAACACGGCCACCCGGCGCGCGGCTGTATCGTGGCGTTGGGCGGCGGGCTGGTCGCGCAGGCGGGCATGATTGAGGCCCTGCGCGCCAGGGGCATCCTGGTCTGCTTGATTGCCTCGCCGGAGACCATTCTCCACCGCACGCGCAACAATCCGTCACGACCGTTGCTCAATGTGCCCGATCCGGCGGCGCGCATCCGGGAATTACTTGCCGAGCGGGAACCTTTTTACCAGCGGGCCGGTACGTGCATCATGACGGACGGACGCTCGCTGAACGACCTGCTGACGCACCTCGAACGCATCTATCACCGCGAGGCGCGGAATTATCCGGCGAAGGCGAGTTAGGAATTATGATTTAAGATTTATGAAATGCATCCACCGACAAGAAGGCGACAGCCATCCACCTGGCGAGAAACGAGGAAGCTTATCCAGGATGTGTCGTCGTCCAACTTCATAATTCTTAAATCATAATTCTTAAATCTTGCGGAAGAACCCCCGCATTTTGTCCAGCACATCCGCCGGTGGCCGCACGGGTTCGCCGGCGGCGTTGACGAAGGCGTGCACGGTGTGGCCGGTCAGGCAAAGATCGGGGCCGCGGCGGAGTTCATATTCAATGCGCAGGCGGGCGGTGGGCCGCTCGCGTACGATGACGAGCAAGTCGAGGCGGTCGTCAAAAAAAGTGGGGCGCAGAAAATTGGCGTGGGCCTCGAGCACCGGCAGCCGGTAGCCACGCTTCTCGAGTTCGCGATAGGGCAGGCCCAGTTCGTCCATCATCTGCACGCGGCCGACTTCGAACCAGGTGAAGTAATTGCCGTGGTAGGTAAAGCCCATCATATCTGTCTCGGCATAGCGCACGCGGAGGGCCGTGGTCGAAGTGATCATTCTGGTAATGTAAAATGAGAAATGAGAAATGCAAAATGAAAACCAAGTGCCCCAAGGGCCTTCAATCCTGGCAATTTTGCATTTTGCATTCTTCATTCTTCATTCTACATTGTTTCCATGTCCCTCACTCTGCGGCAGCGCTTTGGCGCCTATTTCATCGGCTTTGGCATCGGCTGCGTCATTGTTGCCATTATCTTTTCCATTCGCGGCCTGCCGCACAAATCAGAATACGAGCCGCCCGCCCCCGGCGTCATCCGCCGCCAAGTGCCCGGGGTGCTCGCGCAACTGGCGCAATCGGGCCAGCCCATTGAGGGCGACTATGTGTTGTCCCGTGAAGACAGCCGGAAACTGGGACGGATCGACCCAGCCACGGGCCGCTTCTACCGCGCCGTTGTCGTGGCCGGGCTCGACCCGGGAGCATTCATTCGCGTCGAGGAGCAGTCGTTCAACAAAGAACCGGACAAGGTGGTGGACGTGAAATTCATGTTCGCCGACCAGGTCCGCGCCCAGCTCAAGCCCGACACGGATACCAAGGCGTTGGCCGAGGCCATGGCTCCGTTCGGCTGGCACTACGTGGGTGCCAAGGGCCCGGATGGCTGGGTAACGATTTCACTGAAAGACCACGATGTCCGTTGCGCGCCCGTCGCGGTGGCGCAATTGCAGGCGTGGTCGCAGTGGGTCATTACTGCCGAGCCGGATTATTTGCCGGCACCGACGTTGCCTAGTAGCCGATAACTTGAATTCCCGCCGCCCTGGCCTCCGCGAGAACCGCATCCTTCTCGAGAATCAAGGTCGCCCCGGCTTCGAGGGCGGCGGCGCTGATTTTCGCCTCGCGCATCACGTCGAGGGTGCCGCGGCCGAACACCGGCACGTCAAAGCGGAAGTCCTGCTTGGGCTTCGCCGTTTTGACAAAGAGGGGTTCCTTGGCCCCGAATTCGCCCGCGCGGCGCAGCATTTTATCCGTGCCTTCAAAGGCTTCGACTGCGAGCACCGTGCCGCCGCTGACGACCACGCCCTGGCCGATGTCCAATTGCGCGACGGACCGGGCGAGGCGCACGCCGTGGGCCAGAGTTTCGTCGTCCACGCGCGCGCGGCCACCGGTCATGACGTCTTCGGTGGCGAGTTCAAGGTCGAGAAAGGCGCGGGCGTCGAGGAGATGGATGCCGAGATGTTCGATTTCCTTCGCGATGGCGCCAAAGATGCTTGCGGCGTTGCGTTCCTTGAGACTGGCGAGAATCGCGATGGCCTTCAGGTCGGGATGCAGTCCGTCAAAGAGCCGGCGCGGGCGAATTTGCCCGGCCATGATGGCCGCGGCCGCCTCAAAACGACGCAGGGACTTGAGCATGTGGCCGAGCTGGCCGACTTTGATCATATCGCGTTCGCCCGTGGGGAAAGAGTCCACCAGTTCCGGTGCGGTTTCGTCGTGGAACGCGATGAGCCTGACTGGAACGCCGGCGGCCCGCAGCGCCCCGACCGTCAATTGCGGATACAAACCGCGCCCGGCAATGACTGCCACCGGCTTGGCCAAATCAAAATCTCTGGGCAGGAACCGCGAACGGCCCGACCGGGAAACTGGCGCGGCACTGAGGTGGGATTGCTTCAATGGTAGCGGGGGTCGTCGGCCGACATCTGCTGCGGGAAGGAAAAGGGGACCCGTTGATAAACGGTGGAATTCTTGCCGCTGCCAATGAACGTCAACCGGTTTTCCACGGTGCGCGCGGCCGTGAGCCAGCCGTTGAGCCGGTCATTATTTTCTGCGGTGATGGCGGAAGTCTTGAGCGGGTATGTTGCATGCAGGTCCGGGCGGGCCAAGGTTGACGTCTGGCCCCCCAGGATGGTGTCGTGGAAGCCCGTTTCCGGTACTTTTACATCAACCGTGCCATCGAACAAGGTGACGGTAAGTTTGTCCGCTTCCACCTGCACCACGAGCGATTGGGAATGGAAGGTCAGTTGCGCAAGGGGCGTGACCAGGGTTAAACTGGAAGTGGGCACCGGCTTGCGCCCCGAAACGGCCAGCGTACCAAGCGCCAAATTCAGGCGCAGGGTGCTTCGCGAGGGCTCGTAGTCGCGGTCATGGTCCGTAAGAAAAATGGGATCCTGGGTGAATTCATCCAAGGTCATGCGCCCGCCGGCCGGAAGGTAGAGGGCGTCACCATTGGACAAAATGAGCGCCAGCGCCTCGTCCGCAGGCACCGTGAGCAATTGTCCGCTGGCCGGGAAATTCTCTCCGCGGGTCAACGGGCGGGTTTTGGCTCCCGGGCTTCCGGGCAATATGGTGGTGCCGGCGCGGACCGTTTGCGCGAAAATCATGCCCGGGCGCGGACTGGTCGCCGCGGGGGCCTGCGCCGGCGCCGGGGTATCGCCAGTGGCGGCCAACGCCACAAGAAGTAAAAGGCACCATTTCATTTCACCACCAGATTATAGATTTTTCCGGGCACGTAAATTTCTTTTACGATGGTCTTTCCCGTTAGATGCGGGATGACGCGCTCGTGGGCCTGGGCGAGGGCCGCGACTTCCGCCGCGGTGGCCGTGACTGGAACTTCGATATCGCCGCGCAGCTTGCCGTTGACCTGAATGGCTACTTTGGCGGTGTCGCGCACGATTTTCGCGGGGTCGAACATTGGCCAGGGGTGGCTGGCGACGCTGGGCGTGCCGCCGAGTTTTTCCCACAGTTCCTCGGCCAGGTGCGGGGCGAGGGGTGCCAGCAGCTGCGTGAAGATGCGCGCGGTGGCGAGCGTGTAGCGCGGCTGGGCGGAGAGATGGTTGAGCAGAATCATCAACTGCGAAACGGCGGTGTTGAAGCTCAGCGTCTCGAAGTCGTGGGTAACTTTCTTGATGGCCTCGTGCACCGCGCGCGCGGTTGGGGCATCATCATCCCCGTCGCGGGCGAGTTTGGCGGCGGGGTTGCCTTCGGCATCAATGAATTCGCGCCACACCCGCCGGGTGAACCGCACCGCGCCCTCGACGCTGGAGCTGTTCCAGGGCTTCTCGGCCTCGACCGGCCCGAGAAACATGAGGAAAATGCGCAGCACATCGGCACCATGCTCGGCGATGAAGTCGTCGGGATTGACGACATTGCCGCGGCTCTTGGACATTTTTTGGCCATCTTCGCCGAGCAACATCCCTTGGTGGAACAATTTCGGAAATGGTTCCGGTGCTTTGACTACGCCAATGTCATGGAGGAATTCGTGCCAAAAGCGGGCGTAAAGCAGGTGCAGAACGGCGTGTTCCGCGCCGCCGATGTAGATGTCCGGCATGCCCCAGTAGGCTTCCTGCGCGGGATTGAGGAGAAACTTCTCGTCCTGCGGATTGAGGTAGCGCAAATAATACCAGCAGGAGCCGGCCCATTGCGGCATGGTGTTGGTTTCCCGCATTCCCGCGACCCAGGCTGGTCCGGATTTTTCACCCGAGACAATTTCTCCGGTTTCCAAATTGACCTGCACATGCAGCCAGGCGTCCGCCTTGGACAACGGGCTCTCGCCGGTGCCGCTGGGCTGATAGTTGGCGATTTGCGGCAATTCCAGCGGTAGCGCGGAGGAGGGCAGGGGAATGGCGATCCAGCGGACGCCGTCTTTTTGAAAAGTGATGAGGGTTTCGGGCGCGAACTCGCGCAGGGGGCTGTTGGGGTAGTGACTCAGTTTTGCGTAATCCACCGCGCGCACCCAGACGATCGGGAAGGGTTCGCCCCAATAGCGCTGGCGGGAGAACAGCCAGTCGCGGAGTTTAAAGTTTACGGTGGCGTGGGCTTGATCCTTGGCCGCGAGGTCGGCGGTGATGCGCTTCTTGCCCTCGAGCGATTCGAGCCCGTTGTAAGGGCCGGAGTTCACCATGACGCCAACATCCGTAAACGGCAGTTCAGGCGTCTCCTTGCCGGCGGGTGCGGCGATGACGGGGATGATTTCCAGTTGGAATTGTTTGGCAAACGCGAAGTCGCGGTCGTCATGCGCGGGCACGGCCATGATGGCGCCAGTGCCGTAAGTCATGAGCACGTAGTCGGAAATCCAAATGGGAATTTCGCGGCCATTGACGGGGTTGACCGCATACGCGCCGGAGAAAACGCCTGTCTTGGTCTTGGCCAATTCCGTGCGATCCATGTCGCTCTTGGAGCGCGCTTGATCCTGGTAAGCGGTGACGGCCGCGCGCTGCGCGGGCGTGGTGATTTTCGCCAGCAGCGGGTGTTCGGGGGCGACGACCATGTAAGTCGCGCCGAAGAGCGTGTCGGGCCGGGTGGTGAAGACGACGAGTTCCTCGCCGGGGAAGTCGCGCAGGGCGAAATGAACTTCGGCGCCCTCGGAACGGCCGATCCAGTTGGTCTGCAGTTTCTTCGTGGACTCGGGCCAGTCCAACTTTTCCAGACCGGCGAGCAATTTGTCGGCGTAGGCGGTGATGCGCAACACCCACTGGCGCAGGTTGCGGCGTTCGACCGGAAAATTCCCGCGCTCGGAGCGCTGGCCTTCGCTGGTATTGAGCACTTCCTCGTTGGCGAGCACCGTGCCCAATTGCGGACAATACCACACGGGCTTTTCATCCACATAGGCCAGGCCGTGTTTGAAGAGTTGGAGAAAAATCCACTGCGTCCAGCGAAAGTAATGCGGGTCGGTGGTGTTGACCTCGCGCTCGCGGTCATACACAAAGCCGAGCTTGCGCAGTTGCTCGCGGAAGCGATTGACGTTTTTGACGGTCGTTTCGCGCGGGTGGGTGCCGGTTTTAATGGCATATTGCTCGGTCGGCAGGCCAAAGGCGTCCCAGCCGGTGGGGTGGAGGACGTTGTGGCCCTGGGCGCGCTTGAAGCGGGCGAGGATGTCCGTCGGGAAATAGCAGACCGGGTGGCCGATATGCAGGCCTTCGCCGGAGGGGTAGGGGAACATGTCGAGCACGTAGTACTTCGGCCGGGCGCGGCCCACGGCGTCATCGCGCGCGGAGAAGGTGCGGTCGGTCTGCCAAAACTCCTGCCAGCGCGCCTCGGCGCGCTTGAAGTCATACTCGGATGTGCTCGTGGCCATGGGTGAAAACGGGAGAGCTTGGCGGGTTCGGGCGGCGGGGTCAAACCAAACGCGGGAGAGTTCTCATGTGAATTTGCAGCCCGCTTCCGACCGTTCGCCAATGTCTTGATATTACTTTTGATTTAAGTATAGAGTATCAACCTGCCTTTCCATGGCCCTAACCGAAAAGATCCAACACTATGTCGAGAAGCTGCCTGCGTCCGAACAGGCGGAGCTATTGGACTACGTCAAACGCCTCTCGGCCAGGAAGAAGCGGTCAACGGTTGGCAAAGCGGAGGAATCCTGGCATGAATTTTCTCTGAGTTCCGCCCTGCGCGGAATGGAAGATGAGGCGAGCCCTGAATACAGCGCCGCCGACCTTAAAATTTGTCTCGCCTGAGACAAACTGGCCGTGTTGACAATGAGGGTCGCAAAGGCAATGCTTCCGGCGTGAGGGCCTTTTTGTTTTTGATCGTACTCTTTTTGGCTGGCTGTGCTTCAAGTCTGCCACTTCCTGCGCAAGAATCAGACGCGCAGGCCGAAGTTGAAAAATGGATACCACTTGGCACTCCTGCAGATAGCGCCCGTCAAATTATGGAGCAACACGGGTTTAAGTGTACCACCAACAAACTTTCGGGCGACGGTGATGCCGGCCAACTTTATTGTGATCTTAAAAGTTCTCTCGGTTTTTGGGGAGTGAGGCGGTGGCAGGTGAATATGCTCATCAGGAATGACCACATTAGCTCGATTAACGTCTCCGTCGGGATAGTCGCACTTTGAATTGGCAGCATATGCCTGGGCCATATGAGAACGTAGGGCTTGACGCGGTCAAACTGGACAAGGCAATAAAGCGCAATCCTACTTCGCCTTCAAAATCGGCTGATCGGGATGGTCGGGGTGGGGCATGAGTTGGCGGGTGGCGCAATTCACCAACAGGTCGGTTTTTTCGAGGATGGTTTGGCCGATGAGAACTTCATCGCCCATCACCAGAGCTTCGTCAACGGTGTCGCGACCCATGAGTTCAATTTCCAGGGCGGAAGTGACCGGAACGCCACGGCGGCTGCCGTCAGCCAGCACGGCCATCCGCTCGCGACCCGACTCGACGCCCAGCCGTTGATACACATGCGGCGGAATGACCATGGTTACCGCGCCGGTGTCCACCATGGCATCGGCCTCGTAGCGGCGGACCTGGTCTGCAGGCATGAGATGTCGCCGCGCCATTTGAGAATCCATGGCGTTGGTCAGAATGATTTTGGCGCGAATATCTTTCATGGATGAATAATATACCGCCAAATATTTAAGGTTCAAATCAGTCGGTGTTGGCGCATCTCGTAGCGCTGATTCCGCGTTCGCGGGCCAGCGCTCTGCCTAAAACCCGTATGTGGATAGGTTGATGTACAGCGCTACGAGTTGCGCCTGCGCCGCCAAACCGCCCAGCCCAGCGCCACCCCGCCCAACAATGCCGCCGCTACGCCCGGTTCGGGCACGTTGGTGGTGGAAAACTTCATTTCATCCACAAAGGTGTAGGCACCCCCGGCGGCCAGGTTCACCTGCAAGCTATTGCCGGTCCAACTGCCATTGAAATTCAAAAAAGCGCGGGTGCCGTCGGGGATATCCGTGCTGCTGAGGGGGAAAACGGTGCCGCCGATGGAAACGCTGGTGGGCAGGTAGATGTTCACGCCTTCCGTGCGATTGAAGCCAATCTGGACCGTTTGGATGGTCACATTGCTGGCAAAATTGAACATCACCGACGGATTGCCCATCGTCCATCCAACCCATTCGTAGGCCGGGCCATGGCCCAAGTCGGCCTGCCAGTTGTCCACCCCCAGAATGCCATCGGTCAATTGGCTGCCGGTGTCGTCGAAATAAGTATAGAGGCCGGTTCCGCCCGGGGTGGCGGTATAGGAGGTGGGAACGACAAACTGCCCGCGGGCCGTCAGTGATGCCGCCAGGGCCATACCCAGAACAAGAGCCAGTTTACGCATGGAAAACGTGCAATTTGATACCGGGGATGAATAGCCAATTACCCGCTGCGGGGCAAGCGATTATAAAGGCCGTCTCCAATTGGAAGGGAATTGCCCCCCGGCGAGCTTGACACCCCTTCGCCGCTAGGGTGTTATGTCACCTTTTCGCCGGGGCTCATCCCGGCCGAAGACAACCTTTATGGAACCCACCTATCGTCCGTCAAAACTGGCGCGCGCGCGCCGCTGTGGCTTTCGCGCCCGCAAGAAGACCCGCGGGGGCCGCAAAGTGCTGGCCAGCCGCCGCCGCCATGGCCGCAAGCGCCTGGGCCAATAAGCACCGCGTCCGCATCTTTCGCCAGTCGCCTCTGCCATGCCAACCGCGCCGACCATTGCCGACGGGGGCGCCGGATTGAGTCCGCGCCCACGAGAGCGGCTGGCTCATGCCCAGCGCCTGCGCAGTCCGGCGGATTTCGATGAAGTGCGTCGCGTGGGCCGCCGGGCGGAGGCCGGGCCGTTTACCCTGCGGGTTCGGGTTCGGGCAGAGGGGTCGCGGCGCCTGGGGGTCATTGCGTCGCGCAAAGCCGGCAACGCCGTCTTGCGCAACCGGGCCAAGCGTGCGCTGCGCGAACTATTCCGCCGCCATCCGGACGTTCTGCCACGCGCATGTGACGTGGTCGTCGTGGTGCGGCGGAATTTCGCTGAATTCACTTTTGCCGAAATCCGCGAGCGGTATTTGCACGCAGTGAAGCAAGCCGCCAAACAGAAGAATTAAGAATTATGAAGTATGGAACTGCTCGAAAAGCAGGGCCTTCTTTTATCCGTTTCTTTTCACCTCATAAATCATAAATCTTAAATCATAAATTTCCCCATGCCCCCTTCCGCCCTCATCCCCGAATGTTCGCTGCCCGCCCGGGCGGCGGCCCTGGTCGTGCGCGGCTATCAACTCTTCTTGTCTCCCTTGCAAAAGTTACTGGGGCCGACGGCCGGGTGCCGGTTTGCGCCGGGTTGCTCGGAGTACGCCAAGCAAGCTTTGCTAACGCACGGCTTGACCCGCGGAAGCTGGCTGGCGGTGCGGCGCATTGCGCGGTGCCATCCGTTTCATCCCGGCGGGGCCGACCCCGTGCCACCGGGCCGTTTCGTCCCCGGGCGCAGGTGGTGCCCGCCGATCGAGAACCGCGCCCAACCGGAATAGCGAACATTTCATTTTAGACTTCAGTCCATGGATAAAAAATACACGTTTATTGGCGCTCTTTGCATTGTGGCCGCCATCATTATTGGCTTTCGGACGGCTCACGACCAGCAGTTGCAGGAGCAATATAAAGCGGCCCATCCGGTATTGGCGCAATCAACCGCCACCCCAACCGGGAGCATCAGCGGAAATATCACGGCCAGCGCCGCTTCGGGCACGGCCGCCACCCCGGCCGGAGCCGCACCTTCCGCCGGGGCGCCGACGGCGGCGGCTGGAACCACCGTTCCCACCAATCTTCCCATCAATGGCGTGGTAACTCCCATACCCGACCCTGCCACCGCCCCGGCCGCGCCCCCGGCGTTGGTGCACCTCGGCAATGACGTTATTGACGTGACCCTGACTGAGGATGGCGGCGCCATCAAAACGGTGACGCTCAAGAATTTTCCGCTAAGGATTAAGGGCGCGGACCCGGTGATGTTCAATGACGGTTCGCCGCAGCCCGCGCTCGCGTTGTTGGTGCCCCGCCAGGTTAATCCCAATGACACGGGCACCTATTGGTCGTGGACCACCAGCGCCGCCCCAGCCGCAGGCAATCCCGGCGTGCCCCCGGCGCCATTGCTGGGCCATTACACCCTTGACCAGACGGCCACCTCGAAAACCAGCGTCACGTTCCGCGGCACGACTCTCGACGGGCTGGAAATCACCCGCACCTATTCGCTCAGTTCCGGCGACGAGGATCCTTATGTGATCCACCACACCACGACCATTGCCAACCACGGCGAGAACGCGGTTTCGCTGACGAGCGTGTTTGTCAACGCCGGCATGGCGCCGGTTCCCGCGCCTGACGCCAGCTACATGACCAAGACGACCTACTTGAATTTTGGCTATTTTGACGGCCAGGCGGAGAATTTTGTCACCGCTGCGGAATTTATGGAGCGCCCGGCGGCATTTTTGGGCCTGGTGGCGGCGCGGCCCAAACAAAAGGACTATGTCCTGGCTTTGCGCCCTGCGGCGGACCTGCATTGGGTGGCGGTCAAGGACCAGTTCTTTGCCACGGTGTTGATACCCAAGGGAATCCTGGGCCGGGGATTTTATGTGCAAGGCGTGGATGTCAAAGTGGATGACACCATCCAAACCACCATCAGCGGCGATCTGGAATTCAACCTTGGCCAGCTCGAGAAAAATGCGGAGAAGAAGCTCGAACTCACTTTTTATGCCGGCCCGAAGGAATACGTGCGGCTCGACCGCCTCGGGGACCAGGCCGATCTCAACATGCAATTCGGCTGGTTCAGCTACTTCAGCAAGATCCTGCTCCTCGCCCTTATCGCCATTCACAAGTTTATTGCGCCTCTTTCGCCAGCGTGGGCCTGGGGTTGGACCATCATTTTCTTCACCATCGTCATCAAGGGCTTTACCTGGCCGCTGACCGCCATCCAGGTGCGGTCGGCCAAGCGGATGGGGCAATTGAGCGCGCCAATGAAGGCGCTGAAAGAGAAATACAAGGACAACCCGCAGAAATACCAGACCGAGATGTTGGAGTTGTACAAGAAGTACAAGATCAATCCCGCGGCCGGCTGCCTGCCATTGTTGATCACGTTTCCGATTTTCATCGCCTTTAATTACGTGATGCGCACGGCCTCGGAAATGCGTTTTGCCGGTTTCTTGTGGATCCACGACCTGTCCAAGCCCGACACGCTCACGCATCTGGGCGGTTTTGCGCTCAATCTCCTGCCGCTGCTCATGACGGCCACCATGATGCTGCAAATGCACCTCACCCCGTCACCCTCGGCGGACAATACGCAGAAGAACATCATGAAGTTCATGCCGCTCATCTTCCTGGCGGGCTTCTACACCATGCCATCCGGCATGATTCTGTATTGGACTTGCAACAATCTTTTCAGCATCTTCCAACAATACCTCACCAACCGCCGCAAGGACGACGCCACGGCCACCCCCGCCGTTCTGGATCGTCCCGCCGTCAAGCGCCGGTAATAATCCCTCCCCCGCCATGTCTGGACACAGCAAATGGGCCACCACCAAGCGTCACAAAGCCGTCATTGATGGCAAGCGCGGCAAGGTTTTCAGCGCGCTGAGCAAGGACATCACGCTCTCCGCCCGGGCCTCCGGCGGCGACCCCGAATCGAACTCGCGCCTGCGCACGCTCATCCTTAAGGCCAAGGAGGCTAATATGCCGAGCGATAACGTTGAACGTGCCATCAAAAAGGGCACGGGCGAAATCCCCGGCGTGGTTTACGAGGAGATGGTGTACGAAGGCTTTGCGCACGGCGGTGTCGGCCTCATTGTCGAAGTTACCACGGACAACAAGCAGCGCGCGGTCGCGGAGGTACGGGCGGTGCTGACCAAACATGCCGGAAATCTCGCCAGCCCGGGCGCCCTCAATTTCACCTTCCACCGCCGGGGCCAGTTTCTTATTTCCGCGGAGAAGGCGACCGAGGACAAGTTGATGGAGGTCGTGCTCGACGCTGGCGCCGAGGACATCATCAGCCATGGCGACCATTTTGAGGTCTTGTGTCCGATTAATGCCTATGACGCCGTGTCCGATGCCCTGGCCAAGGCCAAAATCGCGCCCGACACGTCGGAAATCGCCTATATCCCGGTGACGACCGTGCCGGTCAAGGATGCCGACAGCGCCCGCAAGATTTTGAATCTCATCGAGCAGCTCGATGCCATTGACGACGTGAAGAACGTCTACAACAACGCGGAAATTGATGAGAACGTGGCGGCGGGGTAGGGGGTTTCCAAGGGGTCGCGTTACGATTCTTGTTTGCTGATAGAGTAGCATGGGCATCCTGCCCATGCCCTCAGAATGAATTGTGCATGGGCAAGATGCCCATGCTACGACCTTTCCCCTTACGCCAAAAACGGCAATTCCGTAAATTTCTTGCCGCCGAGGATGACGGCGGGGTCGGTGTCGAGCCAGCGGTGGAGGACGGTGGCATAAACCTGGCGAAAATCAATTTTATAAGTGAGGTCGGCCTTGTCGGGAATGTTCAAATCCGGGGCTTCGCCGATCACGCCGGCTTTCTTCAAGCCTCCGCTCATGACAAACAGCGGCGCGGCGGTGCCGTGGTCGGTCCCCAAGGCGTCGTTTTCGTGCGGGCGGCGGCCGAATTCGGAAAACGTCATGGTCAGCACCTGCTGGTCGAGGCCGTGTGCTTCCAAGTCCTTTTGAAATGCCGCGAGCGAGTCGGACAGGTCGCGCAGCAGATTCTGGTGGTTGTTGAACTGGTTGGCGTGCGTATCGTAGCCGCCCTGCGAGCAGAAATAAACCCGGGTTTCCAATCCGGCGGCCACCAGGGCTACGACGCGTTGCAGCGATTGCGCCAGAGCCCCTGCCGGATACTGCGCGAGGGGTTTGTAATTGTCCAACACCTGCTGGACGCGCTTTTCGGTGACGAGCGCGTCCATGAGCGTGTGGCTGAGAAAATTGCCGGTGTCGCCGGCGGGGGCGATGGTGGCGAAATCGTCGAGCAGGGGCTTGTAAGGCGCGCCGTCCACGCGCTTGCGGGTGCGCGCATTCGAGCGGAAATTACCGCTGACGCTAAACAAGTTTTGCGGCTGCTCGGAAAAGAAACTCTGCGGGAGCGAGCCGGTCGTGTGCACGGCCACCGGGTCGCTGGAGGGTGTGGGGGCGGGCGCGCCGCTGCAGCAATTGTCAAGGTACCGGCCCACCCAGCCGTCCGGGAGAAACGTTTCAGCGTCACTGGCGGTTTCCCAAATCTCACTCGAACGAAAGTGACTGTGGTTGGGGTTGGGGTAACCGACGTTTTGGATGACGGCGAACTTGCCGTTTTGCGCCAAGTCTGCGAGGGCCCCGCAAGGCGGTGCGAGCGCGACGTGATCATCCAATTTGTGCAGCCCCGTGGCATCTTTAAAGCCAAGCCGTGGGCGCAGTTTATAGTAGTGGTCGTTGGCGTAAGGCACGACGGTGTTGAGGCCGTCGTTGCCCCCGGCGAGTTGTAAAAGGACCAAAATGCGTTTGTCCTTCACTGGCGCGGGCACATTGGCGGCGGCGGCCTGCGTGAGAAAGCGCGGGGCATAGGCGCTGAAGGCCAGCAGCCCGAGGCCCGAGCCTGTGAGTTTGAGAAACTCGCGGCGGGTGGTGGGCAGGTGGGTTTGGGGAAGGTTGTTCATGGCGTCCTCCAGCGGGTTAGCAGGCGTGGTAGGCGGGCGATTGGAACAGGGCGGCGGCGACATCGCGCACCAATTCAAGGCGCGGGCCCTGGTCATTCTTCATATAATCAATGATGTCGCCGCGGTAGGTGGCGGTGGACTCGCCCGCGAAAAAGTAGTTCAACAGCCCATCCGCAATTTCCTCGTTCGATTGGTCGGCGAGGCGTTGAAGGCGTTCATTATCCATCGCGATGACCCCCTGGCCGGCCTGGCGCGCGGCCGCGAGTTTGGCCTGTAGATCGGCGGTGCGCTGTTTGTCCGGAATCGGATTGAAGAGTTGCTGCACCAATTGCCGGCGCGCGGCAAAAGTGGAGGAGTTGATCCAATTTTTCCCCCCAAGCCAGCCGCGCACGTTGGGTGGGTTGAACGGTTCCTGGCCGATCGCGCGCAGGGTTTGGAAAACTTGGCCCTCAAAGGGCGAGACATCGAGATTCAGGTCCTGGCACAGTCCGAGGTAATATTGGATCGGGCTCTTGATGAGTGCGCCGCGAAATTCCGGGCGGTAGAAAAGTTGGGAGGAAAAGACGAGGCGGGCGAGCGCATCCACGCGCAGCCCGGCGCGCTGCCACTGGTGGCCCAGCTCGTCCAGATACGCCGGCGGCAGTGCGGCAGTCGTCAAATAGTAGGTGAGAAAGCGGCGGGGCAGGTGCGTAGATGAGGCTGGCTCTTTAAAAATCAGGTCCACGACGTCACTCGCGCCAAAAATGCCGGAACTACCGAAAATTGTCTTGGTTCCGGGATCCCAGCGCCGGGGCGCGAGCGTGCCCACTTCGTTGGTGATGACGATGCCGGTCAGGGCGCGGGCGGCTTCTTTGATGTCAGTTTCGGTGTAATGCCCCTCGCCGAGGGTGAAGAGCTCCATTACTTCGCGCGCGTAGTTTTCGTTGGGGCCGTTGCGCTCATTGGTGTTCAAGTCGAGATACTGGATCATCGCCGGGGAATACGTCACGGCCTTGATCATGGTAGGGTAGGACTTCTGCCACAGGGTGCGCAGTAAATTCGTGTGCTCATAAAGCCGGGTCGGGTCCTTGACCTTGCTTTGGGCGACGACCAGAACGTTGCTCAAAAACATCACCAAATTCTCCTGCGCGGAATTTTCCGGCTTTGCCGCAAAGGCCAGCCAGGACTGGACGTAATCAAGGAACGACTGCCGCTCGAGCTGGTTGATTTCCTGGTTGAGTTTTTGGCGGGCCAGGGCCGCAGGATCGGGAGTGGTCGCAGCATTGGCGACGGGCGCGCCCGCCCGGGCGCCAGAGGCTGCCCGGCCTGGGGCCGAAGCCGCTCCCCGTTGCGCGACCGCCAGTTCCGCCCGTTTTTGAACATACTCATTCAAACTGGCCGGCGGGATAAATGGGCGGGTCGCGCCGAATGCCTGGGCAAGCGTGCCGGGCAGCCCCAATTTAACCGCTTGCGCCACGCGGTCGGGCGTGGCCGAAAACCCGATGCGGTGCAGCAGGTGCCGGGCATGGTCGGCATTCCAGTCTTCCGGCTTTAGCGGAGACCACGCCTGCGACGGCGGAAAAGTGGCGGGGTTCAGGGCCATGGGGAAAACCGTTTTAACCATAAACAAAAACGGCGGGAAGGAGTTTCGACCTAACTGTTATAAATATATGAATATTTCCCCAAAACGCAAACACCTTCGGTGTTAAAAATGAATAAGAAAACCCAGGCAAAAGGAGTTTTTTACCGCGGATTCCACGGATAACACGGATGAGGAAATTGCTCACGCGAAGCTGCGAAGGCGCGAAGGTTGTGCTGGCGCTTGCTCGTTACCGCCGCGTCGTTTTGTAGATGCGTGGGACGCGCTGGGTGATGGAGCAGAATGTTTCCCACGGTATGCAGTCGCACCAGGCGCTGAATTCAGCCACGCCGATGTGGGAGCCGTCTTGTTCGCCGATGAGCGTCGCCATGTCGCCGACCGCAACCTCGGGCAGCGCGGAGACATCCACAATGGTCGAGTCCATGGAGACGCGACCGAGCACGCGGCAACGTTGGCCATGAACGAGCACTTGGGCGCGGTTGCTCGCAGCCGTGGGCAGCCCGTCGCCATAGCCGGCCGTGAGAATGGCCACGCGCGATTCCTGCGCCAGCGTATGCGTGCGCCCGTAACCGACACCCGTGCCCGCCGGCAGCATCTTCACCAATCCGACCCGGGTGTGGAATGAGAGCACGGGATCGGGACGCAGGCGCGAAAGCAGCGAATCCGGGTAGGGCAGCAGGCCGAATTGCAGCAGGCCCACCCGCACGGCGTTAATCGGGCTGTCCGCGGAAAAGCTTTCCAGGCCGGCGCTGTTGTCCGCATGAATCAAGAAGCCCACCGGATCGGTCGGCGGGGGGAGTTCGCGCAGGGTGTCTAAAAACAACTGGCGCTGGTGCGCCGTGAAAGCCGAGTCAGTGTCTGCGCAGGAAAAATGGGTGTATACTCCCCGCCAGGATAGGTGGGGCGAGGCCGCCAATTGGCGCGCGAGCGCCGGGGCGTCACGGTGCCATACGCCAACGCGACCCATGCCGGTGTCAATTTTCAAGTGGACGGCGAGTTTTCGTTCGGCGGCCGCCGCGGCGGCGTCAAGGCGGAGGATTTCCTCCGGCGTCGAGACGGTGGCCATCAAGTCGTATTCCACGAGGGCGTCTTCCTCGCCGGGCAGGACGGCGCCCAGGACGAGCACTGGCCAGCCGGAACCGATTTCACGCACGTCTGCGCCTTCCTTGGCGTTGGCCACGGCAAAGCAGTCAGCCCCGCATTGCATGAGGCGCGCGACGGTCTGCGCCAGACCGTGGCCATAGGCATCGGCTTTGACGACGGCGACGTAGCGCACGCGCGGGGGCAGGGCGGCGCGAATTTTGCCGAGGTTGCGCTCGAGGGCGGCCAGATCAATTTCGGCCCAGCAACGATGGGGAAGGGTGGACACGGGGGGATTCGGAATTAAGAATTAAGAATTAAGAACGTAGAAACGCAGGGCGAGGAGCGAAGGGCGAATTTGGAATTTGGAATTTGGAATTTGGAATTTGGAATTTGGAATTTGGAATTTTGGAGTTGGCAGGAAGAAAGATGAACTAAAAAGCAAGGAATTTGAAATGAAAATCGAGAACCAAGAACCAAGAACCAAGAACTAAAAACTAGAAACCAAGCAATTAGGTCGCGCCAACCCATTTTTTGTATTCATGGGGCTGGCCGGTGAAGGGGGTGGGGGTAGATACGGGATGGAGTAATTGGGGTTGCGCAAGGATTTCCGGATGGTCGCGCAGAGATGTCGAAATGGTGCGGGCGTGCGGCGGCGCTTTGTGCCAGGCCTTGCGGGCGGGCAGGTGAAAGAGAGGCCCGTCCGGCAATTCGTTTTCGCCCACTTCGCGGGCTCCGGCGAAGGCCGCCTGCCTCGCAACGGTAGGGCTTACCTCCAGCAAGTGCCAATGGCCCTGGCGGGCTTCGGTGAAAATGGCAAAAGGTGGCGAAGTTCCGCCGGCTAAGGCCAGGGCGGCGGCGAGGGGCAGGCTGCCGCAAGCCCACACCGGGCGCGCCTTTCCGGATGGCCGTGCCGCATCGTCGGTTTGCCAGGCGCGAATGGCCATCGCCGCCACCCGCAGACCCAGCACCGACCCAGGCCCTTCCACGTAAATATAGCCGTCCAGCTGGCCCCACGAAAGGTTGGCTTTGTCCAGCAATGCGCGGGGCTCAACAAACATCGCCTCCAGCGCCGGCGTCTCGCTTTCGCGCCAAGCCAGCCAGCGCCCGTTCTGCCATAGGCCGAGGCGCGGGTTTACACCGCTGGCATCCAGGAAGAGCCAGAAATGTCGAACGTCGAACATGCAACAGCGAACATCGAATTTTTACGCGGTCGGTTCAATGATTAAGTCGCCGCTTGGATTCCGAAAATAAAGCGGGCGCAGCAAGACTGCGCCCTTACGAAATCACGGCGGTTAATGCGCAGTCGGCGGCGGGGTTATTGGTCAAACAACGTCGGGATAAAAACCTCGCCGCAGTAAAGACAGTTGGACTGGTAACGCAGCACCACGCGGTGGCATTTGGGGCATTGCCGGGGAGCGGCGGGTGCTTTGCGGTGGTCGAGCCGGCCGTCTTTCAAATCCACGGCGGTAATCTTGGCGATTAATTCGAGGTCGTCGTAGCCGTGTTTCTCCTTCAACAAGTTCCACAAGCCTTCGCAGATCAGGGCGAGATGGTTCACTTCGCGTTCCAGCCGGTCAACCTTTAGATCGGCCTCGGCCGCCAAATGGGCGGTGGCGGTATCGCGGGGAGTATATCCCGGGCTAGAGGGAATGATGGGGGGCATGGGAAACGGAAATTACCGCGAACCTTCACTATCCAATTTTTACGCCCGTTATTCAAATGAAAAATTCAAATGATGAATTACGAATTATGAAAAAGTTCAACCGCAGCGCCTTAAACTGGCAACCTGCAACCGGCAACCAAGCACTAAAACACCAATCACTAATACACTTTAGCTACGCATATCGCCGGCGCAAATTGGTCGGCAGGATGCCCAGTTCCTCGCGATACTTGGCGACGGTGCGGCGGGCGATTTGGACATTCTTTTCGCCGAGGATGGCCACGATATCCTGGTCGCTGAAGGGTTTGGCGGGGTTTTCCTCGCTGACGATTTGCGCGATGCGGTCTTTAATACTGGTATTGGAAAGGGTTTCGCCGTTTTCGGCGGTGTAGCCGGGGGTGAAAAAGAATTTGAAATCAAACACGCCCCAAGGGGTGGCGATGTATTTGTTGGCAATGGCGCGCGAGACGGTGGTCTCGTGCACGCCCACGGCCTGCGCCACTTGGTTCATCGTCAGGGGCCGGAGCTTGGCGACCCCGTGCTCAAAAAAGTCGCCTTGCTGGGCCAGGATTTCCTTGGTGATGCGCTCGATGGTTTGCTGGCGCTGCTCGATGGAACTGATGAGAAATTTGCCGGAGCGCATTTTCTCCGAAATGTATTCCTTCTCCTGCTGGGACAAATTGTTCTTGGCCAGCAACTCCTTGTACGTCGAACTCAGCCGCAGGCGCGGGATGTAATCGCGGTTCAGCGTGATGACCCAGCGGTCCCCATCGCGCTCGACGCGCACATCCGCCTCGACGACCCGGTTGGTGTCTTCGCCGAAGCGGCGGCCCGGCGCCGGGTCCAGCGTGGAAATTTCCTCAAGCGCGGCCTGCACTTCCTCCAGATCCGCGCCGACTTTGCGGGCAATTTCCGGGATGCGCCGGCGCAACAGCAGCGGGTAATGGTGGCGCAGGATGTTGGCCGCGAGGCTGTCGCCGTGCCCGCGGATCTTCAATTGCTGCAACAGCGATTCCTGCACGTTGGCGGCGCCAATGCCCGGCGGGTCGAAAGATTTCAGCAGGTCCGCTGCTTCCTGCACGATTTTCAGCGGGAGGCTGGACAGCAGCGCGATATCCGACACGCTGGACGTGAGAAATCCCTGGTCGTTCAGGCTGCCGACAAGGAAGCGCAAGGCCTCATGCACCGGGCCACCGCCGTCGGCGAGGTCCGACTGGCTCAACAGGTGTTCCTGCAGCGAGGTTTCACTGACCAGGGAATCAAAAAAATGCTGGCGGCGTTCGGCGTCCTGCCGGGTGAAGGTGCTCTGGCTGTTGGTCAGCTGGAAATGGTCGCGCCAGTCCTCATCCAGTTTGCGGAGGATTTCGAAATCGTTCTGAAAGCGCATTTCCTCATTGGCCTCGGGCGTGCTGTCCGATTCGCCATTTTGCTCGGGATCCCGCTCCTCCTTTTCCTGGTCGAGGGAGACGCCGTTCATGGACATTTCCTCGAGCAACGGATTGCTCTGCAGTTCTTCCAGAATGGTGTGGCGCAATTCCAACGCGGGGGCTTGCAATATCTTCAGGGACTGGCGCAGTTGGGGCGCCAGCACTTGGGACTGCGAGAGCTTTTGTGATTGATGAAGACCTTGATGTGCCATGACACCCATTTCCTTCCCGACCGGGAGAGCGTTTACTTGGTATTGCGATGCATCCAGCGGTGGCTTGAGGTGGCGCCGTGGGGTCCGTAAAGGTCGCGCGCATAATCGGCGAGCTTTTCGTTGGTCGGGCCATATCCGTCGCTGTAAAGGTAGACTTCCAGGGCCGTGAGCAGTTCGGCGGCGGACTGGTAGCGCTGTTCCCGCGGGCGGGCCAGGGCTTTGTGCAGGATGGCATTGAGCTTGGCGTCCACACCCTCGCGCATTTTGACGAAGTCGGGCAGCTCCATCTTCAGGATGTTTTCGCGCGTGGCCTCGGGGCTCTCACCCTCGAATATATTACGCCCGCACAACAGCTCGGCCATGACGATGCCGCAGCCAAAAATGTCCGCCCGGGCGTCGGTGACTTCACAGCGGGCCTGCTCGGGGGAGAGGTACTCATCCTTGCCGGCGATGACTTCGCCTTCCTCGTTGTACATGAGGTCGAGGGCTTTCGCGATGCCGAAATCGGTGAGCTTCACGTCGCCTTCGCTGGCCAGCATGATATTCTTGGGGTTCACGTCGCGGTGGACGATGCCCAACGGGCGGCCCTGGCTGTCCAGTTTCTGGTGGGCGTAAGCCAGCCCGCGGCAAATCCGCGAAACAATGAATACCGCCAGCGTAACCGGGATCTTTTGGTGCGTCTCGATGTGCTTGACCACAAAGTCCTCCAAGTTCTTTCCGTTGACGAACTCCATCACCATGTAGTATTGGCCGCCGATGACGCCCAAGTGGTAAGTCTGGACAATGTTGGTGTGAATCAGGTCCGCCACCAGACGCGCCTCGCCGACGAAATTGCTGCGGAATTCGGGAATCGCGGAATACTCTTCGCGAATGAGTTTTATGGCCACTTGCTTGCTGAAATTGTCCGACCCATGCTGGCGGGCTTCAATCACCATGCCCATGCCGCCTTCGGCGATGGAGCGGACCATCTCGTAATGGATTTCGTTGAAAATGTGTTTCAGCTTGTGCACGGGAGCGCAATCAAGCGGGTTCTCCCTCCGGCGGCAATCCTTTTTCTTCAAACGCGCACGATTCCTGCTGTAAAGGGTGTAACTTGGGCAAGCCCGCATTTTGAGGGTTCGCCGCCCTCGCCGCGCGGAGCTTTGGCCCGTGCTTCCGGTTGTTGATTACGCTAACCGGGCGCGGGCGATGGGTCCGCCCCGCCGTCCCGGATCCACCCCGGCGGATACCCGCTCCCGGCCACTGGTTGACAAGGTCAGAGCGGCACGATATCTTTTTTCCCATGATTTCCCTAACCGAAAGCGCGGCCCGCCGTGTCCATGACCTCCAGCGCGAAACCGGCGCCGGCGGCAAGCTGTTGCGTTTGTTCGTGTCCACGGGCGGTTGTTCAGGCATGGAATACGGCATGTCCTTTGACGAACCCAAGGAGGGCGACACCCGCATGGAGTCGCAGGGCATATGCTTTCTGGTGGATGCGCCCACGCTGGAGAAGATTGACGGCTCGTCCGTGCATTTTGACGACGGCCTGCATGGCAAGGGCTTCGAAGTGCGCAACCCGAAGGCGGCGAACACCTGCGGCTGTGGGCGGTCGTTCAACTAAGGCCCGATGTCCATCGCGACCCGCACCGGCGACGACGGCACCACCGGGCTGATGTTCAACCGGCGCGTGCCCAAGAACCATCCGCGCATCGTGGCCAATGGCGCGGTGGATGAATTGAATGCGGCGCTCGGGCTCGCGCGGGCGTCGGCGGGCGAGGTCAGCGTCGCCGCGATATTATTTGCCGAGCAAAAATGCCTGGTTGGCCTGATGGCGGAATTGGCGACGGACGATGCCGACCGCCTGCGCCTGCTGGCGTCGAAACTCCAGCGTTTACTTCCGGAAGATTTGGCGCGGGTGGATGCGTTGGTGGCCAGTTTGGAAGAAGGTAAGCCAGCACCAAGTGGCTGGGACACTCCGGGGGCGAATCTGCACCATGCGCAGTTGCATTTGGCCCGCGCCATCTGCCGCCGGGCCGAGCGCGAATGCGTGGCCTTGCGCGCCACAGGCGCGCAGGTGCCGGATTTGATTTTACAATACCTCAACCGACTGGCGGATGCGTTGTGGCTGTTGGCGCAAAATCCCGGCCAGATCTAATGAGCAACCAGAGATTTGTTTCCGCCGATTTTTTCTCCACGCCGAGAGTGATGCAACACTTTCACCCGACTTTTCCCCATCGAGCAAATTTTCCACGCTGATGGCTTATCCATGTTGGGCCAATGGATGCCGGGGCCGGGAACGCCGGCGTCCCGCCGGCAAGGAATGCCGCCGGGACGGCGGCGTTCCCGAATCTCACTTTTTCTTTCGCACCTTCGTCTTCTCCCGCGGCTTCAAATACGTCTTCCCGCGGAGCATCTCTTCATACATTTCCAGCATGCGGACGCCTTCGCGGGGGCGGACCTCGTCGGCCTTGGTGGCGCGGTCAATCTGTTTTTTCATCAGGCGGGCAAGTTCCTCGCCGTCCCACTGGATCATTTCCAAAATTTTGTCCACCCGCGCGCCGTTGATGGATTCCTCGATGTAGAAGCCGTCCTCTTCGTCTTCTTCGAGGAAGACGTGGACCTCATTGACGCGCCCGAAGAGGTTGTGCAGGTCGCCCATGATGTCCTGGTAGGCGCCGACGAGGAACA
>CAZLPS010000021.1:0-54719 GCA_964561455.1 uncultured Opitutales bacterium
AAAGTGTAACCCATGTCCCTAGACGAAATGTTACCTATGTCCGGCTCGCACCGGCTCCAATTTGGGACTGCCGAAAGGGTCAGTTGTTCATTCTAGCGATCATGGCACCCCGCACTGTCGTATCGCCCCACTGAAACAGTTAACAACTGACCATGCCATGAGAATCCGAGAGGGTCAGGTTGTATTTTTTTGCCGTGCATTTGGCGAAGGAGAAGGTAAATTTGGGGGATCGCGCGCAAACTGCCAATGAAGTTTCATGGAGCGGTCTACCAGGTGATCGACCGGGGCAACTATCGCAGGGGCCGGAAGAGTGTTAATAGAGGGAATCACTTATTACACCATCTTTGACGGCAACAGTCTATTTCGCGCGGCGGGCAGCGAGGAAATCCCGCAGCGCCCGGCGCACAAAGCACCCCACGGAGATGCCTTCCTGGCGCGCTGCGCGCCTCACCGCCTCGAGTTGCGCCATGGAGATGCGGATGGATAATCTTTCTGTCAGCACGACGGCGATAAAAGACATTTCCCGGTAAAACGCAAATCCGCAAATCATGGTCTAAATTCTCCGGCAAAGCCTACCCGGCAATACCGGTTTTTGCGCCGCCACTCAACTTGTCCAAATCCGCCCGGATCGCGCCGGTCAGGTCGTGCGCCAGCGCCTCGCCCGCGACGCGAATGGCCCCGGCGATGTAGGCGCGCTTGCTGGAGCCGTGCGACTTGATGACCAAGCGGTTCAGGCCGAGGAGCGGCGCGCCACCCAGGGACTCGGGGTTCAATTCGCGTTTGACCGCGTTATAAGCGCCATTGGAGAGAAACGCCCCCGCCTGGCGGACCGGATTCATCATCAGTTCCTCCTTGAGAAAACTCTTGAGCATGTCGAAACACGACTCGAGCGTCTTCAGGAGAATGTTTCCGGTGAAACCGTCGCACACCACGACGTCCACTTCATTGCGAAAAAGTTGAAAGCCCTCGACCGGGCCGCCGTAATTGAGCACGCCATTCGCGCCCTTCAGCAAGTCATGCGTTTGCAGCGTCTTTTCGTTGCCCTTGCCTTCTTCCGTGCCAATCGAGAGCAGCCCCACCCGCGGATTCTTAATGCCCAGCGCGCAATGCGCATACTCCTTGCCAAGCAGGGCATTGTGCAGCAGGTGCACCGGATCGGCATCCGGATTGGCCCCGGCGTCAATCAACACAAAGCGATGCCCGCGGCTGGGAATGACACTCGCCAGCGCTGGACGGCTGATGCCTTCCATCGGGCGCAGCCGCAATGTCCCGCCCGCCATCAAAGCGCCGGTGTTACCCTGGCTCAACACCGCCTGCGCGCGCCCTTCCTTGACCAGGTCAATGGCCCGCGCCATCGAGGAGTCCTTCTTCTGTTTCAGCGCCGCAATTGGCTTCTCATCCATGCCGATGACTTCGGAGGCATGGAAAATCTCCACCCGGTCGTCGCCGCGCATGTCCTCGTCACCCACGAGGCGCTCCAGCGTGGGGCGGTCGCCCACCAAAATGATGCGGGCGAGGGAATGGCCACGTTTCAGGGCCATTTTGACCCCCGCTACGACTTCGGCCGGGCCGTGGTCACCGCCCATGGCGTCAATCGCCAGGGTATGGCCGGATTTGCTGGGGGAGCTTGAGCCGGAATCTGCGCTCACAGCGAGGGGTAAAAGAGTTTTCGCTGCCGTCGTTAATCGCCGGACGCGGGAAGTTAGACCTCGACGTTCAGCACCTGCCGGCCGCGGTACATCCCGTTATTGGGATTGACGTGGTGGGGCAAAAACACCGTGCCGTCGGTGGGATCCTTGGCCACTTGCGGGGCCTTGAACCGGTTGGCGCCGCGCCGGAGGGCACTGCGCCGCTTGGATTGTTTGCGTTTCGGATTGGCCATGGTGTCAAAAAGTGGAAATAAGAAGCCGCAAACGCGGGTTCGCGCCTGGGCAGAAGGGACAGCTTGCCCATCCTCCCCGGCCCGGTCAAGCCGGGAAAGTGCCTTACAAAACGGCCCAAATCGCCACCGCCGCCGCCAGCCGGTACCACGCAAATGCCCCGAGGCCATGTTTTGTCAGCCAGCCGACAAACCACTTCACCGCCACGAAGGCGGAAACCGTCGCCACCACTATACCCAACGCCAGCGGCCCCAATGGCAGCGCGGCCCGCAGCTCGGCATAATGCCCCACCGCCTTGTATCCCGAGGCCGCCGTCAGCGTCATCAACCCCAGCAGAAACGAAAATTCCGCCGCCCGCCCCGGACGCAGCCCCGCAAAATAACCGCCGACAATGGTGGTCATCGAGCGACTCATGCCCGGCCACAGCGAGGCAATCTGGCACAACCCGATGAACAACGCCTGCGGCCAGGACAATTCGTGCAGTTCGGGACCCGGCGCGGTCGGATCAGCGGGCTGGTTTTTCTTGCGCCAGTGTTCGGCCACCAGCATGGCCACCGCCCCAACCGCAAATGCCGCCGCCACGACGTGGTAAGTAAAAAGATGCGCGTCAATCCAATGCTCCAGGAGCAATCCCACGGCCGCTGAGGGAATAAAGGCAATAACGAGATTGCGCAACACCACCAGACCTTGCGGGTCCCGGCCCATGGCGCCGCGCAGGAGGCTCACGATCCGCCCCCAATAGAGAAAAAGCACCGCCAAAATCGCGCCGCCTTGAATGATGATATTGTAGTTGTCCACCGCGGCCTTGAGCGTCAGTGGTTTCGTTTCGCCATGGTGGGTGGTCAGGATGGGCTGGCCCTTTCCATCAGGCACCACGGCCTCCGCATCCAGTCCAAGTTCATGACTGGCGACGATTAAATGTCCTGTCGAAGACACCGGCAAAAACTCGGTGATGCCCTCCACCACCCCCAGCATGGCCGCATCAGCATAGGAAACCTCATGCGGCGCAAGGGCGCCAGGCACCGGACTCACCGGTGCGTCGGCGGCGCGGGCCACGGGCCCAACACCGACCAGCAACAAGACTACAAGGGGAAAAATGCGTTGACGGTTAATCACGATGCCCGCAAACATTGTGCCCCCCGCGCCAAGCGCAAGGGAAAATTGCTTGTTCGCCCTCTCATGGGATTTTATTTACATCTTCATCCACCCCCACCCCATCCCATGAAATATCGCCTCCTGCTTCCCATTTGCCTTTCCTTAACGCTTGCCGCCCATGCGGAGCTCGCCGTTTCCACCAATGATGCCCACATGGTCTTGATCAACGGCGTCAATATGCCCGTTAAGGATGCCCCGCCCGACACCCTGGCCATCATTGACCTCGCCGTCTCGCCGCCCAAGCTTGTGGCGGAAATTGACGTGCCCGGCAGCGTCATCGGGCCCCCATTTAGCGTCGCCGTCACGCCCGACGAAAGCCTCGCGCTGGTCACGGCTTGCATGAAGGTGGACCCCGCCGACCCCACCAAATCCACCGAGGACAACCGCTTGAGCGTCGTGGATTTGAAAGCCCGGCCCCCGCGCCTCCTCACCACCATGGCCGTCGGCAAAGGCCCCGCCGGCATGACCATAAACCGCGAGGGAAATCTGGCCATGGTCGCCAATCGCGGCGATGGGTCAATTTCCGCTTTTACCATCAAAGGTCAGACCGTCACGAAGGTGGAAACCCTCTCTATTGGCAATGCTGCCTCCGCGCTCGGCATGGTGGCCATCACGCCAGACAGCAAGCACGCCCTCGTCTCCTTTGACGGTGAAAACCGCATCGTGGTCTTGAATATTGACCTTCCGGCTCTGTTGAGCGGCACCGTCACCAAGGCGCCTCCCATCACGCTCGCCGGTCGCGACCTCAAAAGTGGCATCCGGCCTTATGGCATGAATATCACGAAAGACGGCCACTACGCCGTCGTCGGGAACGTCGGCAATGGCAACGGCGATACCGATACCGTCGGTTTGATTGACCTCGCTGCCCAGCCCGCCCGCGTCGTGGACCTCGCCCCCGTACCCCAAACTCCGGAAGGCATTAAACTTTCCCCGGATGGCACCATTTGCGCCGTCCTCTCCATGGACGGCAGCAATCAAGCTCCCGGCACGCCCTTCTACCACGACCACGGCCAACTCCTGCTCTTCCGCCTCAGCAACGGGAAGTTCACCCCACTGGCCCATGCGCTGACGGGGCATATGGCGGAAGGCGTCGCCTTTTCCGCCGACGGTAAAACCATCCTCGTCGGCAACATGGTCGAGAAAAACATTCAAGTATTCTCCTGGGACGGAAAAAATCTGCGCGACACCGGTGTCGCCATTCCCCTAAAGGCTGGCTCCGCGGCAATTGCCACGGCGCAGTAGTAGATACCTGTTTCGAGTTTGGAGTTTTGGGTTTCGCGTAAAATGCGTCATCCTGAAAGACACCTCCGCTTCCATTTATAACTCCAGCATTCCGCTCAGGTTCCAATTCAAAACCCAAAACCCGAAATGCGAAACTATTTGGTCGCCGCCGGGCCGGTGAATCATTCCTTCCTGCGCTACGGCAATTTGGCCCACGGTTTTACGCGCATCCGCTGCGCCGATTGGATTTAGCCCGGCAAATAGTACTACTGGCTTAAGCCCCGCAGGGGCGAAAGAATTTAACCCAGCATTTTAATGCTGGGCAGCCGTAAATTATTATCCTTGAGTCCCGCAAGGACGAAAGAAACCCTCATTCACCCAGTTGGCCCTCGTCATAAGCCAGGCCATGCTTTTTCAAAAACGCCGCCCACTCCTCCTCGTCTTCGACGGCGATCCAGCCCCACCCGACGACGAACCGGTCTTCTGGCGGGACGAAAGCGATAGAGGCGACCAAGGCGACAGAAGCGACTGAGGGGCGGTACCAAATGACAGCGTCTCACCACCGAGACGCCGGCGGAGCCTTGCCGGCCGCCGCACAAATACCCTTGCGGGCCAAACTCAATCGGCTCATTTTACGAGCCAAGATGCCGCCACGCAGACAAACGGCCCGGCCCCAATTCAAAATTCGTCATTCAAAATTCGAATTTTATGCCCCCTCATCAACCGCTTTTCTCTGGGGGGCTTAAAGGGGCACTTTCCGACCTGCCTCCTAACCCTCACCTCCAAAACCAGGCAACCCCTAAAAGGTGGGTTGCTTTCAGTTCGATTCTTATCATGGCAATCGTCGTTCCTTGGTCCCATGCGCAGGATTCCAAGGTCGAAAATAGCGCAATTCCCCCAAGCAATTCCGCACCGGTACTCGCAACATCGAGCATCCCTTCGCCGCTGCCCTTGCCTCCACCCCCTCCGCCAGTCCCGCCATCGACGGTTCGCGAGTACACCCCCGAGCAGACCCCGGCATTTACTATTGCTGAAAACAAACGGAAGGCTGTCACCGGAGCGGATACGGCGACGAGCCGACTGCAGGCTCTAGCAGCACAATTGGATGCAGCGCTGGCTGCGCTCAGGCAGACTCCTCCCGAAACGATAAGATATTTTATTAAGACCACGGCGGACATACTTCAAGCGAAGGCAGACGTCGCAAGCGGTTTAGATTATGTTAAGGCCCATCCAGAGGGTAATTCATTGGCGTTGCATCCGCATGATTCAAAATTCGATGGCCAAATTAAACCCCCATGGATACGGCCTTGGTCTGCGATTCTTGATCCAGACGGGGCTCCAAATTTGTTTGTCGTGGAACAACTCCTCACCAAAGGGCTCGACGAGTTTGTGGGCAATCCATATGATGGTCGCCCCATCCTTGGGGACATCGGCGGCAGCCGTGACCGCATCGTGCGTGCGGTCGTTGCAGCCTGGGTGGACTTGGCGGTGAATTATCGCGAATTTCGCCCTCCCAACCCTGCAATTCAACGATCAGAAGGATCACTGCCTAACACAGTTTTATCAGCCAATGCCCTGACGAATGGATCGGCTAATTCTGGCACAATTGCTGGCTCCGTGAAAACCGTCGATGGCAAGCCCCTTGCTGATGCGTTAATTTCGGTCAAGGTTGTGGGTTCGCTTGATGCCAATTTCATTGATGCGGGCCTTTTATTACCGGCGACCATCTCGGACGAACATGGCGATTTTGTGATTACGAATCTGCCTCCTGGTTTTTATTCGGTTGCGAGCACCAATCGAGTTGTCGTTGAGGTCAAGGCTGGGGTCGAAACCAAATTGCCTGGACTCATCAAACAAATGCCCGCGCCACCACCGCGGGGGCGCGTGGGCGGCTGACAATGAAACGAAGACGAAGGGGGCTGGCTTTTCATGTTAACTTCGTAGCCACCGTTTTCGTCATCGACTCTAATCCCCGCCCCGCACGATGAGGAATCCTGCTTATGGCTCAATCCAGGCGACTGAGGCGAATGAGGCGACAGAAGCGACGGTGGTTCGACCCCCCAAATCAGCGTCTCACCAGGCATGAGACGGTGGTAGAACTCTGTCAGTTGCCAAACAAATACCCTTGCGGGTAAAACTCAAACGGCTCATTTTGGCAGGTAAGATGACGTCAGATTTTCAGTGTCCCCATCTCACCCGCCAGTTGGATTCTTGGAGGGGGCTTAAGGAGGCAATTTCTGACTTTTTTCTTAACCCCCTCGTCCAATCCGAGGCGACGCCGATAAGGCGATTTCCTGCTACCAGAGCGTTTTTGATTTACTTGGAAACATCGGAAAGGCGTCGCGCAAGCACAAGCCCTACAAGGCTGCCCTTGCGGCAGCTTGTAGGGCGCGCGCTTGCGCTGCGCCTAGTTTGCGTCATTCAAAATCGAAAATGCTCGAGCAAAGCAGCGCAAATTTTTCGCCGAAGTGGGTTCATGGTTGGGTTACTCGCCGCCGCGTTAAACGTTCGTGCCCAAGGCATCGTGCCGGAGGTGGCCCCACCGCCCGCGCCGGTCAAGGAGCCGCTGGGGGCTGCGGCCGGGCTTTCTGCTGGTGGCGCAAATTCCGCGGCCAACACCATCGAAACTCCCGCGGGGCAGACGAAGGGCCTTTATTTTTCCCCTGGCCCGGCAAACGGCGAAGACATCGCCCGTAGGGAACTGCGGTTGCCTCTGCCCAACGTGCAGATTGACGCCGCGACGGTGAAAATCCGGCCGGGACTGCCTTCTTACACCTTACCCACGGATGCTTACGGCGTGCCCACCGTGAATGTCACCAAAGAGGGACAACTGGATTTTGCGCCAGTCCTTGACACTTGGATGTATCTCGTCGAATCTGGCGGCAAAGTGGTGTCCGAAGCCACGGAACGGATTGCGTCGCCCGGCGTGGCGCGCTCGAGCAGCTATGGTGCAGGGCGGGCCGCGGCCACTGCGCAAATGCTCGACCAAGCGGCAGCACTCGACCGGGTGCAAGCAGGGCGCTACGAGGCGCGGGTATTGGTCGTCTTCGGGTCGCGCAATACCCGGAGCATGCCCCAAAGAACCGATGTGCTTTGGCTCAAGTCCGATTCCGGCGGCCCGGATTTGATTTATAACGGCGGGTTGGTGACCGCCGAGGCCTTTTTGCAGTCAATCAACGGCCGGCAGTCGGGTGGAATATTGGGAATAGTTTTGGACCAAGCCGGCCAACCGGTGCCGCACGCCAAAATTTCCTACAGCCGCAATGGGAATGTCCTGTCGGGAACCGCGGGCGGGGAAACGGACGACCACGGCGCTTTTGCCATCAGGAATCTTACACCGGGCACCCAGTATGGCGTGAGCGCAAGCGCGAATGGGCAGTCCGGTTATTGGCAGCCCGTCGAGGTGCAGGCCGGGATGCAAACCAAACTGCCCGCCCCGATTACGCTGGCAGCGGCGGGTTCGATATCGGGAATTGTTTTGGGCAAGGACGGCAAGCCCGCCGCCAATGCGGCAATTGGCTACATCCAGATTGCGCCGGAGGTCGGACGGGAAATTGTGATTGATTCAGGCAACACCTATGTCGGTGGAAATCCGGCGGGAACCACCGATGCGCAAGGCCAATTCACCCTCAAGGAGTTGCCCCGCGGTCTTTATGTCGTCACCGCCGTCGTGGACCTTGGCGCGGGAATTGCGCCGCAGCTTGCTTCCATGCAACCGGTGGAAGTCAAATCGGGCGGAGAAACCAAGCTACCCCAGCCACTGAAACTTTTGCCCACCGGTTCTATTTCGGGTACAGTGCTGGACATGGACGGCAAGCCCGCAGCCAGTGCCACTATCTACGTTATCCTCAACCCCTCGGCTGATCAGCACGATCTTCACGTCAAACCCGATGCCGCCGGCGCGTTCCTTATCCAGAATATTCCGCCCGGCCAATGGCGGGTCGAAGCATCCATCGCTGGGTCCAATGGGATCCGGCCCCAAAATCAAAACGCAAACCCAGTGGAAGTGAAGCCCGGCACTGAGACTAAATTGCCCGGCCCAATTAACCTGCGCGAAACCCCGGTCATTTACAGGTGAGGGCCGGTATGAACCAGAGAGTGGCATGGGCATCTTGCCCATGCATTTTCAACTTTCCATTCCTGCATGGGCAAGATGCCCATGCCGCTTGTACTGGCCTTGGCAAGAAACTTCCTTTTCTACTATCACTTCTCGGCTTGGAACGCGGCATCCCTAAAGAAGACGCGGCCAACTCCATTTAGGGATTCATCATTCCACCCACATTCCAACCTAAAACCCAAAACCCGAAACGCGAAACGCCAAACTATTTGGCCGCCGCCGGTTCCGCTTCAATCTTTTTCAACAACTCCACGGCTTCGAGATAGAAATCGTCGTTGTGGGAGTATTTGACGTAGACCTTGAGGGGTACGACGGCGTCCTTGCGGCGGCCGAGCTGGACCAGGGCCTGGGCCTTGTACCAATAGGCGTCGTAATTCGTTGCGTTGCGCGCGAGGTAACTGTTGCTGGCGTCGAGGACCGCGGCCCAGTCACCTTGCAGGCGGCCATCCTCGATGCGAACGAGGTCGTGCGCGTTTTCATTGCGCATACCGGCAAGTTCCGCGGCAACCCAGGCGCGGGGGTAGGCTTTGGGGTCGTCCAGGGCGCGGGCGAGGTCAAACACCTGCCCGGCGGTTTCAATGTCGGGCCGCGCCCAACTGGCCACGACGTCGCCCGCCAGTTCCTGGCGGGCGGCGTCCTGGGCGCGGGCGAGAGCGGCGTCCCGGGACAAAAGCTTCAAGGCCTTGAGGTAACCGCCAAGTGCGGGCATCTGAAAAAAATCCTCCTCGCGGCGGGCGTCCAGGAGCTTTTGCAAACCGGCGCGATCACCCTGCTGCAAGCCATAGTCAAGGAGGAGGCGCAATTTAAAGGGGTCAATGTCGGGAGAATTGAGGGGTCCGAAGGCGGTCTCGGGCTCCATGCCGGCACCGGTGCGCCATTTCATCAAGATGTCGTAATATTGGAGAAACCCGCGGGCCTTGGGATATTCGGAAGCGCGACTGGGGGCCAGATCGGCCCAACCGCGGCTGGCGACAGTGGGGTCGTCAAAGTCCACCACGGAAGTAAAGAGGGCGGCGTAAAACCGGTCCTCGTCACGGGCGGCAAGTTTTTGCGCGGTTTCAAAGAGCTGCAGGCGCAAAGCGGCGTCGGCGGGATTAAAAGTCAAGGCGTTGGCATAATCCACAAACACTTGCAGCGGATGGCGGCCATAGGGCAATTGATCGCGAATGGCAACCAGCAGGGCCTGGCGGATTTCATCCTGGGTGAGCAGCGAAAGGTCCGGCGTCCAAGTGTCGTTTAAATCGTTCCAAGCGGCGGGAAAAACGGCGGTGGCCGCCTTGGGATTGGCCTCCAGCACCAACTGGCGCAGGGCGGCGGCGGCGGGCTGGGCGGCCCGAAAGGTGGCGAGCATCGGCTTGAACGAATTCGCCATCTCGTTAAGGGCATCCAGGGCCGGGGCTTCGAGTTTGGAGTGACCGAGTTTATCCAAGACGGCTTGGGCGGCGTCCACGTCGTTCAAGCTGGCCAGGGAATTGATAATGTGGGCGACGAGCAGGGCGGTCGAACGGTGGATGACGGGCAGGGCGACGACCCGATCCGCAAAGGCCTGTTGGGCGGCGGCGGTATTGGGCTGCGCAAGGTAGGCGTCCCACAAATCGAAGTCCGCCCGGTCCTCGCCGGCGGTGGCACTCCCGCTCGGCGCGCTGGCGAGCAATTTTTCGCCGGCAGTGCGCTGGCCGGTCCAAAACAAATGCAGTTCCGCGCGCGCCCACGCTTCATAGCGCATTTCCATGGGCAGTTCCTGGCGATCAAGAAAGCTGGTGGTCGCATTCACCACGGCCGAGCCGGTCAAAAACAACTCCGGGTACGGGCCAAGTGCTTCATCCAGTGCGCTCAGGCGCTGAAAGGGCGAGGCGGAGTGATCAAGCGCCCGGGCGAAATTGCGGGCCACCTGGACCGCTGGTTCGTCCACCGTGCTTAACGGGCCGGCCTGCGGGGGGGAATTGACGTAATCATACCAGGGCAGCGAATGATCCTTCCACCAAGCCGCCAGCCCGGCCTCGAGACCGGCGGCCTGGAGGCTGCGCTGGCGCAGGGAGTCGAGGGACGATTGCAGGCTGAGACGGCTCGCGGCATTCGGGTCGTTCGGATCAGTGGGTCGCGCCAACTCGGTTTCGAGCACGGTGCGCGCTTCGGCGTCGCGGCCCAGCGCGGTGTAGAGATCGCTGAGTACGGCCACGGCCAACACCCGCTGGCTGCCGTGGGCGGTGGGATCCGCCAGGGTGCCGGCCAGGATGCGTGCGGCTTCAGTGCCAAATTTTTCTGTGCTGCCCGTCTGGATAACGGAGAGACCATACAAGAACGCCAGGGATTGGCCAGCGGCGCCATCAGGCCCCGTCTTGGCCAGCGCCGCTTGGGCGGCATCCCGCGCGGCGGCAATTTTGTCGTGCTTGTACAGTGCATCCACCCGTTTCTGGGCCAGCGCCTTGAGCATCTCGGGGCTGTCGGCGGGAAAATCCTTCTCCAGGGTTTCCGCGAACGCAAAGATATCGTCGGTGGACTTCGGCGCCACCGCCAAGCCAGCATACAATTTGTCCACCGCCAGCAGCAAATCGGCGGGGCGCCAGCGCGCGGAGCGGAAGATTTGATCGAGGACTTGAAAATAAATCGACGGGTTGCCCGTGCGGAGGGCATTGCCGGCCAGGCTGTCCAACTGCGCATAATCATCAATGTACGGTGCGATTACGGTGGATCCGACCAAGTTGGGCATGACGCCATAACGCCCGGCCAAATTCGACCATGCCACGCCCCAAGTTTGATAATGGTTCCAGTAGGCCTTGGCCTGGTCAGGATTGGCCACCAAACTGAGCAAATCCCGGATGATGGGCTGGGTGGCCTGGGATTGCTTGAGTACGTCGGCCGGCACACCGCGCAATTTTCCGATTAATTCGATGGCTTCATCAGTGCGTCCCAATTCGAGCAAGAGGAGGCTCCCGCGCACCAACGCCTCATTGGCGGAGGGACCGGCCGACAAATCGGCGCCGGCCTGGCGATAGGCGACAATCGCCTGATCCGTTTGCCCGGTGCGTTCATGCATGTAGCCGGCGCGGCCGGCGGCCAGCATCCGAATACTGGCGGAAGTTTCCGGGGCATCAGCCAGCTTGTGCAGCAGCACCAACGCCGTCTCCGGCCCGGTACCCCGCAGCAGGAAATCCGCCTGAAAAATGCGCATGCGCTGCACCGGCTCCACCGAGGACGGAAATTCGTCCGCCAGATTAAAGAGCAGGGTCAGAAGGCCATTGTCATCACCGCTTTGCTCGAGGCTGGCCGAAAGGCGGGCCATGGTTTCAACATAGTCCTTGGGATCGGGCGGCAGGTTGATTAAAAAATACAGGCAATTATCGGCAAATTCCTTGGTGCGGCGCAACAGATCAAATTGGTTGATGTTGGCGATAACCTGCTCGCGGGCGGGGTTTTGGGCGGCCAGCGCATCCAAGCGGGAAGGCTCCATGGTTTTAAGATACGCCGCCAGGGTATCACGGGCGGTGTCCTCGGGGCGAACGGGAACCTTCGCCAGGGCGTCCGCAGGTTTTTCGGCGGGAGTGTTGGTTGAGGCCGCTGGGCTGGCGGGCGGGGCACTGGCGCCGCTCACCGGCATGGTCGCGCCGGCCATCATTGCAATAACACCGGCGCCCAAGCGCGAAAGCTGTACGGTGAATCGTATAATCTGGAAAAGTCGCCCCATTCGTGTTCAGGCCAAAGGTTGACTGCAAAGAAGCATTATTTCGCGGAAACCCGCCTCTGGCAATCGCGAAGATGGCTCAACTTGTCAAAAAAAATTCCGTGGAGTCACCCCACCCCCACGCCCTTAAGGTCCGGTCGAAGCTGGCGAAGCCGACACCAGGTGCACGACGCGGGTTTTGGAATCGTTGCTCGGGTTTGAATCGTTGGCGTTGATTTGCGCCTGCGCCGACACTTGCAACCCCGCCGGTTGGAGTAATTGCGCGACCGGCAGGTTCACATTGACAGCCCGTACCTCGTTCGGCTGCATGGCCGGCAAGGTTTGGCTCACATAAGTGCCACCCACATCAATGCTGACTTGCACCGATGGCAAAACCGTGTTGCCGCGATTTTGAATCGAAACCTGCATCGGCGCCGTCGGGGAAGTCGGCATCGTGGTAATATTAAGGTACATGTCGGCCACGGCCACGTCGCTCAAGCTGGTATTGCCACGGTCCAGCACGCGGCCCACGTCAATGACGCCCGCGCCATAAAACTCATTGGTGCTGTTGGCGGTGACAGGGCCGGCAAAATCCGCATATTGCGTGAGGAGCCCAACCGCCTGCTGCGCCGTTAAATTGGGATTATTGGAAATGAGCCCGGCAATGGCCCCGGCCACCAGGGGCGCCGCCGCCGAGGTGCCGGAGAACGAAAAGTTGCCTCCTGTTGTCACCGTGGTGATGCCCACGCCGGGCGCAGCGATATCCATTTGGGAGCCATAATTGGAGAAAGTGGCACGCTGCCCGGTGGCGTCCACCGCGCCCACCGCGACCACGCCCGGGTACGCCGCCGGATAGGTAATTTGGCCATTGCCGTCATTTCCGGCCGCCGCCACCACCACGACATTTTGGGACAACGCATAATTGATGGCCGATTCCAACATGCTGCTCGTGGAATTCGTGCCCAGGCTCAAGTTCAACACCTTGGCCCCATCGCTGATGGCGGTATAGATCCCGTCCGTGACACTGAAGACATCGCCCTGGCCCGCGGAATCGAGCACGCGCAAACTCACAATGGAGGCTGCGGGCACGATGCCTTGCTCGCCTTTGGCGCCAGCCAGCAACGAGGCCACCATGTCGCCGTGGCCGACCGGCGGCACATCCTGGCCGCCCGTTAAATCATATTGGGTGATGGCGCCGCCCTTTAAAATATTGGTGGTGCCCGGCGACAAGCCAGTATCCAGCATCGCCACCGTGACGCCCCGGCCCCAATTGGCATTTTCCGCGGGCACGCCCATGAAGGAAAGCGCCGAACCGCCAAAAGGCTGCAACGATCCCGGCGCAAAGGGGTCCGTCGGATCAGGAGGCGGAGTCGGCAAGTCCACGGTGTAATTCAAGTCGGGCTGGGGAATCGGTGAATCGCCCGGGTTACCCCGCAGGAATTTTGCCATGGCAGCGGCATCGGGGAACGAAAGGCGCACTGAATTCGACTGGCGGATGCTCCCCAGCAGCGTGCCGCCAGCGGCTTGCGCGCGTTGCACGAGTGCGGCCAGCTCTTCCGGCGAGCCCGCGCTAAAAATTATTTCGCCAGTCCGGTATGGTCCGGTGGCAAAGGCCCGGTCGGCCAAGGCGGCGGACGCGTCATTGC
Organism: uncultured Opitutales bacterium; assembly: GCA_964561455.1. GTDB lineage: Bacteria > Verrucomicrobiota > Verrucomicrobiia > Opitutales > JABDGR01 > JABDGR01. The sequence continues at coordinate 13,681 of CAZLPS010000021.1, forward strand.
CGGGTTCATCCACGGGCACCGGCTTTTCCTCAAGGACGATGGGCGAATTTCCATTCTTCACATAGCGGGTGGCCAGCGTATGCGCCGATGTCGGCAAATTATCCAAACCCGAAATCTTCAGCGCCGGCGGCTTGGTCAGCGCGGAGACGAGCCAGCCGGCGCCCCAACCCGAAAGGGCCAGCAAAACGAGCAGGCCGACAAACCGCGTTGTGCTCATCGGCGGGGCGGACTTCGCCGGCGTGGTCGGCGGCGTGTAAAGCGGGCGCACCGGCAGGCTGGCCCGGCGCTTTTCCAAGTCTTTGCGCAAATTGGGCTTCGGGGTGTTCATGAATTTGGGGAAAAGACGCTGGCGACAGGCTTGGAATCGTGGAGAATTACCCTATTTAAACCCGCCGAAAGGGCAATAGGTTTCTGAATTAATCGCCGGATTCCACCGCTTGACGCGGAAAGCCATTTAAACGGTCGTTTTAATCCGTCAGCATTAGGTTTTGATTAAAATCTCCAACCCGAGCCCCACCAAGCCCGCCGCAAACACGGCCCCCAGCGCCCAGACAATGGCCCGCCGGAATCCCGCCGTGCCCAACGCCGTGGCCAGCCCTGCATTCATCAGCGTATTCGACAGTGCGCCGAGGATGATGCAGTTTGCCGCCACATCCACGTCCAGCGCGCCACTGGCCGCCGCCTGCGCCGAGGAAAGCGCGATCGCGTCCATGCCGGCCAGACCGGAAACAAAACTAACCGCATACACCCAGCCGGGATGGAACTGGCCCGCAGCCACCTTCACCAAAAGCCGCACCAGCGCGTAGAGCACGCCGAATTTTATCGCGAGCGTGAGGCTCAACGGGTTGGCCAGTGCGGGGGTGTCAATAGTGTCCGCCGCCGCCATCCGGCGGCGCCATTGCCAAAAGGCCCAACCGGCGCCGGGCAACGCCATCAAGGCAAATGGGCCCAACACCGCCTGGGCCACGAGCGGGCTGATCAATGCCAGCATCACGACCACGCGCGCCAACATCACTGTGCAGGATAATACCGCAGCCAGTGCCAGTCCGTTTTCCAATTGCGGCGTATCCCGGCTTTGCCGACTCATGGCCAGGGTGGTCGCCGTGCTCGAGGCGAGGCCGCCGGCCAGGCCGGTAATGATCAAACCGGCACGCTCGCCCAGCCATCTCACTGCAAGGTAGCCGAGGAAGCCAAGACACGCCACCATTACCACCATCAACCAAATCTTATAGGGATTGAATGCCCCGAAGGGGCCCAGGTCCTCGTCGGGCGCCAGTGGCAATACAATGCCCGTAATCGCCGCAAATTGCAGCAGAATCCCCAAATCCGCCGGCTTCCAGCGGCGCGTCCAAGAATGGGACCATTGCTTGGAGCCCAAAATCAGCATGGCCCCCACGCCCAACACGGTGGCGGCTTCGAATTGCCCGTACGAGGCCAGGCCACCGAGTGCAAAGGTGACCAAGCCGACGGAAAACGTCGTCAAGCCCAAGGTTTCTTTTTGGCCGTCAGCAACATGCACGGCGCCGAGCACGAGCATAAAGGCCCCCAGGGCAACCGCCAAGGTGGCCGGTGAGCCATCTTGGGCCAGCAAACCGGACGCGCAACCCATAAGACTCCATGCCGTGAAGGTGCGCAAACCAGCCCGGGCCGTTTCGCCTGGTTGCTCATGTTCATACTCCCACTGACGCACCAACCCGATGAGCGCACCGAGACTCGCGGAAACCATCAAGGCGTGTATGGGGTTGCTAGGCACGACAGAGTGAATATACCTTAAACTCAACCGACGTGGCAATCCCGACTATAATAACCAGCGGAAATCTCCCGCACCAACTTTTTCCTCCATTTGCATTCAATTTCATGGGTCAAGCGCGGGCCGACTTCAAAAATCATAAATTTTAATTCCCCATTCCTCCGGCGACCGGGCCGGCTTGGCGGCCGATTCAAAACTCGTAATTCGCAATTCAAAACTTTCGCCTTTATGCGTTCCCGCACCACCCTCCCGCCGATCCAGCGCGCCGCGCGCACGGCCAACGTCTGGGGTTGGAGTTACATTGTCACCATCCTTGGCGCATTTGGCGCAGGCTATGTCGAGGCCGGGCCGCTCCGGGTGCTTCTGCTGAACTTTGGCATTTTATGTTTTGCCATTGGCGTGGGGGAACTGGTCCTGCGGCACAAACTGCTCCAATCGGGAGATGGGATTTGGGCCCGTCGCCTCGCCTACAACCAAATCGGCGGCACGCTGGCGCTGCTGTGGAGTTTGTATCTCTGCTACGAGGTGCCGGAACAGATCTTCGTGGATTATTCCAAAAAATCTGATCTGTGGAACAGAGTTCTGCCTTTAATCAAAAACATGGACGCCTCGCATGTAATCACGGACCAATACATCCTGCAAACCTGGCATGCCACCAAGATCATCGGTGTTTTTGGCGTTGGCGGCATGCTGCTCCTCTCCCAAATCTGGGTGGTCTTTCATTACCTGGTCATTGCCCGCAAAATTCGCGCGGCGCCCGCCGCATCACCGAATATCCCGCCGTTATTGAAGTGAAATCCTGGATTGCCGGCGTTGGGGTGGACCGGATTGATAAATTGCGGGCATTTGTTCTTCTAATTCCCGTAAATGCCAAAGACGCCCATGGAGACGTCCCCCGAGGGCTGCGAGAAGGTCACGTTGCCGCCGACGGTGAGGTTGCCCGCGACGTTCAAGCCCGCGCCGATCGTGGCGCTGCCGGAGACCGTCGAATCGCCAACGACAGAGGCGCTGCCGCCAATGGTCGTATTGCCGTTGTTGAGGACCACCAACCCATTGGCACGGGTGGTGTAGTTGCCCGTACCAACAACGAACGCCGGGTCCGTCGCCTCCCAGCCCGTGGCATTGGCAGTGAGATTGGCGTTGTAATGGCCAACGGTCACCGAGCAGAAGGCGTTACCGGTAAGGCCGGTGCCTAACACAACGGAATCGGTGCCTGCGGCGGTGGAAATAAAACCAAAGGCCAAGGATCCCATCCCGTAGGCATAGCCTCCAGCCAAAGCCACAGAGTGGCTGCCATACGCGTTGCTGTTATAACCGAGTGCCACCGAAAAATCGCCGCCAGAACTGCCGCCAGCCAAGGCCGCGGCATTGGCACCGTAACTCTCTCCCGCGGCCGCGGCAAAAGACCCGGTTCCGCCTGTTCCACTATTGGCCAGCGCCACCGAGGAGGCCCCCGCCGCCACGCTACTGGCAAAAGCTGCAGAACCCGGGCCAGACGCATAGCCGCCCGCGCCAGCCAGGGAATTATCGCCCGATGCAGTGCCCTGAGCCAGGGCAACCGAATTATTGCCCGAGGTGAGGGAACCGGCTGCGGCCAGCGAATTGTCGCCGTAAGCCGTGCTGGAGGAAAAAGCCACGGAGTCCGTCCCGACGGTAGATCCATTGGCAACCGCGAGCGATTCAAAGCCCGTGGCGTTGCCACTGGCCAGGGCGACGGAATAGGTGTTGGAAGCAGTGGCATTGCCACCCAGGGCCACTGACCGGAATCCCGTGGCAGTCGCCCCAAAGCCCGCTACAAAGCCCGCATCCCCAAAGATAAAGGTGATGTTGGACAACCCATAGGTCAGTGCACTGGCATTGCCATTAAGGACCAACCCGCTGCTGAATACGATGGTCTGGTTTGACGGATCAAACGCAATATTGCCACCCGGGTTGCCGTAAAGGGTTAGAACAGCGTTGGGGTTAAGCGTCATCTGCGTTGTCGCCGGGTCCGTGCCGTCGTAATTGCCGGACCAAGTCCAAGTGGTGTTGGGGCTCAAGCCAGCAAAGGTGATATTGGTGGAAGATCCGTCCCATTCGCCATTCACGCCGAGAGTGAATTGCGGTGTGCTCCCGCCCCCACCCCACATATAGAAGAGCCCCCCGAGCCATAAATTTGCATCCGCATAAGTGTCCCATCCGACCGTCAGTGTATCGCTGACCGTCACGTCAGAAAAGGTTTGCGCACGAACTGGAAGGGCAGCGACGTACAGGATGCCTGCCAGCGCCATTAGGCGGCACAGCCAGCGGCACGAAAACAACGTTGGTATCCGGTCGAAACAGGAGAGGAGAGATATTTTCATGAGGGGAGGTTGGATTAAATTTTAGGGAAAAGGCTAATTCGATGAAGCGGGTGGCCCCGTGGGCAGCGTGGCCTCCGCGCGGCCGGATCCCTCACCGGTCATGGAGTTCACGACTGATCGTGCGGCGGCTGCCGACGCAGGCGCGGTTGCGAGCACCGCCGGTGCCATGGCCGTTTGCGCGGACGCCATCTGCCAAACATTTACCAAGGCTTGGTGGTGCTGCGCCATGGATTGTAAAGCGGCCTGCTGCTCGCGCGGCAGCGCGGCCAGGTAGGTCGCCTGTTGCTGCGGGGCGGCATCCTCGCCAGAGGCCGCGGCCGCCAGCACAACTTCGTTCGCCACCGAGGCATTCTGCGGAACGGCTGTTGGCGCCGAAGACGCCGCCATTTGGAGCATCTGCCCCGCAAACGCCGCCTTCTGTTCCGGCGCAGCCATAATCGCTTGTTGCGTCACTTGGTGCCGCTGTTGCATGGCCAAATAGGCGGCTTGGGCTTCGGCTGGTAATGTTTGAAGAAAAGCCTGCGGTGTTGCCACCGGCGTTGCGGTCGAACTCGCTGTAGTGACCGTCGATGAGGTAGATGACGACGCCAAAAGGCCCAATTGCACGGGAAAATCAATAATCTGGGCCGCCCGCACTTCCGTTGCCGCCTCCTGCAATTGCTGGCTTAACAACTGGGCCTGTTGGGGCAAGACGTTGATCGCTGCCTCCGCCGCCGGCAAAACCGCGCCATTTCCAGCGGGGGCTGAAGAAATGACCTCCACGGCTGCCGGCTCGGCCACTGGCTGGGTGGTGGGGGAGGCCAAAGGCGTACCCGGCAGGAGACTGGGCGCAGCGGGGGTGCTGGCATCCTGGGCCCGCGCCCAACCAGCCGCCCCCAAGTGAAACAACACGCCCACCAAACCAATGAGAAATGATTTGTGCCAGGTCATAAAATGATTGAGATCGCAGTGGCTTGTTCAGGGGAAGGCCCCAATTGAATTCCGTGGTTTTCCCTTCCTTGTTATGAATATTAGCATGAATTGCAATATCTTTTTTTTGATTTTTTTTAGCGTGTTTGGGTCACGTCGTACTTTAACCGCCATTTCCGCGAGCGGTCGAAAAGCATCCCCCTTTGCTGCCGACTGGCGGCCGCCACTGCTTTCGGCTGTTCACCGCACCCAAATCCACTTAAGTTGGCACCTCAACTCCCATCGCCGTGCCCGACAAATCTCCATCCGTTCTCGATGCGCTGTACCACATCTCGCGCCTCGTTAGCAACACCGAGGATCCGCACGAGGCCCTGCGCCTCATTCTCGACGAAGTCATGCGCGCGCTTCCGGCCACCAGCGCCTCCATCGCCTTGGTCAACCCCGATTCCCGCCGCCTGCAAATCGACGTCTTCCGCGGCCTGCCGGAAAATTCCCAGGGTCTCGAGTTGCCCCTCGGCCAGGGCGTGACTGGCTGGGTGGCCCTCCATGGCAAACCCCTCCGCGTCCCCGATGTGCGCGCCGATGCCCGCTATTTCAAACTGAACGAAAGCGTCCGCTCCGAAATGGCGGTGCCCATGCTGCTCGACGGTCTCGTTGTCGGCGTGGTCAATGTGGACAGCGACAAAATCAATGCTTTCGGCGACGCGGAGGTGAAGATCCTGACGCTGCTGACCAGCGAGGCGACGAAGGTCGTTGGCCGGCTGTGGCTGATCAGCCAGTTGCGGATCAAGGCTCGCCAGCTGGAGTCGCTCATCACCACCGGTCAGTCGCTTGTATCCAAACTGGAATTGCAGGCCGTGCTCGACACTGCCACCCAGCAGGCGCTGACCCTCATGCCCTGCCGCCTCTGCGCCGTACTTCTGCTCAACCCCGACGGGGAAACCCTCCGGCTGGCGGCACTGGCCGGCCAGGACAACCACCCCTCCGACCTCGCGGAAAACCTTGCCATGGCCGACAGCGTCATCGGCGCAGCCATTCGCCGCAAAAAACAAATCGAAGTCCTCAGCCTCGCGCGGACGGAGGAACACCATTTCACCCGCCTCGTCGCGAGCGCCGGGCTGGTGTCGCTGCTCATTACGCCCATTCTCGTCGGCGATCGTGCCATCGGCGCCCTCAACGTCTACACCGGGCAGCATCACCGCTTCAACAACGACGAACGGCGGATATTTTCCACCCTCGCCAATCTCTGCGCCGTCGCCGTCCAGAACGCCGATCTTTACCACCGCGTGTTCGCTTCCGAGGAATCGCTCCGGAAAAACGAACGGCTGACCACCCTTGGCCTCATCGCCGCCGAGATCGCGCACGAGATCCGCAATCCCCTCACTGTCATCACTCTGCTGCTCGACACCCTGGATCTGAACTTCCCCCCCGGTGACGCCCGCACGCAGGACGTGACGGTCATCCGCGAAAAACTTGGCCACCTCGGCGAAATCGTTGAGCGCGTGCTCGGGTTTTCGAAATCCGGCACCGCCCTGCAGGCCCGTTGGTCCCTCGGTGCCGTCATCGAGGAGACGCTGCGCCTGCTGCGTCTCAAGCTCGAGCAAAGCAAAGTTATCGTGCAGTTGCACCTGCCCGCCAAACCGCCGTATGTGGACGCCCACAAGGGCCAACTCCAGCAAGTCCTCCTCAACATCATCCTCAACGCCATCCATGCCATGCCGCAGGGTGGGAAGCTCGACATTGACCTGCGCGAGGAGACCCGGGAAAACGTGCGCGTTGCCATGGTCACGATGCAGGATACCGGGCCCGGCGTCCCACCCGCCCTACGCGCTAAAATCTTCGAATCGTTCCTCACCGCGCGCACCGACGGCACCGGCCTTGGTCTCGCCATCTGCAAACGCATCCTCCGGGACCACCGTGGCGACATCGAAATTGTCGAAACCCCCGCCGGCTCGGGGGCGACGTTCCGGTTTTGGATGCCGGCCACGGAAAAGTAATACCATTTCTCAGTCGCTTATGGACTATATGGACGGGATGGACTCTATGGACGGTTTTCAGCCGAAGTCCAAAAGCGCCCTGGAATTGGTATAACTTTTTGAAAATGTAATAGGGCGAGCAGGAAAAAGCCGCCTGCAATTAGCTTGCCGCTCCAAGCGCAACGTTATATTTTACGGCGGTTCAGACGCTCTTTAATTCGGGTATCCTTCATACCATGAAACGATTGCTGCTTGGGTTGGCGATGGTCCTTGGTCTGGCCACCGCCAGACTTCAGGCCCAGGTTCCGCAACTGATCAACTATCAGGGGCGCGTCAGTATCAGCGGAGTGAATTTCAACGGCACCGGCCAATTCAAGTTCGCCCTAGTCAATGCCGCCGGTTCGATCACTTATTGGAGTAACGATGGCACCAGCACCGCCGGCGCCGAACCAACCGCCGCGGTATCGCTCACAGTTACGAACGGTCTCTATTCCGTATTGCTGGGCGACACGTCGCTCACGCACATGACCGCCGTCCCGGCCACGGTGTTTTCAAACTCCGATGTGCGCCTGCGCGTCTGGTTCAACGACGGCACGAATGGGTCGCAACAATTGTCGCCCGACCAGCGCATCGCCGCCGTCGGCTACGCCCTAATGGCGGCCACGGTGCCGGATGGCTCCATTACGTCGGCCAAACTCGCCAATGGGGCGGTGACCTCGGTTAGCATCGCGGCGGGCTCGATTACCGGAACCCAACTGGCCAGTGGCACCATTACCTCGACGAACATCGCGAATGGCGCGGTGGGCAGCAGCCAACTCGCCAGCGGTGCAGTGGGCAGTTCGCAATTGGCAAGTGGCGCGGTGGCGAATAACAACATCGCCGCCGGCGCCGTGAATAGCACCCAACTGGCCAGCGGCGCGGCTGTGGCCAACCTGCAGGCGAGCGGCCAAACCGGCGTGGCCAGCGGTGGGCTGATTTTATCCGCCACCGACAACACCGCCCTGCTCAACGCCGGTTATGTGAAAATTGGCACGACCCAGTCCGGCGACTTTTGGCAGCAACCGACTAACGGTAGCCCACCCGCCGCACGCAGTTATCACACGGCCGTGTGGACGGGAAGCGAGATGATTGTCTGGGGTGGAAGCGGCACTTCAGACATTTACCTGGGCGATGGCGCCCGCTACAATCCAGCCAGCAATTCATGGACGGCAACATCCCTCGTCCGCGCACCCACTGCCCGCGAACTCCATACGGCGGTGTGGACGGGTGCCGACATGATTATCTGGGGCGGGCAGGACAACAACGGCACGATCTTGAGCGATGGAGCTCGCTACAACCCGGCCAGCAATATTTGGACGACGCTGCCCGCCGCGGGCGCGCCCTTGCCACGCGAAAGCCACACGGCCGTGTGGACCGGCACCGACATGATTGTCTGGGGCGGGTTTGGTCGTGATCAAAATAACAACTACACTTTTTTTGGTGACGGCGCCCGCTACAACCTGGCCAGCAACACTTGGACATCCCTGTTGGCCTCCGCCACGGGCGCGCCCTTGCCACGCGAAAACCACACGGCCGTGTGGACCGGCACCGACATGATTGTCTGGGGTGGGTATAGCACCAACACCGGTTACCTGAATGACGGCGCCCGCTACAACCCGGCCAGCAATGCCTGGACTTCTCTGCTGGCCTCGGCCGCAAACGTTCCGTCCGTTCGCGCGTACCACACCGCGGTGTGGACGGGCGCGGAGATGATTGTTTGGGGTGGGTCAAACGGGTCCACCCTCCCAAGTGACGGAGCCCGTTTCAATCCAACCAGCAATGCTTGGACGACGTTGCCCACGTTCGGCGCGGCCTTCCCACGCTACAAGCACACGGCGGTGTGGACGGGCAGCCAGATGATTATTTGGGGTGGGGAGGCCAGCACCAGCAGTGGCTTCGCGGGTGATGGCGCCCGCTACAGTCCGGCCAGCGACTCCTGGGACTATGTCTCCCTCACCAGCCCGCCGGTCAACCGCCAAAGTCATTCGGCGGTGTGGACCGGGACCGAAATGATTATTTGGGGCGGATTCAACGGTTCCGGCCCCGATGGCGACGGCGGCCGCTACAATCCAACCAGCGATTCTTGGATATTTATGCCTGCATCGACTTTTGCGCCGGCCCCGCGCGACTCCCCCACCGCCGTATGGACGGGCACCGAGATGATTGTCTGGGGTGGAAACACCAACAGCGGTGCCGTGGGTGATGGCGCCCGCTATAACCCTTCGACGAATGTCTGGACCGTTTTACCGACCCTCCATGAACCCTCCGTGCGTTACGGTCACACGGCGGTGTGGACGGGTTCCAGCATGATTGTGTGGGGCGGCGGTTTCGGCGGCCCCAACGTTGATAATGATGGAGCCAGCTACAACCCGGCGATTGATTTCTGGACGACCCTGAATATTACGAACGCGCCCGCCGCGCGCTGGTTCCATACCGCAGTGTGGACCGGCACCGAGATGATTATCTGGGGCGGGGACAACGGCAGCAGCAAACTGGGCGATGGGGGCCGCTACAATCCAACCAGCGACGTCTGGACGGCAGTGCAAACCGCGGGTGCCACCACGCGCGCCTACCATACGGCGGTGTGGACGGGTACGGAGATGATTGTCTGGGGTGGGCACGACAATAGCGGCATCCTGAGTTCTGGGGGCCGCTATAGCCCGGCCAACGATGCTTGGACGACAGTGCAGATTTTGGGCGCACCCTCATTCCGCCAGAATCACACCGCCGTCTGGACGGGCACCGAAATGATTATTTGGGGCGGGGACAATAGCAGCTCCTTCCTGGGTGACGGGGCCCGCTTCAACCCGACCAGCAATGTCTGGACCATCCTGTCTCCCCTTAACGCGCCTTCAAAACGCGAGTCCGACATCGCGGTGTGGACTGGCACGGACATGATTATCTGGGGCGGGGCGGTGAGTGGCGGCGTCGGCAACGATGGGGCCCGCTACAACCCGGCCACGGACACTTGGACGGCCCTGCCAACGACCAACGCGCCCTCCGCCCGCAAAAACCACGCCGCCGTGTGGACGGGCAGTCAGTTGCTGATCTTTGGCGGCAGTAACGGAAGCAGCGGAAATACCGACACCACCTGGACTTATACGCCGCCGAAAACCATGACTTTATATCAGAAGCCGTGAACTCCCACCGCGCCGCCTTTTTTCCGTTCGACGGGCGCGTCGCCATCCTGCTGCTCGCCTTCGTCGCCGTTTCCCATCCCACCCTCGCCGCCGTGGCGGATGACTTCGCCTCCCGGCTCGCGGATCGCACGGCCCTCGAACGCGTCTATTATGACCACCGCACCGGCACCAAAGCGCCATTTGCGGAAACCATGCCGCCGGCCTTGCTCGAGCAATTGACGCGTCTAGATGTGACCAAAGAAGGTGTGCTGAAAAAAGTTTACGGCGTCACCATCACCCCCGCCATGCTCACCGCTGAACTGGCCCGGATTGACGCCACCACTCGCGCGCCGGACATCCTGGCCGACCTCAAGCATGCCCTCGGGAACGACCCCGCGCGCCTGGCCAACGCTCTCGCCCGCCCCATTGTCGTCGAGCGCACCCTTCGCGCGCGCTTTGACAATGACGACGGCCTTCATGCGGCCCGCCGCAAAGTTGCGGAAGACGCACGCACCCAGGCACTGGCCATACGCGATTCCGCGGCCGCTGAAAAAATCTTTCGTGCCGCCAAGGATGGCCAAGTGCAGGAAATCACCTGGCAGCTCACCCCCCACCCCACCGAAAATACTCCTGCCACCGCCGCCCCAGCGCCTGCCGCGACCACAGTCAGCGCCAAGAGTTCCACCTACGCCGTCTCCGCTACCGCCCAAGTCGCCCAGCCGATGGATGCGCCCGCCGCCGCCGGGCCGGAGCAGAAATTTTACTTCGATGACCTCGACCCCGAGCTGCAAAAAGTCCTCCGCACCCAATTGCGCCAGGCCGGCGACGTGAGCGCGGTCATTGAAACTCCCGCCGCTTTTTTGGTTTACGTCGCCCAGGAAAAGACCGAGAATGCGCTCCGCGCCGCGGTTCTCAGCGTCCCCAAGCGCTCGTACGAAGACTGGTTGACCGAACAATCCAAAACCCTCGCACCGTGAAAATTTTTCCCGCCGTCATTTTGGGTTTGGCCGCGGTAAGTTTCGCTCGGCGGGCGAACGCCGACGCCACGGCGAGCGCCAATTACACGCAGGTGGCCAGCGCCGTCAACGCGGGTGGCCAGCGCAGCGGCAGCGCCGCCTATACCAATGACGCCACGGTTGGCGAAATCGGCAGCGGCGCGGTGACCTTTAATAACCTCACGGTGACCAAATCCGGCTTCGTCGGCCAACTGTACGATCCGACCAGCCTGATGATCGGCACATCGGCGGCGTCCGTGAACGAAGGCCAGACCCTGGCCCTCAGCGCCACGGAAATTTTTGACGACGGCACCAACCTGCCGCTCAACGCGTCCGCCGTGACATGGAGTGCCGTTTCCGGGCCCATTCAATCCATCAATTCGGCCGGATTGTTGACGGCGCAAATTGTCTATGCCGACACGCCCGCCACCGCCCGGGGCACTTGTCTTGGGGTCTCCGGCGATGGCAATTTTACGGTGGTCAATGTTAACAACGACGACTTCGGCCTTTACGCCAATGACGGCATACCCGATTTCTGGCAGGTCGCCTACTTTGGGGTGGGCAGTGGGAACGGCAACCCCGCCGGTGAAGCCACAGCCAACCCCTCCGGCGACGGCCATAATAATCTTTATGACTATGTGGCCGGAGTAAACCCGACCGTGTCCTTCAAGACTGTAACAGATTTCGCCGTCAACATCATCCGCGTCCCGGGCCAACCCTTCCAACGGCAGATTGTCTTCGGGCCCATCCTCGCGGGTCGCAGCTACACCGTCCTCTCCACCACGACGCTCCCCGGTACGTGGACCACAATTACCGGGGCCAGCCAGTCCGACAATGGCACACAACGCACGGTGACCGATCCCAACGCCGCGTCCGCTCCGGTCAAGTTTTACCGGGTGCAAATTACGATTCCTTGAGGCGATTACGGCCCCTGCTGCAAGTGTGCCCATGCTTTGTCTTCCTCGGGACGGTTCCAATCCTCGCCGAACGCGGATTCACTCAACCGCGCCCATTCCATCGCGTCGGACAGGGGTTCTTCATCCAATATCGTCACCAGCGCCCGGCGAGCGCCCGCCACTTGCATCGGCTTAAGCAAGCGCACGATGCCTTCAGGACTGACGACGGCCTCGACGGTTTGGATCATCGTCAAAACGGTTATGGAAATCGTCCGCGCAGGCAATCCTGAAAGATGGCGCTGTGGCGGACGGCTCGGAGAGCCGTCCCTACCGAGTAGGGTATTAAGCTTGCGCAATAGTCTCGACAACTTGTGGCACTTCCCGCCCTTCGCCCTTCACCCATCCCCCTTTACCTCTTACCCCTCGCGGTGCGCGCCCGCCCATTCCTTCTCGACACGCCCGAATAACTCACTATAAATGACCCTTCCTCTACCACACATGCCCGTCGCCATCGTCCAATTCCCTGGCTCCAACTGCGACTACGACGCTTTGCACGCGCTCGATAATGTCCTCAAAGTAAACGCGCGGCTGGTGTGGCACAAGGAAACGAGTCTGGGCGAGGCGGAGGCCGTCATTCTTCCCGGGGGCTTTTCTTATGGCGATTATTTGCGCTGTGGCGCCATCGCCCGGTTCTCGCCCGTGATGGCGGCGGTCAAGGAATACGCCGCCAATGGCGGACTGGTTTTCGGCATTTGCAACGGCTTCCAGATTCTGTGCGAGGCCGGATTGCTGCCCGGTGCCCTGGTGCGCAATGACTGCCTGCAATTCCGCTGCATCACGCAGACGATCCACGTTGAGGAATCCACCGAGCAGTTCAACCGCAGCCGGCTCGGCGCGCGCCTGCGGGTGCCCATTGCTCATGGCGAGGGCAACTATCGCATTGATGACGCCGGCCTCGACGACCTCGAGACCCACAATCAAATCCTCTTCCGCTACGCCGACCCGACCGGCAAGGTCAACGCCGCCGGCAACCCCAATGGCTCGATTTCGAACATCGCGGGCATCCGCAACCGCGCCGGAAACGTCTTCGGCATGATGCCCCACCCCGAGCGCGCGGTCGAATCCTTCCACCCGAGCGTGGACGGCATCGCGATTCTGCGGGCGTTTCTGGCGAGCCGACTGGTGACTGAAGGAGTTATGATTTAAGATTTATGATTTATGAGGTTCATTCCACTCCTGAAATTTCCGACCTTCTTTTCCTGCCACCACAAGTCGCGACGACCCCATTTCATCAATTTTAAATCATAATTCTTAAATCGCTTTCCATGTCCCTGCCGCCCAATCCCGACCCGGTGCTCAATGTTCCGATAACGCCGGAACTCGTGCGCAAACACAATCTGCTGCCGGAGGAATACGAGCGCGTCAAAACTATTCTGGGCCGCGAGCCCGCGCTGACAGAACTGGGCGTCTTTTCCGTGATGTGGTCTGAGCATTGCTCCTACAAGAATTCCCGGAAGCTGCTCCGCGGCTTTCCCACCGCCAAGGCCGACCCCAATGCCCCCGGCCAGGTGCTCGTCAAAGCCGGCGAAGAGAACGCGGGAGTCATTGACATCGGCGACGGCTGGGCGATTTCATTTAAAATCGAATCCCACAACCACCCGAGCGCCGTGGAGCCCTTCGAAGGCGCGGCCACGGGCGTCGGCGGCATCATTCGCGACATCTTCACCATGGGCGCCCGGCCCGTGCTGCTGACGAATTCTCTGCGCTTCGGCGACCTTTCCTCCCCTTCCGCGAAGCGCCTGTTCCGCGGCGTGGTTTCCGGCATCGCGCACTACGGCAACTGCATCGGCATTCCGAACGTCGGCGGCGATATTTATTTTGACCCGTGCTACGAGGGCAACCCGCTCGTCAACGCCCTCTGCCTCGGCGTCCTGCGCCACGACCAGATCAAGCGCGGCACCGCCCGCGGCCCGGGCAACCCGGTTTATTACGTCGGCGCCGCCACCGGGCGCGACGGCCTCGGCGGCGCGAGCTTTGCCTCCCGCGAGCTTTCCGCCGAAAGCGCCTCCGACCGCCCGGCGGTCCAGAAGGGTGACCCCTTCATGGAAAAGCTTTTACTCGAGGCCTGCCTCGAGATGATGGCCGTTCCCGGACTCGTCGTCGGCATCCAGGACATGGGCGCCGCGGGACTCACCTGCTCGACTTGCGAGACCGCCTCGCGCGGCGGCAGCGGCATCCATATCGAGTTGGACAAGGTTCCCCAGCGCGAAACGGGCATGAATTCCTACGAGATTCTGCTCTCGGAAAGCCAGGAGCGAATGCTGGTCATCGTGCAAAAGGGCCGCGAAGCGGAAATCGAGGCGATTTTCCAAAAGTGGGATCTGCACGCCGCGCACATCGGCGAAGTCACTACCGGCCACGACATGCTCGTCACCCACCACGGCATTCCCGTGGTGAAAATTCCAGCGAAAGCCCTGGCCGATGAAGGACCACTTTACGACCGCGAAGCCCAGGAGCCCGCCCACCTCGCCACCACCCGCGCCTGGACGCCCGAGTCCGCCGGTTTGGCCGACCTCGACATCAGCGGCGTCCGCGATACCCTGCTCCAACTGATGGGCCACCCCACGATCGCGGAAAAGCGCTGGGTCTGGCGCCAATATGACCACATGGTGCAGGGCGGCGCGGTGTTGCTGCCTGGGTCCGACGCGGCGGTCGTGCGCGTGCGCCTTGGCGGGCGCGAAAAGCTGCTCGCCATCGCCAACGATTGCAACAACCGCTACTGCTATTTGAATCCCCGCCGCGGCGCGCAAATCGCCATCGTCGAGTGCCTCCGCAATCTCGCCTGCGCGGGAGCGCACCCGCTGGGCATGACGAACAACCTCAATTTCGGCAATCCCTACAAGCCCGACAATTTCTACATGATGCGCGAAGCCATCGCCGGCCTCACCGAAGCCTGCCGCGCCTTTGACGTGCCCGTCGTCGGCGGCAATGTCTCCTTGTATAATGAAAGCCCCGCGGGCGCGATTGACCCCACGCCCACCGTGTCCATCGCCGGCGTGGTGGACCGCCTCGAATACGTCACGACGCAATACCTCAAAACCGGCGACGAAGCGCTCTTCCTCCTCGGCGGTTGGCCGCACGAGCTCGGCGGCTCTTATTTCCTCGGCGTCCGCCACGGTCTGAAAACGGGCGATGCTCCGGCGGTGGATTTCGAGGCCGAAAAGAAGCTGCACAATTTCGTCCGCGCGCAAATCCGGACAGGCCGGGTCGTCGCGGCGCACGATCTATCCGAAGGCGGTCTGCTCGTCGCGATGAGCGAAATGCTCTTTGCCACTCACAAAACTTTCGGCGCTGAATTGGACCTGCGCGCCGCCGCCGCCGATGCCAAAGCCGCGGGCCAGAATTTCCGCCTCGACGCCCTCCTCTATGGAGAAAGTCAGGGGCGCATCATCCTCGCCCTCAAGCCGGAATACGCCCGCGCCTTCCCCAAGGCGGCGGCTGCCGCCGGGGTACCGGCCGTGCTGATTGGCGAAGGCCAGGGCGAAGCGATTTTGAAAATCGTGGTCCCGACGCCCGCCTCCGAGGGCGGTCATACGCTCACGTGGCCCGTCGGCAAACTCCGCGAGACGTGGACCGACGCCATTCCCAAGGCGATGGCCTGAAGCAGAAGCTAGAAGCTGGAATTTAGAAGCTAGAATGAGACACCCATCAATATTCATTCGATCTTTTGATTTAATTCTTGAATCTTCGCTAAGCTTCATCGTCGCCGATTCCCAAATTCCAAATTCCAAATTCCAAATTCCAAATTCAGTCTCCTGTCTCCTGTCGTCAACTTCCAACTCCTAGCTTCTAACTTCTAGCTTCTAGCTTCTTTCCGACCATGAGCGACCCCATCCAGCATCATTGCGGCGTCGCGCTCGTCCGGTTGCTTAAACCGTTGAGCTATTACGTGGAGAAATATAAGACCCCCCTGTACGGCTTCAACCAGCTCTTCCTCCTCATGGAGAAGCAGCATAACCGCGGCCAGGATGGCGCGGGCATTGGTTGCGTCAAGTTCGACATGCCGGCCGGCAAGGCCTTCATGTTCCGCGAGCGCGACACCCGCCCGAACGCGCTCACTTATATTTTCTCGAAGCAGCTCAAGGCGTACAATGAGATGGCGCGCAAGGGGCCCATCTTTCCCGAGTTCCCCAATACGGTCAAAGAACACTTCGAATTCGGCGGCGAAGTCCTCCTCGGCCACCTCCGTTACGGCACCTCCGGCAGTTACGACAAGTCCGCCTGCCATCCCTATTTCCGCAAGAGCAGTTGGAAGACGCGCAACCTCATGGTCTGCGGCAATTTCAACCTCACCAACTCCGACGAACTCAATCAGCAGATGATTGACCGCGGCGTGCATCCGATTTTTGACACCGACACCCAGACCGTCCTCGAGGAAATCGGCTACTACCTCGACGAGGAGCACACCCGCATCTTCCGCGAACTGCGCGACCAGGGGGTGCCCGGCAAGGACATTCCCGACCGCATCTCCGCCCAGCTCGATCCGATTGAAGTCCTCCGCGCCGCGGCGCATGGCTGGGACGGCGGCTACACCATCGCCGGCCTCATCGGCAATGGCGACGCCTTCGTCATGAGGGACCCCATGGGCATCCGCCCGGGTTTCTTTTTGCAAACGGACGAAATCGTCGCCGTCGCCAGCGAACGGGTCGCGCTGCAAACCATTTTCGACGCCGATTACGAGGACGTTCGCGAAATTTCGCCCGGCCACGCCCTCGTGGTAAAGAGCAACGGCAAGGTCCGCCACGAGCCGTTCACCGAGCCCGCCAAGCGCCGCCACGGGTGCTCCTTCGAGCGCATCTATTTCTCCCGCGGCAACGACGCCGACATCTACCGCGAACGCAAAGCCCTCGGCGCGCGCCTCGCCACGTCCATCCTGCGGGACATCAAGAACGACCTCCACAACACGATTTTCTCGTTCATTCCGAACACCGCGGAAATCGCCTACTACGGCCTGCTCGATGAACTCCGCCTGCGCCGCCGCCAGGAAGTAAAAGAGGCCATTCTCGCCGCGCAAAAGGACAACCGCCTCACCCCGGCGCTGATTGACAGCCTCATCCTCGACAACTGGCCGCGCGGCGAGAAAATCGCGCACAAGGACATCAAGCTCCGCACCTTCATCTCGCAGGAAGTCAGCCGCGACCAGCTTGCCTCCCACGTCTACGACGTCACCTACGGAATCGTCCAGCCGACCGACAACCTCGTGTGCATCGACGACTCCATCGTCCGCGGCACCACGCTGAAAAAATCCATTTTGCGCATTCTCGCGCGCACGAAGCCGAAGAAAATCATCATCGCCTCGACCGCGCCGCAAATTCGCTACCCGGATTGCTACGGCATTGACATGTCGGAACTTGGCAAGTTCATCGCCTTCCAGGCGGCCGTCGCGCTGGCCAAAGACCGCGGCCTCGAGGAAATCCTCCGCGAGATTTACCAGGACTGCGTCCGCCAGGCCGACCTCCCCGCCGGCTCGCTGCACAACCACGTCCGCCGCCTCTACGACCTCTTCACCGCGGAGCAAATCTCCGCGAAAATCTCCGAACTCGTCCGCCCCCCGGCGAATGGGTGGAACGGCGAAGTGCAAATTCTTTTTCAAACCATCGAGGACCTCCGCGTCGCGGTCCCGGAAAACAACGGCGACTGGTATTTCACCGGCCACTACCCCACCGCCGGCGGCCTCGCGGTGCTCAACCGGTCGTATATCAACTTTTTTGAGAACAAGGGCGGGCGGAGTTATTCGAGTTAGGGGGATCGGGAGGCGGTCTGATTAGAATACCCTTTTAAGCCCGACCATGGAAATGCATCTCCAAAAGTTGAGTGAAAAATATTCGTCATTGATGGGAGGCAAATTAATTTCCTTCAAAGAGGTTGCGGCAATGAAAAATGCGATGGGAGTCTACATTGCGTACTCTCCGAAGGGGGAAATCATTTACATAGGAAGCACAAATTAATTTCATGTGCGCTTCGGAACCGACCTGACACACGAATCAACCCACACCCTTGTAGCCAAATTATTAAAGCAATCGGATGTTTTTTCTGACCGCAGGAGCGTCACCGGTTACCTTGAAAGAGAATGCAAATATCGGATTGAGTTATGCGAAACAACACGTGAAGCAGAAGCATTGGAGCATCTGGCCATTTGGTTGCAAAATCCGAAACTTAACAAATGATGGCCAAAAAGGTATCTGGCTTGGCATTTTCGGCAAGTCGCAGATCAATTTCCCGCAGCCTTTAGATCCAGAATCTTCACTTCCTTGACCGCATGGTCGGCCTAGTAGCAAACGGCGAATCGCCCGACGATGGCCACTTGAATGGGGCGGCCCAGCGCGTCACTTTCCACATGGTCGCCTGGACGGAATGGATTCAGCGCCAGTTCCTCAATAAAACGGGTGAGCGCCGGACCGGCGGCGGTGCGTTGGGCGCGTAACATCACCACCACCTCCGCCGCGATGAATACGCGGTAGGGAGACATTACGATTTCGACTCCCCCTTCGATTCCGTTTTCCAATCCTCGAGGCTGACCCAGCGGGCTGGGTCGCGGTCGTCAATCCGGCGGGTCATCTCGGTCCGCCATGCCGGGTCATGCTGCAACCGCAGATGCAACAGAAACGCCGCCAGTTCATTTTGTTGGGCGGGCGGCAGGCCCGAAACGGCCCGCATCAGTTCAGCCATGCTCATGGCCGTAAAATGGCATTATTTTTCAGCCATGGCAAGACCACTTCGGCCATCTGAAGCCACTCAGGAACCAGCCCGAAAAGCAGGCCATCGTTTTCATAAATCACCCGCGCAATGCACCTGCCAAAACAAACTTGTCACGGCGGCATTCCACCCAAGATCGGTTTATGGGTTTTGCCGAACTTAAATCGCAAATCGCGCAGCTTCCGCCCCGGGAGATGCTCAAGGTCATGGCGTTCCTCAAGCACCTGCGGCGCGCCGATACGAAGGAGCATCAGTGGGATTTGGCCCGCCGACATGCGGAGATGGATGCCGGGCGCAAGGTCATATTGACCCGCGCGCGCAGGTAACGACCGTAATTCAACCATTCGCGGCGCTGGCTGGGCGACAATTTCTGTCCAGAAAAACTGCCAAACAGACTTGCCAACCCGGAGGCCGCGCTCTTATAGTTGAGTTCAATACCCTTTTATTATGCCCAAACCCGGTAAACCCCATCGGTCGGCAGGTAAGTCCGTCCGTTCGTCCGTCCGTCCCTATTGGCGCCTTACGGCCGCCTTGGCCGGCGTCAGCATCGCCGTTTGGGCGTGCTCGATGCCCGACAGCAAACCGGTGTCAACCACCACCACCACCCCGGCCCCGGTGGCCAAGCCGGCCGGCCCCGCGCTTGATTTTGCGGAATTCCAGAAGACGGTGCAGCCCTTTCTGGAAGCGCACTGCTACGATTGCCACGGCGAAACAGACGCTGAGGCCAACGTGCGCCTCGACCAATTCACCGATGCCGCCTCGCTCGCCAAGGGAGTGCCCACGCTCGACAAAGCCCTCAAGATGCTCGCCGCCCGCAAGATGCCCCCGAAGGACGAGCCCCGGCCCACGGAAGATCAATACAATCCCGTTACCACCTGGATTGGCGCCTACACCGACAAATTTTACAACGAAGGCCCCATTGACCCGGGTCGCGTCACGCTCCACCGCCTCAATCGCGCCGAATACAACAACACCATTCGCGACCTCCTCGCCGTGGATTTCAAACCTGCCGATGCCTTCCCGGTGGACGACGCCGGGTTCGGTTTTGACAATAATGGCGATGTGCTTTCCATCGCCCCCGTTTTGCTCGAAAAATATATCAAGGCCGCCTCCCTTTCGCTCAAGAAGGCCGTCTTTTCGGATCCCGTCAAGCCCGCGCCCATCGTGCAGTGGGATGCCGCGACCGCCGAAGGCGACTTTCCGAAGACCGACCCGAAAGCCGTTTACCCCAGCGCCGGTGGCAGTGGCGGCAAGGCGTTGCCCAACCCGGTGGGCCGGGTGTTCCAATATTACGGCAATATCTACGCCGAATATAATTTCCCGGTGGACGGCGATTATGTCTTCAGCTTCCGCGGCTACGGCGTCCAAGGCCCCGATGGCCAGGCCAAAGCCCAATTTTATATTGACGATAAAGATCATCCGGTGGGCAAAACGCCGATCCAACTTAATTTCACGCCGGACAATGCGCGCGTCATGCCCACGCTGCCGACCCACGTCAGCGCCGGCAAGCACTACGTCATTCTCTCCTTCCGCAGTAGTACCACGCGGGACCAGTACCTCGAAGCGCTGAAAAACCCGCCGCCCGCCGCCGTGGCCGCGGCGCCCGGGCCTGGTCGTCGTGGCGCGCCCCCGGCTGGTTCGGCCGGCCCGGCCGCCTCCGCCCAAGTCGCGGCCAATGTTCCCGCCGCCGCCCCCGCGGCCCAACCCGCGGCAACACCCGCTGATGTCGGAGCTCGTGGTGCGCCCGCCGCCGGTTCGGCGAACGCCCAGATCGCCGCTGCCAATGTCGGCGCCCGTGGCGCGCCTGCGGCGGGTTCTGCCAACACCCAAATTGCCGCACTTGATGCAGGTGCCCGCGGTGCGCCCGCCGCCGCCGCGGCCTCCGGTTCTGCCGCCGGTGCTCGCGGCACCGCCCGCCCGCAATTCCAGCGCCCAAATTTGAAATCAGTCACCGGCAATGCCGCCCTCGGCGTGGTCTTCTTCTCTGTCGAAGGCCCCATGGCGCCGACGCCGGACCGCATGCCCGAAAGCTATCACCGCGTCATGGTTGCCCAGCCCTCCAAGACCCTGACCAAGGCCCAGGCGGCGGAAAAGATCATCCGCACCTTTGCCACCCGCGCCTATCGCCGCCCCGCCACCGACGACGAAGTGAATTCGCTGATGAAACTTTGGACCTCGATTGACGACGACAAACGCACGCTCGAAGACGAGATGTCCGTCGTGCTCCAGGCTGTGCTGGCCAATCCCAATTTCCTCTTCCGCGTCGAGCATGACCCCCTCCCCACCGAAAAGAACAACGTCCACACGCTCGACGAGTACGAACTCGCCTCGCGCCTCTCCTATTTCCTCTGGAGCAGCATGCCCGATGACGAATTGTTCGCCCTTGCCGCCAAAGGCAAACTCCGCGCCAACCTCGACGCCCAAATTGACCGCATGCTCAAGGACCCGAAGTCCGAGGCGCTCGTGGACAACTTTGCCGGCCAGTGGCTGCGCCTGCGCCAAGTCGAAAACGTTAGCCCGGACCCGGGTCTCTATCCCGCGTTTAACGACGATCCCCAGTTGCGCGAATCCATGCTCAAGGAAACCCAGCTCTTCTTCTCGAGCATCAAGGATGAAGACCGCCCCGTGCTCGATTTTATCACCGCCAATTACAGCTTCATGGACGGCCGTCTCGCCAAGTTCTACGGTATTGACGGCGTCACCGGCGATGATTTCAAGCGCGTGACCTTCCCGAAAGATTCGCCGCGCGGCGGCTTGATCACCCAGGCCAGCGTGCTCACGCTCACCTCCTACAACAACCGCACTTCCCCCGTGCAGCGCGGCAAATGGGTGCTGGAAAACCTTCTCGACGCCGCCCCGCCGCCCCCGCCGCCGAACGTGCCCATTCTCGAAAACGAACACCAGCTCACCGGGACCCTGCGCCAGCAGATGGAGCAGCACCGCGCCAACCCCACTTGCGCCGCCTGCCACGAACGCATGGACGCCATCGGCTTCAGCCTCGAGAATTTCAACGGCATCGGCCAATGGCGCACCAAGGACGCCACCGGCGTGCCCATTGACGCCTCCGGCTCCCTGCCCGATGGGCGGACCTTCAATGGCGCCGCGCAACTGAAGCAAATTCTCGCCGGCCAAAAATCGCAATTTTACCGCTGTGTGGCAGACAAAATGCTTACCTATGCCATCGGACGAGGCATGGAAGCCTCCGACAAGCGCACGCTCGACAACATCGTCACCGACATGCAAAAACACGGCGAGAAGTTTTCCGCCATGGTCAAGGCGGTCGCCCACAGCGACGCCTTCCAGAAGCGCCGGGGGGTGCAAAACACAGACTTGCCATCGCCCGCCAATTCCACCAAAATTTCACAAAACTAGGAGTAACCCCAAAAAATCGGAGTATTGTCATGACCCCCAATAACCTCTCCCGTCGGGCAGTTTTGCGTGGCCTCGGCACCGCCATGGCGTTGCCGTTTCTCGAGTCCCTCCTGCCCGCCCGCGCGTTCGGGGCTCCCCTTTCCTCCGACGCCGTGGCCAAAGCGGCCGCCGGCCCGAAGCGCCTCGCCTGGCTCTATGTCCCCAATGGCATTGACATGCAGAATTGGACGCCCGCCACTTTCGGCAAGGATTACGAGCTGACCCCCACGCTCCAGCCCCTCGCCCCGTTCCGCGACAAGATGATGGTCATTTCCGGCCTCGTATGCGACAAGGCCAATCAGAACGGTGACGGCCCCGGCGACCACGCCCGCGCCCAGTCCGCGTATTTGACCGGTTGCCAGCCCCGCAAGGCGGAAGGCGCCGGCATCAAGTCCGGGCTCTCCGCTGACCAGGCTGCCGCTGACCGCATCGGCCATCTTACAAAGTTTGCCTCGTTGGAACTTGGGGTCGAAGAAGGCCGCCAAGTCGGTTCCTGTGATAACGGCTACAGTTGCGCCTATTCGCACAACCTCTCCTGGCACAACGAAAAGACCCCGATGGTCAAGGACTGCAATCCCCAATCCATCTTTGACCGCCTCTTCACCAACAACGACCCCCGCGAAACCGCCGAAGCCCGCGCCCGCCGCGAGAACGACAATAAGAGCATTTTGGACTTTCTCGTGGGCGACGCCGACCGCGTGAACAAGAAACTCGCCTACTCGGACAAGCAGAAGATGGACGAGTACCTCACCGCTGTCCGCGAAATCGAGCAGCGCCTTCAGCGCGCCTCGGAAGTGACGGTCAAAGTGCCCGATGGCGCCGTCCGCCCCGAGGTCACTCCGGCCAACGACAAAGCGAGCGTCCAGAATAACAACACCAATTATCCGACCCACGCCAAGCTTGTGCTCGACATGATGGTCCTCGCCTTCCAGGCCGACCTCACCCGGGTGATCACGATGCCCTTCGCGGACGAAGGCAGCAACCAGCAGTATCCCTGGGCCGGTGCGGACGTCCAGCACCACGGCACCTCGCACCACGGCGGCGACCCGGCCAAGATGGCGTTCCTGCAGAAGATTAACCAATTCCACGTCGAGCACACGGCCTACCTCCTGGCGAAGCTTGACGCCATCCAGGAAGGCAACGGCACCCTCCTCGATAACTGCCTCATCACCCACGGCGGCGGCATCAGCGACGGCAACCGTCACAACCATGACGTCCTGCCCCTCGCCATGTTCGGCAAAGGCGGCGGCGGCATCACCACCGGTCGCCACATGGATGCCAAGGGCGTGCCCATTAACAACCTCTGGTTGTCCATGCTCGACCATGTCGGCGCCCATGACGACAAGCTCGGTGACAGCACCGGCATCTTGTCGCTCGCGTAAAGGGAAGTGGGCGGGGAAAAGTTTGCGGTTTACGGTTTACGGTTTTTTAGACCGACAAATCGAACATCGCGGACTCATAAACCGTTAACGGCAAATAGTCCTATCTTCCATTCACGGGCGTCAACAAGAACGCCCGGTGATGGCCGGTCAAATCCTCGCCGTAGCCCGCGATTTGTCCGCTCGAGTTAATCCCTGTGGCACAAAGGAGAACCTTGAAACCCGCAGCCGCCAGCGCGGCGTCGCCCACGAGGAGATTTAGGTCCTGCATCTTGCCGCTGCTGAAGAGAAACGCCCGCTGCCCGACCCAGCCCTGCGCGTTCCGGTCCATCGCGGCAAATCCCACGATCTGTCCACGGCTGTTGATCGCGAACGCCGAACTGTATTTGCCGCCCAGCGTGCCGAGATCCTTCATCCGGGTTTCATCCGAGAAGATCGAAGCGTGTTCATAATCTCCCTTCGCCGGATACGTCCGCGCCCAGCCGACTATTTGTCCGGAGCCATTGACGGCGCGCGCCATGCTCCCGGCCCCACCCAGCGTGTCGAGCTCTTGGACGCGCCCGGCTCGATAACGCCCGGCGTGGCCCTCGCCCCCAGTGGGCCCGTTATCCGGCGTCTGGGTTCCAGAGGGCCGTACCGTTTGCCACTGGAGCAGGCAACCCCCTGCCTGCGGCAGGGTTCCGACAATCCTCCCAGTCATGTCCACCCGGGCAATGCCAACGACCAGCCCCTCGGAATCGATTCCGGTCGCCTCGCTCAAGCCGGCACCGAGGTCCAGCATCTTTCCGCTGCTGTAAAGAAACAAATGCGGCACAACCGCGGCGGCCGTTCCACCACGGGGAAGTTGAATCGTGCTGTTGACCACCACCGTCCCGGCCACCTGACCCCCGTCGTTGATGGCGCCGGCCCAGCTGGCCAAGCCGCCCATCGTACCGAGATCCTGCATCTTGCCATTGCGGTAAAGAAAGGCCCGACTGCCGCTACTGACCCGGGAATTTGGCCCGCGGTCAATTGGCGCCTGGGGATTCACAAAAGTGGCGCTCCGCCCGCCACTCGCTTTCGTTGAATCTATCCAGCCCACGACCTGTCCAATCGAATTTATCGCCGTCGCCTCGCTCGAATCCTTCCCCAGCGTGCCCAAGTCTTGCAGTTGACCTTTGCTGTACTCAAAGGCGTGATGCGACCCGGTGGCGTTGCCAAACCATCCCACCACTTGACCGGATCCGTTGATGCCGTTGGCTTCGCTGCTGTCCCCCCAAGGTGCGCCGAGATTCGTCACCGCATAGTTGGCGCCCGCCGCCGTCTTTGGTGGCAAAGCGGGATTCGTGGTCGCGGATGAAGGAACTTCCGTCGCCGTGGTTAAAACGCCCCCATGGCAAACGATGAAAAGAACCATCCAGCCCGCGAACCGCCCATACCGGGTTCGCCAAGCCAAATCCCGCCCGCCGTGAGGTAAGGTTTGCGGCATCGTGGTAGTGGATGATTACTACCATGGCCGGCAGGTACGGCGCAATGCCCTATTTCCCCATCCCAAGCTTCGCCACCGACGCCCGCGACCAAGTTCTGCGACAACAAACTCGGGGACAGTACGGGGATGTTGCCGCTGGCGAAAAGGCGAACTGGGCGGGAAGAAGTTTACGGTTTACCGTTTGCGGTTTTCCAAGCCAGCGGCTCGCGACTTACCATTCTGTCGTGAATGCCTCGCGTAGAGATGATCGAGTGAACAGAAAGTTCAAGCGTCGACGCGACGCGGAGGGTGCTTGGGCGTTACCAGCGCGATTTGACGCGCCGTCATGAGGGCATGGATGCCGGCGCCAGAGTCAGCCTGCCCGAGGTTGACCGTTTAATAACCTAATCGAAGGTAAACGCCGTTTACCCGGAAAAGCCGAACCGAAATCCCCGGATCACCACGGCCAATTTGGATGCAACTAATCGCCAAAGGTCCGGTTTCTTCCTTGAGAGCCGGTTTACCCCGAAAATCCCACCGCGCGCCGCCTATTGGGGCTGCGCCCGGCACCCCCCTGTCCTTCCATGAGCGAAAACAACTCCAAGACCAAGACGGTCCTCGTCATTCTGGTGTTTCTCCTTCTTTCCTGCGGCATGGCCATCGGCCTGTACAAATACGTGGTGGCGGAGCCCGACCCGACCCCGGCCGAGACCGCCAAGGCCGAAGTTAAGTCCACATCCAAGGGTCCCGAAATCGAGCTGCAATCGGTGCCGGCCACAACGGCCCGCAGCCGGATTCCGCTCCCGACGGCACCGCCGGTGGACAATCAGCTTACGGCCGATGATATTGCCCAGTTTAATGCCAACAATCCCGTGGCTGGCGGCGGACGGCGCGGTGGTGCCCCGGGTATCGCCGGGGCCAGCGGCGGCGGCCGGCGAGGCGGCGGCGCGGGTATCGCTGGAGGCAGCGGTGGCGGGCGGCGCGGTGGAGGTACAGGTGGTGGTGGTCGCCGGGGAGGTGCCGGTGGCGCCGGTTTTGGGGCTGCCAATGGTGGCGCAGCCGCCAATGCCCCAGCCATTGATCCTGCGGCAGCAGATCCTGCGGCCACCAATTAAGTTTGGTTCCGCCAGGTTTTACAAGTGGGCCCGTGAACCCCAGGCCCGCCAATAGATACCGGCATAAGCATGGTCCCGGGACTGACAATCTTTGCAGCAAGTTTTGGCCGCGAATGTGTCGCTGATTTGGGGATTGCCAATGCACCTTCAATCGGCGGTATGGATTCCACACGCGACTGCGCCGGATGCCCGCAGCCATTAATACGGTGACCAGCCCCGGACCATCCGGCATGAACCGCCTACCCTCCCAAGGGGAACTGAAATCCCTGCAGCACCCATGAAAGCAAGCCCTTTGCTCTTTTCCATGGCCGTCCTTGCTTGTTTAAGCAGCGCCAGGGGACAGCGCCAGCCGGCGATGCCAGGCAACCCTCCGCCAGCCGGGCCACCGGGGGCAATCGCGTGGAATGGATCGTTCAGTCTCGCCCAAAGCCCAGTCTACGGTTCGGGTGGTTCCTCGAATTTGGATTTGGCGCTGCAGGCACTCTATTCCGCCCAACAACTGCTCGCCAGCGCAAAGGTTGGCGGTCGTCAGGGCGATTACGCGCGACGCACGGCAACGGGCCTGCAAATGGCCATCGCCGATGTGAAGCTGGCATATGACACCGCCGACGGCCGACCGACGCCGCCGGATTCCGCATTGCCGCACTTGCCTGAGGGCGTGGGGAACACGAGTTCGGTTCTCCAAGTCGTGCCGACGAGAACTCTGGTTGCCTCGACACCTGACATGGATGGCACAGTGGCGGCCCTCAACCACGCGATGGATGCCCTCAACCACGCTACTTGGGGCAATAAGGGAGTATTCCTGCCCCGGGCCATGGCGGACGTTCGCTTCGCTTTGGACAATGCCATCGCCGCCATAAACGTGGCCAATGGGCAACCGGCATCACTGTCGAAACCCGGCGCAAATCCTGCGCCGGCCAGCCCGCCGCTGTTGGCTAAAATGAAATTGAGCACCGTGCAAACCACCTGGGTGGTTTTGGGGTTGTTCATCCTCCTCGCCATTGCCTTTGAAATCATTTGGCGCGCCAAACGGTGATCATCTTCATTGGCTCAAAGTGCCCAGACCCTATCGCCCATTCGTCGGCGTCAGCAGGAATGCCAGATGGTGGCCATTTAGATCCTCGCCGTAGCCCGCAATTTGCCCGGTGGCATTAATGCCTCTGCCACAGAGCAGAACCCGGAATCCAGCGGCCGAAATCGTCGCGGCGCCAACCAATTGATTGAGGTCCTCCATCTTTCCATTGCGGTACAGAAATGCCCGTTGGCCGACATAACCATTCAAGCTCTTCCCTGTGGCCACGCAGCCCACAATCTGCCCCTGGCCGTTGATGGCATATGCCGCGCTGTATCTGGCACCCATGCTCCCCAAATCTTTCATCCGGTTTTCATCTGTAAAAAGAAACGCGTGTTCCAAATTGCCCTTCGCGGGCAGAGTCCTCGCTTCGCCTACAATTTGCCCGTCGTTATTGACCGCATACCCCCAACTGCCGGCCCCGCCCAGCGTGTCCAAGTCCTGTACCAAACCGGCCCGGTACCGAACAGCGTGGGCCTCACTATTGGGGTAGTGATCAGTTACGGGCACCACGCCGGTGTTCACCGTTTGCCATTCCAGCAGGCGTCCAGGTGGATTCAGCACCGTACCGGCCAGCCTTCCGGACAGCGTAATACGACCAATCCCCACCACCAAACCCGCCGCATTCATCCCCGTGGCCTCAGCCAAACCTTCGCCCAAGTCTTGCATTTTCCCATTTCGGTAAAGAAAAGCGTGTCGCACCAGAATCGGGATGTTGCCTTTGGAACTCGGGACCGTTGCGTTGACCGTCGAAGTCCCAACCACCTGCCCCCCATCGGTAATCCCGCTTGCCCAGCTCGACAACCCGCCCAGCGAACCGAGATTCTGCATCTTGCCATTCTGAAAAAGAAAGGCCTGGGTGTTGGGTGCTTCCGCCACATGCCCGGAAAAATCGAGCTGCGGGGAGTGTGGCGCACCCGCCGCCGCTGGCAAGCCCGCCTTGCCGACGACCTGCCCGGCGGAATTAATCGCCGTGGCTTCGCTGAATTCCCCTCCCAGCGTGCCCAAATCCTGCATCTGGCCCTTACTGTACAGGAAGGCATGCCGCGTACCTGTGGCCGTGCCTATCCACCCCACCACCTGGCCCGAGGCATTGA
The DNA here is from genome assembly GCA_964561455.1 of uncultured Opitutales bacterium. GTDB lineage: Bacteria > Verrucomicrobiota > Verrucomicrobiia > Opitutales > JABDGR01 > JABDGR01. The sequence continues at coordinate 41,984 of CAZLPS010000021.1, forward strand.
CGCCATTAGCCTCGCTGGAATCCCCCCACGGCGTGCCGAGGTTGGCCAAGGTATATGCCGGCCCGGGAATCGCTGATGGCGACGCGGCACCCGCCGTAGTTGATGTTATCGGTGATTTTCCGGCCGGGACGACCGGGGCTGCACCCCGGTTGGCAGGCACCGGGGAAATATCCGTGGCCGCAACGGAAATGCCGGTCAACCCCACCAGCAAAAGCACTATCTGACCCACGAACCACTCGCGCTGAAAGCGCCCGACCCAGGGCCTTCCGCTCTTGCGTAATGGTTGCGGCATCATGGCAGAGAATGATTTCTACCATGGACAAAAACGACAGGGCAACGTCCGAATTCCGTGTTAAGTGGCGCAGTTTTAGTCGGGGCGAATTTGCCTCCCAACCATTCCATGTCCGGCTCCGCTTGGCGCCGTCGTCATCCGGTGCGAAATCTGTTATGTCAAGAAATCACAATCCCAGTCCCATATTGCCCACCGCCTGGACGATGAGGGAATACAGGGAACCGTAATCCGGATGCTGCATCGTGCCGCCAACTTGAAATTGCGGGCCCTTGATGTAACCGGAAGGAGTCGTCGCCGTGCTGCTGATGAGGTGCACACTTTGCAACACCTGCTCAATGCCGCTCTTCGCATTCAGCGCCAGGGTGGCGGTCATCGGCTGATCGGGCATGGCCTTGCCCGCTTGGTAGGTCACCTGGCCGGTACCCGTAAGTTCCAGCATCGGGCTCTGCAAGTCGAACTGGCTGAGCTTGAGATTGAGATCCGCCCCACGTTGCGCCTCGAACACCAATTTGCTGTATTGCACGGCGTCCAGGGTCGAAAGCAAACTGAGAATGGATGTCGCCATCGCCGCATTGCCGGTCGCCGGCGCCTTTTTGCCCAGCAGGCCGATGACGGCATTGGCCACACCGGCCACATTGGCCACCGCCTTGAGCGTGGTGGCCAGCGTCTTGTTGGAAACCAAGTCCAGCAAATGAAACACGCCGCCGGCGCTGTTCAGCGCCATGTCGAATTGCACCTTGTCAATCAGGTCGTCCATATTGGCCCCGCGGCCCGATGCATTGCCGCTGATGGAAAAATTGCCCTCGACAGGCGGCGTGGCCGTGGCGCTGCGCGATTTGAAATACGCCCCGACATCAAAATTCTTGAAACTCATGGAGGTCTGTAACTGGTACGGCGTGTCCGCCTGCGCCGCATTGAAAGCCAGCGTGGCATTGAGTGCCAGCGGCGCACCTTGAAAGATGCCCGCCACACTGGGAATCACCGCCTGCGTCGGCGACACCTGCGCCCCGGCGGTGAAATTCGTGATCGCAAACGCATGGAAGCGGATGCTATTGAGCTTTATCTGGGCGGAGCCCTGCAAGTCACCCCACACCGGAGCCTTGTCCGGCACCGCCGAAGGGGCGGGTTTGGCGACAACCGGGGCCGCACTGGTTTTAACGGCGGTCGCCGCCACCACGGGCGCCGCGGGCGCTGGCGGAAACAGCCCTTCCTTGATGGCCATCAAGTCATCCAGCACCAAATTGTTGCCAGTCAGGTTCAACGTAAAACTGTGGGATTTCCCATTGGGGCCATAAGTCAGCGCCAGCAAACAATCCGTCGGTCCCTCCGTACTCGCGCCCTTCACCGGCAAATTCAACTGCAATGCGCCGGTAGTGCGGACATATTTGCCCGTGGCGTTTTGAAATTTCATGTCCTGCAACACGGTCGTTGAGCCCTGCACCGTCCAATTGGAGACGTCGGCGTTGAGTCCAACTGTGCCGTCGGCCGCCAGCGTGCCGTCAATTTCCAATTTTCCCGCCGTGAGATTGTTGAATTTGGCGAGTACCGGCTGCTTCATGAGCTGCGCGATATCGCCTTGCAGGGAAATCCTGGCCTGTTGCGGAAACAAGTCGCCGCCGCGAATCGCGACCGAGGCATTGCCCTGCGCCAGTACTACTGGTCCGGATGCGAGTTTCAAGTCATCCAAACCGCAAACGATGTCACCCGCGTTGTTAAACGTCGCCGACGGCTTGAGGGTGAACGTCAAATCACGCACCAAGGCCACGGTTGTGGTCGCGTCCACGATATGCGTAACACTCAAACCGGTGGCTGTGACGGGCGAATTGGTGACCAGCGCGTAACTGCCGTCAGCTCCACCAACCAGCTTGACATCGCCCGATATATCACGGCCTTGCAATTGGTAGCCGGGTAATCCCAGCGCCAGCACCCCCGCCGGCAAGTTTGCAAGGCGGGCGGAGACCACATCGCCCTTAATCACCGGCCAAAGATATTTGGCCATGCCCGTGGCGCCGGCCTTGGCTGCCGGGTCGCTCTGCAAAATCACTGCCTGGTTCAGCTTTACATCGGCCAGCGCCACCCCGGTGCCGCCCGCCGGCACGACGCTCGCCTGCGCCGAAGAAATGGTCAAGTCCTTGGGCGTAATGGTCACATTCGCACTCACCGAATATTGCGGCGGCGGTTTCGGCAGTAAATTGCGAAACTCCGCCCCCAGCGGCTGGTCCGCCAGCGCCCCCAATTGCCCGGCCGCCGACACCGTCGCGGTCATTGAATCCTTGCGTTGCGAAACATTCAGCGCGACATCGGCCAGTGCGCCCGCCGCAGACGTCGCGAGCACGTGCACATTGCCTGTGAGGTTGCCGGCATGCCAGGACCCTTCGGGCGAAATCGCGAGCGTCACGCCCGATAATTTACTGTCCACGCCCTGCGTGTATTGCGCCTTTTCAATCGTCAGCGGCTGCACCGTATGCACCACCAACCCGGCATCCGTGCCCCCCGCGCCGGCGAGCAAAAGCTTTCCCTTCAGGGGATTGCCGCTGAATTTCAAATCCGGCGGCAGAAACATCTGCGCCACGGCCAGCGGAAACCCAGTGATGTCAATCGTGGCCAAATCGCCGGTCATTGCCGGAATGGTGGCGTCCTTTTTCAGTGGCAGCGAAATCTTTTGCAACGCATTGGCGGCCATATAGGTCTCCACCACCGTGCCCATGCCCTTCGTCAGTGTGGTCGAAAACGTGTTGATGGTCAATACGGCATCGGGCGAGCCTGCCGGCGCGGCCATCGCCAGATCAAATTTGCTGTTGAGCGTGAGCATCCCGGCGGGCGTCAACCGCGGTAGATTTTGTCCCAGCGCCTTTTGGTCAAAATTGTCCACGTCCAGCGCCACAACCGTATTGCCGCTGGCCGCGATTTCCGGCAGCCCCCCGCCCGCCGCCGGCTTGACGGAAAGGCTACCTGCAAATTGCGCCTGCACTGCCAGCCCGGCTTGCGACATCGTGGTCATCGTCATGCTTCCGGCGGCCAGCGCATGCGCCTGGAAGGAAAACTTTCGCACCTGGGCGGTGAGGATCTGGTTATCATAGAGTGCCGTGCCGTCGAGTTCGATGGCGCCGCCGACCAGCAGCGGACTCTTATTTTGCTCCACCGTAAGCCCGGCAAAGCTAAGTGGCTTTTCGGTGTTGGCCACTATCGCACCGTCGTCCCGCGCGCTAAGGACAATCTGCCCGTTGAACCCCTGACCTGTCGCCGCAAACTCCTTTGGCAAAACCGCCGTCAACCACGCCGCCGGGACTTGGGTGAGCGTCAGCCGCGCCACGTCCGCGCCCGCCGGCAGTTGCACGCCTTTGTCGCCGATTTCCACCGTCACCGGCTTGAGCAAGGCCAGCGCCACCGTTGTCTGGCCACCTTGGGGTGCCAGTGTGACGGACAAAGTTTTTCCTGAAACGGCCAGCGATTTCGGCCCGGTTTTTCCCGGTGCCAGAGCAACGTCCACGTTCGCGGAAATCTGCAATGTGCCCACCCCCGCCAGTTCAGGCCGGAGTATTTCCAAATGTCCCGCGCTGCCCGTCAGTGTCGCCTTCAGGCTGCCCATGGTTTTCCCGGCGTCGCCCGAAAACTGGCCCTGGCCCGCAATATTAAATTCCGGCAAACTAATGCCAAACGCAAACGGCGCCACCTGGGTCCGCGTCAAGTTCGCACTGAATTCGCCCGTGGCGGAGCCATCCGTGCCATACGTACCCGAAACGCCGAGCATCGGCGGTGCACCGGCCTCTGGCGACGCGAGGGACACGCTAAATTGGCCGGTGGTGGCCGTTACGGTCTTGAGTGTGACGTGCGCCTGGATTTTCGCAGCTTGGGTCTCTCCCGGCAAATTGGCGGCGAGGCTTGCCAGCAAATCGAGGTTCTTCGGCGACATCGCGTCATCCAGGGACACACTGACTTGCGTATCCGCGTGCATTTCGCCCACTTTGGCGCCCGGCGATTTATCCTGGAAAATCACGGTACCCGTCGCCTTGCCGTCGCTGCTGGAGCCCAGATTCTGCGCCGACAAGGAAAGCTGGACGGTGCGTTGCGCCGGCAAAAGGGCAGAGCCGGTCACATCGGCCTTCTTCACCAAAACCAATAGTGTTGAACCTTTTCCGCCTTCCGTGGCCGCCGCGGCTGGGGTGGGTTCCTTCACCGGCGGCTGGCTCGCATCGAACACCAAGCCTTTCACCGTTGCGCTGTCAATGGTCTTAATGTGCCCGAAAAGAAGATTCATCAGCGAATACTCCACCGTGGCCGATTCCACTTTAAGAGGGTAACCCGCGACCCGCATCGCCAACCCGCGCACTTCGCCACTACTAAAGCCGAAGGCGACGCTCTCCAACTTTGCCTGCGGATCTTTCTTTAACAGAATGCTCCTAACGATGCTTGTCTGCACCCCCGAATTCAATGCCACCACCAGCCCAACGACGAGCAGAAGGGCAAATACTCCCATAAGGATAATACACCAGCGAATCAACGATTTCTTAGCCATTTCTTAATGGAACATAAATCCCGCAAAAAGTGAACCCGAAAAATGCCTCTCCCATCAGTTTTCCGCCGATTCTTCGTCGGAGGCACCCCAGTCACAAATTTCATAACTTTTTTACGCTTATAAACTTGAACTTTCGGCCTTTTTCTCTGATCATAGGGTCTTCAGCCCAGATTCCATTCAAACCAGAATACCTATGAAATCCAACTCCTCCTTTTTCAAGTCGCCTCTTTTGTGCGCCGGCCTCGTACTGGCCGCCGCCGCCTCCTCCGCCATCGCGGCCGGTTCGAAGAGCGTGTCGTACGCTTCAAACTTTGGCAATACCAACCTTGGCTATGCGTCGAGCTACGCCGTCGCAGGTTCAAACAGCAGCACCGGCGTCAGCCTGTCGGCTACCGGCAATAGCAGCGCCACCCTGTTGGGCACAACCAAGCCCTTGTCTACGATTTCCATCAGCGATAAACTCACCGGCAGCACGCCTTCGGCGAGCGTCTCCGTCGTCATCGGCTCCTATATTGTCTATTCCCAGACCAACACGGCCACCACCACTTGGAGCAAAACGGTCAGCCAGACCTTTGTCACCACTACCGCAACGGTAAACGTCCCGACCCCCACGGTTTCCGTACCCGTCAGCGTCTCCGCCACCCTCGCTGGCGGCGGCGGCATTGACATGACTGCAACGCTGTCCAAAACCGCCGTCGGCCTCTCCGGCAATGTCGGCACCAACGTCAATGGCACGGCGACCGCGACGGTTGACGCGAAGTACAAAGATGCTGTCGCCCTCACCGCAAACTTGAACTACGGGAATGCCCTCCTGAGCGCCAATGCGGTAACGGCCAACGCCACCGCCATGACGGGCAATTATTCGCTCGCCCTTGATGCCGCGAATCTGGCCTTCATCGTGCAATTGAATGCGATCGCCGCTTCCACTGCGAAGTCCTCGACCTTGGGTGCCACCACTCTCGGCAGCTTCGTCCTCCCGGCCCGCACCTTCACGCTGCTTTCGCTCCCGTAATCCAGGAGCCTGCGCCCGCTTTGGCGGGAATAATTCCGGGGCATGATTTGTCCCTTTAAATTTGGGACGCCTCGACCGTGGGGCGTCCCAAATTTTTTTCCGAATCTTTGCCCATTGCCGGTTACCCGGGCAGTTGCCTTCAATCTGTGAACTCCGTGCAAATCCGGCCGCCTCCGCCCACTCCACCCCGCGCCGCGCGTCGCCGTGGCATAAAAAGCCGGGCCTGGTGGATCTTTGTGCTCCTCGCTGCTGCGGCCGTCGTTTGGTGGCGGGCCTCCCAGTCGGATGCACCTCCGGACAAACGAGCCCCCGGCAGCGCTGGCAGCTCTTCCCGCCATACCACCGATGCCCCCGGTTATGGCTTCCGCGTCGGAGATCAACTTGTCTACGATTTCACCACCGAGGGTGAACTCCGTCTTGGTACCGCCAAAGTTCCCGATGCCGCGCCCAACCTCAAGATTTCCGAATCCGGCCGCTTGCACCTCTACATCTACTCCAGCACCCCGGCCGGCTGGGTTGTCGGCTTCTCTTGGGAAAAAGTTCGTCTCCAGTTTGATAATGGTGACTCCGCCCGGGACGCCACCCCGCCTGACCTCACCGGTCGTGAAATACTCGTTTTTATCGAAAAATACGGACGCATTGCCCAAGTCCAAGTTCCCAAAGACCTCTCGGTGGACGCCCGCAACAACTGGCGCGACCTGCTTCCCCGGTGGCAGGTCGTCCTGCCCCAAACCCTCAACACTTCCCGCTGGACGCGTACGGAGGAGGATGCCACCGGTGAATATGTTGCCCAATATTCGATGTCTGGCGCGGCGTTTCCGGCCGACCTCGTTAAGCGGAAAACGCGCTATTTACGCCTGAGCAACGGCAACGCCTCCGTCGCCGCCGCCTATAAAATCCAGTCTTCCGTCCAAATCCATTTTGACGCCTATCCACGCCTCATCGCCGGCGCGGAGAAGATCTCCTTCGACGGCGTGCAAGCCCTTGGCCAGACGAATTCCTCCGGCACTTTTTCATTCCGTCTCGTTGGTTCGGCCACTGCCAGCCCTGGCCGCTCGCTCGCGCAAGTTGACCTCAATAAATTCGAGCCCACCCCCTGGGCCGGCGAATTCAGTGCCGACCAAAATGCCCCACCCACCGACGACGGCGATTTCGCCACCAATCTTCTCGACTTGCGCGGCTTGATTAAGAATGGCGCCTACAATTCCCCGGAAGAAATTCGTGTCGCCAAAAGTATTATCAATCAACTGCAGAAGACTCCCGGCCTAGCCGACAAACTCCTCGACGAGTTGCGCGCCGCCGATACTACCACCGAGATGGCCGCCGCCCTCCTCGGCATTCTGGGCGCGGCTGGCACGCCCTCCGCCCAATACGACCTTTTCGCCGTCGCCACATCCGACGACTGGTCTCTCTCGTACCGCGAAATGGCGCTCTTTTCGTTTGCCCAAACCGGCGTTCCCGTACCCGAGGCTGAAGGCACGCTCGAAGCCCTCTACCAGCAGGGCGGCGAATTGGCCAACACCGCCTTGCTCGCCCTCGCCGCCGTGGGCGACAAAGTCCGCGCCGACCCCGTGCGCTTCCAGCAAATCAACGATTTCGTCCTTGGCGTGCTCAACACCCCCAATCTTTCCCTCAACGATTACGTCGCCGCACTTGATGCCGTGAGCAACCTCGGCCCCACGGAGGTTCCCCCCGCCGTCGCCCAAGCCGTGCAAAGCGACAACGAACTCATTCGCGCCAAAGCCATTGGCAGCCTCTCCCGCATCAATACCGACCAGTCGCTCGCGCTGGTGACCAATGCCATCAATCACGACCCGGCGGCCGACGTGCAAGTGGCGGGTATCAAATCCCTGGTGGCACTGGAAAATGCCGGCGCCAATGCCCTGTTGGCCACCGTCGCCCTCAATGGCAATTCCAGCGAAGCCCGCCGCGCCGCCCTCGACCAACTTGCACCCTACGCGCCGTCGAACCCAAATATTCTCGCCATCATCAATACCGCCGCCCAAAAAGACCCTCTCAAGGAAGTTCGCGACTTCGCCAACCAGCTCCTCGGCAACAGCGACGGTGCCACCCCATAGGCCACAGGGGTCATCCTGCCGTTGGGGGTGGTTTTGCCAAGTGTGTTTTCCGCTCGCTCTCGATCGGAAAATATGGCAGATTCACCGTTTGCGCAAGTCGTCGACCCCCTGATGGGGTTACGGACGCGTGACATCTATGAGCCAGAACATCCGCAATATCGCCATTATCGCCCACGTTGACCACGGTAAAACCACCCTGGTGGACCAACTTTTGCGCCAGGGCGGCGCCTTTCGCGCCAACCAGGTCGTCGCCGAGCGCGTCATGGACAGCATGGACCTCGAACGCGAAAAGGGCATTACCATCAAGGCCAAGAACACTTCCGTCCACTGGCGCGACAAAATCATCAACATCGTGGACACCCCCGGCCACGCAGATTTCGGCGGCGAGGTGGAACGCGTCATGAAAATGGTGGATGGCGTCATGCTCGTCGTGGACGCCTATGACGGCCCCCAGGCCCAAACGCGCTTCGTGTTGCGCAAGGCACTCCAGCAGGGCCTGCGCCCCATCGTCTTCATCAACAAAATTGACCGCGAAAACAGCAATCCCAAGAAGGCGCACGACATGGTGCTCGAACTCTTTTTGGAACTGCACGCCACCGAAGAACAATTCAACGCTCCCTTCCTTTACGGCAGCGCAAAAAACGGCTTTGCCGTCCGCGAACTCGGTGACAAACCGGTGGACATGATTCCCCTGCTCGAAACGATTCTCACCCACATCCCGCCCCCGGTGGCCGACGAATCCGCGCCCTTTACCATGCTCGTGTCGAACATCGCGTGGGACGACTATGTCGGCCGCATCGCCATCGGCAAGATCATCGGCGGCCAGGTCACGACCAGCGACATGATTTACCGCGTCAGCAAGGACGGCAAACGCGAGCGTTGCAAAATCACGAAAGTGATCGAGTACAGCGGCACGCAATCCAATGACTCCACCCTCGGCGTCGCCGGCAACATCGTCGGCCTCGCCGGCTTTACGGACGTGGACATTGGCGAAACGCTGTGCGCCAACGAAGACCAGGCCGCCCTGCCCTTCATCGAAATTGACCCGCCGACCATTCGCATGGAATTTGCCGTCAATGACGGCCCATTCGTCGGCCGCGACGGCAAGCTCGTCACCTCCCGCCAAATTCGCGAACGCCTGGACCGCGAGCAGAAGGGCAATGTCAGCATCCACGTCGAGGAATCCGAACGCGCCGGCGTGTATTACGTCTCCGCGCGCGGCGCGATGCAGATCGCCGTGCTCGTCGAACAGATGCGCCGCGAAGGCTTCGAAGTGCTCGTATCCCGTCCAGCCGTCATCACCAAGCACATTGACGGGATCCTCAAGGAGCCGTTTGAAAACCTCTGGCTCGAAGTGCCCGAGGAAACCATTGGCGCCGTGATGAAGGTGCTCTCCGCCCGCAAAGGCGGCATCACCCAGATGGAAACCCACCCGCACAGCGTCACCATCGAAGCCAAGATCCCCACCCGCGGGCTCATCGGCTTCGAGTTCGACCTGATGAATTTGACCAACGGCCGCGGCGTGCAATCGCACCTCTTCCTCGATTACGAAGCCTACGCGGGCGAAATTGCCTCGCGCCTGACCGGCACCCTCTTGTCCACCGACACCGGTGTGGCCACGTCCTACGCGCTCGACCAGATTCAGGAGCGCGGCAAGCTCTTCATCAATAGCGGCGACGAAGTTTACATGGGCATGATCGTCGGCGAAAATCCGCGCGCGGATGATTTGCCGATCAATCCGACCCGCGAAAAGCATTTGAGCAACGTCCGTTCCAAAGGTGAAGGCAAGGGCATCCAACTCACACCGCCCATCAAGCTGACGCTCGAACGCGCCATCGAATACATCGCCGGCGACGAATACGTCGAAGCCACGCCGAAAAACCTCCGCCTCCGCAAGAAATACCTCCGCCCCGAAGACCGCAAGCGCGAGTCGAAGCAGTTGGCGAGTGTGGCGTAGGCCGGCAGAGCGCGCGTGGACGGCGGGTTCGGGGACGACGCGAGGTGGTAATCGACGCCCTAAACAAGGGCGCGGGTGAAATTTTTGCTTCGAATTCCCCGGGTGGCGTTGCACGCATTCCGGGACTCGGCTCCGGCAGCCCCTTGGGCTGCGTGAAACTTAAAATCTACGATTCGATTTTGGCGCAGGGAGGATTGACCCTGTGCGGCGGTATGGTATGTAGGTATCCACCGTCGGTCGGTATTATTTCCGGAGATCGTCACCACGCCCCCAGCTCCAGCCGTCATGAAAGAATATTACGACAAAGCCCTCTTCTTGGCTTCCTTTGTTCTGTTTGCCCTTGGCGTCGGCTTGTTTTTTGAGGATGGCGGTATTCAACGAAGTGCGCCGTTTCCAGCGATCAACCTTAGCGGTGGGAAATATGTTGCAATTCCTGCTCCGAGCATCGGGCAATTTATTCCGACCTGGCCGAGGCCTCCAGATCAAGGCGAGGACAATCCAAGTCAAGGCCTCGGCTGGACATATGACATTTTTACGCCGCCCAAAATCCATTGGGATAGTGAGTTTGGTCTTCTTACTAATCAAAGCGTCATTATTGACCCCGCACCCCAGGTTCCACCCTTCGGAATGGTTTTTGTAAGAGTAAACAGTGATCCGTACCGAATTCAGTTTCAGGGGCTTTCCGGCCAAGGTAATCGGAACGATACAATCGTCTTTTTAGACGAGCAGAATCATGAATCAAACTTTCACCTTTCGCTCGCCCCCGGCCAATCCGCTGAAAGCACCGCCCACAAAATTAGGGTGCTCGACCTCACTTTCACAGACAACGACGCCGGCCACGGCTTGTTGAACAAAGTCGCCCAGGTCAAAATCTTCGACGAACAAACCAACGAGGAAGTTACCCTGACCCAGGGGAAGACCTATTCGCCCAGCAATTACCGCTACTTCATTTTGCACACCGAAGGCCCCCTCCCCTCCGAAGACTGGGAAGTCACAGCCGTCGGCGACAAAAAAGAATACCCCGGCGAACTGCTTGGGTTCAAGGGCGCCGTAACCTATGAAGTCGTGGCGGTGGACTTTGACAAGCCGTCGGTCACCGTCGTGCGCCACAGCGTTAACAAGAAGGGGGTTGAGGTCGTATCCGCTCCGCAAGTTCTAAGCGATTCCCCGTAAAAGTACCAATGAAACGCCAAAAATGGCGAAAGGCGCGCTCGTTGCAAAAATCCAAGTCCCGCAGGGACGACAGAAGGTAACCCACCAATTTATTGGTGGGAAGATTCGATGAAATAATTTCGGGTCCCGGAGGGACGAAAGAAAAGCGGAAATTCTTTCGTCCCTCCGGGACTCGAAATAATTCTTTCCCCGCCATTCCCAGCGTTAAAACGCTGGGTTACCTTCTGCCGTCCCTGCGGGACTTTTCCACCCCTCCGAAATCCGCGGCGGCGGTTTCTTCGCGAACGGATGCTCACCCGTGGAGTATTTTCGATTTTCATGGACACATCGGAAAGGCTACAAGGCTGCCTGTGGGCCGCACGTAGGGCCAGCGCTTGCGCTGCGCCGCGTTTGCGTGACGCAAAATCGTAAATGCTCCAACATGCGGCGTGGCGGCGGAGGAGGGAGGCTTCACTCTGGCCCTCAGTCCTCTTCAGGCAAAGACGCAGGATTGGTCGACACGCCCGATTCCCCCGTCGCCTCCTCGCGATATTCCAGAATATCCCCGGGTTGGCATTCCAGGAACCGGCAAATCGCCGCCAGCGTCGAAAACCGCACCGCGCGCGCCTTGCCGGTCTTCAGGATGGAGAGATTCTGCGGCGACACGCCAACATATTCCGACAGCTCATTGAGCCGCCGCTTGCGCTTCGCGAGCATCACATCCAAATTAACGATGATGGGCATGTTAAACAGTCAACTCCTGTTCTTCCTCCAGGTTTTGCCCTTCGCGTAACAGCCACGCGACAAAAATTATTAACAGCGGTGTCCAGAAACTGCCTAGCTGGCCCAAAACACTATCTATTTGCCCCCCCCAACCAGGCAAATTGTGCGGCGAGAACATCACCCAAACTGTAAACAGGTAAATCGCTTCCGCTAATTTCCAACGGCCTGCGGTCATGAGGCGCCCGACTGTGGGTGCATCAAAAATATGTCCGTTATTCAATCGGCGGAAAAACTTCCAGAAGTTCCACCACACGGCCAACTCAAGGGCAAAGTAAAGAAGCATTTTCAAAGTTTCGGTATGTGACTGACCCGGTAAGTTATCCCAGTCGGGAACTATAATAACAAAAACAACCGCGCCAATAATGTAGCCAGCAACCATCAGCCCTGAAAGAACGGATAGCGCTCCGCTCGCCCGCATGATCTTTTGTTTGTTTTCGAAATTTCTCATGTTGTCTCCAAATTTTGGGATTCAAGTTATTGGCATAAAACAACCAATAATTACTGTTTAACGATAAATATATACCGTTTTTCAACTTTTGCCACAGATTTTTTCCATAACCATCCCAACTCTTTGCCCATCAATGAAAAACAATTTTCAAATAATGCCAGACACACTGTCAAACGCCGCCCAAAGCATTTTCGAATCGCATTGAATCGTTGATGAATCCCGACTGGGAAGATCGTTTGATCTGGGCATCCCGCAGGGATGCTAGAGATTAGCCGGGGGTCGGCAGACCCCCGGAAATCGAGGAGAAAAAGAATCCGCACCCCGTGAGGGGTGCCAGAATCCCTCCCTGTGGCTGTGGCATCCCTCCGGGATGCATTATCCTTTCGTCCGGTCGCCGGGGGTCTGCGACCCCCCGCGTATTTTTTTGAAGCCTCCGGCGTGGCCCATTGCATCCAAGCAAAACGAAAATTCCCAAACCCACCCAAATCCGCGGCAACC
>CAZLPS010000022.1:0-54290 GCA_964561455.1 uncultured Opitutales bacterium
CCGCAACGCAAGAGTTAGTGGTGCCAAGGTCTATGCCGATGATTCTGCTCATTTGACTTCAAGGGTAGCACTGAGTGTGCCCTTGGGATTGTTGCATTCGTAAGTTATTACAAAGCAGAAGGTAAGGATTTTTTTGAATGCGTTTTGGCGACGTTTTCAGGGAGCCAAGGAGTGCCAACCTGCGCCATCGTGGCACACATGGGTGGCACAATGGGAAGATTTAGTCTCGGGCAAAGGCGCAATGGCGCAAAGGTTTTTGACCACGGATGGCACGGATGGGGGTGGAGAAGGATGAAGGCTGAGGGATGAAGGATGAATCGAAACGCCAACCATCGAACAACGAACGATTAATGCTTAAAGTTAAATGTATAACTTCTAAATTCGGCCGCCTGATTCCTGGCTATGGACATTTTGATGGCCGAGATTTCTCGCGCAGAGGCGCGGGGGCGCAGAGCGTTTTTGTCCTCGCGCGACGGGGTGCCCGGCCCCATGTATATGCCGATGAATCTCTACGTGGGCATTACTGATCCGGATTGGTTTCGGTTTCTCCGCGGCCGTCAGGCCGACGAAATGAATTTCTGGCGTCCGCGGAATACGAATGACTTTCGGGCATAGTTTTTACCACGGATGGCACGGATAACACCGATGGAGTTCCGGGGAAAACTGTAGGGGCGTTGCTCGCCGACGCCCCCCTCCGAAATATTGAACAAGACACGGGGCGTCGGCCAGCAACGCCCCTACAGTTTTCGCGCCGCCATTCCGGGTCGAGGTCATGGAAAGCCATGGCCGGCGCTGCGCCATTTCGGGCGAGCGCACCCTGCCGGTGCTGGAGGCCGCCCACACTGGAGCGCCGGAAGCAGCCCAACTAAAGCGAGCACTTTGTAATTTTGCCGTCGGCGGAGACTCGAAATGCCGAGGACGGAGGATATTTGGCAATGGCTTTGAGCAGGGCCCGCTCGGCCTTGATAAACGCCTGTGCCATTTCCACGCCTCTCAAGTTCTTTCTCGGGGCCAGGATGAAGGTCCAAGTCCCTGAAGCGTTCAAAGCCGCTTTCTCCAGGGGGTTGTAGCGAAGGTTGTCATCCGCCGTCAGGATGATCCATCCCTTGGCGCCCACGCTTTTGATCCAGATGGTATCGGGAGTATTCTGGGGGAAAACGTCGTCATGGGCCTTGATGGCCCAGCCGTGGGCGGCCAACGCCCCAGGGACTTGTTTACCGCCGAGACTCCGGTCAACGAAGAAGACGTGCGGATCAGGCGGCAATGGACGGGGTGTTTATTTCGGCCCGGATGGCTTCCTCAATAAATTTCGCATCACAGCCGTAATCCTCCGCCAGCTCTGCGGCGTTCTCGCCGGCATTAAACCGGCTGGCAATCATGGCCGTGGCGATGCCCTTGCCGTAAAGACAGGGTCGGCCAAAATTGAGATTGGGATCAACCACGATATATTTGGGGCTGTCCACCCGGAAATCCCGGGTTAAGGGGAAGAACCGTTGCGCGAGGCCGTCTTTCCCGTATTCCACGCGCTTGAGAAACGCCTGTAAAACATCCTGCATGGCCTGCTGCCCGCCTTGGGAAATACTGATCAGCCGACCCAGTTCCTCGAGGAACAGATTGGTACCATCTGTTTGCAGGAGCAACCCATCCGTCGCCAGGGGATAGGGTTTGCCGGTCTTTTTCTTCAGGTAATCAATGGCTTTCCCAATTTTTTGAAATCGAATTTGGTGCTTCGAGCGTAAAACTTGAATCGTGTAACCCTCCAAGAGTTCCAGGAAATTCAGGTAACCTTCCAGATGCTCCACTCGTCGCTGTGGCCGAAACCAATATTGCAAGGTCGAGCAGGGCACCCGCAGTAAGCGGGCAGCCTCGGCTCTCGAATAAGCAGGTTTGGTGCGGATGTCGGTCACAGTCGGAATTATGGGTTTCGGGTCCGCCAATGCCAAGTGCAAATGCGGGAACTCACTTGGGGAATGATTGGCTGAGGTTTCTCGCGCAGAGGCGTGGGGGCGCAGAGGTCCTTTTTTGTCCTCGCGCGACGGGGTGCCCGGCCGTATTTAAATGGACACTTCGTGTTGCCGATGAATCTCTACGTGGGCATAACTGATCCGGACTGGTTTCGTTTCTTGCGCGGCCGCCACGCCGACGAGATGAATTTCTGGCGTCCGCGGAATACGAATGAATTTGGGGCCATTGACCGGGGCGAATTGTTTTTGTTCAAGTCCCGCTACCCGGAGAATCGCATTGTCGGCGGGGCGTTTTTGTTGCGGCATACCACGATGCGCCTGGAAATGGCCTGGGATTTCTTTGGCGAAGCCAATGGGGTGGAATCGCTCGACGCTTTTCGGAAGAAAATCAGCTCGATTCGGCGGGATCAGGAGCGCAACCCGGAAATCGGCTGCACGCTTTTGACCCAGCCATTTTACCTGACGGAGGAGGATTATTTTCGTGGTCCGTCGGATTGGGCGAAAAATATTGTGGTGGGCAAACGCTACGACGCCCGGGTGGGGGAGGGTGCCCGAATGTACGAACAGGCCAAAATGGCCATGGCCGGAAAGCTGCTGCCCGAGGACTCCCATGCCCGGCTCGCGGCGGAAACCACCCCGCGATTCGGGGCGGAGATGACGATTCTGCCGAGACTGGGTCAGGGCGGGTTCCGCGTCGAGGTCATGGAAAGCTATGGCCGGCGGTGCGCCATTTCTGGCGAGCGCACCCTGCCGGTGCTGGAGGCCGCCCACATTAGGCCCTATTCCGACGACGGCCCCCATTTGATCAGCAACGGCCTTTATCTCCGGTCGGACCTCCATACCCTCTTTGATCGGCACTATCTGACCGTGACCAAGGATCTGCGGGTAGAAGTAAGTCCGCGGATTCGGCAGGAATTCTCCAATGGAAAAGATTATTACGCCTTACATGGCCAGGAATTGAAGGCCGTCCCCAAGGCGGCAGAGAATCGGCCTGCTCCGGAATTTCTCGAATGGCATAATAATTTGTTTCTTGGAGAGTGACCGATGAGATTTAGGTTTGGCGAAACTTCAGGATGCAGGAACCAATCCCGACTATTCCACAAATTGAAACCTGACCTTCGGGGCGGATCTAATTGATTTGCCGAAAGTCTATTCCAATAATGGCGATTCCGCGGATATCGTTCCGTTGAGCCATTAATTCATTGGCTCGTGCTCTAAGCTTGTCAATAAGCTGGTCGAAATTGACAGGCGTGCCTGATTCATCAATCCAATGACGTCTGTGGGGATCAATAATACCGAGCAAATAGATGCCATACTTACTGTTATGAGCCCTCAAGTACTGCCCCACCAATTGGTTTTCTAAGCGTTCCATAAGCTTGGTATACGACCAACGCTCGGCCCATTTAACTTCAATGGAAATAGGAGAGGTTTTAGGGTTTTCAATCCGGATAACTCCATTCCCCAGTCTCCCGTCTCCTTACTCCTGACTCCTGTCTCCTGTCTACTTCCCCCTGACTATTTCACCGTAAAAAACGCAAAGGGCGCAGAAATGGCTCGCGCCTTGGCGCAAGTTTCCCTTATCGGTTTCTCATCCACCATGCCCATTTCGTTATCGCCGGCGGGGGTATTGCTATTGGATGAGGCAGGGTTGGCGACCCTGGAACCCCGGGGCGCGGAGGGTTTGCGGATTGCGGCGAAGGGGGGCTCGGGGCAGTTGCTGGCGCATTTGGCCACGGCGGCGTTGGACACCCCGTTTCCGCCGGCGGGCACATTTTGGCAAAACTTTGCCCGGCTCTATTTCACCCAACTGTGCCATCGTCCTGAGGCCGGCCATTTGGCAGTGAATGATTCGCCAGCGGAATCGGAATTGGCAGTTTTGGCCGAATCGGCGCCGCCCATGACGGGTGCGGAATACCTGACGGTGGAGGTGTTGCAAAAACTTTGGCGGGAAATGGATGCCTGGGTATTGGCGGACATCGGGGCCGATGGCGGGGGTCTCGCGGCGTGGCTGCAATCCCGCCAGCCGGTGTGGAACTTGGTGGGCCGCGTGACCTTTCACCTCGCGGAAAACAAACGGAATGCCGATCATCCGTTTGCCTTTCTGGCCACTTACACGCACCGGGTGTCGGACCAGGCCAAACCGCAATACCAGCCGTTGGGCCGCGCGCTCCAGGAGTATGCTGGTGCCCGCAACCGTGCGGCGCTGCTTTCGCTCTTGGAACCGGTGCAACGGGCGGCCCAAAAAAGCGCGTTAGTGCGAGAATTGGTGGACTCGCAGAAGGTTTTTCATCCCCAGGCGTGGTCTGCGCGGGAAGCGCATCAATTTTTGCGGGAAATTCCGATGTTTGAGGAATGCGGGTTGTTGGTGCGCCTGCCCAATTGGTGGCGGGGCGGGAAGGGGCCCCGTCCGAGCGTTTCCATAACCGTTGGTGCGGGCAAACCTACTGGGATCGGGATGGCGGCGATCATGGATTTTAAGGCGGCATTGACCCTCGACGGCGAAATGGTCACGACCGCGGAATGGGAGCAATTGCTGAAGGGCGAGGATGGTTTGGTGAGGTTGCGGGACCGCTGGGTGGAGGTGGACCGGGAGAAAATTAAAGCGGTGTTGGAGCATTGGCGCACGTTAGACCAAGGTCGGCGCCATGAAGGCATTTCCATCGCCGAGGGGCTGCGGATGCTGGCGGGGGCACCGACGGGAGAAAAGGCTGGGGAGGATGACGCGGTGCGCGCATGGTCGCAGGTGCATGCCGGTGATTGGCTGGAAGAAACGCTGAATAAATTGCGCTCACCGGATGCCGGTGGGGAAGCGCCGCCCCCCGGCTTGCAGGCGGAATTGCGGCCTTATCAGCGCGCGGGAGTTTTCTGGTTGCGCTTTCTGACGGGGTTGGGGTTGGGCGCCTGCCTGGCGGATGACATGGGTCTGGGCAAAACGGTGCAAGTGCTGGGCGCCTTGCTGCATTGGCGGGCCGAGCAGCCGACTGCGCCCCCGGCCCTGGTGGTGCTCCCGGCGACGTTGTTGGGCAATTGGTCGGTGGAGGCGGCGCGTTTTGCTCCTTCGCTCCGCATTTTTACGGCGCATCCTTCTGTGACTGATGCGGCGACGCTGGCCTCCGCTGCGGCCAATCCGGCGGCGGCTTTGGCCGGCGTGGATGTTATTTTCACCACATACGGGATGGTCTATCGGCTGGATTGGATTCGTCAGCGAGACTGGAGCTGGGTGATTCTCGATGAAGCGCAGGCGATCAAGAATCACGGCACCCGGCAGGCGAAAGCCATTAAACAATTGCGCGCGGGCGCACGCGCGGCCCTGACAGGCACGCCCATCGAGAATTCGCTGGGAGACCTCTGGTCGCTTTTTGATTTTCTTAATCCCGGTCTCCTGGGTGGCCCAACCGAGTTTACCCGGCAGACCAAAAAGCTGGGCTCCGGCGGCGACACTTCCTTCGCGCCGCTGCGCCGCCTCATTCGCCCGTACATCCTGCGTCGGCTTAAAACGGACAAATCCGTCATTGCGGATTTGCCGGACAAAACGGAGGTGACGGCACTGTGCAGTCTTACTCCGCGCCAAGCCGCGATGTATGAACAGACCGTGCG
Source organism: uncultured Opitutales bacterium (assembly GCA_964561455.1). Lineage (GTDB taxonomy): Bacteria > Verrucomicrobiota > Verrucomicrobiia > Opitutales > JABDGR01 > JABDGR01. Next base: position 5,562 of record CAZLPS010000022.1, read on the forward strand.
CGAATTAAGTGAGCAACTGGAACGGGTGGAGGGCATGGAGCGCCGCGGGCTGGTCCTCGCCTTTCTCATGCGCTTCAAGCAATTGTGCAATCACCCGGCCCACCTCGCCGGCACGGGAGACTTCGACCCGGCCGCCAGCGGCAAATTCCAACGTTTGCGCGAGCTGACCACGGAGATTGCCGCCCGCGGGGAAAAAGCCCTTATCTTTACCCAATTTCGCGAAATGACCGGGCCCTTGCGCCACTACCTAACCGGAATTTTTGGTCGGCCGGGCCTGTTGCTGCATGGCGGCACGCCGGTCAAGGAGCGCCGTTTGCTGGTGGATCAATTTCAGCGGCCCGAGGGCCCGCCGTTTTTTGTCCTCAGCCTCAAGGCTGGTGGCGTCGGTTTGAATCTCACGGAGGCGTCACATGTGATCCATTTCGACCGTTGGTGGAACCCCGCCGTGGAAAACCAGGCGACGGACAGGGCGTTCCGCATTGGCCAGCGCCGAAACGTCCTGGTACACAAGTTTGTCTGCCGCGGCACAATTGAGGAAAAAATTGACCTGATGCTCCAGCAGAAGCAGGCTTTGGCCACGGAATTGCTTTCCGCGGGCGGCGAATCCGCCCTCACTGAAATGAAAAATGATGAACTGCTGCGCTTCGTCGCGCTTGACCTCCGTGCCGCCGTGCAAAATGACTGACCGCGCGCGCGGTTGCCCGCTTTACTCTTCACCCTTCACTCTTCAATCCTCCCCCCATGTCAAGAGATTGGTATTATCCGCCTTACATCAGCGTCCATGAGCGCCGGGCCAAGGCCGCCACGGTGGCGTCGCAATTGGCCAAGCGCGGCCGCGCCCTCAGCCCGGTCGTAATCACCGGGACCGGGCGGAAAATGGCCCATAGTTTTTGGGGCCAGGCTTGGTGCCGTCACCTTGAATCGTTCAGCGACTTTGCCAACCGCCTGCCGCGCGGCCGGTCCTACGCCCGCCATGGAGCAGTCATTGATCTGCAAATTGCGCGCGGCAAAATCACCGCCCAAATCATGGGCTCGCAGCTTTATCAGGCGACCCTCAAGGTTCAGCCCCTCGCGCCTGCCCGCTGGCAAGCCATCAAGCAATCCTGCGCGGGCCAAATCGACACGCTGGTTGAACTGGTGCAGGGACGGCTGGCGGATTCCGTCATGCGTGTCATCACCGACCGCGACCAGGGCCTCTTTCCCACGCCCAAGGAGATTTCGCTCGATTGCTCGTGTCCGGATTGGGCGGGGCTCTGCAAGCACCTGGCGGCGGTCCTTTACGGCGTCGGTTCCCGGCTGGACACGCAGCCGGAGCTGCTCTTTCTCCTGCGCGGCGTGGATCACCTCGATCTGCTCGAACAGGCTGCAAGCGCCGGTGCGCTGGCCACGACTGGCAAATCAGGGACGGGGCTGGCCGATGCGGAACTGGCCGATGTCTTCGGCATTGATATCGCTCCGGCTACACCGGTGCCCACTTCCGCGCCAAAACCTCCGTCGTTGAAGCCGGTTAAGGTAACGCCAACCCCGAAACCCAAGGCACCCAAGCCGCGAAAGACTTTTGTGGTAGTGCAAAAAAAAGACATCCAGAAATTCATTACAGGGAAGCTAAATATGAACGCCTTTTCGCCGCCTAAAGCCCGCCCGCCCACTAAAAGAACCCATCGCGCCGCGAAGAAAAAGAATCCCAAGTGAATATGAATGTTGAGTCGAACGTCGAACGTTTGATGCTTAAGTTCAGTTTTCCAACTCGCAGCTTCCAGCTTCCAACTTCCGGCTTCTGAATGGCTCGCGCGGAGGCATGGCGGGGGGGTACCGTCTAACTTGAAATGCCAGGCCCGTTGGTGCTCTTTAGTTGGCGTTTAATTCCTTCCAACACCTGCCGGTCTTCCTGGTCCCTGGCCCGGTGCGAGCGTTTCAACTTCAGCATCAGGTCAATATTGGCAAAGGGAACCGGCACGCCATCCACGTCTTTCCACTCAATGTCTTTTTCCGCTTCGTCGTAGTCCACGCCGCAGGCGGCGGTCATGATATCCACCGTAATTTCGTCATGCACCCGCACCACGACTACGGAGGCCATGTCTTCGTCAGGACCCAGTTCCTTGATGGCTTGGTCGGGCAGGACTTCCAGGGCCTTGCGAATGAGCAACTGGTTGGACTTTTCGCGGGCGATCAACAAATCCAGATCGTCGGTGGCCCGCACATAGCCAAGCTTGCCGACAGCAAACCCCCCGACCACAACATACTTGGCCCCCAAACGATTCAGTTCGCGGGCAAGTGCGGCGAGGTCGCGGTCAGTGGGCGGGCGGCATGGTAGCGGCGGTTCTTCAGGGTCCATTGGGCGGCCTCTTCATGAGAGCGAAAAAGAAAAACTCCGCGGGGTTGCGAGTAACTGCCGGCAGCGAGTTTGGACATAGTGCGTTGCAGGCGCACAAACCGATCCCAGGGAGTGCCCTTGGGCTGGCCGAGGACTCGCATGCTTACGGGAGATTCCACTTTCATGGTTTATAAGATACCGGATGTTTCCGCCCGGTCAAGGTTGGAAGAGGCAAGGGCTAAGGGATGAGAGATGAGGCAGGTGGAAAATTGATCACGATTTTACCTTTGCGCCTGGGGTTTTGTGGGTTCTAAATGTGAAAAATAAGGAAAGGGACAGAGGGGGCAGTTTCCGACGTCCGGCGTCCAAACTCCTTTCTCCTGTCTCCTTACTTCCCTTTTCCACGACCATGAACCGCATCGCCATCGCCTCCGACCATGCCGGTTTTGATTTAAAATCAGCCATTATTTCCCATCTGCAGGCCAAGGGGCACCGGGTGGCGGATTTTGGTTGTTCCAGCACCGAGCCGGTGGATTACCCGGATTTCATCCGGCCGGCGGCGGAGAGCGTGGCCAAGGGGGATTGCGATCTGGGGATCGTCCTTGGTGGGAGCGGGAATGGGGAGGCGATCGTGGCGAACAAGGTCCGCGGGATTCGTTGCGGGTATTGCTTTAATGAGGAGAGCGCGCGGCTGACGAAGCAGCACAATAATGCCAATGTGATCGCGATTGGGGCGCGGCTGGTGAGTGAGGAATTGGCGCTAAAGATTGTGGATGCGTGGCTGGCGGCGGAATTTGAGGGGGGCGGCACGTGCGGAGGATTGGGAAGATTGAAGGGTGAAGCGGGGAGCGGGGAGCTGGGAGCGGGGAGGCACGAGACGCCAGGCAGGAGCTAAGGCTTCAAAAAATTGAATGGTGAAGGGAGACAGGAGTCAGGAGACAGGAGCGAACGCTCAATGCTTAAAGTTTAATGATTAACACTTAAGTATGCGCAACGTATACGAATTGAGCTCTTGTTTACCATATCTCCTGTCTCCTGACTACTGTCTCCCGGGTTTCCTTCAAGAAACATACTCCGCCACGTAGAATTTCTTCCCCTTCGCCACTACTCGATGGCCTTCGGCGGCCAAAAGTTTCTTTAGCGCCGGGATGCCGCCGGGGTATTTGGGGTTGAGTTCACCTTTGGCTTTCAGGGTGCGCCAGTAGGGTGTCGTGTTCTTTTCGCCGACATGGGCGGCTTCGGCGGCGGCGTGGGCGGCGATCCAGGCGAAGATGCCGGTGCAGAGCGGGCAGGCGAGAGTGGTTTTATGCTTTTTGGCGAGGGTGGTGCGGATTTCGTCGATCGTCGTCAATTGACCCTTGGGCACCCGGCGCATGATGGCGTCCACTTCCTTCGGCGCGGGGATGACCAAGGTGCCCTTGCCCCAGCGGGTGGACATTTTGCCGGTGATGCGGGAGACCTTCGGCAGCCCTTTGCTGTCGGCGAGTTTTTCGCGCCAGGATTTTTTCTGATACATGGGAAAAGAAGCTAGAAGTTAGAAGCTAGAATCTAGAATTCTGAAATCCACGCTCAAGCCGAAAAATGGGCGCCCGTGGCCAAGAGGCAGGCAAAGGGATTTGTGATTTGTAATTTGAGATTTGTGATGGAATTCCAGCTTGCAGCGTCCAGCTTCCAAATTCCAGCTTCTAGCTTCTAGCTTCTAGCTTCTAGCTTCCCGTCCAGCCACTGGGCTGCCGCGTCCGGCGCCGAGGTGCCGAGGAGTTTTCTTAATTTTTCGGCGTTGGTGGCGGCATGTTCCCTTGCGGCGGGGGATTCGCATTCGGTCAATCGTTTGGCAAGGGCGGCGGGCTGGGCGTCGCCTTGGATGAATTCGGGCCACGCGGATTCGCCGAGGAGGATGTTGGCGATGCCGAGGTAGGGGATGTTGACGACACTGCGGCCGACCAAATAGGTGATGGGGTTGGCGCGGTAGACAATCGCGCCGGGGATGCCCGCGAGGGCGCAGGCGAGGGACATCGTGCCGGAGCTGGTGAGGACCATTCGGCCGGTGGCGCCGGCTTCGACCGCGCGCAGAGTGATATGCGGGGCGAGGTTCGGGTGGGCGGCGAGTTGCTTCTCCAATTCCGCGCGGACGGCAAGTCCGGAGAATAGGGTAACGGCCTTGGCGTTGGGGTTCGCTTGGCGGAATTGGGCAAAGCCGGAGAGGAGTTTGGGAAAAATGCGCAAGACCGGGGCGGTGCGGCTGCCGGGGAGGAGGAGAATGGGGCCGTTGGGGTCGTAAGCCACAGGCGATTTATGATCCAGCGCGGCGAAGGGGTGGCCGACGAATTTGACAGAGAGGGTGGTGTCGGCGAAACAGGCGGTTTCGAAGGGGAAGATGACGGCAAGGGCATCGAGGTATTTCGCCATGGTAAAGCGGCGTTTTGCCTTCCAGGCCCAGATTTGGGGCGAGATGTAATAAAGAAGGGAAATTTTGCCGCCGGCTTTTTTGGCAGCGCCGGTGTCGAAAAGCTTCTTGGCGAGGCGCAAATTGAAACCGGGGTAGTCCACCAGCAGGACCGCGCGGGGCTGGTGTTTTTCAATCCAGGCCAAAGTTTGGTCGAAGACGGATTTGAAAAAGCCGTAGTTTTTTAAAACCTCCATGAGGCCGACGACGCCGTGGGCGCTCAGGTCAAAGAGCAATTGCGCGCCGGCGGCCTGCAACGCCGGGCCGCCGAGGGCCGCAACGCGCACATCTGGCCGCCGCGCGCGCAGGCCGCGGATGAGGCGCGCGGCATGTTCGTCACCCGAGGCCTCCCCGGCGATGACGAGGAGATCCGGCGACGGTTCGCCGGCGGGCCAAGCTTGCAATATGGGAGAAGAAGGATTCACCGCAAAGGAGCGACGACAGCAAAGGTTTTATCCGCGAACGGACACGAAAGGGTGCGGATGGTTACGACAATTAGCATTTTCGCGTTCATTCGTGGATAAAATTCTTTTTTGCGCGTTTGGCCGCTGGGCGTTGAAAATTTCACAGCCCGGCCGCGCGGAAGGTTTGGCGTAGCTTTGCGGGGTCGACGATGACGTCGGCGTGGTTGAGGGTATTGGGGCCGCGCACCGGGGTGTCGCGACGCGGGCCTTCGCCGAGGAGGTAGAAATAGTCGAGGTCGCTGTGGCTGGCGAGATTACGGTAATAGGCCTCGGGGAACCCAGGGTGGTAAAGTTCAACCGCAATTGCGCCCGGCTGGCAAAAACAAAGGTTGGAAAGATTCGCACCATGGAGACCAAAGACGGCTGCGGCGGCGCGGAAGGCTGCAATGGGTTCCGGGAAGGACAGTGATTCGGCCAGCATGGTTTCAAAACCGAATTCGCGGAGCACGGGTGCAATGGCGGATTCGTTGGTAATACGCCGCCAGGTTGCGGGTTGTCGGCTCAGATAAAGCCGACGGGTGCGCGCCGGGGAAGGACCGCGCCAGTAGGTGGCGCGCAGGAAATCAATCACCCAGCGCGGATAGTTGCCCGCACTGGGAAAAGTCGGCACGACGAGGGGCTGGCCGCAGAGATGCAAGTGCTCGCCAGCCTCAATAATTTTATCCGCCGGCAATCCCGCCAGTTCCGCGCTTTCGCGGGTAAAGCCCGTGCGCGAAGGATTGACGACGATGGCGGCCCAGTCGGCATTGTTCCAACCAGCTTTTTGTGCCAAGTGCAGCCGCGGCAACATCTGGTGCAGCCAATGGCCGTAGTTGCTGCCGGACAGGCCGGCGAGCACGAGCACCGGGCCACCGGGATCGCGGCACACCGGTTGCCGCCAACGCCGAAAGATTTCGTGATGGTAGGGCGCGAAATAAAGCGACAGATCAAGCAGCACCCGGTCATCGGGCGAAATGATGGCGGCGTCCGGTCCAACGACGCGCCCGCCGGGAATAACGGCCACGCCATGGCGGGCGGCCTCGGCGGTGGGCGCGCCTTGCAGGGTCAGCGGAGGATTTGGGTCAAGCGTCTGGGCCTCGCGCCATTGGAATTTTTGCGGAGGATAGACCTCGTCAAAGCGCGCGCCGAGTTGGGTTCCGCGGCGGGCGAGCCAGTGGTCCACGGTGGCGTAATACCCGCGGGGCGGGCCCCAGGTTTTCGAGGAGCCGGGCAGGAGAGGATGGAGCACCGGTGCCAGCAGTCGCGAGGCCGCTTGGCGGGCCCGGGCAAAGGCCGGGGGCGGCTGGTTGGGAAGGGAGGCCACTGCGAAGTGGGAAGCAGGGAACTGGGAGTTGGGAGACAGGAGTCAGGAGGCCGAAGAGCGGCACTCAAATTTGGAATTTGTAATTTGGGATTTGGAATGAAGATTCTAACTTCTAGCTCCTAGCTTCAACGAAAATTTACAGTCCGGCCGCTTTGATTTGCGCCGTAATGGTCAGTGCGACTTCGAGGGCGGCGCGGCCAAAGGCGACGTCTATTTTGGGCGGCTTGCCGGTGCGCACGGATTCGACGAAGGACGCAAGCTCGAGTTTCAATGGTTCGGCTTTTTGCACGGCGATGTCGTCGCGCTTGAGGCCGATGAGCCCAAGGTGGATGTAATGGCCATTGCACTGGTCGAAATCCACCGACATGTAACCCGCGCGCTGAAACAGGCGCCAGACGCGCTCGCGCTTTTTGCTGAGGCGGGAGACATTGAGGTCGGCGACGCAACCGTCCTCAAAGACGATGCGGGCATTGGCGATGTCCATGTGCTTCGTGAGCACGGAGGAGCCGGCGGCGTCAATGCGTTTGACCGGAACGCCGACGAGTTTCAGGACGAGGCCGATGTCGTGGATCATCAAGTCGAGCACGACGTCCACTTCCTTGACGCGGGGGTTGACGTAGCCCTCGTGGGCGCTTTCGGCGTCGGTGGCGTTCGGATCGGGAATGAGCGGAGCCAGGCGCTCGGTACGGATGAACCGGGGCTTGCTCACATTTTTCTCAAGGAACGACATCACCGGGTTGAAATGTTCGATGTGACCGACTTGGACGATGCGATTGGCTTTTTTGGCGGCGGCGACGATTTGGTCGGCCTCCTCGAGGGTGGGGCAGAGCGGCTTTTCGATGAGGAGGTGGCAGCCCGCGGCGAGCAGGGGCAGCGAAACGGCGCAGTGTAGATTGGTCGGCACGACGACGCTGACCAAGTCGCAGCCTTTACCCAGGGCTTCGATGGAATCGAACACCTTGCAGCCGTGCTTGGCGGCGATTTCTTTGGCGCGGGCGGGGTTGGTGTCGTAAACGCCGGCCAGGGTGACGCCGGGGATTTCGGTATAGACGCGCGCGTGGTGCTGGCCAAGGTAGCCAACGCCGGCGACGCCGGCACGGAGAGGGGCGGGTTCAGGCATGGGAGGCATTTATCTACGATTCGGTGCGGGATGGCACGAAGAAAAGCGGGGAGCGGGGAGCAGGGAGCTGGGAGCGGGGAGACCGGAGTCAGGAGAACGCTCAACGTTTAAAGTTTAACGCTTAACGCTCAAGTCAAGGGACAGGAGGCCCTGGTCGGGCACGGGAATTTGAAATTTGCGATTTGTGAATAGTTAGACAGATTGATGCAATTGCCGATGGGCGACCGAGTCCCGAAGGGACGAAAGAAGGTAACCCACCGATTTATCGGTGGGAAAGGGAAGGAGACGGATCAAGCCCCGGCGGGGCGAAAGAAATGGTTTCTTTCGTCCCTTCGGGACTTGTGCTCGTTCAGTTAGTTTTCCCAGCACTAAAGTGCTGGGTTACCTTCTTTCGTCCCTTCGGGACTCCCTTCCGCTTCTATGATATTCCCTGCACTGAAGTGCTGGGTTACGCGGTGCGACACGCGTTTCTGTAGGGGGCAGTCTTGCTGCGCAAGTGGGTTAGAGGAAATATTCGAAATCGAGCCCTTCCAACAGGAAGACGAATACGCAGAACTGCAAAAAGTACACGCAAATCACGGCCGGGTAAATCGGGGGCCATCGGCGGCGGAATAGCTGCGTGTCGAGCCAAAGGGCGGCGGTTAGGACGAGGGCAATGCCCGCGAGGAAGGAGGCGTTAATGGCGCAGTTGTAGTATAAAACATCCGTATGCAAATTAAAATAGCCCCGGGAATCGATTTGACGGATGCTGGATAAAAGCAGCCGGGAATAGACCAGCAATCCGCCCAGCAGCGCGGCCAGCAAAAGAACGGAAGACGCAACCTGGTTGCGGGGCCGGATTCTTTTTACCGTCGCGGTTTCCATGCCGTGGAACCTAAAGAATTGCCGGCGGTGATGCAACGTTAAAACGGGCTCAGAGCGATCGCGCAGTGTCGCAGCGCGGCGCTACGAAACGGTGCCTCGGCTTGAATTTCATTTTTTCGATCGCGACAAAAGCCGGCCCAGAGTGTTTATAAGGTTGTATGAAATCATTCCCGGTAAAAATTGTCATTTGTGGAAAGGAAGAAATTGATGCCCATGCGCAATCCGGGGTGACGCATATTTTGTCCATTGAAAACCCGCAGACACCGAAGACGACGCCTGCCTGGTTTAAGGGTGAGCACCGGCAACTGCTCTTCAATGATATCGAATCGACGGAGGAGGCAAGAATTCTCAATTTGGTCGCCCCCCGAAAATTGCACCTCCAGGAAATTCTCAATTACGGCAGGGAGATTTCGCTCATGCCATATGGGAGCACGCGCGGAATGCTGGTTCACTGCCACGCCGGGATTTGCCGATCCACGGCCGCCAGTTATGCCATGGTCGCCCAATATTTGGGCAAGGGAAAGGCGCGCGAGGCGCTCGACATAGTAATGCAGGCGCGGCCGACGGCTTTGCCCAACCGTCTGATGGTCAAATTTGCCGATGAGCTTTTGGGATTTGACGGCGAACTGTTTCAACCGCTGCATAAATTGCGGTATCCTTACAATCAATTGGTAAATGAATGGTTTGCAAAAAGTCGGACGGGAAAAGAAGATGATCGACTGAAATGACCCCCTTCAAAATCAGCGTGCTGGTGTTTTTGCGCGATGCGCGCGGGCGGCAGTTGCTCATCAAGCGGCGCAAGGCGCCGAATCTGGGCTGCTGGAGTCCCATTGGGGGGAAGCTGGAGATGGGTACCGGCGAATCGCCGTTCGAGTGCGCCATTCGCGAAACTGGGGAGGAGGTTGGAATGGCCATCACCGAGAAGGATCTGCATCTCTTCGCCTACATTTCCGAAAAAAACTACGAAGGCGGCGGGCACTGGCTGATGTTTCTCTTCGACTGCAAAAAAATCCTTCCAGGTTTGCCGCCGACGGGCGACGAGGGCGAGTTTGGTTTCTTCAGCCGCGAGGAAATTGATAACCTTTCCATTCCGCCGAGCGACCGGGTGCTGGTCTGGCCCTGGTATGACGAGCATCGCGGAGGGTTTGTGGCGCTGCGGGCCGATTGCGCGCCGGGGGAAGAGTTGCGGGTGGTGGTGGAACAGATTGTGGATAAGGATGAGGGATGAAGGATGAATCAACGCCAAACCACTTCAGAAAAATGACACGAGAATAATGGCTGCAAATCTTTGATTTTCACGTCCTGCTTTTCGGATTCATCCTTCATCCCTCATCCTTCATCCTTTCCGGTACGTTACTCGTGAGATAATGAAACCCGCGGTCGCGCCAGGCTTGCGCTTCTTTCGGGCTGTCCACGGTCCAGACCGACAGGGTTGCGCCGACGTTGAGGAGTTCGTCGTATTCTTCCTTGCTGAGGGCCCAGGTGTGGTTTTGGCCGATGCCGTCTATGTGTTTGGCTTTGATGGAGGAGAGGAGTTGCCCGTACAAATGTTTGGTGGGCCGGTGATTGAGGAGCAGCAGGGTGCGCCAGGTGGGGCGGACTTTTTTGAATTTGCGGACCAGCGTGCCGTCGAAACTCATCATGACGGCGCGTTCGGCGGGGAAGCCGGCGGGGGTTTGCGGGGTGAGGAGGCGGTCGAGCTTGGCGAGGATTTCGTCGTATTCGCGCGATTTGAATTCGATGAAAACCTCCTGGGTGGGGCCCAGGGCCTTGAAGACGTCGCCGAGGGCGGGGATGCGTTCGCGGGAGTATTTGGGGTCCTTCCAGGAGCCGACGTCGAGCGATTGTAATTCCGAGAGCCGGCGGCGTTTGGCGCTGAACACGGCCTGGTCGGGCGCGACGCGGCGGGTGTCGGTGTCGTGGAGGACGGCGAGCTGGCTGTCGCGGGTGAGGCGAACGTCAATTTCGACGCCATCGGCGCCGAGTTCAGCGGCGAGGCGGACGGCGGCGAGGGTGTTTTCCGGGGCGAGGGCGGAGGCTCCGCGATGGGCGATGAGTTTCAAGGGAGAATTTGGAATCTGGAAGTTGGAATCTGGAATTCAGAAGTCAGGAGACAGGAGTCAGGAGACGATACTGACCACGGAACGTTTAACGCTCAACGTTTAACGCTTAACGTTTAAGGCGAAGATGAATGGCCCAAGACAAAGCGAAAGGCGACGTGGAAACTGCGGGATTCTGACCTCTGACATTCCAGCTTCCAAATTCCAACTTCTTTGCCGATCATTTCAATTTCTTCTTAATCGCCGCGGGCAGGGGCGCGGGGCGGATTTTGCCTTTGACGCGGGAGACGTGGACGGTCGTGATTTCGCCGGTGGCAGAGAGGTGCGGGCCGCCGCGGCCGTTGAGGCGCCAGATTTCGAAGCGGTAGCATACGCTGCTCGTGCCGACTTTGCGGACCCAGAGGCGCGTCTCGACCTTGTCGCCATAGCGCAGGGGCGCGAGGAACGCTGCATTGACGGCGGCGCGGGGCCAGCCGGAATTTTGCACGGCGTCGGTGGCGAGCACGGCGACGTCGCGCGAGTGGAGGAAGGCAAGCTCAGCGGCCTCCATCCAGCGGAAGAGGTTGGTGAAATGCACGAGGCCGGCGGCGTCGGTCTCATGGAACTCGACGGCGCGCTGCTGGGTGAAATGGGGCGATGGGAGAGTTTTTACCACGGATGGCACGGATAACACGGATGGATGCACACTACCGCACGAATCGACGACTTTGCAATCTTGCGAATTTAAAGTTTATTCAAAGGCCGACGGGCGGCAGGATTTTTACCACGGATGGCACGGATAACACGGACGGAGGCATTTTACCGAACGAGGCGCTTCCATTGAAGGCGGGCAAATTTGAAATTTAGCCATAAACCAACCCGCAATTCGGTGATCGCGAGATAACCGATTACCTGGGCTTCGTGGGCCGAGGTGAATGATTCTGCGATTTTGGTTTCGACGAGCACTTCCTCATTTACAATCAAGTCGGGAATCAGCAGACCAATCTCCTTTTCGCGGTAGATCACGGGGAAGCTCTGCTGTTGGGCTACTCCGATATTCATTGATTAGAGCTCCAAGACCAAGGCGCGTTCGTAGATTTTCTCATCCAGACCCGGACCGAGTTCATTGAGCACAACCATTGCCGCGCCAATAATCTTCTCGGTGGTTTCTTTGTGAATTAAGGAATGTTTCGATTCCGTGGCTAGTACATGATTTGGGTGTTCAGAATCCGTGTTATCCGTGTAATCCGTGGTAAAAGAACGTTTTCCTTATGCCCGTTTCTTTTTGCCGCGGTCTTCCTGGCGGGCGCTTTCGCGGAGGATGGTCAGGAAGGCGGGTAGGAGGGTTGAGGTGTTGTTGCGCCGGGAGATGGCGTGGAGTTCGAACATGGGCACGTCGGGCGGCAGGGCGCGCAGCTCGATGCCCATGGCTTCGAAGATTCGACCGGTTTCCGGGGTGAAGGCCACGCCGACGCCAGCGGCGACCAAGCCGATGATACCCATGGCGTTATCCGCTTCTTGGGCGATTTTGGGCGTGAAGCCCGCCTTGCGGCATAAATCCAGCAGGTGGGAGCGAAACACCGACATGCTCTGGCGCGGGAAGATGAAAGGTTCCTCCGCCAAATCCGCCAGTTTCAGATTTTTCTTTTTCGCCATCGGATGGTCCCGGGGGAAGGAGATGCAGGTGGGCACCCGGCGGATGCACTCGGACGTGAAATCCGTTTCCGACTGCATCGAGCCGAATACGACGTAGCCGAGGTCAATCTGTTGGTCGAGCAAAGCCTGGAGTTGGGCGGCGAAAGAAAGCTCGCGCATGGCCAGATCCACCAGGGGGAAGCGCTGGCGGAAGACCCGGACGGCGCGCGAGAACACGGGGTCGAAGACGGCGGCGGAATAGGCGAGGGACAGGCGGCCGGCTTCGCCCCGGCTGGCGGCGTTGGTGAGGCGGACGGCGCGCTCGCTCTGCTTGAGAATCTGACGGGCTTCGTCCAGGAGAAACCGGCCGGCATCGGTCAACTGCATGCCGCGCTTGCCGCGGAGGAATAGCTTCGCGCCGATTTCGTCCTCGAGGTCATGAATTTGCCGGCTCAAGGGCGGCTGGGAAACGTGCAGGCGCTCGGCGGCGCGGCGGACGTTCAATTCCTCGGCGACGGCGACAAAATAACGCAGGTGGCGCAGCTCCATGATATGATACCTTTAAGGCATCATAGCATAACCATCATGATATTATCCAGCCGTTATTTTTCGGAGTATACTGGGGTAAATAAAAAAAAGTTTCCACCGCCAGTATCCATCACTTTACCAAACCCGCCATGACCGCCACCGAAACCAGTCCCAATATCCCCGCCAACGGGCGGGCCAATCTCACCGCGCTGATTAACAGCAGCCCGACGGCGGCCCGAACCGCCAACAGCCTCCCGGAGGTCAACCTGGCGCCGCCGCCCCCGGCGCCCCCCGCACCGCGCAAGTGGGGTCGCAGTGTTTTTCTGGGTTCCGGCCTAATCATCGCCAGCGCCGCCGCGGGGTCTTATTATCATGTGGCCATCGCACCCTATGAAACCACGGACGATGCCTTCATTGACGGGCACGTCATTTCGATTGCGCCGCAGGTATCGGGGCAGGTCGTCGCGTTGTCTGTGAACGACAACGAAGCGGTCAAGCAAGGCGTGGTTTTGTACGAGATTGATCCGCGCGACTATGAAGTGAAAATGGCCCAAGCGCGGGCCGAACGGGCCGCCGCGCAAAGCCGTCTGGACCAGGCGAAGGCCCAATTTGCCGTGGATTCTGCCAAGGCTGGTCAGGAACTGGCCAGCGTAACGGCCGCCCAGGCCGACGCCATTCGTGCCCAAAGCGACTTGCAACGTTATCAAGCGGTCGAGAGCCGGGCGGTGGCCCGCACGCAAATTGACCTGGTGCAGGACCAGGCGAGCTCGGCGGCGGCGGAAGTAGACGTCGCCAAAAACCGTGCGGCGGCGGCGGCGGCGCAGGTGGATTTGGCCCAGGCTGACATCAAGACGGCGGAGGCGAATGTGGCCCTGGCCGATGCGCATATCCGCCAGGCAGCGCTGGATTTATCCTACACCAAAGTTTCCGCGCCGGAGGACGGCATTGTCACGCATCGCTCGGTGGAAACGGGTAATTATGTGCAGCCCGGCCAGCCGACGCTGGCGATTGTGTCGCAGCAAATTTGGGTGACCGCCAATTTCAAAGAAACCCAATTGGCCCACATGCACCCGGGCCAGCCCGTGGAGATCAGCGTGGACGCCTATCCTGGCCGGACCTTCCACGGCCATGTGGACAGCATTCAAGCGGGCTCGGGCGCGCAATTCAGCCTGCTGCCCCCGGAAAACGCCACGGGCAATTATGTGAAGGTCGTGCAGCGCGTGCCGGTGAAAATCGTATTTGATGACGCGATGGACCCGGCTCATCCGCTCGGCCCCGGTATGTCGGCGGTGCCGTCGGTGAAGGTCAAGTAAGTTAGTAAGCAAGTAATCCAAACCTCGCTGTTTTGCCGTCATGAGCGCCACCCAACCAAAGCCTGTCGTCAATCCATGGCTGATCGCCGTGTCGGTGATGTTGGCGACGTTCATGGAGACGCTGGACACGTCGATTGCGAACGTTTCCCTGCCGCACATTGCGGGGAATCTCTCCGCGAGCACGGATGAAGCGACATGGGTGATTACGAGTTACTTGTTGTCGAATGCGGTAGTGTTGCCAGCGAGCGGCTGGCTGTCGCGGTATTTTGGGCGCAAGCGGCTGCTGATGACCTGTGTGGGCATTTTCACGCTTTCCTCGCTGATGTGCGGCATGGCGCCCACGCTGGGCTGGTTGATTTTTGCCCGCGTATTGCAGGGCTTTGGCGGCGGGGCGCTGCAACCGCTGGCGCAGGCGATCATGCTGGAGAGTTTTCCCCCGGCCAAGCGCGGCGCGGCGATGGCAGCTTATGCGATGGGGGTGGTGGTGGCGCCGATCATGGGGCCCTTGGTGGGTGGGTGGATCACGGACAACTACGCCTGGCGGTGGATTTTCTATATCAATATTCCGGTTGGTCTGATTGCCATCGTATTGATGCGGAAATTCGTGCACGATCCAGAATACATTAAGAACGGCAAACCGGGCCGGGTGGACGCTTTCGGGTTTGGGCTGATGGCGATAGGGCTGGCGACGCTCCAGCTGATCTTGGATAAGGGCCAGGAAGACGATTGGTTTGGCACACCTTGGATCCGCTGGGCAGCGTTGATTTCCGCCTCGTCCCTGGTGGTCTTCATCTTTTGGGAAATGCAGGCGAAAAACCCCATCGTCAACCTGCGGGTTTTTGCCAATCGGAATTTTGCGGTGGGCACGTTTCTGGTGGTCCTGGTGGGCATGGTGGTTTATGTCCCGGCGACATTGTTGCCACAGTTCCTGCAAGAGTTGATGGGCTACACGGCGCTGGATAGCGGCACGGCCCAAAGCTCGCGCGGATTGGGGATGATGCTGCTCATCTTCCCGGTGGGTTATCTGACGAGCCGGGTGGACAGCCGCCGGCTGATCAGCCTGGGCTTTCTGATTGTGGCCTTTTCCATTTATTGGTTGAGCCGACTGAATCTGGACATGGCGATCAGCAATATTCAATTCCCGCTCTTTCTTCAGGGTTTGGGCATGGCGCTGGTGTTTGTGCCGCTGACCACCACGGCCATGGGCATGTTGAGCAATGAGCAAATGGGGAATGCGACGGGAATTTTTAATCTGCTGCGCAACTTGGGTGGCAGCGTGGGCATTTCGCTCGCCACCACCTTTGTGGCCCGGCACGCCCAGATGCACCAGACCGTGCTGGCGGCGCACGTCACACCGTACAGTGCCGCCTTTCATGCCCGCCAGCAGGCGATCAGCGCGCTGCCGGGTCTGCATAATTCCACTGCGGCGGTCGCGGGTATTTACCACCTGGTGGTACAGCAGGCGACCACCATGGCGTATGTGGATACTTTCCGCTGGCTGGCGCTCCTGTGCGTGGTCTGCATTCCGGTGATAATTCTTTTCAAAAAAGTTCACAGCCGCGGGCCGGTCGTGGCCCACTAAAGGAGGTTCCCATGAAAACCAAAATCTCAACTCTGCCCCTTTCTCTGGTCCTGCTCGCCGGCGGTTGCACCGTCGGCCCGGACTACCACGCGCCGGCGTTGAACGCTCCCACGCAGTGGAGCGAGCCGTTGGCCGGCGGCGAGAATGCCCGCGAGGTTTCCATCGCGACCTGGTGGAAAAACTTCAACGATCCGGAACTGAATTCGCTGGTCGAGCGGGCCGTGGCGGCCAATCTTGATTTGCAAATTGCCGCCGCCCGTGTGCGGGAAACGCGCGCCCAAGCCGGCGAAGCGGAGGCAAACTTGGGGCCAACGGTTGATGGCACCGCCGGGGCGCAACGCCAGGGGGCGAGCCGGAATCAGCCAGTACTCGGTTCTCTGCCCATCCCTTCGAGTGTGCCGTTCGTCAACAATGTTTACCAAGCCGGCTTCGACGCCTCGTGGGAACTGGACGTGTTCGGGGGCAATCGCCGGGCCGTGGAAGGCGCGCAGGCGAACGTCGCCGCCGCGGAGTTCAACCGTCGCGATGTGCAGGTGACTCTGGTAGCCGAGGTGGCGCGCAATTATCTCGCGGTGAGGGGATACCAGCAACGGCTGGCGATTGCGCAGCAGAATCTCACGGCGCAGAAGGACTCCCTGAGCATCGCCCAAGAGCGGTCGAAAAAGGGCATCAGCAGCGATTTGGACGTGCAGCAAGCCGCCACGGTGCTGGCTCAAACTCAGGCGCAGGTGCCGACTTTGGAAAACGGACTCCAGGTTTCCATCCACCGGTTGGGCGTTCTTCTGGGAAAACCGCCCGGAGCGTTGTTGGGCGAACTGGCCGCAACGGCGCCCATCCCGGCCACGCCGCCGGAAGTGCCCGTGGGCCTGCCGTCAACGCTGCTGCTCCGCCGCCCGGATGTCCGCGCTGCGGAAGCCAAACTGGCGGCCGCGACCGCGAATATCGGCGTGGCGACGGCGGATTTGTTTCCGAAATTTTCACTGACCGGCGCAGTGGGCTTTGAAAGCGTCAGCACCAGCGACTGGTTCACGCCGGCCAGCAAGTTTTGGTCCTTGGGTCCGACGGTGCAGTGGCGGATTTTCGACGCGGACCGGATTCGCGCCAACATCCGCGTGCAAGACGCGCGGCAGGAGCAGGCGCTGGCGACCTATGAAAAAGCGGTGCTGACATCCTTTGAGGACGTGGAAAATGCGCTGGTGGCCTACGCCAAAGAGCAGGTGCGCCATCAATCACTCGCGCAAGCCGTGAGCACGAGCCAGGATGCGTTGAGCCTCTCCAATCAACTTTACGCCAATGGCTTGACCAGTTTCATCAACGTGCTCGATGCCGAGCGAACACTCTACCAAACCCAGGACGATCTCGTGCAAAGTGACCAGGCGGTGAGCCAGAACCTGATTGCGACGTACAAAGCGCTGGGCGGAGGATGGGAGTGATGTTTTTTTACCACGGATGGCACGGATAAGACGGATTTCCGCCCAGACTAACGCACTAGCCGCTTCCACTGCAATCGGGCGAATTTGAAGTTAAGCCACAGGCCGACGCGCAGGTTGGTGATGGCAAGGTATCCAAGTATTTGGGCTTCATGCGCGGGCACGAAATGTTCGGCCACCTTGGTTTCGACCAATACTTCACCATTAACGATTAGGTCAGGAATTAAGCGGCCAATTTCTTTCTCCCGGTAAACAATGGGAAAGGCTTCTTGCTGCGAGACCTCAACATTCATGGACTGAAGTTCCAAAACCAAAGCGCGCTCGTAAATTTTTTCATCCAAGCCTGGCCGCAATTAATTTAAAACAACCATTGCAGCACCAACGGTTTTCTCTGTAGTTTCCTGGTGGATCAGGGAATGTTTCGGTTCCATGACTTGCGATTGGTTTGATTGATTGGAATCCGTCTTATCCGTGCCATCCGTGGTAAAAAATTCCTATTCCTATCCCGTCGGCAATTCTTCGCGCTCGTCAATCAGGTCCACCTGATGATCCCAGAGGCTGGCGTAGCGGCCGCCAGCGGCGCGGAGTTCGTCATGGGTGCCTTGCTCGAGGATTTTCCCGTGGTGGAGGACAACGATGTTGTCCGCCTTGCGTACAGTAGAAAGGCGGTGGGCGATGACGAGGACGGTGCGCTCGCGCATGAGATTGTCGAGCGCCTTTTGGATTTGGCGCTCGGTGATGGTATCCACGCTGGCCGTCGCCTCGTCGAGGATGACGAACGGGGGATTCTTTAAGAGCACGCGCGCGATCGTCAGGCGCTGCTTTTCGCCCTGCGACAGGCGGATGCCCTTTTCGCCGATGTTCGTGTGGAGTCCCTTGGGAAGTGCGCGGACGAAGTCCCATGAGGCGGCGCCCTCGAGGGCGGCAATCATTTCCGGCTCGGCAACATTGGGGCGCACGAGTGAAAGGTTTTCCGCTACGGTGCCCTCAAAGAGAAACGGGTCTTGGGCCACAAACCCAACTTTGGCGTGCAATTCACGCAAGTCCAAATCCCGGACTTCGATGCCGCCGAGGAGCACTTTGCCACCCGTGGCGTCATAGGCGCGCATGACGAGGTTGGCGACAGTGCTCTTGCCCGCGCCGGTGTGGCCAACCAGCGCCGTGACTTTGCCGGCGGGAATTTCGAGCGTGAAATTATCGAGCACCGCGGGACGCCCGGCATAGGCGAAGTTGACGTGGTCAAACCGGGCGCCAATCGCCCCAGTCGGCAGCGGTTTGGGGTTCGCGGGATTGGCAATTTCAATCGGATGATCGAGAATTTCAAAGACGCGCTCGCCCGACGCCCGGCCCTGGCTGACCCATTGGTTGATTTGGTGCAACTGGCCAACCGGCTCGTAGAGCATGCTAACATACATGATGAAGGCGACAAGTTGCGGGAAGTTGAAGGATTCCGGATAGGCCGACATCATCCAGCCGCCGACACCGATGGTGGCGACCATGCCGAGATTGGTGACGAAGTTAGTGCCCGGGCCGTAAATGGACCAGGCATACATCGCTTCGAGCATGGCGTCGCGCATGGCCAGTGCCTTCTTGCGGAAGCGCATGGTCTCATGCTCCTGCAACCCAAAAGTCTGGATGAGGCGGTTGCCCTGAATATCCTCGACGAGCAGGCTGTTCAAGTCACTGGCGGTCTCACGGACGTTTTTCCAACGCTTGTTGGAGCGACGGGCGTGTTCGATACCCCAGGCATACAGGATGGGCAGGGGCAAGATCGCGCAGACCGCCAGCAACTGGTTGCTCCGCCATAACATGCCGCCAATGCCAAAAATGGTGATGATGGCGATAAGGCCCTGTTCGGTGCCGTCCAGCAGCACGCGCTCGACGTTGGCCACGTCATCGACCACGCGGGAGGAGATTTCGCCCGATTTGCGCTGGTCGTAAAACGACACCGGCAGCTCCAGCAGGCGGGAATGCACGTCGCTCCGCAGGTCGAGCAGCACCTTTTGCTCGAGGGTATTGTTGACGCGGATGCGCAGGCTGGTGAAGAAATCACGCAAGAAATAGAGCAGGGCAATCAGCGCCGTGCCCGCCCAAATCTGGCCCGGCGTGGCCCGGTCGATGACGTTCTGCAAGATGTGTTGCACCACTTTCGGGATGGCGATGAGGGCGGCGGTGCCGAAAACGGCCAGGAGCATCGTGAGCAGAAAGAGCCCGCGATACCGCAACATGTATTTGGAAACCCGCCAGACGGTGCGCATGGAAATTAAGATTTAAAAATTAAGAATGAAAAAGGAAGAGGGAAGAAGCGGGGAGCAGGGAGCGGACTAAAGGATGAAGGCTGAGGGATGAAGGATGAATTTTTATCCGCAAAGCGGCACGAAGAAGAGTTGAAGTTGGGAACCGGGCGGGGGGAAGGATTGCGAGGGTTAAAGATAAAGGATGAAGGCGGAGGGATGAAGGATGAAATGCGGGATTAATGATTATAATTTCACGGCTGATGGGCTTCGGCGAGTTTGGGCTGGATTTCGGCCAACTTTCCTTTGCGATCTTCCCTTGTTCTGCTCCTAACTTCCTCCTCGTTAGGTTTTGACATGGGCCGTCATCTGGGAAACAGTGGGGGCTGGTCCGGGTTATATGAATCTTAGTTTATCCCCAATGAAAATTTGGCGAATTTGGATGGCGGGCGCGGCCCTGCTGGCCGCCGGTGCAAACGGCGCGCAAGAAGCAGGCGGGTCCCCAAGTGCGTCTGCGTCATCCGCGCCGGGGGAGAACGTCGTTCTACATATTCAGGGGATTTTTGCTGGCGTGCCGATGGATGTTTCCTGTGTCGAGGACACGGCGGCTGACGACCGGGGTGGGGCGGCGACTTTCACCCTGGTGGGGGACAAGAACTTTGTGGTCCTGCTCAGCGGGAAGGTCGCCGTGAAGAAGACGTCGGCGGGCTACGAGACGGAAATTCATTTTGGGGCCAGCGTTCCGACCGTTTCCACCACCACGTCGACCAGTGCTCGCGGCCCAACGACGACCTCCACCATTTCCTATCGCAATATTTCCGGGGGTACAACAGTGCTGCTACAACCGGGGCAGACCGTGGCCATACTGGAAGGCGGCGGAAATTCTCTGACGGCGACGTTGGACAAATTGCCGGAGGGAGTCCCAACCGGGCCAGCGGCGAACCTGCCGGTGCTGGGAAATTACGGGGCGCTCGACGCCAACCTGAAAGCCGTGGTTAAAATTGTCCATGCCGACGGGACGACGGAGGTTTACGCGACGATGATTGCCGGCGAGCAAACCAGTTTGACGTCGGTCAAAACCATGGTGGAGATACCAGGGAAATCAGGAAAGACACCGATTGTGCAATCCATCCAATTGCACCTGGTGCGCGAATCAGGTGGTTTGGGCGTGGAGCTCACTTCCGGATTTTCGATGCCGGTGGTAAATAGTACCACCAACGCCGCCGCGGTCGCGCGGGCCCTGCTTTCCGGGAATGGCGCCCCGGCGGCGCCGGCCACCAGCCCGGTGGCGCCGAGCAATTTGACGGCCACCATTACTTATCGGAACATTGAGGCGCACTTTGATGTGGCCGTCAAAAAGCTGGGGCAACCCATTACCGTATTTAATGACCGGGGTGACACCATCACCTTGACGCTGGATCGCGCGGACTAACCCTCAAAATTCCCGATAATCACACCATGAAGAACTCCGCGATTCTGGCGATCTACGCCACCTCCTGTCTCCTCGCCGCCGTTGCCCTTGCGCAGGAAAATTTCCCCACGCCACCGGACGCGGCGCCCTCCGGCCCGACCGGAGGATTCACCGGCGCGGGGGATACGGCAGGCACTGGTCGGCAAGTCATTATTCAGCCGCTGAATTCGGGCGCTTCGGGTGCGCCCGCGCCGGCTTCGACCACGCGCCGCACGATCGTCCAAAGTGCAGCGGGTTCTTCGCGTGGCGGTGCCTCCGGTGCCAGGGGCCGGGGGAGTGCTCCAAGCCGGGGAGGAGCAGCAGCTGCGGTTGGTTCAACGGTGGTGGGCACCCCGACGGTGGCCGCCTCGAACACCCCACCCAAGCCGCAACTGCCCTCGCTCAAGGAAAACATCCATTTGGAGGTGAAGGGAGAATTGGTGGACAATTATCCGGTGGATTTTTCGCTTACTGGCATTGGCCCGGATTTTACCATCAACTTCATGCTGCGGCCAACGGCGGAGGCGCCAGCGGAGGCCAAATCCGACCCGACCGGCCCGGCGCCAGCCCCGTCATTTGTCATGGCATCGCTGCAAGCGACGGTGACCGAGGGGGACTCCGGGTATCAAGTGGTTTTTTCTCTGGGCTATTCGGTTCCCTACGTTGTGGAGCGGGGTTCCGGCTCGTCGACGCAATCGACGGTACAGTACCGCAATGAAACAACTAAATCCGTGGTGCTGGTCAAACCCGATTCGACGGTGGAAGTGGCGGCGGCCAACGGCAAAAAAGTCACGGTATCAATTTCAAAGCCTCCGGCCAAATGATGCTTAAGATTTTTTCATGAAATTTTTTCTACCAGCGGTGTTGCTTGGCACGATCCTGTGGCCGGGAATGTTATCGGCCCAGCCGCCGCCGGCTCCCTCCGCGTCGCCCGCGGCCAATGCCGCCAGCACCCGACCAGCGACGAATCCACCTCGTTTGCCCCAGGTAATGACGCTCGGGCTGCAGGGTTTCTCCATTGAAACCAACACCTCAGTGGAACTTTCACTCGACGTCTTCGAGCCGGATTTTTCCCTGACGACCTCGATTGATAATCCCAGGGACCCCGCGCATCCCATTGAAATTGTCTTCAGTGGAACCGTTCAATTGCTGGGCGCGCGGTATCTGGTCAACTATGACCTGAGTTGGAAGATTCCGACCGGCACGCAAACTGCCCGGGGTGGCGCGGGCAGCGTGACTTACCGCAATCTGAGTGTTCAAGGCTCGGCCTATTTGCACGCGGGCCAACCGGAGGCGGTGCTCAACGAACAGGGCAAAAGACTTCTGTTGACCATTAAACCATCGCCGAAGACTGCCGGCGCCATGCCTGCTTCCCCGGTGCCCGCTTCGGGTTCCTCCGGCGGTGCGGCCATCCCCGCCAATCCCGGGCCCTTCTTGCCGGACAATGTGACTCTGGCCGTCAAGGGGACGTTTGATTTCGGCATTCCCGTGGATTTTTCCTGGACCGGGGCCGGCCCGCAGTTTTCCAGGGACAACGAGGTGCCGTCCGCCGCCACGGAGATTAAAATACCGGCGGCCGCGAATGCGATAATCTTGCAAAGTGTCAAAGGTGTCGTCCGGGCGACCAAGGATGGTTACTGGCTGGATTTTACGTTCGGCGTTTCCCTGCCGAATTTCACTGAAAGTTCGAGCCCGCGCGGCACCTCGACCACAACCACAGTTACCTACCGCAACCTTGCTTATCATGGCTCCGTCAACCTCAAACCCGGCCAACCTGAGGTGGTCCTCGAGCACAACGGCAAGTCCATCACCGTCACCCTCACCAAGCCCGATCCGGGCAAATAATGCGGAATCCCCGCCCTCTTTCCCCCTCCTGCGACGAACTTCCTGCAGCCCAAGCCATCGTTCGACCACCAACCGTCCTCCGCTCTGAAATCAACCGGCCGGGGTCACTTGTAAAATAATTTCCGGCCTAAATTGAGACTTCGACATTTACCTTGAACCGTGTATGCTGGTTTTAACAATTCAAGCATCCTCCCTTACTATGAAGCGAAAACTTACCTCCGGTCGTCTTTTGGCAATGTTGGGCGGGGCGCTGGCCATGGCGCTGACCCCGATAATCTGGGCCACCCCCATGCCCCTGGCGGACACCCAGGAGATGTCGAAAGAAACGATGTCCACCGTGGCGTTTTTGGAGCACGTGCACTACTCGAAGAAATCGCTGTCGGATTTTGACATGCGCGAATTGCTGCGGGCCTACATGGCGAATCTCGACTATCGTCATTTGTTCCTGCTGCAAACCGATGTGACCAGTTTTCAGGACCAGTACAGCCCCGTGTTAATCCGCGACGTGCGCAACCTCGGCGATCTGTCGCCCGCGTATGAAATCTTCAAGAAATTTGAGAGTTCGGTGCAGGATCGCGTAACCTGGGTCAACAAGTACCTCGACACAAATTTGGATTTGCAGGCCTCTGACACCTACCATCCTGACCGCACCGAGGCCGCGTGGCCCGTCACGGCGGAAGACGCGGACAAGCTTTGGGAGAAGCAAATCCGTTTTGAAATCATTGATGAATTGCTCGCCGCCCAAACCCGCGAAATTGACGCGGCCGCCAAAAAGGCCGCCGACGCCAAAGACGTTGCGGACGGCAAAACCCCCGCGACCCCAGCCCCGGCGGACGGCAAAGCCACTGCCACAGACGGCAAAGCCCCGGCGGCGGATGCCCCGCCCAAGACCTTCGCCGAAAAAGTGGCCGACGCCAAAGACGCGGTGCGCAAGCGTTACAACAGCACGCTGAAGTCCCTGGATGAGACCGACGCCATCGAGGTGCAGGATGTTTTTCTCAACACCCTCGCCGGCTTGTACGATCCACACAGCAATTTCTTCACCGAGAACACCGTGGCGGGATTTGACATGCAGATGAGCAATTCATTCATCGGCATCGGTTGTGTCCTGCAAAACAAGGATGGCGACTGCGTGGTCAATGAACTCGTCAGCGGCGGCCCGGCGGACCAATCCAAGCAAATCAAAACGGGTGACAAAATCATCGAAGTCGCCCAGGGCGACGCGGATTTCGCCCAGGTGGACGGCATCAAGCTGAATAAAACCGTCAGCAAAATTCGCGGACCCGAAGGCACGGAAGTACGCCTCAAAATCATCCCGGCCGGCTTTACCAGCGCGGCGGACGCGAAAATCGTGATCCTGACCCGCAAGAAGATCGAGATGACCACCGCCCTTGCCAAGGCCCAGATTATTGACGTGCCCATGGGCGGGCAGACGGTTCCGGTGGGAGTCATTGACCTGCCGGCTTTCTACGGCCGCGTGAATCCGGGCGACAAGTTCAGCACCGCGGAAAACGTGCGGGAATTAATCGGCAAGCTCAAAACGGCCGGCGTGCAGGGCCTGGTGTTGGACGTGCGCAACAATGGCGGCGGTTTTCTTTCGGAGGCGATTGATTTGACGGGGTTGTTCATTCCGCCCAGCCCGGTGCTCCGGGTACGGTCCCCGCTGGGCTCATTGACGGCGATGCAAAATGACAAGCCGACGCCGTATTGGGACGGCCCGCTCATGCTGCTGGTCTCCAAGCAAAGCGCTTCAGCCACCGAAATCATGGCGGGGGCGCTGAAGGATTACCGCCGCGCCCTCATTGTCGGGGACAGCACCACCCATGGCAAAGGGACCGTGCAGCAGGTTTATTCCTTCAGCCGGATTGAGCCGACGGAAAAGGGCGCCGCCAAGATAACTCTGGAAAAATGGTATCTCCCCGACGGCAACTCCATTCAGTTGAAGGGTGTGGCGTCGGACATCCCCCTGCCGTCCGATGTGGATTTCCTTCCCATCGGCGAAGCGGATGAGAAAAATGCACTGCCGTGGGACAGCATTCCCCCCCTGCCCCTGACGTTGAAGGGCAACGGCCCCTGGCGCGATTCGCTCGTGACCGATGCGCTGGTCACTGATTTACGCACCGCCAGCACCTCCCGCCTGGCCAGCCTTGACGAGCTCAGCCTGCTCCAGAAGCGGGTGACATGGGAAAAGTCGCGCGAACAGCAAAAGGAGTTTTCCCTTAATTTTGACACCCGGATGAAGGAACGGCTCAACGACATCAAGTTTCGCGATGATCTAAAGCAGAGTCTGGTGGCGCTATCGAAGAATAATTTTAAATCCACCGAGGTTTTGCTGGATGCGGCCAAGGAGCAGAAGGATGCCGCGGGCAACTCCACCGTGAAATATGACCCGGCGGCCCAGCCGAAGCCCGCGGACGGGGTGGATGCCGCGGATGCGCCGGTTAGCTTTGATATTCAGTTGCGGGAAGGCCTGCGCATCATGGGCGATTGGATTCGCACGGAAAACGAGGCGAAGGCGGGAACGACCGTCAAAGTCGCGGCCGACACTGCGAAAGCCGATCCGAAATCCGGGGATACGGGGACAATCGGCACCGGTTCGGCGGCAACGCCGTCGGTTCCCGCCAATGTTGGGCAATAGGCTGGATTGCCGGACCGGCGGGTTTTATCCGATATGCGACAGGGCTGCATCTTAGGGTTGTTTTTCTTGCGGCATCCGGCCATGGTAGCGGGGCTGTTTCCCACCCTCGCATGAAGACTGCTGATGTCATCGCCCGTCTCGCGCAATTGCGCGTGATCCCCGTTATCGTCATTGAAAACGCCGCCGACGCCAAACCGCTGGCCGAAGCGCTGCTGGCCGGAGGCCTGCCTTGCGCGGAAGTCACCTTCCGCACGGCGGCCGCGCTCGAGGCGATCAAGGCCATGGCGCAAATTCCCGGGATGCTCGTCGGCGCGGGCACGGTGCTGAAGCCGGAGCAGGCTCAGGCCGCCGCCGATGCCGGCGCCCAGTTCATCGTCACTCCGGGCTTTAATCCCCGCGTCGTCAGTGCCTGCATCAGCCACGGCATACCCATCACTCCGGGGGTCAGTGATCCGACCAGTATCGAAATGGCGTTGGAGCATGGCCTCGACGTGGTGAAGTTTTTTCCGGCCGAAGCCTGCGGCGGCCTGCCGTATTTGAAGGCCATTGCCGCACCTTACAGCATGATGCGCTTCATTCCCACCGGCGGCATTGAGCCCGGCAATTTGCGCGAGTACCTGGCTTTCCCCAGAATTGTTGCTTGCGGCGGCACGTGGATGGTGAAGGCCGACTTACTGAAGAACCGCGACTGGGCGAAAGTCACCGAGTTGACGCGCGCGGCCGTGGCCTTGGCCCAAACCCCCAAAGCTTGAACCGATGATTAAAATTGACCCAACTTTGGCGGCGAAGGATTTGCGCCCGGAACTCGGGCATTTTTGGCGGTTGTCCGGCGAAAAAATCCGACTGATTGAAAAGAAATTCGACCCGGCCCGCGGCGCGCCGGTCTTCACGGAAGCCGGCACTTACACCGCCCGCGGGTGGACGGAGTGGACGCAGGGTTTCCAGTACGGCTCGGCGATTTTGCAGTTCGACGCCACCGGCGATAAACAGTTTCTCCATTTTGGCCGCGAGAATACCGTTTCGCGCATGGCCCCGCACGTCTCGCACATCGGCGTGCATGACCACGGCTTTAATAATGTCTCGACTTACGGGAACTTGCGCCGCCTGATGCGGGAAAAGCGCATCCCGCACCACGAGTGGGAATTGAATTTCTACGAGCTTGCACTGAAAGTCTCTGGCGCCGTGCAGGCCGCGCGGTGGGCCAAGCATGCCAAGGGCGGATTCATTTACTCTTTCAACGGGCCGCACTCGCTGTTCGTGGACACCATCCGTTCCTGCCGCGCGCTCATGGTCAGCCACGCCCTCGGGCACAACCTGAGCGGGGAGGGCGACAAGCGCATCAGCTTACTGGACCGCGCGCTGGCCCACATTCGCTCGACCGCCGATTATTCCGTCTATTATGGCGAAGGTCGTGACAGCTATGACGTGCGCGGGCGCGTCGCCCACGAGGCAATCTTTAATGTCAAAGACGGCGCCTACCGGTGCCCGAATTCGCAGCAGGGTTATACCGGCTTTTCCACCTGGACCCGTGGCCTTGCTTGGGCGCTGGTGGGTTTCGCCGAGGAATTGGAATTTTTGGAAACCCGGACAGATGCCGAACTCAAGCCCTTCGGCGGCCGGCGTGCGTTGGAAGCCATGATGCTCAAGGCCGCCACCGCCACTGCGGATTTCTACATTGCCAACACGCCAACCGATGGCGTGCCGTACTGGGACACCGGTGCGCCGGGCCTCGTGCATCTCGGCGATTATCTTGAGGAATCCGCCGACCCCTTCAATGAATACGAGCCCGTGGACAGCTCTGCCGCCGCCATCGCCGCCCAAGGCTTGTTGCGCCTCGGTCATTATCTCCAGGACCACGGCAAAGCCAATGCCGGTAAGCGTTACTGGCAGGCTGGCCTGACCGTCTTCCGTACCCTCTTGGCCGAACCTTATCTCAGCACGCAGAAATCCCATCAGGGCCTGCTGCTGCACTCGATTTATCACCGGCCCAATGGCTGGGACTTTGTTCCTCCCGGCTCGCGCATCCCCCGCGGCGAATCGTCAATGTGGGGCGATTACCATTTCCGCGAATGCGCCCTGTACCTCGAGCGGATCATCGCCCAAGGTCCATATTACACTTTTTTTGGCTGAAAGGCACCACCCCTCCGCGTTCTCCGCGTACTCCGCAGTTAGAAAGTTTTCATGCCCGTTGCTCCCCTGACCGATTACTCCCGGCTCTGCCTGCACACGATCACGACGAAACCGTGGTCGCTGGACGAGGCTTGCCGCGAATACGCCCGGGCGGGCGTCAAAGGCATCAGCGTCTGGCGGGACACGCTCGTCGGGCGCGATGTGGCCGCCAGTGGCCGGCAATTGCGGGATGCCGGTCTGAGCATCGTTTCCCTGGTACGCGGCGGATTCTTTCCCGCCAGTGACGCCGCCGGCCGCCAAAAAGCCGTGGATGAGAACCGGAAGTGCATTGACGAAGCGGCGGCCTTGGGCGCCCCGATCATTGTGCTGGTGTGCGGCGCGGTGGCGGGCCAGCCGCTGGCAGAATCGCGCAAACAGATTGCCGAAGGCATCGCCGCGGTTTTGCCGCACGCGAAGGCGGCGGGCGTCAAACTCGCCATCGAACCCCTGCATCCGATGTATGCCGACACGCGCTCGGCGGTCAACACGCTTAAGCAGGCCAATGATCTCGCGGCGCAATTCGACGCGTCCGTCGGAGTTGCCGTGGATGTTTATCATTTGTGGTGGGACGACCAGTTGGAGTTCGAAATCGCCCGCTGCGGGCGCCTCGGCAAACTATTCGCCTACCATGTCTGCGACTGGCGCTCGCCGACGGTGGATATGCTGAACGACCGCGGCCTGATGGGCGAGGGCATCATCCCCCTGCGCCAAATCCGCGGCTGGGTGGAGGTGGCGGGCTTCGGCGGCTATATTGAAGTCGAGATTTTTTCGCATCGCCTCTGGCAGATGAATCAGTTGGACTTCCTGCGCGACATCCAGGCGGCCTACCTCAAATCCACCTGATCGCCTACCCCTTCTTATGAGCAAAAACGACAAAGTCCACCGCGTGGGAATTATCATGAACGGCGTCACCGGCCGCATGGGCACTAACCAGCACCTGCTGCGTTCGGTTTCGGCCATTATGAAACAGGGGGGGCTCCGCGTCGGGCCCAACGAGGTTATCATGCCTGACCCCATCCTGGTGGGGCGTAATGAAGAGAAGCTCAAGAAGCTCACGGAAATTTCCGAGGCCAAAAAATACACCACCGACCTGAAGGAGGCCCTGAAAGACCCATCCTACTCGGTTTACTTCGACGCGCAGGGCACGTTGCAGCGCGCGGCCGCCGTAAAAGCCGCCGCCGCTGCCGGCAAACACATTTATTGCGAAAAACCCACGGCCGTCACTACGGCGAAGGCCCTCGAGCTTTACCACTTTTGCAAGAAGGCCGGCGTCAAAAATGGCGTCGTGCAGGACAAACTGTGGCTCCCGGGCTTTCTGAAGTTGCGCAAGCTGATGGATGCGGGCTTCTTCGGGCAAATCCTCTCCGTCCGCGGGGAATTTGGCTACTGGGTGTTTGAGGGCCACACGGTCAAGGCCCAGCGCCCGTCGTGGAATTATCGCAAACAGGACGGCGGCGGCATCATCATTGATATGCTCTGCCACTGGCGCTACATGCTCGACAATCTCTTCGGCGCGGTCCAGTCCGTCTCCTGCCTCGGCGCGACGCACATCAAGGAACGCGTGGACGAAAACGGCAAACCTTACAAATGCACCGCCGACGACGCCGCCTATGCGACGTTTGAATTGAAGGGCGGCGTCATCGCCCACATCAACAGCTCGTGGACCGTCCGCGTTCGCCGCGACGATCTGGTGGTCTTTCAGGTGGACGGCACCCAGGGCAGCGCCGTGGTCGGTCTGCGCAAGTGCCTCGTGCAAAGCTACGAAAACACCCCGCGCCCGACATGGAACCCGGACGTGGTGCAACCCGTCAATTTCTTCGAGGGCTGGGTCGAAGTGCCCGACGACGGAGAATACGACAACGCCTTCAAGATTCAGTGGGAATTGTTCCTCAAGCACATCGTCCTCGGCACCAAGTTTCCCTGGACGCTCCTCGAAGGCGCCAAGGGCGTGCAACTGGCGGAACTCGGCCTGAAATCCTGGAAAAAGCGCGCCTGGGTGGATGTGCCGAAACTGAAGTAAAGTGCTTTAGTGCCTAGTGTTTTAGTGCTTAGTTCAACACTACTGCCCTCTACTTCCTAACTTCTGGTTCCAGCATTCAGTTTTCCAGCAACCCGTTTCTCGCTTCTTCACAAATACTAAGCACCAGAACACTAAGCACTAAAACACTATGAAGCGTATTGCGTTAATCACCGGCGGGAGCCGCGGCATCGGCTACGGTTGCGCGGAGCATCTGGCGCGGGCGGGCTTTGATTTGGCCATCAACGGCGTGCGCGAGGAAAAGGATGCGGGAGATGCCTTGAATGCGTTGCGGAAATTGGGCGCGGAGGTCGTTTATTGCCAGGGCGATATCAGTAAATCCGCCGATCGTGCCGCCATCCTTAAGAGCGTGCGCGAAAAATTTGGCCGGCTCAATGTCCTCGTCAGTAACGCGGGCGTTGCGCCCAAGGTACGCGCGGACGTGCTGGAAACTTTGGAGGAAAGCTGGGACCATGTGGTCGGCGCAAATTTGAAGGGCGGTTTCTTCCTCACCCAGGCCGCCGCCAAATGGCTGGTCGAACAAAAAGTGGCCGACCCGCAGAATTTTCAGGGCTGCATCATCATTGTCAGTTCCATTTCGGCGACGGTGGTATCAACGAACCGCGGCGAGTATTGCGTTTCCAAGGCCGGCTTGGCGATGGTCGCCGCGTTGTTTGCCGCGAGGCTGGGGGAGTATGACCTCCCCGTTTACGAAGTCCGCCCCGGCGTCATCAAGACGGACATGACCTCCGGCGTGACCGCGAAATACGATAAGCTCCTCGGCGAAGGCCTCGCCGTCACCCGCCGCTGGGGTACCCCCGACGACGTCGGTCGCGCCGCCGCCGCGCTCGCCCGCGGTGATTTTCCTTATTCCACCGGCTCCGTCATCATGGTGGATGGTGGGTTGGTGATGCCGCGGCTGTAGGAGAAAGGAGTCAGGAGACAGGAGGCCGGCAATAGAAGTTGGAAGCTGGAATCTGGAAGTTGGAATGGTCAAACTGGCAGAAATTTGCATTTTTCAGGTATCCCGGGGTTCGGGGGAGGGCGGCGTTAAGTCTGGTTCCATGGCCGCTTTTGCTTCTTTTGCCCTGCCGTTCCGGAGCCAAGCCTCGCGGAGCGAGGCGTGATCCCTTCAGCTTCCTTCCAACGTCATTATGGGAAAAAACCGATTGATGCGATTCAGTTGCGCGAGGTGGAATGAAATGATCCGCCAGAACGCAGTTTTTGACGGTTTCCTTGTTCTTGCACCAACGCGATTTTTGGCTTAACTTGACGGTATGTTCGATTGGTCGCAGTGCCCGGCGGTGGAGCGTTCGCCCGACAAGGTGAGCGGGGCTTGGGTGTTCAAGAACCCGCGAGTGCCCGTCGCGGCATTGTTTGAAAATCTGGAAAGCGGCGCCCGGCTGGACGAATTCCTTGCTTGGTTTCCCGGCGTCACGCGACCCCAAGCCGAGGCCGTGCTCGAACACGCCGCCCACAGCCTCGCCCCGGTGTGAAAATACTCTTTGATCAAGGCACCCCGGTGCCGTTGCGCGCCTTTCTCCTTCCGCATGAGGTGGTGACGGCTTTTGAACACGGCCGGGATCGTTTGCTCAATGGCGATTTGTTGAAAGCTGCCGAAAGGGGAGGCTTCGATGTGCTGGTCACAACCGATTAAGGCATAAAATACCAGCAAAACCTCGCGGGTCGAAAATTGCCATCGTTGTCCTGTGCTCAACGAGTTGGCCGAAAATCAAAGGGAAGACTGCCGGGGTGGCCGCAGCCGTGCAATCCGTGGCTCCCGGCGGGTTTCTGGAAGTTGCGATTTGACGCTTTGCATCCTATTTCGTTTTGGGGCACCATCGAGCAATTGGTCGACGTGGGCCGCGCCGCCGCCGCGCTGGCCCGGGGTGAATTCCCATATTCGACGGGCTCCGTCATCATGATGGGCGGCGGGTTGGTGATGCCGAGGCTGTACCTTCCCGATTTCGAGAACTTTATTTCGCGCAGAGACGCAAAGGCGCAGAGGTCTTTTGACAGAATTAACAAAATTACATGGATTCTGTAACTGGAGTTTGCCTGGGTTTGGAGGTGGGGGGGCAAAAGGCTGCGGCAGATAGAGTTTGCGCCGATTCCTGCGGGCACCGATGATAGTCGTCTATTCGCCATGGGAAAATTGAAAATAAATTTTGGATTCTTGGCCGTGGCATGGCTGGTGGTGCCCGTGGTTCCGACGGTGCTGCGGGCGGCGGACGCGGCGGTACCGGTCGCGCCGGGTGGCACGGCAACTCCGTCCGGGACGGGTGCTCCCGCACCATCGGCGCTCAAGGTAATTGCAGTTTCCGCAGGCGGGGGCGATTGCCTGTTCATCGAGAGCGACGGCAGCCTGTGGGGCCTGGGCTGGAACGGCCAGGGCCAATTGGGTGATGGCACGATAACTGATCGGTACAAGCCCGTCAAAATTGTCGCGGCCAATGTCACGGCCGTCGCAGCGGGCGACGCCGACACGCTGTTTCTCAAGAATGACGGGAGCCTTTGGGGCATGGGTGGGAACCGGCGCGGCCAGTTGGGCGACGGCACCACGAACGAGCACCTCCAGCCTTTTCAAATTCTGGCCGGCGGCGTCACGGCGGTGGCGGTGGAGGAAACCCACAGCCTATTTCTGAAGACAGACGGCAGTCTCTGGGCGATGGGCAGCAATGATGGCGGGCAACTGGGTGATGGAACGCGCACGAACCAGTATTCCCCGGTGCAAGTTGTCAGCAGCGGCGTCAAGACCATGGCGGCGGGTGAGGGATTCAGTCTGTTCGTGAAGACCGACGGCAGCCTGTGGGCCATGGGTGAAAACCAATATGGTCAGCTGGGTGACGGCACGAAAGCGGTCCATGACGTGCCCGAGCAAATCGAGGCGGGTGGGGTCACCGCGGTGGCGGCGGGCAGCGGCCACAGCGTGTATTTGAAAAGCGACGGCAGTGTGTGGTCCGTGGGATGGAACAGCCAGGGCCAACTGGGTGACGGCAACAAAGCGAATTTGTCGGCGCCCAAAAAAGTCGCCGATAATGTTACGGCCATCTCGGTGGGTTTCTACCACAGCTTGTTACTCAAGAAAGACGGTAGCCTGTGGGCCATGGGCTGGAACGGTCACGCCCAACTGGGTGATGGCAGCCGGGTAAACAAGAACACTCCCACCCAGATTATTGGCAGCGGGGTAACTGATATTTCCGCCGGCGCCGGATTCAGCGTTTTCCTCAAAGGCGATGGCAGCCTCTGGGGCATGGGCTGGATGGGTTACGGAGATGGCAAGAGCGGCATCGGGCAAATTGGCGTCGGCCCGGGACCCAATCGCAATGTGCCCGTCGCCATGTTGCCGGCTCCCGCCGATGCCGCGCAGACCTTGTGGCCGATGGGTGCTCCAATCAAACCGGGCGTGCAGGTGGTTGCGGATCTCCCCAATACCACCCTGGGGCGATTGAACGCGGCGCAGGGGTATTTGGAAAAAGCGCGCGAATCCCTCGCCTCGGCGACCATCGCAAATCACGGCGGGTATGTGGAAAAGGCTGGGGGAGAAGTTAGGCAGGCACTGGCGGATTTGAGCGCCGCGCTGGCCGAGGTCAAATTTCATCCCGAGACGGACCAACTGCGCACCGGACCGGCACCGGTGGAAACCACGACGGTGCGGCCGGTCGCGAGTCCGAGTTATGACTTGGGCCCCAATGGAAATTACCGCAGTCCGCGAATGATCGAAGCCATCACCAATCTCAATGCGGCGCTGGCGATGTTGGCGAATGGCGAGGCGGGCAGCGTGGGCCCGATTCTGGGTGAGATCGGCGGGCAGCGCGAAAAAATCATCAAGGACATCGGCCAGGCGTCGGCCAGCGTCATCTCGGCCATGGATTTCGCGCACGGCATCCTCAAAACCCCCGCGGCGGCGCCGTAGGAGTTGCTGGGCTGATTTTAGATTCGCGCGGGCGGCGGCATCCGGCCAAATTCGGGGATATGCAAGCCGGAATCATGGCGCGGATTGCGGGTGCGGCGTTGACGCTGCTGCTCACCGGGTGCGCGTCGGAAAGGGCGGAAACACCTTTGTCCGCTTCGGCCGTCGCGGCGGCTGGGGGCCCCATGCCTGGGCCGAATCTTCCGGAGAGCGTGCAGGGCCTGGGCCAGGTCGAGGCGTTAGCCGTGGTGGGTGAAGTTGAGTTGATTGCCCAAAACGGCACATACCACCGGTTGGTGCGTCAGGAAACTTTTACCGAAGGCAATCTGGTCCGGGTCGGCCCGGGTGGCGGCGCGATGCTGATTTTTTCCAACGGGACTGTCGTGAAATTACTTCCTTACTGCCAGTTGGACGTCACCTTGTTCAGACAGGAGCCCTTCGACGGGAAAATGGCCGGCGCCAACTTGGGCCTGGAACGGGAACCAAGCTCGTCCAAGACAATTCTTTATCTGCGCAATGAAGTGGCGCAAGTGGAGGTCAAGCCGCTCAATGCCGCCGGAGGCTCGAGCTTTGAGGTGGATACGCCGGTGGGCGATTTTGATGTGCGCGCAGGCATTCTTTCCGTCAAGGTGGGCCGGAACCCCGGCGGGCAGTTGCGCCAGGTGTTGGCAAATTGCCTTGCCGGGAGGGTGACCTATACGCCGGTTGCGCCCATTTTCGATGACCGCGGGCGGCTCGGCTATAACGAAGCTTTTTTCACCACCTTTGACCTGCGTCCGGCCCAGCAACTGCAAGTCGCGGTGCAGTGGGATCCGGTTACCAGCCAAGTCTCGGGTGGCCGGGTTGGGGGCGGCGTCATCCCCCTGGATGCGGCCAACGTGGAATTGAGGGATTTCACTGACTCCGTCATTGCGGCCAATGCGGTCGGCTTGCACCTGATACCGCCGCAAAGGCTCGCGGTGGTACCACCCGCCCCGGCGGGCATCCCGACGGTACCGTTTGCGCCGATCCTGTCGGTTCGCGCGGGCGGCCCGTAGATTAAATGGCTGCGCCGGAGCGCTTTGGAGTGCGGTGGCTCGATGCCGCTTTCACCGTATCAAAGTGACGCTCCCTTTAAGCCGCGCTGCCGCAGCATTTTTTATATTTTTTGCCGCTGCCGCACGGGCAGGGATCATTGCGGCCGATCTTCGGAGTTTCATGGCGGACGGTTTTGCCGGGTTCTTTCGCGGTGCCGGCATAGACCCAGTGGCCGTCTTCGCGTGTAAACAGCGCAACTTCGTGGTGTTGCTGTTCCTTGCCCTCGACTTTGAAGCGCGCCACGAACTCGACAAGGCCCTCGGTATCGTCGGGGCCACCCTTCTCGGTGCGGAGGATGCCGAGGCCGAGCCATTCGGAGCTTTCGGCCCAGCGTTTGGCGTCGTCGGGGGTGAAATCCTTGCGCTGTTCGGCGGAAAGGGTATTTTCGAGATGGGCGTAGGCGCGGCGCACATAGGCGGTATAGCGCGAACGCATCAGGGCCTCGGCCGTCGCCGCCGGGGCGCCAGCGAGGACGGGGCCGCAGCAGACGTCAAAATCCAGGCCGGAACCACAGGGACAATTGTTCATGCCGCACGGTATTTCCGGCGGGGGCAAGGGTGCAATCTTAGAATAAAGAAAAACGATCTTTCTCGCGCAAAGTGGCAAAGGCGCAAAGGTTTTTTTTGACAGAATTGCCGGAATTTTTTGGCCGTCCTTTAAGGCACAAATTTCAAATTCGTCCTTGGCCCCTTCGCGGCTTCGCGCGGGCAGTTCCTCTGTCCGTTTCTTGGCGTGTTTGGCGACTGGCGTGTTGCAGTGTTTCTGGTCGGAATCAGGCTTTACCAGGGCGAGAGAACGGGAATGACCTGGCGACCGTGACGGCGATAACGCAAAAAATCGCGATCGAGCGTCAGGACCCTGCAGTCGTGGTGGATTTCCGCCAGACGCACGAGGCAGGCATCGGCCAGCGACATCGGAGTGTCCGCATATCGGCGCATCAAGGCGTGGAGAGAGGCGGCCTCTGCCGCGACGTTCAATCCGATTTGGAGAATACCCTTTTGCACCAAACCGACTAGGTCGGCTGGATTGCCACCGTGGCGGCCGGTGAGAAAGCAGGCTTCGGTTAACGCCGCCTCGCAGGTTACCAACGGAGGATTCAGGCTGGGCCAGAGGCCAACCGCCCACTTATGCCACTGATCCCGGTCGTTGTAATAGGCCACTAAAGGTCCACAATCGAGGATGAGGGCGGTCATTTCCCGAACCCTTCGAGGTGTTTGGGATTGGTGGATAGGTCACCCGGCCCGTGAATGCTGCCGCAAAGATGCTGCATGAGATCGTGGCAGTTGGGTCTGGCCTTGGCCGTGCGCTGGTGTTCCAAAGCTTCCCGCACGAGGTCGGAAGTCGTACGGTTCATTTTCTCCGCCCGGCGGCTCAGCCACTGGGCCAGCGAAGGATCAAGTTTGATGGAAATGGTCTTCATTGCGATCACGGTATTACGATTCTGTCAGAATGGCAAGACGCAACTGGGGGAAGTTGCTTTTGCGGGGTTGCCCCGCTTATGGGGGGTGCCTCAATTCCCGATTTCAACCTGAAGGACCCGGCCCATTTTTGACCCCTTGGAAAATGAACAAGTGAGGCTCTTGCTCGCGCAGAGGCACAGAGGCGCAGAGGTTTTTTTGACAGAATTAACAGAATTGCCGGAATTTTTGGCCCGTCTTTTGCGGCACAAATCACAAATTTCAAATTCGTCCTTCGCCCCTTCGCGTCTCCGCGTGGGCAGTTCTTTATTAAGCGTTAAACATTAAGCTTTAATCGTTAAACGTTCTGCCCTGGTCGCTCCGACCCCTAAGTCCCTTTGTCCCTCAGTCCCTTGGTCCCTCTGTCTTGGTATCCTTCCTACGGCAAAGGCTGGGCCGGGGTCACTGCGATTTGGTTGTCCACGTTTTCCAGCCTGACCCGGGCAATGGCCAGCGCGCCGATGCGTTCCTTGGTGTCCTGGTTGCCGACGTATCCGCGCAGGGTGACCCGGCCGGCCATGGTGCCGACTTCCACGTTATCTTTGTCGTCCGGCATGTCATCCTGAATCGATTGGTAAATTTGGTCGGTGATATGGACATCCCGAAAGCTGGTGCCTTGCTCAAGCGGGATCTCTGTATGCGGCCCGGTGGCATTTTGTTCATGGAAGGAGATGGACTGCCCACTGCCGCCGGTTTTGATGATAACATGCGGCTCCTCGCTGTATTCCACTTTCGTAACATCCAGGACCAGGGCCGTATGCGCGGCATTGAAGCTGAGCAGCATCGGCGGTACCACCGCAAAATATTTTAGCGGCCGAAGGGATTTTTCATTAATGCTGATAAACGTATTGAGGATGCGCCCCTTGGTAATATCCACCTCCACGGATTGAAAGCGACCGAGCATGGTTCCCTGCAAGTTGTCCACCGCCAGGTCGGCGAGCTTGGTCATCCTTTCCACACTGCCGAGGCTGGTAATGTTCCTGCCCGCGGCGGAGGTTCGTCCGCTGTCTTCGCCCGGCACCAGGAAGTTGGGCTCCTGCCCGAAAAAGTGGTAAGCCGCCGCCAGGCGACCAGGCTGGGTGGATTCCGCCCATTTGGACAGGTCAAACGCCGGAGCCGATTTGAACTCCGCCATGGTTTTGTCAATGTGGTAAACGGCCGCCTGGGCGCCGGAGAACAATGCCCTCGGTGGCACGGCAATCGTCTTGCCGCCCAATCCCAAGGTTTGGCCCGACACGACCAACACCGCCACAATGCGCCCATTGGACAAGTCGAGCACGAGGTCATTGATGCGGCCCAGGGGTTCATTCTGCAGAGTCTGGATTTGAATGTTCGTGATCACATTCCATCCGGCTTCCGGTCCCATCACCGCGTTGGTGGTCTCGGGTGGGGGTGGCACGCTGGCGCAAGCCGGAAGCAGCAAGCTGGCGCTCATTAACGCGCCAGTGAGGCGGGCTGACAGTCTGCCTCGCGCCGGGTTCTTTCCCGCGCGGAGCAGCACCCATGGGTTGGGGAAATGCCAGAGTTTCATGGAATGGATGGGGCCGTTCTCAGTGTGTCGCCAGGGTGACCGCCGTCCCGGGATTGAGATAGTCAAAGATTGTGGCGGTTTTGACGTCATTGACCACGCCCCCGGAAAGGATCGGCAGGCCGAGAAGATTCCCCTGGTAAAAAATGAGGGTTACCTTGTAATCGAATCCAGATTCGTCGGTTTGCAGGCGAATCGGCGAACTCAGGCCGTGGACGCGCGCCTTCGTCTCAAATTCGAAATAATAGCCTTCCAGATTCTGGACAAATGAAGTGCTGGCTTCCGTGGCATCCAGTTCTTTGAATTGGACATTATTGCTCCCAAACAGGGCCGCCACCATCTCCTGCCGGTCCAGGCGCGAAAAATCCTCCGGCTTGCGATTCAACATTTGAAACACGGTCTCGCGGGGCAGGCCCGGCTTGAGCGCCGCGAATTTGTCCAGGAATTCCTCCCGGCTTTTGTAAAAAGACTGGTTGACCAAATCCGTTCCCCCGGGAACCGGGGCCACGCCGGCACATCCTCCCGCCGCGAGCGCGAGCATGACCAGTACGGCCGTTGCGGCAAATCGTTGCATGGGAAATCAGGAATCGGGTTAAGCGACTGCCAGCCGTGCCTTGCCCTCAATGATGCCGGCGGCGATGGCATACCGGGTAAGCCCGGCAGTGTTGTGAATGTTCAACTTGTTCATGACATGCTGCCGGTGTTTCTCGACGGTCTTGATGCTGATGGCCAGCAGGTCCGCGACTTGTTTATTGGCCGACCCCTCGGCGACGAGTTGCAGCACCTCCGCCTCCCGGTGGGTGAGGCGGCTGGCGTTGGCCTTCGCCAAACCGTCCCGATCGCGTGACAGGTTTTGCGCCTCCTTCAGGCGTTTGGCCATGGCTGCGCTGAAAAACGGTTTACCCGCGGCGACCGTGCGAATGGCCTTGGCCACCAGATCGGCGGAGGCCAGTTTCTCGAGAAATCCGGCCGCTCCCGCTTCATGCATGCGCAGAAAATAGGCGTCGTCGTTATGCGCGGATAAAATGAGGACCCTGGCCGCGGGATTGGCCGCCAGGATTTGCCGCGTGGCTTCGAGGCCGTTGAGCTCCGGCATGGAGATATCCATCACGATCACATTCGGCTGCAGCGCTTGGGCCATATTCACCGCCTCCCGGCCGGTTCGGGCCTCGCCCACCACGGTAAATTGCCCATGCATTTTCAAAAGCGCGCAGAGACCCTGCCGGACAATGGCATGGTCGTCCGCGAGGAGTACGGTGATTGATTGGGTGGAGAACATGGTTTGGTTGGGTTGACCGTTGGAAGATTCCGGAAGAATGTGGTTATTGGGTGAAAATTGGTGGGCGCTTTTATTCCTGGGCGGCGCTTGATTCAGGCCTGCGGCCTCCGGCCCAGCAACAGGGACGCCACAAACAGCACCAAGAAGATGAGAAAGAGCACGCGCGCAAACAGGGCGGCGGTGCCCGCAATGACCCCGAAGCCGAGAATGCCGGCGATCAAGGCGATGAGGAGGAAGATGATGGCGTACCTTAACATGAGAGTGGTGGATTGGGGGTTGGAAGAAATGGGTTAGTCGGATTTCGACCGGATCAACAAACCGCCTGCGCCAATGGCGGCCGCAATGGAGCCCCCAATCAGCAGCCAGATGGATTTATCCGTGGGGGAACCGGTGAAAAACCGGGAGAAATCAGAGCCAATGGATTTCGAGGCGCTGATGCCGAGGACGACGAGTGCGATGCCGCCGGCGAGAAGGACGATGGAGACGATTTTATTCATGACTCGGTAGGTTGACTGGGTTGGAGGGCGATTCTGGTTAATCGGCTGCGGAAAGTGTTTCTTTGGTATTGTTTGTCCGCGGCAAATTATTGGCGAAAGATACCTCATCCCGCATGTGTTGTAAATTGGGGCTTCGGCGATATTTCGCTAGGTAAAATCCCTAGTCTGGCCATCAGCGAGGCCTTATGCTGACGAAGTGAATGATCAAGAGAAGTATCATCATGCGAATAACGTTGCCAAATATTGGGGCGTTGTTTTGAATTAATTTGTTATGTCACAAGAATGTCACATTCTGGTCGCAGATGACGATTCCGGCCATGCCCGGCTCATCGAGAAGAATCTGCTCCGCGCCGGTTTGCGCCAGCCAGTGCTGCGTTTCGAAAATGGCCAGGATATTTTGGACTTCCTGTTTTCCCGCCAGCCCGCCAGCCCGCCAGCCCGCCAGCCCGCCAGCCCGCCACGGCCTATCTGCTGCTGCTGGATATTCATATGCCTAGAGTGGACGGCGTGCAGGTGTTATCCCAAGTCAAGGCTGACCCTCATTTGCGCAAAATGCCCGTCATTATGCTAACCACGACCGACGACCCGCGCGAAGTGGCCCGGTGTCATCAACTTGGCTGCAACCATTACATGGTCAAGCCGGTGAATTATGATCGGTTTTCGGAGGCCATAATCCAACTCGGCCATTTTATCAACCTCGTGCAAGTGCCCGGTTTGGACGGTCCCAAATCGGACTAAGCCCCGCCATGGCCACATCCCCTGCTCCTGCCCCGGCCCTGGTTTTGGTCGTTGACGACGACGCCGGCTTGGCGCGCCTGATGGCCAGGGCCATTGCGCGCGAAGGCTTCGCCACCATTTCGGCTGGTTCCGGGCAGGCTGCGCTAAACTGGCTGGCCACCAACACGGCGGATCTGATGCTCCTGGATCTCAAACTCCCGGATATGGCGGGCAAGGAAATCGTTGACCGGCTGGCGGCCGCCGGCCGCCCCGTCCCGTTTATCGTCGTTACCGGCCAGAGCGATGAACGCGTCGCCGTGAAGCTGATGAAGGGTGGCGCCCTCGATTACCTGATCAAGGATGCGCAATTAATCGCGCTGCTTCCGGCGATTGTTCGGCACGCTCTCGACCAAATCGAATATAAGCGGCGCTTGGAACGGGAAATCCTTGAAATCAGCGACCGCGAGCTGCGCCGTATTGGGAGCGATTTTCACGACGGGCTGGGTCAGGAGTTGACGGCGCTGGAATTGTTCACTGCCAGCCTGCTCGCCGGCCTGCATAAACAAGCCCCCAACTTGGAGCCGCGCTTTAGGGAAATGAGCGGCCAGTTACAACGGGTCGTGCGCGAGGCCCGCGCGCTCGCCCATGGGCTGTGTCCGGTGTCGCTGGCTGGCGACGGCTTGGTCACCGCGTTGCGCGAACTCGCCGAAGGCACCCGCCGGATGACCAAGGTTCGCTGCGAATTTGCCGGCCAAGCCGGCTTGGCAGTGACCGACCCCATCGTCGCGAACCACCTTTATCGCATTGCCCAGGAAGCGGCAAATAACGCTCTGAAGCATAGCCGCGCCAAAATAATCCGTATCTCGCTTAGCCGCCAAGGCGACGCCCTGCAATTGACGGTGAGTGATAATGGGCGCGGCCTGGATAAGGCAGCGATCAAGGGCGGTGGGATTGGGCTGCAAATGATGAAATATCGCGCCGATTTGATCCACGCCTCGGTCGAGGTTACTTCCGCCCCCAAGAAAGGGACCAAGATCACCTGCCGGTTGCGGACCGAAGGGTAGAATTCAAATTGGCTGTCGTCGCCCCGCATCGGTGGACTTCCCGAGGCCGGAATGATGGGTGAACGCATGGGGCCAAATGCTCGGGGCGATGGGGTGCGGGTAGGGTATATTTCCTATTGTCAACGGCCCATCCACGTGGTAGTAATGTACCCCATGGGGCTGAAACTAGCCCTACGGGTTAGCACCAAATATCATCCTCACCATGA
Organism: uncultured Opitutales bacterium; assembly: GCA_964561455.1. Classification (GTDB taxonomy): domain Bacteria; phylum Verrucomicrobiota; class Verrucomicrobiia; order Opitutales; family JABDGR01; genus JABDGR01. Next base: position 46,691 of record CAZLPS010000022.1, read on the forward strand.
AAACGCGCCCATTTGTTTCGTTGGCACTTGCGGCGCTTTGCGCCGCCCTTGGCCTCCCGGCTTCCGGGCGCGCCCAGTCAATTCTCCTCTCCGCCGGGAATTTCTCCCTGCTCGGGGGCACGGCAATAACCAGCACTGGGACCGTGGGCACGATTGTTACGGGTGGGAATGTGGGCTCGGCGACCGCCATCACCGGCTTTCCTCCGGGCGTGATTTCGACTCCGTACATGTCAATCGTCGGCGGCCCGGTGGTCAATCAAGCGTTGTTAGATCTTATCACAGCGAAAAATGGCTTGGCGGGCATGCCCTCCAATGTGACGATGACCGGCACCGATTTGGGTGGCCTGACGCTGACGCCGGCCGTCTACACTTTCGGGGCGGCGGCGGGGCAGACCGGGGCGCTCCAACTCGACGCGCAGGGGCACAACAATGTTTTTTGGGTTTTCCAAATCGGCACCTCGCTTACCACGGCTGCGGGGTCGTCGGTCACGCTGATTAATCCCGGCACCAATGGCGGCAAGGACGATGGCATCTTTTGGGTGGCCGAGACTGGTGGCATCACCGAGGGTGCCAACAGTGCGATGCTCGGCAACTATCTGGCGGGCACCAGCATAACGTTCAGTGGCACCACTACGGCCAGCGGCGGCGTCCGCGCCCTCGCGGAGGCCGGCATCACGCTCGACCAAAACGCCGTCAATCCGCTGGGCGGCCCTGGCGGCGGTGATTTTACCGGCGGCCTGATGTACGGTCCCAGTAACAGCGTGGTTCCCATCACCGTTCCCGAACCGGCGGCGTTTCTCTGGCTGGTGCCTATCGGTGCGCTGGGCTTGGCGCTCCGCCGTCGGCGGTCCGCTTAATTAAAGGAAAGCTGGAATAGTGCTGGCCCGGGGCGAAGTTCCCCTCCCGGGTCCACGCCTCGCGTACCGAGGCGTGATTGTGCCGGTAAATTCCCAAATCCCCCACTGCGTCTTCGCGCCTTTGCGCGAGCTATTTCGGTGTTTTTGCGTTTAGGGTGATATTCACCGGCGCATCATTCGACGGATACCTCCGAACGATAGTAGGGTAAGTCCCCATATAGGCGCACGGGCGTTCGGGATTATAATCGGCGGTCAGAAATTACTGATCAGTTGGCGCGAGATCCATGGGACAACCTTGCCGATTTTACGTCCTTTTGCGGAATTTTTCCCAAAGGATTTTTCTTGGCGAAGTATCGCCGCCACTCCGCTTCACGAATTTTCAAAATCTGTCGGGCCAGGGCTCCTATGAAATACGACTTCCCTATTCTTAAAGAATCCAACCCTCGCCCCGGCGGGGACAATGCCTTTCCCCTGACCATTGTCGTCATTTACAATGACTTGGCCGCCGCCATGCGCGCGGCCCAAACGCTGGAACGTGTCGGAAACAAGTTCTTCGGCCGGCTGGAGCAACGGCTTATGCCGGTGCCGGTGGCTCATTTGAGCGACCCCGCCCGCTTCGACCACCTGCTGTCCGACGCTTCCTCGGCGGATATGATCATCGTCTCATTTAACGGACCGAGCGAGCTACCCCCGCTGCTCAAGCAGTGGATCGAGAGCTGCCTGGGGCAGAGACGCTCAGGCGATTCCGCCGTGGTCGCGCTGCTAAGCTCGAATGAGCGGTTGGATGCGCCCGACTCGCCCCGCTACCAATTTATGAAAAACGCCGCCCGCGCCGCAGGATTGGACTATTTTGCGCCAATGCCCGCCCCCGGCGGGGAAGCCTCCATGACGGAGCTGGTGGGGGTCCCCGCCTAGGATGTTTGGCCGATGGCCGCCAAATCCAAACTGAATTATTTTTTCGACGTGGTTTTGAAAACCCGATTCTTCCAAGGCGTCCCATGAACACTTCCACGGCAAATCCCACGGCTTCCCGAAAAAGAGCTGCCCACCCAATCAGCAAAGCGGCTGCTCCTGCCCAGCCCACCTCGGTATCGCAGACGCCCGGGCAGACTGCTTTGGCAAAAATTTCCCCGAAGCATAATCGTGCCAGGAAAAAACGAAGGCATATTGTCGCCCGGGTCAATGTCGGCTGGGGCCATGCGGTTTACTTGCGGGGTGACGGTGGCAGCCTCAATTGGGAGGTCGGCACTCCCCTCATCTGCTTGACCGATGACCAATGGGTTTGGTCGTATGCGGAAGACCGTGCTCCCCGGGAGATAAAGTTTTTGCGCAACGACACCGACTGGGCCCTGGGCGGCAACCATGGGGTCATCATGAAAAAGCTCCTGGTTTTTACTCCGCAGTTCCCGGAATTCTGAATTGGACTCGACGTCCAAGCCAACCCGCCGCGCAGACACTTCGTCCATCCAAGCAGGAGGAAAGGTTGTCGCCTTGGGTGAACACCAAACCTCGCCAGCAGGGTATCAACCCATAGCCGGGACGGCTGCGATGATGTATTGTTCCTTTAAGCAATCAGCAGGTTTTTCCCTGAGGGAAAAATCACCAATATCCGCCACCCCGGCAAACGCCGGCACATTTTTACCGTCACGCTGGCGGCAACTAACCAACCCGGAAACGAAAAAACCAATTATGAACACCCTCGAAATCAAAGGCGACTGGAACATCACCAAAGGCAAATTGAAGCAAAAATGGGCCAGCCTGACGGATAACGACCTCCAATACGTCGAAGGCCAGCACGATGAGTTGTATGGCCGGATTCAGAAACGCACCGGCCAGACCCTGGCTGCCGTGCAAAAGGCCGTCCATGAGGCTTGCTCCTGCCCGACCTCGACTTGCTGCAATTAACTTTCCCAAACCCTTAACCATTCAAAATACCATGATTATCACAACCATCGCCATGACACCCGTAATCGCCGCCGCCGGCTGGGCCTTGTTAGTTTATTTGGGCGGAGGCGGCTTGGGGGCTGCCCTCGCCGTCTTTGTCGTCCTGAAATTATTCGGTAAGTAGCCCGTCCGCGGGAGCCGGCCAGCCGCAGATGACAAAAAGCGAGTAGCATGGGCATCCTGCCCATGCAGCGACCGAGGCCAGAAGGTGCCTGGGCATGCTGCCCATGCTACTTAACCACGCCTGCCGAATTCGCTTTACGGTTGAACTCCGCCAATTGAAAATGAATCATTGGAGCTTGGCCTCATCGGTGCTCCCAAGCCATAACCCGGCCATGAGTCACCAATCAGGACATTGCCAACCGTCACGCAACCACATCACCAACCCAATCACGAGGTAACATGTCCACGATTCATGCTTACGCGGCGAGAGGCCCCAAAGGACTCCTGCAACCCTTTGAATTTGACCCCGGCGAATTGGGCCCGGAGCAGGTGGAAATCAAAGTTACGCACTGCGGAATTTGCCATTCCGATCTTTCCATGCTCGACAACGAGTGGGGCATGTCGCAGTTCCCGCTCGTTCCTGGACATGAAGCGGTCGGAACGGTGGTCGCCTTGGGTGGGCAGGCCAAAGGCCTCAAACTGGGCCAACGCGTTGGCATTGGTTGGTCGGCGTCCAGCTGTCTTCATTGCCACCAATGTTTGTCCGGCGATCACAATCTTTGCCCAACCACCCAGGGCACCATCGTCGGCCGCCACGGCGGTTTTGCCGATCGCTTGCGGGCGCAATGGACGTGGGTGCGCCCCATCCCGGATGCGCTCGATCTGGTCAAGTCCGGGCCGCTCTTGTGCGGGGGTGTCACCGTGTTCAATCCGTTCCTGGCCCACCAGATTCCACCCACGGCGCGGGTGGGCATCATCGGCATCGGCGGCTTGGGCCACCTGGCCCTGCAATTTGCCAATAAATGGGGCTGCGAAGTTCACGCCTTCACCACGAGCGACAATAAGGAAGCTGAAGCCCGCCGACTCGGAGCCCATTTCGTGCACAATACCAAACGAGACGGGGCGTACAAAGGCATCGCCGGCCGCCTGGACCTTATTCTTTCGACCATCAATGCGCCTTTGGACATTCCGGGGCTGCTCGGAACACTCGCGCCCAAGGGCCGCCTGCATGTCGTCGGAGCCATTCTCCCGCCGATGGAAATTCCCGCTTTCGGTTTGATTGCCGGGCAGAAAACAGTTTCCGGATCGCCCGTGGGCAGTCCCAGCGCCATTGATCATATGCTCGATTTCAGCGCGCGTCACCAGATCGCTCCCGTCATCGAGACCTTCCCGATGTCCAAGGTCAACGATGCGCTGGAACATCTCCGCTCGGGGAAAGCCCGTTATCGCGTCGTGTTGGTGAACGACCCCGCTTGACGTCACCACCGTCGCACTCCCCAAGTCCCCGCAGCGACTTCCGCCCCACTCCCCCACGTCCTCGCAGTGGAATCCTGTTCCCCCAAGTCCCCGTAGGGGACGAAAGAAGGTAACCCACCAATTCATTGGTGGGAACGCCCCAGATAAAAAAACGGAGTCCCGAAGGGACGAAAGAACAGTTTTCTCCATCGGACAGCCGTTGGGGATGTGAGCAGCTACCCCTTCGGCATATAGCGTGCGTCCATGTCGGCTAAACCCTGGTTGATCTCTGCTATGCTGCTTGAGCCATGGCCCGCTGGCGCTTGATTGATGCTCGATTGCAGGAGGCTGTTTAAATATTCCGGTTTGGGTAAAAACCGAATCGGAAATACTGCTCCCCCGGTGCTTGTCACTGACACGGTGCCATAGCCAACCATCCGGCCAAGAATAGGCTCCCAACGGGTGGTCGTTTCAATCTTTGACAAGAGCAGTTCATGGTTCCCCAACGAAAGCCAGCCGGTTTTGAATTTCAGGCGATCCTCCGTGAGGATAATTTCGGATTTCTTAAAAGTATTGAGCGTAATGGCAAAGGCCACGGCGCCGCCCAACATGGCCGGAAAGAAAATCCAAAAATACGCCCAGAAATAGGCATGCGATAGAAGTGCCTGCACTTGCGGCGGGGCTGACTGTATCATTTGCGTTCTTGTGACGCCGATCGCGGTGCGCATCGCTTCGTCCACCGTGGAATCCGCTTGATGGGCTTGAATGAGATATATCAAGCCAGGTAGCATCAGGCAAAACATCCCAATTGCGGGCCAGACAAATATGCCCGGGTGGAGCTTGCACTGGTAGACAACTCGTTCGTTTGAAAATACGCTCATTTTTAACCCGGAATCAATTCGTCCGAGCCGAGGCAATATGCATTTCAAGAGGCCTTCAAGTCAAGTGTTGAAAGGGTACCGGGTAAGTTTAATTCGGTTACCCCAGACGACCACCTCCAAATCTTCGCCGACGGCGATTTAAAACTCGCCGCCGCATGACAAAGCCGCAAAATTAACCGAAAACCCAACCAAGGTTTTGTGTCTAAACCGCTTCCCCCAATCGAGACATTCTGGCTGAACCAATGCAATTGCGTGAGACTAAAACCATGAAAGCATCAACTAAAATATCGCTGTCGGCATTTGTCGTCGGGGTGTTGTGTATAATTGCCAGTATCGGCTATGAGAATGGATGGTTGTTCTTGCTTGGTGCGCTACTAGTTGGAGGTGGAATCTATGGAATTCGTAAAAGGGATAAAATCATAATAGCAGATCAAGTGAATCAAATAAGTCAGATAACTACCGGCTTGGCACAAATCGATTACAGTCAGAATTTGAGGGATTTGCCAGTCGGCTGGAAAGCAATGTGCCCGGGCATCAGATACAACTTTGCTGTTTCAAGAGCAATTCAGTCTCTACTTTGTTGGGCTGGGATTAACTTTGGCGTTTGGATCATTCAATATAATGAGGATTCGATGACGATACTGGAACGACTGAGTTCAAAACATACAGAGCTCGGCACATTTGTTTATGGTGGTGCCATTATCGCGTGTATGCAATTGATTTTCGGCGTGGCCGGCGCATTTTTGCGAAATTCCGCTGTTGTCTGGTTGGATGGGATTGTACTGCTAATAATCGGCTTCTGGAATCTTTTACACGATATCCTACTCGACTCGGCTGTTCGCCAATATGGCTACAAAGTGGATTTGGGCATTTTTATGTTGCTCGGCTTTTTTCAGATTGGATGGGGTTGCCGGCGGCTATGGCTTGCTCGGGATATCTCGCGGCATGATACCATTTCGCCAAAACTCGACGACAAGGAAAAGGTGGCACGAGAAAGATTCATACGGCAAGTAACGGCACAAGAAGATCTGTTTATCGGACGGCTTACGGGCAATCTGAAAAAAGTTAAGGTTTTTAAAATTGCTGATTTTAATTTGTCATTTGTCATATGGCTTATGCCTGAAAGGGCTGTGTGCATTACGAAAGGATTCGAGGACTATTTCGAGTTAAATCGGTCGTCTCTCTTAGGCAAAGAATTGAAAGGTGAGACAGCTTCTGCCGACGACGACACAGTACGAGTTTGCGATACGTTTGATTCCACTTGGGATCTAAAATTTCAGAAAACGGCCCTTGCGGTCTTCAACGTCTGGTCGGGGCAAGGAAGAAAGGAGCCATAGGGAGGAAATAGCCAATTGAATATCTTACTCGGGCTACTGCGAATAATTCATAAAACAATTTTAGTCCATCCGCGAAGAGTGCTGCTAGGCCATGCCCGCTGGATCTTATTTCCTTGCCATCGGCAATGGTGATTCAGTTGCGGTCGGCCCGGTGCGTCAGTTCAGCGTTGGCCAAAGCGTGAATACGCGCGTGCGTGTAACCCAGTCATCCGGTAATATTGGCACAAAAAGTAGGAGCAGCCTTTGATTAACGCCCACCCTCAAATCCCAGCACCTCTCACTGCATACTGAAAGGAAATTGCTTTTTTGGGCTTGCCGGGGTCGCGATGTGAGGGTTAATTTTCTGAAGAACCAAACAATTGCTATGCTTAACCTATTTAAGAAATTACTCGGCAGTGAGAAACAGCAACAAGCATCAGTCCCGAAACGTCACCAAAACCCGTCTAACCTGGCGGATGTCATCAAGGATACTGCGAACGGAGCACCTACGACATTGATTCCCTATGGGTCTGACGAGCGGCTCTTTAGAGCGCACCTAAAACACCTTAGCTCTCAACCCAATCTCTCGGTCATCGGAGTTCGTGCCGAAGACAGTGCTGATTTCATGATAATCCAGCTTGGAGACCATTCAGAAAACGCAGGAGCCACTCCCGCACCCGCTCCGCGAGATAAAGAGACGGCCGAACTATTGAACCGACCTGTGGACTCATATTCCAATTATGCGTGGCCAGGATGTGTTTTGGAATCGACTGTTGACTTCAATCGGTACTTGTCATCTTTGGGTTCTGGCCGCTATACGGTAGTCCGAATTTAAAAAAAGCCAAGGGGCAAGTCGAAGCGGTGGGCCGGTTTCGCCCGTCTATTTGTAAAAGCTCTGAATAGCACTAAATATTCATTGTGAGGGCCGAAAGGGATTATTTAAAGTTGGCGAAGCAAGTTAAATGAATCAACTGACAGGAATTTGCATTTTTGGGATTGCCGGAATCGGGGTTGGGGGTTAGCTTGGCTGGCGCTGCCCAGACAAGTTCAATTTTCCAAAAATAGGATTCAATGATTACATCATCCGTCTGCAATCGGTGCGGCACTCGCGTCATCGAATATGGATGTCCCAAAGGTAAAATATTGGTACTAACCGTTGATGAGTCCAAAATGCAGGCACAATGGTGTTCGCATTGCAATGGGC
>CAZLPS010000023.1:0-50268 GCA_964561455.1 uncultured Opitutales bacterium
ATTGATCGTCGTTACACCCGTGTAATTGCTCGCCCCGGAGAGCGTCAGGTTAAAGCCGCCACTCTGCGCCACCGTGCCGTTGCCGCTGATCACGCCGCTGTAAGTGCGGGCCACGCCTTGGTTGAACACCAACGCCGAGTTGTCCGTGATATTACTGGCCAAAACTCCCGTGTTGCCCGTCAGTGTCAACGAGCCCGCGCTGATCGTCGTGTCTCCCGAGTAAGTGTTGTTACCGGAAAGTGTGAGGTTAAAGGAGCCGTTCTGCGCCACCGTGCCGCCACCGCTGATCACGCCGGCGTAAGTGCTGGACGCGCCCTGATTGAAGGCCAGCGCGGCGTTGTCCGCAATGTTGCTCAAGAGGCCATTGGTGCTGCCGGTCAGGGTCAGCGTCCCATGGTTAATCGTCGTCACGCCGGAATAAGTATTGTTGCCGCCGAGCGTCAGGTTGAACGAACCGTTTTGGGTCACAGTGCCCGGGCCGCTGATCACCCCGACCAACGAACTGTCGGCGCCCTGATTGAAGACCAAGGAGGTGTTGTCCGAAACGTTGCCGGTAACGAGGGTGGTATTGCCGGTGAAGATCAAGGAACCAGCGGAGATGAAGGTCGTACCGTTGTAGCTGTTATCGGCCGAGAGCGTGAGGTTGGTCGTGCCCAACTGCGTCAAAGTGCCGGATCCGCTGATGACATGGTCAAAGCTGCTGTCGGCCGTCAGATTAAACACCAATGCGGCATTGTTGTTGATGCCACTGGCTAGACTGGCGGTGCCGTTGAGCAAGAGGGTGCCAGCACTAATAGTAGTAAGGCCATGATAGGTGTTGGTGCCGTCAAATTCCAGCGTGCCACCACCGAGCTTGGTCAGCCCGCCGGTGCCAACGAGGGCGTCATAGAAGGTGGCATTGGCGTTATTGGTGTTGATCGAAGTCGTGGTCGAGCCAACCAAGTTGGGGCTCATGGTGGTGGTCAGGTCGTTGCCAGCAACCACCTTGATGGTGCCGCCGTTAAAGTTCAGCGCCGCCGTGCCGAGACCCTGGAAGATGCCGTCAGTCCCGCCCACTTGGATGGTGCCACCAGCATTCAGGTTCACCGTGCCAAACGACCCGGATTGATTGGCGATAATGAGGCTGCCCGCCACCGTGCCGATCGAAACCAAACCGCCCGAACCGACATTTAAGGTGCCATTACCGGCGTCGCCCACGGTCATGTCGAAGCTGGAGCCCAATTTGGATAGGGTGCCGTTGACATTCGCAGTGCCGTCGCCGCCGAAGGTGGCACCGAGATACACGAAGCCGGAGGAGGAAACATTGCCCCCGTTGGTGATGTTCAACGAACCCAAGCCGCTGTAACCAATTTGCACGTCGCCGCCCACGCGCAAGACAGAGTTGGAGCCGTTGATGGAGATGCCGCTGAGGTTCCCAATGAAGGCATCGGAGGAAACGACGACATTGCCGGTAACCGCGCCAGCGCCCGTCAAGGTACCGCTGATGATCAGCTTGATGTTCGGCGCAATCGGGGAGGGCCCGAAGATGCTGCCACCATTCAAATCGAGATCCGACTGGATTGTGGCATTGGCGTTGGCCGTAGTGATCGAACTGCTGGAAGAATATAACTGAATGCCATTGGTGGACGTAACCTTGGAAGCCGCACCAAGTGTAATGTTGCCGACCTGCGCGAAGTCCGCGTCATTGAGGGTCAAAGTGCGTCCAGCGAGGACCGAGAAGTTACCGCTATAATTAATTCCGGCGGAATCCAAAGCTTCACCTATGGTCAGGTTGAAACCATTGACTATGATATTGCCGCCGGTGCCGCTCAGGTCACGATTGACGTTGACCACGGCGCTGGTGGTGAAATTACCGCCATTAACCGTGAGGGTGGCCTCCGGATAAACAGTTGATCCGATTTGATTGTTGCTGCTGACGTTCAGGTTGCCGCTGTTTAGCACCGTGCCGCCGCCATAGGTGTTCGGCCCAGAGCCGCTCAAGTTGAGGGTACCATTGCCGATTTTGACGAGAATGCCACCCGGGGTGAAGGCGCCATCATTGATGTGACCGGTAAAGGCGGTCATGTCCGCATCATTATAACCAACGGTCAGCGTGCCGCCCAATCCAATGGCCACATTACCAGAACCGGAAACCGCCGCGAGGGTCTGGTTGTTACTGTTTAGTTCAAAGTGAGTCGCCGAACCATTGAGGTTCAGCACCGTGGCAAAGGGCAGGCTGTCGCTCGCGCCCAAGGCCAGGGTGCCGCCGTTGACTCTGGTATTACCCAGGTAGGTGTTGCTGCCGGAGAGGGTCAGGGTACCCGCCGTGTACTTAATGAGCGAGGTGTTCGAGGCATTGCCGCCAGAGATGGCGCCGGAGTAGGTGCCCGAGGCGATACTGAAGGTGCCATTACCGAGGAGAACCGCGCCACTACCAGTCAACACACCGACTGACTGACTCGAGGTGTTGCCCAAATCGAATGTGCCGAAGGTATCAATCGTCATGTCATTCGTCGTGGCACCCACCGTGCCGGGGCCCAACACCCGCAGCGTACCCGCTATGATGTGGGTAAGACCGGTGTAGGTATTATTCTGGCTCAAGATGAGGGTGCCGTTCGTTCCGCTGCCATCGCTATACTTGGTCAAGCCACCGCTGCCAGTGAGCACGATATCGACTGTGCCATTATAGAGGTTGAAGAGGCCCGAAGCGTTGAGGGAACCATTGGTAATGTTACCGCCATAGAGGTAGAAGTCCTGAACGAACTGGGTGGTGGTGCCCAAGTCGAGCTTGCCGCCATTAATCGTCAGGTTGTTGGACGAGCTGCCCAACGTGGCGGTGAGGCTGCCGATCAGCAGCGTACCAGCGTTGACGGTGGTGAAATCGGTGTAGGTATTGACGCCGTAAAGAGTGACGGTGCCGTTGCTGGGCGAACCATCGTTGTTCTTGGTGAGGCCGCCGGTGCCAGCCAGAATCGCGTGGATGCCGCCGTTTTGGACATCAAACGAGGTGCCGCTCAAAATGCCGCTGGAACCGTTGATGTTACCGTTGATCAAGGTGACCGCGCCGACCGTTTGGTTGTAAATGCTGATGCCCAAATCGCCGCCGTTGATGGACAGCGCGCCCGTACCGATGGCGTTGGCGTGGCCAGCAGTAAGGGTGCCACCCAAAATCGAAGTGCCGCCGGAGTAGGAGTTGGTCCCGAAGAGGGTCAGATTGGCCGAGCCGTTCTGGGTGACTGAACCCGGGCCACTGATGCCGTGGCCAAAGCTGCTATCAACGCTCTGATGAAAGACCAGGGAGGAATTGTCCACGATGGTGCCGCCCAGTCCGGCAGTGTCGCCCTGGAAAATCAGGGTACCGGAATTGATGGTGGTGGTGCCGCCATAGGTGTTGGCGTAAACGAGCGTGAGATTATTCGTGCCATTCTGAGTCAGGGCACCCGCGCCGCTAATGTTGCCGATGATGGTAACATTTGAGGCCACACCGTTGAAGGTCAGCAGGCCATTATCCAGAATGTTCGCGGAGGCAATGGACCCGTCAGTCAAACCGTCGCCCAATTGCAGGGTGGCACCCGAGTTTATCGTGGTGTTGCCGGTGTAGTCGTTCACCGTGCTATTCAGCACCAAGGTGCCGTTTGAAATGGTCACGTTGCCCGAGCCGGTGATGTAACCGCCGAAGGTCTGCGGGGTGGCGTTGCCGTTGTAATTCAGCAAGCCGCTATCATCAATGTTGCCCGTGGCGAGCACAAAGCCGTTATGGGTGTGGTTGCCCAATTGCAGCGTGGCGCCCAAATCAATCGTGGTGTTGCCCGAGTAGGAGTTGGTCGTGTTCGTCAGCACGAACGTGCCGTTGATCACCGTCAAGTTGCCCGTGCCGGTGATGGCGCCGCTGTAGGTCTGCGCCGTGCTGTTGCCCTTGAACGCCAGCAGGCCATTGTCAATCAGGTTGCCGCTCGATATGATCGCGCCGCTGTTGGTGCCGTCGCCCAGTTGCAACGTGCCGGCCGAAGCAATCGTGGTGTCGCCGGTGTAATCGTTCACCGTGCTGTTCAGCACCAGGGTGCCATTCGTGATGGTCACATTGCCGCCGCCGGTGATGTAGCCGCCGTAGGTTTGCGGGGTGGCGTTGCCGTTGTAGTTCAGCAGGCCGTTGTCATTGATGTTGCCGGTCGCGAGCACGAAGCCGTTCTGCGTGCCGTTGCCCAAGGCCAAAGTGCCGCCCGAATTGATCGTGGTGTTGCCGAGGTAGCCGTTGGTGGTGTTGGTCAGCACGAACGTGCCGTTGATTACCGTCAGGTTGCCCGCGCCACTGATGTTGCCGCTGTAAGTCTGGGCCGAGCTATTGCCGTTGAAGGCGAACAAACCGTTGTCCACGATGTTGCCGCTGGAGAGGATCGCACCGCTCTTGGTGCCGTCGCCCAATTGCAACGTGGCGCCCGAGGCAATTGAAGTATTGCCCGTGTAGTCGCTCACCGTGCTGTTGAGCACCAAGGTGCCGCTGGAAATGGTCACGTTGCCGGAGCCGGTGATGTAGCCCGCGAAGGTCTGCGGAGTCGCAGTGCCGTTGTAGTTCAGCAAACCGTTGTCGTTGATATTACCGGTCGCGAGCACAAAGCCGTTGACGGTGCCGTTGCCCAGTTGCAAGGTGCCGGTGGAATTGATTGTGGTGTTACCCAAGTACGAGTTGGTGGTGTTCGTCAGCACGAAGGTGCCGTTGATCACCGTCAAGTTGCCCGTGCCGGTGATGGCGCCGCTGTAGGTCTGCGCCGTGCTGTTGCCCTTGAACGCCAGCAGGCCATTGTCAATCAGGTTGCCGCTCGATATGATCGCGCCGCTGTTGGTGCCGTCGCCCAGTTGCAACGTGCCGGCCGAAGCAATCGTGGTGTCGCCGGTGTAATCGTTCACCGTGCTGTTCAGCACCAGGGTGCCATTCGTGATGGTCACATTGCCGCCGCCGGTGATGTAGCCGCCGTAGGTTTGCGGGGTGGCGTTGCCGTTGTAGTTCAGCAGGCCGTTGTCATTGATGTTGCCGGTCGCGAGCACGAAGCCGTTCTGGGTGCCATTGCCCAAAGCCAGGGTGCCGCCCGAATTGATGGTGGTGTTGCCCAGGTAACTGTTGGTGGTGTTGGTCAGCACGAATGTGCCGTTGATCACCGTCAGGTTGCCCGCGCCACTGATGTTGCCACTGTAGGTCTGCGCCGAGCTGTTGCCGTTGAAGGCGAACAGGCCGCCGTCTACAATGTTGCCACTGGAGAGGATCGCACCGCTCTTGGTGCCATCGCCCAATTGCAATGTGGCGCCCGAGGCAATCGAAGTATTACCCGTGTAATCGCTCACCGTGCTGTTGAGCACCAAGGTGCCGCTGGAAATGGTCACGTTGCCGGTGCCAGTGATGTAGCCCGCGAAGGTCTGCGGCGTCGAGGTGCCGTTGTAGTTCAACAGGCCGTTGTCATTGATGTTGCCGGTCGCGAGCACAAAGCCGTTGACGGTGCCATTGCCCAGTTGCAAGGTGCCGGTGGAATTGATCGTGGTGTTGCCCAAGTAAGAGTTGGTCGTGTTCGTCAGCACGAAGGTGCCGTTGATCACCGTCAGGTTGCCGCTGCCCGTAATGGCCGCGCCATAGGTTTGGGCCGTGCCATTGTTTTTGACGGCCAACAGGCCGTTATCAATCAAGTTGCTGCTCGCCGAAAACGCGCCGTTAGTGGTGCCGTCACCGAGTTGCAGGGTGCCACCGGAACTAATCGTGGTGTCGCCCAGGTAGTCACTGACCGTGCTGTTCAGCACCAAGGTGCCGCTCGTGATGGTCACATTGCCGCCGCCGGTGATGTAGCCGCCGTAGGTTTGCGGGGTGGCGTTGCCGTTGTAGTTCAGCAGGCCGTTGTCATTGATGTTGCCGGTCGCGAGCACGAAGCCGTTCTGCGTGCCGTTGCCCAAGGCCAAAGTGCCGCCCGAATTGATCGTGGTGTTGCCGAGGTAGCCGTTGGTGGTGTTGGTCAGCACGAACGTGCCGTTGATTACCGTCAGGTTGCCCGCGCCGCTGATGTTCCCGCTGTAGGTCTGCGCCGAGCTGTTGCCGTTGAAGGCAAACAAACCGTCGTCCACAATGTTGCCGCTGGAGAGGATCGCACCGCTCTTGGTGCCATCGCCCAATTGCAGGGTGGCGCCCGAAGCAATCGAAGTATTGCCCGTGTAGTCGCTCACCGTGCTGTTAAGCACCAGGGTGCCGCTGGAAATGGTCACGTTGCCGGTGCCGGTGATGTAGCCCGCAAAGGTCTGCGGCGTCGACGTGCCGTTGTAGTTCAGCAAACCGTTGTCGTTGATATTACCGGTCGCGAGCACAAAGCCGTTCTGTGTCCCATTGCCCAGTTGCAAGGTGCCGGTCGAATTGATCGTGGTGTTGCCCGAGTAGCTGTTCGTGGCGTTCGTCAGCACCAGCGTGCCGGTGAGGACGTTCAAATTACCGGTGCCAATGATATTGCCACTCAGGGTTTGGGCCGCGGCATTGCCGCTGAAGGCGAGCACGCCGTTGTCCGAGATGCTGGCGGTGGTAATCGCGCCATTGTGCGAGCCGTCGCCCAATTGCAGGGTGCCAGTCGAGGAAATGGCCGTGTTGCCCGTGTAGGAGTTCAGCGTGCTGTTCAACACCAGGGTGCCATTGACGATCGTCACATTACCCGAGCCGCTAATGTTGCCCGCGTAGGTTTGCGCGGTGGCGTTGCCGTTATAAGCCAGGTAGCTGTTGTCCACGATATTGCCGGTCGCGTAGACAAAGCCGTTCTGCGTGCCATTGCCCAATTGCAAGGTGCCGGTGTTGATGGTGGTATTACCCGTGTAGGTATTTGTCTTGGTGAAGGTCAGCGTGGCCGTGCCGTTCTGGTCCACCGTGCCCGCGCCACTGATGATGCCACCGTAGGTGCTGTCCGACGTTTGGTTGAATACCAGCGAAGTGGTGTCGGCGATGTTGCTGGTCAAGCTGGCGGTGTTACCGGTCAGGACGAGGGTGCCCGCGGTGATATTCGTGATGCCGCTGTAGGAATTGTTGCCGCCCAAGGTCAGGGTGTTGCCGCCGATGAGGGTCAAATTACCGGTGCCATTGATGGTGCCGTTGAGGGTGGCATTAAAGGCTCCGGTGTCCACCGTCGAAATGCTCGTGCCATTGAGCGTGAAGTTCGCGGCCGAGGTCAAGTCGCTGTTGATAATCTGCAAGGTGCCGCCGTTCAAATAGAAGGCATAGGTGCCGAGGCCCTGCACGATGCCGTTGGTTCCGCCGACTTGCAGCACGCCAGTGTTATTAAGATAAACCGAGCCGTTCGAGCCCGCGATCTTGGCCACGGTCAGGACGCCACTCGAACCCAAGGTTACCACACCGTTCGGGCCAATGCTCAAATTGCCGGTGCCGTGGTCGCCGACAATCAGGCTGCCGGTGGTGAGCAATCCGGGGGCTGACGGGTCAACGACCAAGGTGCCGTTGCCGCCAACCGCTTCGCCCAAATAAGTGGTGCCGGTGATCGTGACGGTGCCGTTATCGCCAATCGTTACGTTACCCAGACCCGCATTGCCAATATAGAAATTATTTCCGGACATCGTGGCGGTGATCGTGGCCGTGCCGTTGCCGGTCGTGACGACATTACCGACAAAAATGTTGCCGGTGACCGCCACATTCGCGCTATTGGAAATCGTCAGGGCACCCTGGCCAGCTTCACCGATGGACAAATCACCGCCCACACTCAGGAGTGAAGAAGAGCCATCCACCAATGCTGTGCCATTACCGGCCGCCCCAATCGCCAGGATGACATTGCCCGGCGTGGTGACATTGGCGCCGCCGAGAACCGTCAGGCTCGCGGTGGTGGTGTTGCCGATGTAAATATTGGCCGTGCCGTTGAGAGCGGCAGAAGCGCCGGTGACGCTGAGCGTTCCACCGCTGATGATGGTTTTGCCCGTATAGTTGCTGGCATTGGTCAGGCTCAAGGTTGCTGAACCAGCCTGCTCGACGGTACCCAAACCGCTGATGACGTGGCCGTAGCTGCTGTCGGAAGTTTGGTTGAAGACGAGCGAAGTGGTGTCGGCGATGTCGCCGAGCATGTTCGCCGTGTTGCCCGTCAAGACCAGGGTGCCGGCGGTGATATTCGTGATGCCGCTGTAGGAATTGTTGCCGCCCAAGGTAAGGGTTTTGCCGCCAATCAAAGTCAAATTGCCCGAACTGATAATATTGCCGTTCAAGGTGGCGTTGAAGCCCGTGATATCCATGGTCGAAGTCGAACCGGCGGCCAGCGTGATGTCCGTTGAAGAAGTCAAGTCGCGGTTGATGATCTGGACGGTGCCGCCGTTGAAGCTCAGGAGGTAAGTGCCCGCGCCATTGGCGATGCCGTTGGTGCCGCCGACTTGCAGCGTGCCGCCACTATTCAGGTTAACGGTGCCGTTCGAGCTATGCACGTTGGCGAGGAGGAGTTGGCCACTGGAGCCCACGACCACGTTACCGCCCGAACCCAAGGTGAGGGTACCGTTGCCCGCATCGCCCACGATGACGGAATTGGCGGAAAGAATCGCCCCGGCACCCGTCACGCTGACTTGGCCAATGCCGGTGGAAAGATTGCCGATGTTCGCATTGCCAGTAATTGCGACGTTGCCGCCGGCGTTGACCGTCAGCGTGCCATTGTCCGCGAGACCGACGAAAGCCGTGCCGCCAACTTGGAAGAGTGCCAGCGCTCCGCCGACCGTCACCGTGCCGTTGCCGCCAACCGAGGCGCCGAGGTAAGCATCGCCCAAGGTGGTAACATTGCCGCCGGCGCCAATGGTGAGGTTGGCCGCGAGAGTATCGCCGACAACCAAGTTATTCGTGCCGTTAATCGCGCCAGTGCCAGAGACATTGAGGGTGCCCGAATAGACATTGGTGTCGCCGGAATAGTTGCTGGCGCCGGTCAAATACAGCGTGGCCGAGCCATTCTGGGTGACGCTGCCGCCACCGCTGATGACGTGGCTGAAGGTGCTATCCAAGATCTGGTGGAACACCAAGTCCGCACTGTTATTGACAAAGATATTGCCGCCCAAGCCAGCGGTATTTCCGGTCAAGACGAGGACGCCCGCTGTAATATTTGTATCACCATGATAGAGGTTATCGCCACCCAAGTAGAGAGTGTTGCCGCCAACCAAGGTCAAATTGCCGTTGCCGATAATGGTGCCGTTAAGAGTGGCATTGGCATTAGTCGTATCAATAGTCGAGACAGACGTGCCATTCAGCGTGAAGTTCGCGGTGGAGGTTAAGGGACTGTTAATGACCTGCAGCGTGCCGCCATTTAAATTGAACGCATAAGTTCCCAATCCCTGTACGATGCCGTTGGTGCCGCCGACTTGCAGCACACCGGAGTCGTTGAGGGTGACGGTGCCGTTGGAACCCAAAACTTTCGCCACAGTCAGGACTCCATTCACAGTGACATTACCATTCGGACCGATGCTCAAATTACCCTTGCCATTGTCGCCGACAATAAGGTTGCCCGTCGTGAGCACACCGGTTCCAACGGCGTCAACCAGCAACGTGCCGTTACCATTGACCGTTTCGCCCAAGATGGTGTTGCCGGAAATGGTCGTGTTGGAATAGCCGCCGAGCGTCGCATTACCCAAACCGTCGTAGCCAAGATGGAGATTGGCGGCCGACAACTGGGAGATATTTCCAGCGTTGCCGCTGGTTGTCAGCGTGCCGTTGCTGGAGGTGACCAAATTGCCAATATAAATGTCGTGCGTGACCGCCACATTGCCGCCATTGGAAATCGTCAAGGCGCCGATGCCCGCTTCGCCGATGTGCAGGTTACCACCGACGCTCAACAGCGAATTAATGCCGTCCACCAGCGCCGCGCCATTGCCCACCGCCAGTTTACCCAGGAATGCTTCGCCGAGCGTGGTGACATTGGCGCCGTTCAAAATCGTCAAGTTCGCCGTGGTCGCGTTGCCGACATAAACGTTACTCGTGTGCGTGAGGGAGGCACTCGAACCGTTAATGCTGAGCGTTCCGCCGCTGACGATGGTGTCACCCAAGTAGGTATTCGAATTGGTCAAGCTCAGGGTCGCGCTGCCGGCCTGCTCCACGCTGCCCGAACCGCCGATGTGATTCACAAAGCTGCTGTCCAAGGTTTGGTTGAAGACCAAGGCCGCGCTGTCCGCGATATCGCCGCCCAGGCCGGAAGTGTCGCCGGTGAGGGTCAGGATGCCATGGTTGACCGAGGTTGTGCCGCCATAGGTGTTGGCGTTGCTCAAAGTCAAGTTATGGGTGCCGTCCTGCGAAACCGTGCCCGTGCCGTTGATGACGCCGCCGAAGGAGCTGTCGGCGCCTTGATTAAAGCTCAAGGTGCCGTTGTCCACGATGCCACCGCCCAGATTGCTGGTGTCGCCGGTGAAGATCAGCGTGCTCGAGGTAATGTTGGTGTAGCCGGTGTAATTGTTGCTGGTCCCCGCGAGGGTGAGCGTATTCCCGCCGATCAAGCTCAGGTTGCCCGAGCCGGTCAGGTTGCCGGAAAGGGTCGCGTTCTTCGAGGTGGTGTCCACCGTGGTTGTCGAAGCGCTCACCAGCGTGATATTGGACGTGGAGGTCAAATCGCTGCCCGTAATCACCAAATTGCCGCCATTGAAGTTCAAGTTGTACGATCCCAACCCATTGGCGATACCACTGGGGCCTCCGACCTTCAGCGTGCCGCCGGCATCAAGATTCACGGTGCCGCTGGAGAGCAGCTGACTGGCCAAAAGGAGTTGGTTGGTGATGCTTACAGTACCCGATCCGGCAACACCCGACCCAATGGAGAGCGTGCCAGTGCCGGCGTCGCCCACGGTAATCGAGGTGGCGCCCAGTTTTGCACCGCTACCTGTCACACTCACTGAACCAGTGCCACCCGAGAGTTCGCCGATGTTGACCAAGCCCGCGACTGAGACATTGCCCAAGTCATTCACGGTCAACTGACCGTTGCCAGCGCCGCCCACGTGGAGCCCGCCGCCAACTTGAAGGAGCGCTGCCGACAATCCGCCACCGACCGTCGCGGAGCCGCTGCCCGTTACATTCAAGCCGAGATAAACATGGCCCGTGGTCGTGACGTTGCCACCGGCGCCAATGTTCAAGGCGGCTGTCGTGTCATTGCCAACATAAACATAATTGCCGCTGGTGATTGCGCCGGTGCCGGAGACATCAATGGTGCCATTGTTAACATAAGTATTGCCGCTGAAGGTGCTGACGCTCGTCAGGAACAGCGTGCCCGAACCGTTCATGGACAGCGAACTCGCGGCAGTGCCGGAAATGACACCGCCAAAGGCGCCACCGTTGACGGTCAACGCACCCGCGCCCAACTTAATGCTGCCATTGCCAGCACCCGAGTTTATGAAGTTCACCGATTGCGCAAAGTCATTGAGATTCAAGACGCCCGAACTCAGGAAATTCACGTTGGTCGCGGTCGGCAGTGCGTTGTTGACGCCCAAGGTTATGGTGCCAGCGTTGATATTCGTGTCGCCGCCGTAAGTATTAACGCCCGCCAAGTACAACGTGCCGGCGCCATCTTTGGAGAGGCTGTAGTTGTGCCCCGAGTCGCCGATGACGCCGCCAACCGTGAGGGTGTTTCCGTGAATATTTACGTTTATCGTCACATCGATGCTCGCACCCAGAGTCACATTGGCGGTGCCGATGTTGAGGTCATTGGAACTCAGGAAGGTAAAGTCGCTGTACCAGATTTCCGGATTGTTGTTCAAGGTTAGCGGGTTTCCGTTGCTGTTATCAATCTGAATGGGATTGCTGCTGTCCAAAGGACCAATGGTGAATACCCCGCCCAATGAAGTGTCACCCAAGGCTTGGGCATCGCCAATATTCAAAAGGCCTTGCAAGATGGTCAGCCCGCCCTTGAAGGGATTGTTGGCATTGAGCGTCAGGGCGCCGGCGCCGGTCTTGGTCAGGGTATAATTGGCGGTGTTGTCGGTAATCGCGCCGTTGATGATTAAATCGCTGTTCGACACATTGATGGTAATGCCATTGCCGCTAATCGGCGGGGTAGCCGGCGAAACGAGATGAATATTCGGAGCCAAATTGATGCCCGCGACATCCAAGGTCAGATCGTTCGAGCCCACGAAGGTGAAATCCGTCTGCCAAATTTCCTGCTTATTGACGATATTGGGGGCGCCGGAGGTGTTGTCAATCGAGCCGCCTTGAATGACCAGGAAGCCGGTGGCGCCATTGCCGAGAGCGCCCTCGCTGTTGATGTCCAAGGTTCCGGAAGTGATGACGAGGTTGCCGCTGAAGTCGTTGGTGCCGTTGAGGGCGAGGGTGCCGCCGCCGAGCTTGGTCAGCGAACTGGAGGCATTGCCGCTGATGACGCCGCTGATCAACAGCGAGTTGCCCATGTTCACGCCGACGGACGAGGCGCCTTGCATCACGACATTTCCACTCCACGTCAGATTATTGCTGGCCGCAAAGAGGGAGCCGATGTTACCCACGCCGTTACCGGTGATGTTCAAAGACTCGCCCGCGAACACGCCATTGTCGGCGCCAGCCAATTCCAACGTCGAACCGGCATTCACGATGGTGCGGTTGCCATCCGTTGCCGTTACTCCCGGGGCACCCAGCGCATTCGTGTTCGCGATAATGAGAGTTGCCGTGCTGGACACGTTGCCGATATTGCCGACCACCGTATTGCCAAAGAAGGAACTGGTGCCGCCGAGCGTGACCGTGCCGTTTTCGATGAGCACCGCGGTGGTGTTGGCGAAGCCGCCGGAAATATTGCCGTTATAGGTTTGCGGCGAGATGAGGTTGTTGTTGTTGAACACCAGTTGGCCATTGTCCACGACGTTGCCGGTCGTGTTGATCATGCCATTGGCGGTGCCGTTACCCAAGCGGAGCGAGGAGAGAGACCAGGCTGGCAAAACAGACGACGGGGTGGGCGTGCCGCCAAGCGTCGTCACATTACCAAGGCCGGAGGGCGTCAAAGCAACGAGGGCGGAAGAGGAGAGATTGCCGTTAATCGCCAAGGCCACATTGGAAGCCCGGTCATTGCCGTTCCTTAAGGCCACGGTTATTACATTGCCAATCACGCTTTGCACCTTGGTGGCGGCACCTCCGCCATTGACGTAATTGATGGTGACGCCGGGGTAAGTTGTGCCCAGAGCCACAGCCGTGTAAATCAAGTTGCCGCCGTTGTCCGCGGTGGTGACCGACGCCACCACGGCTGGAGTCGTGGAAATGAAGGTGTTGCCCGAGTAGCTGTTGGTGGTGTTGGTGAGCACGAAGGTGCCATTGGACACCGTCAGATTGCCGGTGCCGTTGATGACACCGCTGTAGGTTTGGGCCGTGCCGTTGTTCTTGATGGTCAGAAGGCCATTGTCCCCAATGTTGCCTGAGGCCACGGAGCCGTTGTGCGTGCCGTCGCCGAGTTGCAGGGTACCGGCGGAGATGAAGGTGTCGCCATCATAAAGATTGACCCCGGTCAAAGTCTGCTGGCCGGCGCCCGATTTGGTCAGGGTCGCACCGGTGCCGGAAATAACTCCGCTGTAGGTGACGTTGGTGGCCGCGACTGTGTTCAACGTCAGGGCAAATGGCGTGGAGTACACAAACGGGGTGTTTAAGGAGAGATCTTCCGCGCCGGACAGGCCGCCGAACGTGACATTGGACAGGGCACTCAGATCCAAGAACCCGCCCGTGTGACTGTAAATGAGTATGCTATTCTGCAACGCGAGGTTGCTGGTCAGGACGAGTGTGCCACCGGTCAAATTCGTGTTGCCGCTGAAGGTGTTGGGGGTAGCCAGTTCGAGTTGGCCGGCGAGCATATCCAAGTTGCCGGTGCCGCTGATGGTACCCCTGTAAGTTTGCCCGACCGCCGTGCCGTTATAAGCCAAGTCGCCGTAATTCACGATGCTGCCGGTCGAGAGGATAAAGCCGTTGGAGCCGCCGTCGCCCAATTGCAGGGTGGCCGCCGTGGCGCCAGCAAGCGTCGAGGTCGGGGTGGTTCCCGCGATGACAATGCCGCCGGTGCCGGTCACACTGACCAATGCCGACGCAGAGGCGTTGGCCGCAATCGCCGCCGCCACATTCGTATCGGAATCCGTGCCACCGGCCACGGCCACCGTGATGACGTGGCCAATGACGCTCTGCACCGTGGTGGAAGCGCCACTGACATAATTGATGGTGATGCCATTTTGCGCGATACCCGCAACCGCCGCCGTGTAGGTGAGGTTGCCGCCCGTGTCGGCCGTGGTCGCCGCAGCCGGGGCCGCAATGGTGGTGTTACCCAGGTAGTTATTCGTGGTGTTGTTCAACACCAGCGTGCCATTGTACACGGTCAAATTACCGGAGCCAGTGATCAAGCCGCTGTAAGTTTGCGCGGTGCCGTTGTTGTTAATGATCAAGAGAGCGTTATCAAAGATGTTGGACGAGGCCACGGAGCCGTTGTTCACCCCGTTGCCCAATTGCAAAGTGGCGGAGGAGCCACCGGCCAGGATCGAACCAGGCGTGGTGCCCGCGACCACTGTGCCGGTGCCGCTCAAACTCACCAGCGCGGCTGCGGAAAGGTTACTGGCAATCGCCGCCGCCACGTTGGCCTCTGAATCATTGTCGGCTACGCCGGCGCTGCCCACGGCCACCGTGATGACATTGCCGACGACACTCGTTACGATTGTGGGCGTATTCCCGCCATGGGTATAAATGATGGTGACGCCATTGCCAGCGGAGCCGGTCAGCGCCGAAGTGTAAACCAGATTGCCGCCCGTGTCGGCGACCTTGCTTGAAGCCGCCGCGGCGGTGATGGTGGTGTCACCGGTGTAAGTATTGGCCGCCGTCAACGTAACCTGGCCCGCGCCGTCCACCGTCAGGTTGCTGACCCCGGTGTCAATCACGCCGGAGACGTTGATGTTGCCCGCGCCGCCAAGATTCAGCGGTTGGCCGGTGCCCGTAATCGCGCCGAGGGCGAGCGTGTTCGCATCCGAATTAATCCGCGTGCTGGCGCCGCCGAGCGTGATGAGGCCGGTGACGGTGTTATTGCCCGCAAGATTATCCAGCGCGCCATTATTCGTCAAACCGGTGTCGGTCAAATTGATGGCGTTGGCCAAAGTAATGTTGGCCGGGGTCGTCGCATTCGTCAGCTCGAGGCTGGCACCCGTAGCCACGTTGACAATGGCGCCCGCGCCGGTACCCAGAGCGGAATTGTTGCCCGCAATCAACGTAACGCCCGTGCCGACTCCCGTCGTGCCGGTGTAAGTATTCACGCCAGAGAGCGTAAGGATACCCGTGCCGGTCAAGGACAGATTGCTGGAGGAGGGGCTGCCGGCGGAGCTGTCGGACACCGTGCCTGAAACGGTGGTATTGGACCCGGTGCCGAGCGCGAGCGTGAGCGTTTGGCCGATGGTCGTGTTCGAGAGGTTGAAATTATTGGTGAAGGAAACATTGCCGACCGTGGTAATATTCAAGGTCGGGGCCGCGCCCGGGTTGAGGGCGGTGAAGATGCCGCTGAAGGTTAGGTCATTAACGCCCGTGCCGACGGCCGAACCGGCAATCGTCGAGCCGCTGACGGCGAGGTTGAGGGGATTGGGGAGCGTGTAGCCGCCGGTGCCGTCGGTTTGGAGTATGCCGCCATTGAGCACCACCGTGCCGGAGGGGCCGAACGCTAGATTGTTGCCCACTTGCAAAGTGCCGCCAGTGAGGGTGGTGGTGCCGGTGTAATGGTTGGCCGAATTCAGCGTGAGATTGCCCGCCGTCATCGTCACATTGCCGCTGCTGCTAATATTACCGCTGTAGGTTTGGGCGGTGGAGTTACCGTTATAGAACAAGTCGCCGCTGTCCACGATTTTGCCGGTGGTGAGAATCATGCCGTTGTTCGTGCCGTCGCCCAACTGCAAA
Organism: uncultured Opitutales bacterium; assembly: GCA_964561455.1. Taxonomy (GTDB): domain Bacteria; phylum Verrucomicrobiota; class Verrucomicrobiia; order Opitutales; family JABDGR01; genus JABDGR01. The sequence goes on from CAZLPS010000023.1 coordinate 15,830, forward strand.
GTGGCGGTCAAGGCACCAGCCAACGTCGAGGGGGAAGTGACGCCAAACGTCACCGTGCCGGTACCACTCAAACTCACCAGGCTGGCCGCCGAGAGGTTGCTCGCAATGGCTGCAGCCACATTAGCCGCCGAATCGCTGCTGGGCGTGCCAACGCTACCCACGGCCACCGTAATGACGTTGCCAATCACGCTGGTCACCGTTGTCGGCATGCTGCCGCCGTCTACATAGTTGATCGTGATGCCGTTTTGCGCGAGACCGACCGCCGCCGCCGTGTAAATCAGGGTGCCGCCCGTATCGGCGGTAATTGCCTTGGCCGGGGTCGGAGCCGCGATGGTCGTATCACCCGTATAAGCACTGAGGATGCTGTTCAGCACGAGTGTGCCATTGGCGACCGTCATGTTGCCACCACCGGAAATATTGCCGCTGTAGGTTTGGACCGTGCCGTTGTTGTTTACGACCAGGAAGCCGTTATCCACGATGTTGCCGGTGGTGAGAATCGCGCCGTTGAGCGCGCCATCACCCAATTGCAGCGTGGAGGTGGGATTGATGGACGTATTACCCGTGTAGGCGCTGGTGGTGCTGTTCAAAACGAAGGTGCCATTGGCAATGGTCACATTGCCGCCGCCGCTGATGTTGCCGCTGTAGGTTTGCGCGGTGCCGTTGTTCTTGATGACCAGCAAGCCGTTTGTGCCATCCACAATATTGCCCGTCGCGAGGATCGCGCCGTTCAGCAATCCATCACCCAATTGCAAGGTGGCGGAGGAAGCACCGGCCAGCGTCGAGGAGGCAATGCTGCCAAACGTCACCGTGCCAGTGCCGCTCAAGGTTACCAAACCGGCCGCCGAAAGATTACCCGCGATGGCCGCAGCCACATTGGCCGCCGTGTCGCTGCTGGGAGTGGCGACACTTCCCACAGCCACCGTGATGACGTTGCCGATCACACTGGTCACCGTCGTGGGCGTGCTGCCACCGTCAACATAGTTGATGGTGATGCCGTTTTGCGCGACGCCGGGCGCGGCCGCCGTGTAATAAAGGACACCACCCGTGTCAACGGTCCGCGCGGTCGCGAGCGGCAAGATGTTCGTGTTGCCGGTGTAGGCGCTGGTGGTGCTGTTCAAGACAAAGGTGCCGTTGGTCACCGTGAGGCTGCCCGCGCCGCTGATGTTGCCGCTGTAGGTTTGCGCGGTGCCGTTGTTGTTGATGGACAGCGCGGCATTATTCACGATGTTGCCGGTGGCAAACAACGCGCCGTTGTTTGTGCCGTCGCCCAATTGCAGGGTGCCGCCGGTGAGAGTCGTGTTACCCGTGTAGGTTTCCGTGTTGGTGAAGATCATCGTGCCGCCGCCGATGGAACTCAAGCCGCTGCCGTTGACGCCGATACTATTGCTGTCGGCAATAACCCCGCTGAAGGTGGCAAAGGTCGGGCCGAAAACATGGATGGTCAGGTTATTCGTGGTGCTGCTGTTGGACAGGTAAACCGGACCGGTGAGCGTCACCCCGGACGCGTCATTGATTTGCAGAATGTTGGACCCCGTGACCGGCAGATTGTTGACCACTTGACCAGTGAAGATGAGGGGAACGCCATTGGTGCCAATGGTCGAGGTCGTGGCCGGGTTGCCCACGCCGTTAGCCAGAATTGAAGAGGGGGTGGTTCCCGCGATGATGGTGCCGGAGCCACTCAATGTGACCAGCGCGTTAGCATTGGCGAAGGCCACGATCGCGGCCGCCACATCGGCCTCCGTGTCAATACCGCTCGTAGTGCTGTTCCCCACGGCAATCGTAATGACCTTGCCGACCACACTGGTGACATGCGTGAGCGTGAAGCCGCCATTGGTGTAATTGATGGTTACGCCATTGTCGGCGGTACCCTGCGCCGCAGCCGTATAGGTCAGGGTTCCTGTCGTGTTCGTCGCGGCGGCAAACGGCGCGGTCGCAAACCCGATGGCGATCGGGTTGATGAAGGTGAGAGGCACGCTGCCTTGGAGGGTGCCGCCATTGAAGGTGATGGTGCTGGTGCCCGCGCCCAGCGAAGCCGGGTCGCCGGCCCGCAATATGCCCGCGTTCAGCGTTGTGCCACCCGTGTAGCCATTGGCGTTCGGGAGCACCCACAGGCCGGTGCCGTTCTTGGTCAAGCTGGTGGCATACGTGCCAAAATTGCTGTCGTTAATCTGCGGATAGAACGTGTTGGTCCCGCCGTTGGTGCCGGTAAGGGTCAGAGAGGCGGGATTGCCGTTATCCAAGAAGCCGAGGGGCGAAGGATTGCTGAAGGTCAGCGTGTTGGCGGCCGCGGCGCTGGAGGAATTAATCGTGGCGCCCAAGTTGCCAATATCAAACAGGCGGTCGGTGATGCCGGGCACAACGCCCACGTATTCCAGGGTGGCAGCTGTGCCGTTGATGACGAGGTTGGTGTGGCTGCTGCTGGAATTGCCCATTCCGCTAGCCACGCCGCCATTGTTAATCGTGGAAATGAGGAGGACACCGTTATTGATCGTCGTTATGCCACCGTAGGTATTCGCGCCGGTCAGGGTTTGGGTGCCGGTGCCGTTCTTGGTCAAATTGCCGGTAAAGCCGGGCCCACCATCGGAAATAATGCCGGCGAAGGCCGTGCTGGTATTGGCCGTGCCCAAGGTAAGTGTGCCCGTTCCCAGCAACACGGAGGAGAGCGTGTTGGTCGAAGCCAGACTGCCGATGGCTTGGTTGGCGGTGGCCGACATGTCAAAGATCGGCGTGGAGCCAATCGTGTTATCCATCGCCACGGCGGTCTTGTTGAATTGGTTGTCCGCCGTCATGGTCAAGTTTGCGGTAGCCACTGCACCCACGCCGATTGTCACCGTGCCCGTGTTGATGGCATATGCGAGGGGGGTCTTGCTCAATTGCAAGGTGCCCGACGTTAGGGTGGTCGCGCCGGTGTAGGTGTTGTTTTGCCCGCCGCTGAAGATCAACGTGCTGGTGAGACCGGCACCTTTGGTCAAACCACTGTTGAAGATGCTGCTGACGGCGTCGTTGGCGATAACCCCGCTGATGGTCGTCGTCAGTGTGCCCGTGGGCGTCAGGGTAAGGGTGCGGGCGGCCAAGCCGTCGGAAAGGTAGAGGATGCTGGAGCCATTGAAGGTCACGCCACCGGCGGTGGACAGCGTGAGCACGGTGTTCGCCTTGTTGGTCAGAATTCCACCAAAGGTGATGGAATCAGGGCTCAGGCCATCAATGGTCGAACTGGCGCTCACCGTGATGTTATTCGTCAAAATCCGCGAGCCGGTACCGTCCGTGGAGAGCGTGCCGCTATTGAGGTTCAGGACGCTCGTGCCGAGCGCGGAGTCGGAGCCGACTTGAATGGTGCCCTGGTTGAGGTTAGTCGTGCCGTTATATGAGTTCGTGCCGTTCAACACGAGGATGCCGGTGGTGCCGGTCTTAGTAATCGAGTCGGTATTGAGGTTAAGGAGGTCGTTCGAAATATTCCCGCTGATGGTATCGGTGAGACCGGCGGCGACTGCCAGAGTCAGGGTGGAATTAGTGCCATTGGACAGGTAAATGGCGTTGGTCGTATTGCTGAAGGTCACATTGCCGGTCACACCACCATTGGTATTCAGGCTAAGGATGAAATTGCCGGTATTCGTCAACTCACCGGTAAAGGTGAGTCCCTTGGTGCCGCCGATGGCTGCGCTTCCGTCCAGCGTGATATTATTGGCAATGGTGTGAGCGGCAACGCCATCCGTCTGGAACGTGCCGGCGTTGATTTGAAGAAGACTGGTGCCCAGCGCATTGTCATTGCCCACCTGAATGACGCCCGCATTCAGCACTGTGGTGCCCGAGAAGCCGACGGGGTTGGTGAGGCCGGGGAGACTGCTGAGGCTATTTCCGGTCAGCGTAAAGGTGCCCGCGCCGGTCTTATACAAAACGCTTCCAGCGGTGCCGTTGAAGAAACCGGCATAGGCCGTGTTGTTAGTACCCGTGCTCAAGTTACCGATCAAACCAAGGCGCACTTCGGCTGCCACGTTCGTCGAGGTTAGGCTGGCGATGGCTTGGGCTGTATTGCTCAAGTCAAATAACGGGGTGGAGAGAGCCGTGCCGTCCAAGGTGATTGGGCTGGCGACGAACTGGTTCGGTGCGAGGGCCTGCAAGGTTGCAACAATTCCTGCTCCGCCGACACCCACAGTGACGCCACCCGCGTTGATGGCGGTCGCACCACTGGTCTTGTCCAAGATCAGTGTGCCGTTGTTCAAAGTAGTTGTGCCCGTAAAGGTGTTGGTCGTCGTTCCATTGAGGGTCAACGTGCCGCTGCCGCCACCGAACCCGGCGATAACCAAATTGCTAGCGGTGGTCGGAACCAGGCTATTGGTAATGACGCCCGAAATTGTGACACTTGTGCCCGTAGCCAGCGCGAGTGTAACCGTGCGGCCAGTGGTGGGCGCCAAGTTGAAGGTGGTTCCCGCAAAGGTTACATTGCCCTGGGTCGTGACATTCAGCGTCGGATTGCCCGCCAATGTATTCGCAAACACGTTCGTGAAGGTGAGGTCGTTCACGCCTGCTCCCACCGCCGAACCGTCAATGGTCGAAGTGGCGGCCAAATTGATGGGATTGGCGAGCGTATGGCCAGCAAGGCCATTGGTCTCGAGGATGCCGCCATTGAGGATGGCCGTGCCATTGCCGAGGGCCAAATCGTTGCCAACCGCGAGCGTGCCGCCCGTGATCGTGACGTTGCCATTAAACGTGTTGGCCGCGGTGAGCGTGAGGGTGCCGGTTGCACCGGTTTTGATGATGTTATTAGTAGTTGTCGCGGTGCCCACTTGGTCGGCAATAACGCCGCTGACGGTGGCAAAATCGCCCGCGCCGACCGCGAGGGTCAAGGTGTTGCTGGCCGAGCCATCCGAGAGGGCGATGGCGGTCGTCGAGTTACTAAAGGTTACGCCGGCAGCGTTGGTGTTATTCAGGTTCAGAGTATTGCTACCGACATTGGTCAAAACCCCGCTGAAGGTAATCGCATTGGCGCCGCTGATGGTCGGGCCGACCGCCGACAGGGTGATATTATTTGCCACGTTGCTCAGCGTTGTGCTCGCCTGCAGCACACCTGTGCTGGTGTTCAAGTTGAGCACACTGGTGCCCAGCGCATTATTGTTGCCCAATACGAGGATGCCGTTGACGAGATTGGTGAAGCCCGAATAGGTGTTGATGCCATTGAGATTTAAGATGCCCGTGCCGGTCTTGGTCAAGTTACCACCATTCAAGCCCGTGGCGTAATCGGCGATAATCCCACTGACTGTGGCCGTCGTTCCGGCACCCGTTGATAGAGTCAGCGTGCCGGGCGTGCCACTGCTATTGGAGAGATAAATCGAGTTAGCATTGCTAAAAGTCACTCCGCCGGCAGCGGTGTCATTGATATTCAGCGTTGCACCCGCGGGTACATCATTGGTCAATGTGCCACTGAAGGTGACCGCAATATTGTTGGCGCCGATGATTGAACCGGACGCGTTAACCGTAAGCGGATTCGGCACCGTCATGCCGGAGCTAACCTCCAACTGGCCGCCGTTGAAGCTGATCGTGCCAGTGCTGCCCAGCGCCGTGCCATTGCCGAGGAGGGCGATGCCGCCATTCAGATTCGTATTGCCACTAAAAGTGCCACTGCTGTCGGTATTGACCGTAAAGGTGCCCGGGCCGGAAATATTCAGGACCGTGCCACCGAGGCCGGTAAAGGTGCCGCTATACGCAGTGGTTGCGGTACCCGTGGTCAAATTGCCGACGCTGCCCAAGACGACCGACGAGAGTGTGTTCGTCGAGGCCAGGCTGGCGATGGTCTGGTTAGTGTCGGTCAGATCAAAGATCGGAAGAGAAAGGGCGGTGTTATCCAAAGAGATCGGCGTGGCATTGAATTGGTTGTTGGTCTGCGCATTTAAGTTCGCCGTGACGATGCCGACGCCAATCGTGACCGCACCGGCATTGAGAGCCGTGCCCCCCACCCTGTCCAAGACGAGGGTGCCGGTGTTGATCGTGGTTGTTCCGGTGAAGCTGTTGGAAACTGTGCCATTCAGGGTTACCGTTCCACCGGGGCTGACACCGCCAACGGCAAAGTTGCTGGCCGCCGCGCCGCCCAAGCTGCTATTCCGGATATTGCCCGAAATAAACACATTGGCATTAACGCTCGGGGTAATTGTGACCGTGCGGGCAATGAGACTGTTGGACAGGTAGAAGTTCTGTCCATTGAAATTGATGTGGGCGCCGGTATTGGTCACAGTCAGGGTCGGGTTACCTGCCAAGGTATTAGTCAGGTTCCCGGTGAAGGTGAGGCCCAACGATCCGTCAACAATAGAGCTGGCATTCAGATTGATTTCATTGCCCAAGGTATGGGGCCCGCTGGCGTCGCTCGAGATCGTGCCGCCATTAAGGACTAGGGTGCTATTACCGAAGGCTGCGTCGCTGCCCACTTGCAAGGTCCCAGCGGTGAGGGTGGTTGTACCCGTGCTGGCAAGGAAACCGGAACTGCCGCCATAAGTGTTCGCGTTCGTAAGATCGAGGGTGCCTGTACCGATCTTAATGAGCGAGCTGGGCACCGGGTTAAGGCCATTAGCATCGGCAATAACGCCGCTAATCGTGGCGAGGTCCGCGCCGGCGACCGAGAGGGTCAGCGTGTTGCTCGTGGCGACGCTATCGGAAAGGAAAACGGTGCCCGACAACGTCACCCCGGCGGTGTCGTTAAACAGGAGAGTGTTGGACAACGCGGCGGGCTGGGTGTTGGTCACATTGCCACTGAAGTTGAGCGCGACATTGTTCGTGCCCAAGGTAGTGGTGATAGCCGGATTGCCCAGGCCACCAGCCAAGACTGAGGACGAGGTGGAACTAGAGTCCACGACACCGGTTCCGCTCAAGGAGACCAGCGCTTTGGCATTAGCGCTCGCGGCAATCGCTGCCGCCACATTGGCCTCCGAGTCAGATCCGCCCGCCAAAGCCACCGTGATGACCTTACCAACCACGCTCTGTACCGTCGTGGACACACCACTAACATAATTAATGGTGACGCCATTGTCGGTACTCCCTGCCGCCGCCGCAGTGTAAACCAAACTACCCCCGGTGTCGGGCGTCGTCACGTTGGCAGTGGCAAAAAGAAGAGAGTAAAACCCGATGGCAATCGGATTGGCGATGGTGACCGGCCCGGGCCCGGCGGCCTCAAACGTGCCACCATTGAAGGTAATGGTACCCGTGGTGCCCAGCGAATTGGCGGCGTTGAGGAGCAGCACGCCGTTCATCAGGTTTGTATTGCCCGCAAAACCAGGGCTATTGCCATTCACAGTAAAGGTGCCCGTGCCGACCTTGTTCAAAACACTCGTGGAGTCGCCGGTAAAGATGCCATCATAGACGAAGTTGGCATTGGTGCCGCCCATGGTCAACTGGCCACCGGTTCCTAAATCCACCAATGCTCCGAAATTCGTTGAAGCCAAGCTGGCGATGGTGTCGGCGTTGCCGTTAAGGTGGAGAGAGGGAAATCCCGTGGCAAACAGAGTGACCGCTGAGGAACTTTGAATCTGATTGGGAGCCAGCAACTGCACGTCGGCGGCAAGCACGCCGCTGCCGATGGTAACCGCACCCGCGCCAAGAGCGTTGCCCGCCGAATCATTCAGCACCAAGGTACCGGCGTTAACCGTAGTGGTACCGGTATAAGTGTTGACTGTGCTGCCCGCGAGCGTCCAAAAACCGGATCCCGATTTGACGAGGGAAGTGACGCCGCCGCCGGTGCTGTCCGAAATAACCCCGTTCAAGAAACCGTTTCCGGAAGCACTGCCCGTGAGGGTAAGGGTCTTCGCGCCGATGCCAGTGACTAAGAGGTTGGTGAAGGTGATATTGCCCGTGCCCGATTCGTCGAGGGTCGCGCCGCCGGTGCCACCGGCGAGATTGAGGATGCGGTCCGTGAAGCTATCGGTGCCGCCGGTAAATTGCAGGGTGCCCGTGGTGGCAACGTTTCCAAAGTTAATGGTGGCATTGTTCAAGGCCGGCTGGCCCAGCGAATTCGCGCTGGTGCCAACAATGCCAATGGAATTAATGCTGAGCACCCCATTGTTGATCGAGGTGCTTCCCGTATAAGTATTCGCTCCCGTGAGGACCAGGGTGCCCGTGCCGTCTTTGATGAGCGAGCTGTCCGCAGTACCATTCACGATAGTCCCACTGATCGTGGCAACAGAAGTGCCACCCACGGACAGAGTCAGTGCACCCGCGCTGTTGAGGGTCAGGGCGGTGGTGTTGCTAAAGATCATGCCACTTGATGCACCACTACCGTTATTGAGATTAAGGGTGACTGCCCCACCCGCGTTGTCGGTCACCATTCCCGTAAAGTTGAACATGTGGATGGCGGTGGCGAGGCCGATGGTCGAATTAGCGGTCAGCGAAATGTTGTTGGCGAGGCTGTAATCGAAGCCGTTGTTGCTCTCCAAGGTGCCGCCACTGAGGATAATCAGGCCGCTGCCCAGCGGATTGATCGCGCCGCCGGAGGCGGCACCGACGGCAATTGCGCCAGCCGTGATGTTGGTCGTGCCGGTGAAGAGAGGACTGGAGCCGGTCACCGTAAAGATTCCCGTGCCCACTTTGGTCAAAATACCGGTGCCGTCGTCTTTGAACGTGCCGGCATAAGCGGTGGCGGCATTCGTGTCGCCCGTCGTCAACTGACCGCTCCCGGTCAAATCCACCAAGGCAACGGGATTGGTAGAAGCCAAACTGGTGATCGTATCGGCGAAGCCATTGAGGTGGAGTTGCGGTGTGCCCGTGGCAAACAAAGTTACCGCCGACGTAGCTTGGATCTGATTGGCGGCAAGCAACTGCACGTCCGCAGCGGTGGCTGCGCTCCCGATGGTCACGGCGCCCGCGCCCAAGGCGTTGCCTCCGGAAACATTTAGTTCCAATGTGCCGGCGTTGATTGTGGAGGTGCCGGAGAAAGTATTTGGGCTGGTCTCCGAGAGTTCCCACACCCCCGCGCCATTCTTGACCAAGCTGGTGATGTTCGCGCCGATGCCGCTATTGGTGATAAGAGGAGTGAAGACGTTGACGCCGGCGATGGTGCCAGGATTGGTGCCGGTGAGGGTCAAGGTCGCCGGGGCGGAGGAATTCCCAAAGATCAGAGCGCTGGTATTGCTGAAGGTGACAGTGCTGGTGGCCAAGACGCTGGAAGAATCAATGGTGGCGGCGTTGAGCGCGGTGGTCGCATTGCCAATCGTAAACAGGCGATCGGTGGTATTGGCCGAGGTACCCTTGAACTGCAAGATACCGCTGCTAATGATTAAATTGGAGGCCAAGTTCGAGGAATTTCCAATGCTGCTGGCATTTCCGCCGATGTCCAAAACGTTTGCAACAATGGTGCCTCCATTGATCGTCGTCGTGTTGTAGGTATTCAAGTTGCTGAGCGTCAAGATGCCCGTGCCATTCTTCGTAATGCCACTCGTGCCGGTACCGACAATCGTACCCGCGAAAGCGAAGTTGGCATTGGTACCGCCGGCGGTCAAAACGTTGGGGCCGAGCAGAATGGTATCATTAGCATTGGCCGAGGCAAAGCTGGCAATCGTCTGGTTCGCACCGGTAGTGGACATGTCAAAGGTCGCAAAATTTAGCCCGGTCGTGCCATTCAAAGTCATCGGCGTAGCGGCGCCAATTTGGCCAGCCGTGGTTGCAATCAAGGAGGCCGGAGAGAGCAAGGTTGTATTGCCAATGGTCACCGCGCCTGCACCCGCAATGGAGACGGTATTAGCGGCCTTGCTCAGAATTAGAGTACCCGTATTGATGACGGTCGCGCCCGTATAGGTATTGGCCCCGCCCGTTTCAGTTATGCTGGTGCCGGTGCTGTTGATGGTCACCGTGCCCGTGGTTCCGAGGATGGTGTCGGTAAGGGCGAAATTGCCCGAGCCGTTGAGGGTCAGAGGCTGGGTGCCGACCGTAATGACACCGAGGGTCAGGGTGTCCGCGCTGGCTTTGATGGTTGCGCCGCCAGCCCCGAGAGTGATGCCACCGGTGTAAGCGTTATTTCCGGCTTGGTTATTCAGCGCGCCCAAACCGCCGATGCCGACGCCAATCAGGCTGGAAATAGGATTCATGACCGTAATATTTGCCGGGGCAATTGCATTCGAAAGTTGTAGGGTCGCGCCCGAGGCGACGCTGACCGTGGCCGCGGAGCCGGTGCCCAACGCCGAGGAATTCTGGAGGTTCAAAATACCCCCGCTGACAGTGGTCGTGCCGTTGTAGGTGTTAGTCCCAGTGAGAATGAGCGTACCGGCAGTAGATTTGATGAGGCTATTGCCAACCGAGCCGTCATCAACAATGGTATCGCTGATAGTGGCCAAATCCGTCGCCGCAACGGACAGCGTGAGCGCACCAAGGTGATTTAGCGTGAGAGTTGAGCCGCTAAATGTGATGCCACCGGCGTCGTTGAGGTTCAGTATGGCTGCACCCGGCGCTGTGTCATTCACTGCACCACTAAAGGTGAAGAGATTGCCGTTGGCACCGATTGTCGAGCCGCTCGCGCCAATGGTAAGGGCATTCGCTAGGTTCAAACCGGCCGGATTGATGCTGTTCTGGAGCGCGCCGCCAGCGAAGTTGATAGTGCCAGAGCCCAAGGCGTTGGTGTTGTTAATAGTAATAATACCGGCGCTGAGAGTGGTCGTTCCCAGGTAACTGGAGGAGCTGCCCGTCAGGGTCAGGGTGCCCGCGCCATTCTTGACCAAGCCGCTGGAATGACCACCGGTAATTGTGCCCGCATAAGCGGTGGTGGCCCCGGTGCCGCCCTCGGTCAAAACGCTGGAGCCAAGTAGAATTTTATCGCCAGAATAGGTTGAAGCGAAGCTGGCAATGGTCTGGTTCGCTCCCGCCGCAGATATGTCAAAGGTCGCGCCGCCCGCTGTGGAGGAACCATTCAAAGTAATGGGGGTAGTGGCGCCAATTTGGCCAGCGAGGGTTGCCTGTAAGGTAGACGAGATCGTTGCCGTATTATTGCCAATCGTCACCAAGCCAGCGCCGGCGATGGCAACACCGCCCGTGTCACTCAGAATCAGGGTGCCGGTGTTGATAATGGTCGCGCCCGTGTAGGTGTTGGGAAGCGTCCCGTCGAAGGTTACGTTACCGATGCCGGTGCTGGTGCTGTTAATGGTCACGGTGCCCGTTGTGGTGCCAATAACGCCCGAAACCGCGATATTGCCTGCGCCGGAGAGTGTCAGGGGCTGCGCCGCACCGGAAATTGTGTTGCTGAGGGTGAGGTTCCCCGATTCCGCATTTATCCGCGCCCCGGCGGCCCCGAGGACAATGGTGCCACCATAAATGTTATTGCCGACCTTGTTATCCAAAGCGCCAATGCCGCCGACGCCGTTGCCAATTAGGCTCGTGATTGAATTGGACAAGGTGAAGTCGCCATTCAGAACGTTCGACAACTCAAGCGTTCCGCCCGAAGCGACGCTAGCCGTGCCCAAGCCTAAGGCGGTGGTATTGGCTGCAATCAAGGTGACACCCGCACCCACGGTGGTCGTACCGTTGTAGGTGTTCGCGCCGGAGAGGGTAATCACACCCGTGCCGGTCAAGGCCAGATTGCTGGCAGTAGCACCACCGGCGCTGCTATTCGCCACGATACCGGAGATAGTGGTGTTGGAGTTAGCACCCAGCGCCAGCGTGACCGTTTGGCCGGTGCCGTTGTTCGAGAGGTTGAAGGCATTGGTAAAGGAAACATTGCCCTTCGTTGTAATATTCAACGTCGGATTGGTGCCCGAGTTGTTGGCAGTGAAAATACCGCCGAAGGTGAGGTCGTTCACGCCCGCAGCAACGGCCGCACCGTCAATAGTCGAGCCGACCGCCGTGAAATTAAGATTAATGGGATTAGCCAGTGAATGGCCGGCGACGATGCCGTTTGTCTCGATCGTGCCGCCGCTGAGGTTGATCGGGCCAGAGCCCAAGGCGGTGTCGCTCCCGACGGCGATGGCGCCAACATTAATTGTCGTGGCGCCGGAGTAACTGGACGATGCACCCGTCAGGGTCAATGTGCCCGTGCCGTTCTTGATCACGCCGCTGCCACTGGCGCCGGTAATCGTACCGTTAAAGGTGGTGGAGGTGGCATTGCCCAAGGTCAGGACGCCGGTGTTATTGAGTGTAATCAGGTCAAAGCCCAAAGCGTTTGCGGAATTGATGTTCGCCACGGTTTGAGCCGTGTCGGAGAGGTCAAAGGTCGCAATGTTGCCCGAGGAGCCATTAAAGGTAATCGGAGTGGCGGCAAATTGGCCAGCCGGCAAGGTGCTACTCATTGCTTTCAAAGTGGCGGCGGCGGAGCCATTGCCGATCGTAATTGCGCCCGCATTGACGGCGACCACGCTCGGTTTGCTTAAGATTAGGGTACCGTTATTGATCAGGGTGGTACCGGTGTAGGTGTTGGTAGTTCCACCCTCAAAGGTCACCGTACCGCCGCCATCAATGATAACGCCACCAGCGCCGTTATTGACACTCCCGGTGATATCAATGTTAGCGCTGGAAGCAGCGCCAAGCGAAAGCGCAAAAGCACCTGTGATCGTACCGCTGAGAGTGAGAGTACCAGCGTCCGAATTAATCCGCGAAGCGCCCGCTTGGGTGATGGCACCGGCGTAACTGTTCGAATTGGCAATATTCCGCAATGCACCACTATTCGCGATGCCCGAGCCATTCAAGGACAACGCTTCGCTTCCGACTGCAATACCGCCCTGCAACTGCAACGCGGCCCCACTGGCCACCGTGGTTCCTGCCGCCGTGGTTCCGAGGGCCGAACTATTCTGAATATTCAACACACCGAAATTGATCGTCGTGGCACCTGTATAATTATTTGCGCCGGAAAGAAATAGAGTTCCGGTTTGACCGGCGAGGCCGACGGTGAGGGCACTACCCACACCCGCGCCATCGGTGATGATACCGCCGACCGTCGCAACATCCCCTGCACCCACCGTCAATGTCAGCGTGCGCGCCGTCGCCGTATTGGAAAGGAAAATCGCGGTGGCATTATTAAACGCAATCCCGGCGGGGTCGGAGTCATTGAGGTTGAGCGTAAAGGCACCCGTGTTGGTAAGGTTGCCTCCAAAGGTGAGGGCCTTGGTGCCGCTTATGGTCGAGGTCGCAGTGAGCGAAATATTATCAGCCAGGGAATAAGCGTGAGCGTTGTCGCTGGCAAGAGTGCCACCCGCGAGGGCGATCAGACTGGTGCCGAAAGGTGTGATCGCACCACCGGCGGCGCCTCCGACTTGAATCGTGCCCAAGCTTATGGTAGTCGTACCGGTATAGAGGTTGCTGCCTGTGAGTACCAATGTGCCAGTCTGACCGGCGAGACCGCCTTTGGTGAGAGAACTGGGCGCGCCCGGGCCATCGGCAATAACCCCGCTGACCGTCACTAAGTCCCCAGCGCCAACGGACAAGGTCAAGGTGCGGGGCGTCGCCGTGCTGGAAAGGAAAATGGCGGTAGGGTTATTAAACGTAATCCCGGCTGGGTCGGAATCATTGAGGATAAGCGTAAATGCTCCCGTGTTAGTCAGGTTGCCGCCAAACGTGAGGGCCTTGGTTCCGCTGATGGTCGAGGCCGCAGTGAGCGAGATATTATCGGCCAACGTATAAGCGAAAGCGTTGTCGCTCGCCAGGGTGCCGCCGTTAAGGGCCAGCAGACTGGTGCCGAAAGGTGTGATCGCGCCGCCAGCTCCAGATCCAACTGTAATTGTGCCCTGGCTGATGGTAGTCGTGCCGGTGTAGGTATTGGTTCCGGTGATAATTAAATTGCCAGTCAGGCCAGTCTTAGTGAGAGAACTACCAACTCCCGGGCCATCAACAATTGGCCCGCTCACTGTCGCCGTGTTTCCGGCGCCGACCGCCAAAGTCAAGGTACGGGGCGTGGCAGTGTTCGACAGGAAAATGGCCGTGGTGGAATTGCTAAAAGTCTCCCCGTTGGAATCATTGAGATTCAGCGTAAAGGCTCCCGTGTTCGTAAGATTGCCGCTGAAATTTAGCGCGTCCGAACCACCAATAATTCCGCCAGAAGCGGTCAAGGAAAGATTATTGGCCAGCGTCAGCGGTCCGCTGCCATTAGTTTGCAGGGTGGCGAGATTGGCGTTGAATTTGATCAAACTGGAGCCCAGCGCCGTGGTGGTTCCGACCGCGATGGTACCGCCGCTAATGGTCGTAACACCGGTGTAGCCAGCGGAAGTACCCGTCAGTGTCAATGTGCCCGTACCGGACTTGGTAATGCCGCTGGTGCCGGTGCCGGTGATTGAGCCCGCGTAAGCGAAGTTGGCGTTAGCCGCGCCAGCAGTCAAGACACTGGAGGCACCGAGCAGAATTTGATCACCGGAATAGGTGGAAGCAAAGCTGGCAATCGCCTGGTTCGCTGCGGCCGTGGAAATGTCAAACGTAGCGCCGCCCTCGGTGAGGGAGCCGTTCAAGGTAATTGGGGTGGTGGCGCCAATTTGGCCGGCAGTGGTCGCAATCAGGGTGGCTGGGGTGGTCAAAGTTGTATTGCCAATGGTCACCGATCCGCCGCTGGCGATCGAGACGATGTTAGCGGTTTTGCCCAGAACCAAAGTTCCGGAATTCACCAAAGTTGCGCCGGTGAAAGTGTCAGCTACAGCCCCCACCAACTTCCATTCGCCCAAGCCGTTTTTGACCAGGCTGACGGGATTAGCACCGCTATTGGGAATAATTGGGGTGAAGAGGTTAACACCCGTATTGGTGCCGGTGAGGGTCAAGGTCCCCGGGGCACCCGTATTGCCGAAAACCAAGGTGCCAGCATTATTGAAAATAAGGATGTCAGCCGTAGGGCTGGAATTGTCAATGGTCGCGTTATTTAGCGCGATTGTGGCATTACCGACAGTAAAGAGGCGGTCGGTGGTATTGGACGAGGTGCCGATGAACTGCAAGGTGCCGTTGTTTATGATCAAATTCGTGGCGACATTGGTGGAATTGCCGATGCTGCTGGGATGACCTGCGCCACCTAACTGAAGAGTATTTGCAATGAGGGTGCCATTGATGATGGTCGTGTTGCCGGAATAGGTATTTAATGCACTGAGCGTATAGTTGCCGGTGCCGTTGATGATCAAATTGCCAGTGCCGAGGTTGATGATGTTCGGAATTGAGATATTGCCCGCGCCGCCGAGGGTCAGATCAAAATTCGGGCTCGTGATGGAGGTGCCGGGGTTATTGAGCGTAAAGGTGCCGGAATCGGAATTAATCTGCGCGGCTGAGGCCAACGTGATGAGGTTGCTGTAAGTATTCGTGCCATTGCTGTCCAAGGCACCCGCGTTGTTGACACCGGAGCCATTGAGGCTGGGGAGCGTGTTGCTCAAAGTGACCCCACCCAGGAGTTCCAAGGTAGCGCCCGAAGCGATGTTGACGGCTCCGGATCCATGCCCTAGGGATAGGTTGGCGCCGGCAATCAGGATAATGCCCGTACCGATGGTGGTCGAGCCGGTGTAGGTATTGTTAGAGGAGAGGGTGAGAATGCCACCGGGCGAAGCCCCGAATGCAGTCAAAGACAAATTGCTGGCGGTGCTCGCGATAGAGCTGTTCGCCACAATGCCGGAAATGGTAGCATTAGTGTGGGCGCCCAGCGAGAGCGTCAGCGTTTGTCCGAAGGCATTATCCGAAAGATTGAAAGCACTATTGGTAAAGGAAACATTGCCCTTCGTGGTAATATTCAACGTGGGAGTGCCGGTGTTGTTGGCGGTAAAGAGGCCGCTGAATGTCAAGTCGTTCTTGGGTGCGGCGGCCGCACCGTCAATGGTCGAGCCGGTAAGCAGAAGATTAATCGGATTCGCCAGCGTATAACCGGTGCCGACGCCGTTGGTCTGGAGGGTGCCGCCATTGAGAATGACCGTGCCGGTCGAGCCCAGCGCCGCATTATTGCCCACTTGGAGGGTACCGCCGTTGAGTGAAGTGTTGCCGGTGAAAACGCTGTTGGCGTTGGTCAAAGTGAGGTTGCCCGCGGTGATCGCGACATTGCCGGCACCGCTGATGTTGCCGCCGTAGGTTTGGGGGGTGGTACCGTTGCCATTATAGACCAAGTTGCTGCTGTCCACAATGTTGCCCGCCGCAGTGGCGAGAATAAAGCCGTTGTTGATGCCGTCGCCCAGGGTCAGCGTGCCGCCCGTAATCGTGGTGTTGCCCGAGTAGGTGCTGGTCGTGCTGTTAATGACCAGAGTGCCGTTGAGAATCGTCAAACCACCCGTGCCGCTGATGTTGCCGCCGTAAGTTTGCGCCGCGGCGGTGCCGTTGTAACTTAACAGGCCGTTGTCCACGATATTGCCGGTGGCGTTGATAAAGCCGTTATTCGTGTGGTTGCCGAGGGCCAGCGTGCCACCCGAATTGATGGTGGTGTTGCCGGCGTAGGTGTTGGTGGCGTTGGTGAGAACGAGGGTGCCGTTAAGAACCGTCACATTGCCGGTGCCAATGATGTTGCCGTTGAGCGACTGGGGGGTGGCATTGCCGTCGAAAGCGAACAGGCCGTTGTCGGTGATGCTGACGGTCGTCACCGCGCCGTTTTGGGAACCGTCGCCCAATTGCAAGGTGCCGCCGGAGTTGATCGTGGTCGTGCCGGCATAAGCGTTGACGGTGCTATTCAGCACGAGGGTGCCACTAAGGATGGTGACATTGCCGCCGCCGCTGATGTTGCCGCCGTAAGTTTGGGTGGTGGCGTTGCCGTTATAATTCAACTGGCTGTTGTCCACGATGTTGCCGGTGGCGTAGAGGAAGCCGTTTTGCGTGCCATTGCCCAAGGTCAGCGTGCCGGCGGTGATGGTGGTGTCGCCGGTGTAGCTATTGTTAGTGCTGATGAGCGTCAGCGTGCCCGCGCCGTCCTTGGTCAGGTTGCTGAAGCCGGTGCCGTCCACGAGATTGGCGCTGATGGTGGCTCCAGCCGTTCCCACGAAGAGGGTGAGCGGGGCGCCGTGGTTGAGGGTAAAGGTCGTGCCGTTAAAGAGAATCCCGCCGGTGGCATTGAGGTTGAGGGTAGCCGCGGTCACGACGTTGTCGGTAACCGTGCCGCTAAAGGTGAAGGGGTCGGCGCCATTGATGGTCGAGCCGGTGGCGTTAATTGTGAGGGCGTTCGTGAGGGTCAACCCGGAAGCATTGCTGGTCTGGAGCGCGCCGCCGTTGAAGTTGATGGTGCCGGTGCCGAGGGCTGACGTGTTGTTGATGGAAATGATGCCGCTGCTGATAGTCGTGGTGCCGGCGTAGCCGCTGTTCGTGCCGGTCAAAGTCAGATTGCCCGCGCCTTGGTAGACCAGGCCGCCGGAAGTCCCAGCGCCGGTGATGGTGCCCGCGTAAGTGGTGTCGGAGGCATTGCCCGAGGTCAAAACGCCGGTCGCGCCGAGAAGAATTTGGTCGCCGGAATAGGAAGAGGCAAAGCTGCCGATGGTCTGGCTCGTGCCAAAAATATCCAACGTGGCCGCGCCCGAGGCGGAGCCATTCAAGGTCACCGGCACCGTGGAGCCGAATTGGCTATTGACGGTAGTCTGCAAAGTGGCCGGGGCTGTGCCGTTGCCAATGGTTATCAATCCGCCAGCGATGGCCACGCCGCCCGAATCACTCAGGATGAGGGTACCGGCATTGACGGCGGTGCCGCCGGCATAAGTATTGGCGGCCGTGCCATTCAAGTTGACGGTGCCGTTCGTGCCGCTGCCGTCGGAATTTTTGGTCAGGGTAGCAGAGGCGTTGGACAGGATCGCCGCAATGGAACCATTTTCCACCGTGTAGTTGCCGCTGTTCAAGGTTCCGCCTACACCCGACAAAATGGTGCCATTCGCCAAGAGCACGGAGCTGAAGGTCGAAGTAACCGTGGTGGCGTTAAAGGTACCGGCAGTGGAGGTATTGCCGATGATGAGGTTGGTGGAGGTGAAGGGGAAATTATTGATCAAGGTACCGCCCGCAATGGTTACATTACCCGTGCTGGAGAGCGCATTGGGCACGCCGAGGATGAGGTAACCGCTGTTGACAAAGGTGCCGCCGGTGAAGGTGTTGACACCGGTCAGGGTCCAGTTGCCGGCGCCGTTCTTGGTCAGGCTGGTGACGTTCAGGCCCGGAGTCACACCGCCGCTGTCACCAATAATCGGGCCAAAAGTGTTGGTGCCGGTGTTGCCGCCGGTGAGGGTGAGGGAGGCCGGGGCGCTGGTGTTCGAGAACGCGATATGGCCGGTGGTGTTGGAGAACGTCAATGTGCCGGTGCCGGAGGCGTCAATCGTGGCGCCCAAATTGCCGATGGTAAAGAGGCGGTTGGTGCTGCTGCCGGCGCCCGTGTACTTGAGCGTGGCCGCGGTGCCGTTGATGACCAGGTTGCTGGCGGCCGTGCCGGAGGCACCGAGGCTGCTCGCCGTGCCGGCGTCCGCCACGGTGTTGATGCTCAGGATGCCGTTGGTGAGGGTGGTGATACCGGTGTAGTTGTTTGCGCCGGTGAGGTACAAAGTGCCCGGGCCGGTCTTGGTCAGGTTGCTGGCAGCCGCGCCACCCGTGGCGGAATCAGCAATCACGCCGCTGACGGTGGTGTTAACGCCCGTGCCGACCGCCAGGGTCAGGGTGTTGGAGGCAACACTATTAGAAAGGTAAATAGCGACCGTGCCATTGCCGGCAAAAGTGATTCCGGAGGTGTCATTGAGGTTGAGGGTGTTCGATCCGTTGCCCGTCAAAACGCCGCTGAAGGTAAGGGGCGAAGCCGAGTCGCCGATGGTGGAGGCAGAAACCAGGGTGAGGTTATTGCCCAAAGTATAGCCGGTAACGACGCCGTCGCCCTCAAGGGTGACGCCATTGAGGTTAACGGTGCTGGTGCCAAAAGCGGCGTTATTGCCGACAATCAAGGTGCCGGCATTGAGGTTGGTCAGCCCAGAATAAGCGTTGGCGGAGTTCAAGGTCAGCGTGCCGTTCGTGAGGGTCACATTGCCGCCGCCGCTGATGTTGCCGCTATAGGTTTGGGCGGTGCCATTGCCATTGATGGTCAGATCCGCGCTGTCCACGATATTGCCGGTGGCGTTCACCATGCCGTTCTGCAAACCGTTACCCAAAGTCAGCGTGCCGCCCGTAATCGTGGTGTTGCCCGAGTAGCTGTTCCCGGTATTGGTGAGAATCAAGTTGCCGGTGCCGGAAATGGTCAGGTTGCTGGGCGAGGGGCTGGGCGAGGCGGAATCTGCGATGATGCCGCTGACCGTGGCCGTGCCCGTGACAGCCAGATTCAGCACCCGGCTAGTGGTGTCATTGGAAAGGTAAATGGCGTTGGCGTTGCTGAAGGTGATGCCGGCGCTGTCATTGAGATTGAGGGTGTTGCCGCCGGTGTTGGTCATGGTGCCGCTAAAGGTGAGGGCGCCCGCTCCACCGATGGTTGAACCGGTCGAGCCAACAGTTATGGTATTCGCCAAAATATACGCCGTGGTATCGCTGCTCTGGAGGGTGCCGCCGTCAAGATTGAGGACGCTGGTGCCCAAAGCCGTGGCGTTGCCGAGGGCAATGACGCCACTAGTCAGATCAGTGGTGCCATTGTAAGTGTTGGCGGCCATGAGATTCAAGGTGCCCGCACCTGATTTCGTCAGATTGCTCGCCGCGGCGCCGCCCGAAGCGGAATTGGCAATGATGCCACTGACCGTGGCCGTGCCGGTGACGGCCAGGGTCAGGGTCTCGCTGCTCGTATCGTTGGACAAATAAATGGCGTTGGTATTGCCAAAGGTGATGCCGCCGCTGTCGTTGAGGTTAAGCGTGTAGCCTCCCGTATTGGTGAGCGTGCCGCTAAAGGTGAGGGCTTTGCTGCCGCCAATCGTGAAACCGGTGGCCAATATCCTCAGTGCGTTCGCCAGCGTATACGGGCCATTGGCATCGGCCTGCAAAAAAGAATTGCTGTTGAAATCGATGTTTCCGGTGCTCAACGCCGTCGTGTTGCCGACCACGAGTGTGCCACCGTCGATGCGCGTGCCGCCGTCATAGGTGTTCGCGTTGGTCAACGTAAAGATGCCCGCGCCGTATTTAACCAGTTGACCGCCCGAGCCGGAAATGACGCCCGCGTAAGTCGAAGTAGATGCGCCGGTAAACAGAGTGCCTGAACCCAAAGTCACCGTAGCGCCCGTGTTCGTCGAACTGAGTGAACCAATCTGCTGGGTGGTGCCGTTAACGTCAAACACCGGGGTGCCGGCGGTATTAAAGGCAATCGGGGTGGACGTGTTAAATTGGTAGTCGGAAATGGTCCGCAAAGTGGCCGTGCCAGTGCCGTTGCCAATGGTAACGGTGCCGCCGTTGATGGCATTGGTCGAGGCAGACTTATTCAGGATCACCATGCCCGTGTTGATTTGGGTCGCACCAGTAAAGGTGTTCGCGCCCGAGCCGCTCAAGGTCAACGTGCCCGAACCGTTCTTGGTGAGGGTGGTGCCCGCGCCGCCCAAAACGCCGGTAATATTGACATTCCCCACTCCGTCAATGGTCAGCGGATAAGTGGCACCGGCGATGTCGCCGAGAGTAAGCGTGTTGGCATCCGAGCTAATCTGCGCGCCAGTTGCACCCAAGGTGATGAGGTTGGTCAGGGAGTTATTGCCGATAAGGTTGTCAATCGCGCCGATGCCGACCGCACCGGTGCCAACCAGGGTGTTAATGGGATTCGTCACCGTGCGGTTGCCGTTGGTCGCATTGGAAAGCTGGAGGGTTGCGCCGCTGCCCACACTGGCCGCGGCCGTACCGAGCGCACTGTCATTTTGGATGTTCAAGATGCCGCCACTGATGGTGGCGCCGCCGGTGTAGGTGTTCGTGCCGGTGAGGATGACGGTGCCGCTGGTGCTCTTAACCAACCCGGTGCCGGTATTGTCGCCGAGAATGGCGCTGACATTTCCGCTCTGCACTTGAAAGGCGGCTGCGACAATGGTCAAATTGCCAGTCGTGCCCGTGATATTGCCGCCCGCAACGGTCGCGGAATGGACGAGTTCGTTATGCGAATTGATGTCAAAATTGCCACCGTTGACCGTCAGGTCGGTTGAACTGGAGAGGGCGTTCGCCACACCCAACGTTAAAATGCCGTTATTGACGGTGGTGACGCCCGTGTAGGAGTTCGTTCCGGTCAAGTTCAGGGTGCCGGTGCCGATTTTGATCAAGGAGCCCGTGTCGCTCAAACTGCCGCTGTAGGTGGTATTGTTGCCATTGTTGCCGACGGACAGGGCGACCGCTGAAACAGTATTGTTCAAGGCAATGCCGCCGGTCCCTTCCAACCCGCCGAGCGTCGCGGCGGTAATCGGCGTCGTGCTATTAAACGCCAGGCTGCCAGTGGTGATATTAAGCGTGCTGTTTTGCAGGGCGAGAGAATCGCCCAAAGTGAGGGTGCCCCCGGACAAATTCGTATCGCCGGTGAAGGGGTTGGCATGGCCCAACTCGAAAGCGCCTGCAAGCATGTTAAAGGTACCGGAGCCCTTGATGTTGCCGCTGTAAACTTGCGGGGTCGAGGTGCCGTCGTAGGCCAAGTTGCCGGTGGTGAGGACGATGTTCCCAGAAGAGACCATGCCATTGGCGGTGCCATTGCCCAGTTGCAGGGTGCCTTGGGCAATGGTGGTGTCCGTGAGGTAAGTGCTGGTGGCGGTGAAGGTCAGCGTGTGCGTACCATTTTGGGTGACACTGCCGGTGCCGCTGATGGCCTTATTATAAGTGCTGTCCACGCCCTGTTGGAAGACGAGGGTGCCATTATCCACGATGGTGCCGGTGAGGCCGCTGGTGCTGCCGGTGATAATGAGGGTGCCGCTGTTGATGGTGGTGTTGGCGTAAGTATTGTCGCCGCCGAGGGTCAGGTTAAAGGTGCCATTCTGGGTCACATTGCCCGCGCCGCTAATCAGATGGCTGTAAGTGGTGTCAGCGGTGGTGTTATTAAACACCAAATTGGCGGCAACCACAATGCCGCCTGCACCCAGCGCGCCAACGTTCCCGGTGAGAGTCAAGGTGCCGGTATTGATGGTGGTCGCGCCGCCATAAGTATTGTCGCCGCCGAGGGTCAGATTAAAGGAACCATTCTGGGTGACAGTGCCGGTGCCGCTAATGACATGGCTGTAGGTGCTGTCCGCCCCCTGGTTAAACACCAAGGCGGCGTTGTCGGTGATGCTGCTGGCCAGGACGCCGGTGTTGCCGGTCAAGGTGATGGTGCCGTGGGTAATGGTGGTGGTACCACTATAAGTATTGTCGCCCGTGAAAGTGAGGTTGTTCGTGCCGGATTGGGTCAGGGTGCCGCCGCCGCTGATGACGCCACCAAAAGTGGTGTCGGTGGCGCGGGTGAACACCAAGTTTCCGCTATCAGAAATGTTGCCGGTGAGGCCGCCGACATCGCCAGTCAAGGTCAGGGTGCCCGCGCCAATGGTGGTGTTGGCATAGGTGTTGTCCGCACCGAGAGTCAGGTTAAAGGTGCCGTTCTGCGTGACATTGCCTGCGCCGCTGATGACATGGCTATAGGTGGTGTCAGCGGTGGTGTTATTAAACACCAAATTGGCGGTAACGACGATGCCGCCTGCGCCCAGCGCGCCGACATTGCCGGTGAGGGTCAGGGTACCGAAATTGATGGTAGTGACGCCGCCATAAGTATTGTCGCCGCTGAGGATCAGATTATGGGAACCATTCTGGGTGACGGTGCCGGAGCCACTGATGACGTGGCCGTAGGTGCTGTCGGCACCCTGATTGAACACGAGGGCGGCGCTGTCGGTGATGCTGCTGGCCAACACCCCCGTGTTGCCGGTCAGGGTCAGGATGCCGCTGCTGATGGTAGTCGTACCACTATAAGTATTGTCGCCGGCGAGGGTCAGGTTGTTCGAGCCGGATTGGGTCAGGGTGCCCGTGCCACTGATGACGCCGTTAAAAGTGGTGGCGGTACCGTTGGTGAATACCAAGTTTCCGCTATCGGAAATGTTGCCGGTGAGGCCGCCGACGTTGCCGGTCAAAGTCAGGGTGCCCGCGCCGATGGTGGTATTGGCATAGGTATTGTCGCCAGCGAGGGTCAGGTTAAAAGAGCCGGTGGTGGTGACATTGCCCGAGCCGCTGATCAAATGGCTATAAGTGGTGTCGGCACCCTGGTTGAGAACCAAATAGGAGTTATCCACAATGCCGCCGGCACCCAACTGGCCGATGTTGCCGGTGAGGGTCAGCGTGCCATGGCTGATGGTGGTCGCGCCGCCATAAGTATTGTCGCCGCCCAACGTCAAATTGAAAGACCCGTTCTGGGTGACGGTACCAGTGCCGCTGATAACGTGGCTGTAAGTGCTGTCGGCACCCTGATTGAACACCAGGGCGGCGCTGTCGGTGATGCTACTGGCCAGAACACCCGTGTTGCCGGTCAGGGTCAACGTGCCGCTGCCAATGGTGGTCACACCGCTATAAGTGTTGTCTCCGCCGAGGGTCAAATTATTCGAGCCATTCTGTTCGACCGTGCCCGTGCCCGAGATGATGCCGCTGTAGGTTTGGGCGGTGGCATTGCCGAAAAAGATCAGGTCAGCGTTATTGACCAGGTTGCCCGAGGCGACCGCGCCATTCGTCGTACTATCGCCCAATTGCAGGGTACCGCCGGCGATATTCGTATTTCCCGTGAAGGTATTAGTATTGGTCAAGACCAGAATGCCACTGTTCACGGTCAAGATGCCATTCGTACCGCTGATGACGCCGGCATAAGTCTGGGGGGAAGCGGCGACACCATTGTAGGCCAAATTGGCGGTATCGAAGATATTGGCAGAAGTCACCATGCCGTTGGTGGCGCCATCGCCCAGTTGGAGGGTGCCGCGGGAGATAGTCGTGTTGCCGGTGTAATTATTGGAATTGGTAAAGATCAACGTGCCGGTGCCATTCATGGTGAAGGCGCCATTGCCGGTGATGTTACCCGCATAGGCACCACCCGTGCCATTGACGGTCAGGTTGCCGGCGGAGACTGAGCCCAAATTAATCGTACCGAGGGCGACGCCACCGTTGAGGGTGCCCGCCGTCTGACTCGTGCCATTGAGTTGCAAAGTTCCATTGACCACCAAGTCATTGGCGGTGCTGCCGAGCTTGCCCGAGCCGGTGACGGCCAGGGTGTCGCCGGTGTTAACGGTGGTCTTGGTGGTGTAGGTATTGGCGGCGGTGAGGGTCACCGTGTTGCCGCCGGTCGTGGAGACATTGCCGCCGCTCAAAATGGCGCTGACCGTGCCATTGTTCAAAACATAGCTGGTACCGTTCAAGGTTCCGTTGCTTATGTTACCATTGGTCAAAGTGACCAGGCCGGAAGTCTGCGCGGTGGACCCGAGATCCAAGGTGCCAAAGGAGGTGGCGTTGCCGACGGTCAAGGCCTTCGTGGTGTCGCCCAGCGTGCCGTTGGTGCCGGAAATAATTCCAATCAACAGGGTGCCGCTATTCACGAAAGTGCCACCGGAGTAAGTATTGACCGCCGAAAGCTCAACCGTACCCCCGCCATTAGTGGTGAGCTGATGCGCGCCCGAAATGACGCCTTTCAAATTCAGCGTGGTGGACGCATTGGCGCCGATGATACTGTCCGCCGTCATCGCAATGGTCGCGGCACTGGTGAGGGTATTGCTGCCGGAATTATTGTACAAGGCACCCACGTTGGCGACGCCCGTGCCGCTCAGGGAGATGGGTTGCGGGATGGTAATGCTGTTATCCAATTGCAAAGTCGCACCGCTGCTCACCGTGGTGATCGCCGTGGCGTTGAGGCCCAGGGCCTGGCTGTTGGAGAGATCCAAAATTCCGCTGACGACATTCGTTGCACCGAGGTAGGTGTTGGCGTTGGAAAGGATGATTTCGCCCGTGGCGCCGCCGGTGCTCGAGGTGGTGAGCGTGCTGGCGCCACTGCCGGAAAGCACGCCACTCAGAGTGAGGATGGTCCCCGTGTTCGCGCCGATGGTGCTGGCGCCGTTCAGCAGGATGTTGCCGGCGTAAACGTTATTCGAAGATTGATTGTACAGCGCGCCGCCAAAACCGCTGACACCAGTTCCGGTGATCGTCAGGCTTTCTCCGGTAACAGTGATTCCCGACTTCAAAGCCAATGTTGCATTATTCGCCACCGTCGTGCCATTGCCGGTGGTGCCGAGGGCGGTGTTGGCGGCAATGGTCAACGTGCCGGCGGAAACCGTGGTGGCGCCACCGTAGGTGTTGTTGCCAGCCAGCACCAATTCACCATTGGCCGCCTTGGTTAAACTAAAATTCTGGCTGGTGCCGGCGTTGATGTCGTTAATAATCCCGCCGATGGTCAGCACGCCACCGGGAGTAACGTTGAGGATGCGGTTGCCGCCCATGGTCACATTGCCCGTGCCCAAGTTCAAATCATTGCCGATGGTCGCGGAATAGGTGAATGTTCCGCCCCAAGTGATGGCATTGTTGGTCAACAACGTCAACGGGCCGACGGTGGTGCTCAAAGTGGAATTCGCATTGATGGTAAAGTTGCCCGTGTCATTGCTCGCAGTATAAGTACCCAAGGCGGTGGCGCTGTTGAGGACCAGGGTGCCGTTAGAGATTTTAATGCCACCGCCAAAGCCGGAGTTATCGCCGGAGAGAACAAGCGTGCCTGGGCCCACCTTGGACAGCGCGCTTGGAGCGTTGGAAAGATAATCGTCCGTAATGTTTCCTGAAACAGTGGTGGTGCCACTGCCGCCAAAGACCAGGTTGGCACCGGTTTGGAGGAAAATATTGCCGCCGAGCACGATTTTGCCCTGCGTATCCGTGGCCAGATTGCCGGAATTGACAGAGAGCCCGGTAACGCTGCCACCATCCACCAACAAATCGGAGTTGATCGTTTCAATGATGTTGGCATTGCCCGTCAGCGTGATGTTGCCGGCTTTGTTGCTTCCGCCGGTCGCGAAGATCAGCGTGTTGCCCGATAAAAACGTAAAGGCGGTGTTGCCGCTAAAGCCACTAAAATTAATCGTGCCAATCGTCTGATCCGCGCCAAGGGTGATGGAGTTATTATTCGGCGTGCCATTGAAACCAAAATCCACCGTGGCGTTCACGGCGTTGGGGAAAGCGGTGGGATTCCAATTGGCGTTGGTCAGCCAGTTGCCGTCGGTGCCGCCGATCCAGTACGTCTGGGCGTGAACTCCTCTCACGCTGGCCATGGCGATCGCCATGAAAATGAACGCACCGAAAATTTTTCGATGCCAACCGAGGCTGGGAGCAGGGAGGGAGTTCATGGATGAGGCAGAAAGTCGGTCAGGGAATGTAAAAGTTTTGGGCGCAAATGTAAAAGATTTGGGCGCGGTGGAACGGCGGGGAAAGAAGGAAAACATGAATGTGAATAACAAAAGTCAGGCAAATCGCATGATTTGCCCAACTCAATAAATTGGACGGGTGAGCAGGATTAAAGCCACTTTAGGTTTTTTGCCTTTTGAAGAGCATAAAAAAACCCCCCCTTAAGTCGAGAGTAAAAATCACCAATTTTAACGCAGGTTTACCCCCCCGCAAGAATACACCCTAGAGCGCCAATTTAGTCTTGACTTTGATTTCGCAAGAGTCTGTAACGCAGGCTTTACCCGCTTTGTTCCAAAACAGCACAGGGCAAAGCATTGGGCTAAAAAAGTGCCTCCGCCACGGGACGATGGGACCGGAGAGAGTTCAGGCCGAAAACCGGGTTTAAAACAGGGTTTATTGGTAACCCCCGCTAAAGCGCATGAAATTCGCTCATTGCAACCCATTATATTGGTCGTTAGTTAACGATGTTTAGATTAGTTTTTACTCGTTTTTGCTTCGCTCATGCCCGGCGCAAACTCGCTGTGCCAGTCATTCTTATCCCCGGCAAGACCCGCTGGGCCGACGAAGCCACCCTGCCCGACCCAAGCGGTTTTGGGGATAGGTGACCATGAAATTGTTTTACATCTTCCGGCTTGCTGAAATTCGAAATTTCGCGACAATTGGTCCCTTGAGCCCGCTCCGGGTTCAATTAACCCATATCTCCTCGATTATTCCTTCCATGAAGAAATTAGCCCTCACTGCCTTGGTTGTCCTTGCCTTGTCGCCAGCGGCCTTTGCGCAGACGACCGCCGCCACCCCTGCGGCCACCACCCCTCCGGCCATGATCGCCGGCAATGTTAAACCCGCGACCGTCGTCGTAGTTGACATTGGTTATGTATTTGACCATTATACACTTGCGCAGGCCATGAACCTGCAGTTCTCCGGCGCCTTTTCGGACGCCAACCAAACCTTTGCGGTGATGGTCAATGAGCTTCAGGGCATTGTCAAATCCGCCAACGACATCAACGACAAGATGACCGCCACCGGTACCAGCGAAGCCGACAAGGCCGCGTTGAACAAGGAATTGGATGCCAAAAAGCAGGAATTCCAAGCCAAGCAAACCCAGTTGGGCACTTATAAGTCCAACAAGGAACGGGATCTTTCCGACACCCGCCTGTCCATCACCCAGAGCTTGATCCGTAACATCCAAGACGTGGTCAAAGAAGTGGCCAAGAAGCACAATGCGGCTTTCGTCCTGAATTCCAACGGCATCGGCAGCGTCCTGTTCGCCAGCCCGGATTATGATGCCACGGCCGAAGTATTGGAAGCGCTTAACTCGGCCAATCCGGCCCCCGCCCCGGCCCCCGCCGCTGCTTCTGCTTCGGCCAAGCCCGCGACGACCTCGGGAACATCAGCGGCGCCCAAACCGGCGACGACGTCCGGTTCCGCCAAGCCCTCAGCGGCTTCCGCCACCAAGTAAGCAGACGGCTTTAGCCTAACCTGCCAGTACCACCCTGGCCCGCGAGCGCGGGCCGGAGTGAGCACTTGTTCACCAAGCCACTCATTGCCGCAATTGCGGCGGTGAGTGGCTTTGTTCTATATGTAGGGCGACGCCGACTCTACTGAACAAAAGAGCAGTTTCGATTTTGAATGACGGAAATGCGGCGCGGCGCGAGCCCCAACGTTCCGCAAGGGTCTATTTTTTGCCAAGATCCATCTGGTGCTCGGCGGCGCGGAAAAAGTCGGGCCGGAAAACTTTCAGCGCCATGGCGCGCAATTGCTTTTCTGGCAGGGGGAGCGTTTCAGCCTGGGCCAGGCAATCGAGCATCCACCAGGCCTTTTCCGGCGTGGGCTCGTTGGCCCGGAAACGGTGAAACACCATGAAATTGGCGTCGGTCTCGCCGCGGCCATCGCCGCGGTCGAAGGGACCCTGCAGGCTGGGCGCAATAATCGCCGCCGGCAGGTCGAGATACTGCCGCTGGGCCAAAAGTTCCGGCAGGCGGACACGGCCCTCGGCGGAATCACACCACGCGCAGGCCTCGAGCACCGCGGCCGCCAGCGCGGTAAATTCCTCCGCCCGCTGGGTGACAAAATCTTCCGTGGCCAGCAGCACTTTTTCCGCGTGGCCGAAATCCAGTTCAAGGCTCGTCGCCGGGCACCAGCCGCCAGCCTGCGCCACCGCCAGCGAGTTCCAGGGCTCGCTGGCGCAAAATCCGTCAATGTGCCCGGCGGCGAGATTGCGCACCAGTTGATCGGGTGGCAAAACCACCAACCGCACGTCCCGTTTCGCGTCCAACCCGTGTTGCCGCAGCCATTTGGTGAGCAGAAATTGGTGCGGGGAGTGGCGGGAAACGATTGCGAGCACCAGCGGCTCCCGGCGGCGGTGCGAAAAAAAATAGGTCGCCAGCGTCGGCCCGCCCGTCACCCCTGCCTCACGCAGTTTTTTTGCCAGGGTGATCGCATTGCCATGCAGATTGAGGACCAACCCGGCCACGCACGGGCGGGCGGGACCGCCGAGACCCAGCGTCAGCGCCAGCGGCATTGGTCCCGGCGCGTGCATGATGTCGAGCCCGTCATACGTGGCGCCGTGGCGCAACGCCGCCCAGCCGATTTCCCGCGAGAGACTGACCTTCAATCCATGGCGTTCAAATAACCCCAATTCCGCGGCGGCCGCCAGCGGGGCAATGTCCACCTGCCGCACAAACCCGATGGTGAGCGGGCGTTGGCGCGGAAGTTTAGTCCGCCCGGGCAGAATCTCGGGCCGCGCCGCCGCCGCGCGCCGCACGGCCGGTTGGTCGGGTAAATTCGCGAGCGCCGTCATACCCCCAGCTGAGCGCTTACGATGCCAACCACTCAAGT
Organism: uncultured Opitutales bacterium; assembly: GCA_964561455.1. GTDB lineage: Bacteria > Verrucomicrobiota > Verrucomicrobiia > Opitutales > JABDGR01 > JABDGR01. Next base: position 44,831 of record CAZLPS010000023.1, read on the forward strand.
TGGCAACAGAATTGCTAATCATTATTTTTGTCGAAGTTATGAATTCCACTCATCGTTCCGCCCGCGGGGGGCGCAGCCGGAGGCCCGGGGTGGACGCTTTTGCTCAATGGGTGACAATTAGCACGATTAATGGAATGACGCATTTGGATGAACAATATTCATGATTCGCGAAACTTTTGAAACCCGCCAACTTGTGGCGTTCGTGGCCGTCGTCCGGGAAGGCGGCTTCACCCGTGCTGCCCGCACGCTGGGGCTCACGCAGAGCGCCATCAGCCATGCCCTGCGCGCACTGGAGGACGATGCCGGCTGCAAATTATTGCTCACTGTCGGCAAACAGCCGCGCCTTACCGAGGCCGGCGAGGAATTGTACGGCGCCGCCACGCGGATTCTGGACGAGATGAGCGCCGTCCGGATCGGCTTGGGTGAACGCGGGCAATGGGGCCGCGGGCGGCTTCGCGTCGGCGCGAGCGCGGCCGCCTGCCAATTCTTGCTGCCGGATATATTGCGCGAATTCACGCAATGTTTCCCTGATTACAACATCTCGCTGGAAGTGGCCGATACCCCCGCCTCCCTCGAACGCCTAAGCGCCCGCGACATAGACCTCGCCCTGGTGCTCGGGCCGGAAGTGCCTGCAGGCTGCCGCTTTCAACCCCTGTTTGCCGACGAAGTGCGCTTCCTGGTGTCTCCGCGGCATCCGTGGGCGGTGCGCGGGCGCGCCGTGCTGGGCGAATTGCCGGCGCAAACCCTGATTCTGCACGGCAAACGGAGCCGCACCTTCCAGTTGGTGGTCGAGTATTTCCGCACGGAAAACATCAATCTGGGCAACCCGCTCGAAGTCGGCAGCACGGAGGCCATCAAGGAACTCGCCAAGCTCGGCCTCGGTGTCGCGCTGCTGCCGCCCTGGATCGCGCAACGCGAAATTGACGAAGGCTCCCTGGTGGATTTGCCGCTCGGCCGACGCAAACTGCGCCGCCACTGGGGCCTGGCCACGCTGGCTTCGCGCCAGCTCCAGCTGGCCGAGGAAACTTTTGTCGGTCTCTGCGAAGGTGTGTGCTCCAACCTGTCGCTCCGTCTCGGGGAACCCGCGGGGACCGAACGCCCGGTGCCCACACCCGCGCCAAAATGAATTCGCGCCCGGCCGGCTGGAATGGCGCATGCTCCCCGCGGCAGTGCCCATCACCCGCCGTCTATTTTCCGCCGTAACATCGTCACGCGCGGGCTCGCCCACAAGACTTGGTCGGCCGGCAATTCCTGCCCGCCGGTGTTTTGTTCGGAGGCACCGGTGCATACCTCCGGTGCGCCTGGATGAGCGTGGCCTTAAGTATTGAGTGTTAAGCGTTGAGCCTTAAGCGTTCCCCATTCCTTCCTCCTGTCCTTCGGCATCTCGTCCCCCATTCACCCGATTTCACCCTTCCCTCTCCCCCCGTCACTCTGCACAATTCCATTCCCCCACCCAACGCCCCATGAATAATTCTCCTGCGTCCTCTACCTCCATCTCCCGCCGGGATTTCGTCCGCACCACCGCGCTTGCGGCTGGCGCGATTTCTTCCGGCGTCGCGTTATCGTCCAACGCTCGCGCCGCCGACGCCCCCGTGGCGCCCGGGTCGTTGCCCGCGGTCGCCAAGCCCATGATTGGTTTCCAGGCCGAGTCCTCGTACCTGCTGCAATACGGCATCGCAAAGTTTTTCGACGACGTCCAGACGCGCGCCAACGTCAACACGCTCTTCCTCCACTGCAATCTTTTCGAGCCCTCCTGGGCCGGCACCACCCGCGCCGCCCAACCCGCCGGCAATTTCGCCACCGCGCACCCGCAATATTACCCGGACGTCTACATGAAGCCCCAAGCCCTCGCGCCCGGCGACCCCAACCTCCCGGACACTTTTCAACAGATCACCGCCGAATCCAAAAAGCGCGGTATCAAAATATATCCGTGGATGGAGGAGGACAACCGCGCGCCGCTCAACATCACCGGCATGGACCATCTTTACGAGATAGACCTCTACGGCCGCCGCACCGCCGGCCATCCCGGCGGCCCATGTCTGAACAATCCCTATTTCCGCAACCTCATCACCGGCGCCGTCGAGGATTTCGTCCGATCTTATAATGTGGATGGATTGCAGCGCGGCTCCGAGCGGCAGGGGCCGTTGGGCAATGCGCTCGGCGCGTGGCACCATGGCGCGAAAAGCGATCCCGGCCATACTTCCTGTTTCTGTGAATTCTGCGCCGCCAAAGCCGCAAAGGTGGGCATTGATTTTGACCGCGTCAAAAAAGCCTTTCTCGCGCTCGAACCTTTCGTTCGCGCCGGTCGCGCCGGCCAGCGCCCGCGCGACGGCTACTTCGTCGCCTTCTGGCGCCTGCTGCTGAAGTATCCCGAGCTCCTCGCCTGGGAAAACTTCTGGGCCGAAAGCATGCGCGAAATGCAGCGCGAGTTTTACGCCAAGGCCAAATCCCTCCGCCCGGACGTGCAAGTGGGATTTCATATCTGGCAGAACATTTCCTTCAGTCCCTTCTACCGCGCCGAACAGGATTACCAGGTCTACACCGCTTATGCCGACTTCCTGAAACCCGCCCTCTACGACAATCCCGCCGCCGAACGCATGACCTCCTTCGTGGACAGTGTCGCACAAAATGTTTTCGGCGACCTCAGCCCCCAGCAGATGCTCGACTTCGAATACCACATTATGGATTTCAAGGAAAAATCCTACGACGAGATCATTGGCCCGGCCAATCCCACCTATCAGGCCCAGCTTGGCACCCTTGCCGTCAACGGCACCCCGCGCGGCACCTTCCCCGGCTTCTCCGGCGATTATGTTTTCCGCGAGACCAAGCGCGCCGTCGCCGGCGTCGCGGGCTCCAAGACGCAAATCTGCCCGGGCCTGGGCATTGACGTGCAAAACAAGAACAGCACGCCCGCAAGCGTCCGCGCCGCCGTGCTGGCCATCTTCCAGGCCGGCGGCACCGGCATGGTCCTCTCGACCAGCCACGCCGCCATGCGGCCGGAGAATCTGAGCGCCGTGGGGACGACGTTGCGGGAGTTGGGGATGGGGTAATGAGACCCCGGGAGTAAGGAGACAGGCGTCAGGAGACTGGCGGCGTGCCGGGGTGATTTGAAATCTAAGATTTGTAATTTGAGCGCGCGCGATTAAATGCAAAAGAAAAATGAGAAATGCACAATTCAAACCTCTGACGACTGCATCCTGACTCCTGTCTACTGTCGCCATGTTCCCGGCTCCAAGCTCCCTGCTCCACGCTCCCCGCTCCCCGCTCCACGCTCCACGCTCCACGCTTAGATCCCTTTTAACAACCCCTTCAACCGCACCCAGGCTTCATCGTGGGCTTTGCGGTCCGCGGGCGTGGCATCCGGATATTCCGGCTCGCCGTGGGCCATGAAACCGTGGCCCGCCCCCGCGTAAATAATGGGCTCAAAAATTTTACCACCGGCTTTCATGTCCACCTGGCCCTGCGGCACCGTGACCGTGACGCGTTCATCCAACTCGCCATAAAAACCATAGACAGGACACTGAATATGCTGAATTCCATCGGCGGGTTTGGGCGGCCAGCCGTAGAAGACGAACACCGCCTGCAAATCCTTCCGCACACACGCCGCAATCGAGGCCTGGGAACCGCCCCAACAAAAGCCGACCACCACAAGTTTGCCGTTCGCCGACGGCAGCGCTTTCACGTATTCCGCGGCCGCGTTTATGTCGCCGATGACTTGCTCCACCGGAAGCTTCTTCAGCGCCAGGCCTTCATCATTGTCCGTAAGAAATGAACTTGTGCCGCCGCCATTGGGCCCGTAGCCCGAAAGGAAATCCGGCGCGATCGCGATGTAGCCCTGGGCTGCGAGTTCATCGGCGGAGAGGCGCCCGAAATCCGTCAGGCCGGAACTGTCGTGCAACACGAGCACCGCTGGCGCCTTGTTGCCGACTTCGGGATAGACGACCCAGCAGAGCACCTCGCGATTTCCGTTTTTGACGGTGACGTACTCATGGTGACGGGGAGATTTCGCCAGCTTCGCTCGCGCCCATTCCGTGGTGACTGGGGAATTCGCCATGGACATCGCGCTGCCCGCCGGAGGATTGCTGGAGCAGCCGGTTAGGATGGCGATCATGAGCAGTGCCTGGGGTAGGAAGATTTTGGAGCTCATGGAGACGGGGCCATTAATTGTTCTATTGCTCTATCGTAATATTTTTGGGGAGGCGGCTATTGGCAAGGAATGCTGAATTGTGCGTGCGGTGTGCTGGATTGCCGATGCGATCTGGAAAACGGTTGCCCAAGGCTCGGTGCGATCCGAGTTCCCATACTTGAATCCCCCCCCCCCGCTCCCCGCTCCCCGCTTCACGCTCCCTTCTTCGCCACCAGGAACTTCTGATCCCGCAGCCAACTGTAAAATAAATTCGGCCATTCCGCGCGGGAGTCCTTGTACGACGCCCGCAGACCAAACCCGTGGCCGATGCCGGCGAGAATATGCAGGTCCACCGGCACGCCCGCCTTCTTGAATAAAAGATACATCGCAGGCAGGCCTTCGGAAATGTCGACCCGGTCCGCGCCGCCGCAGAGGAGGAACGCCGGAGGGGAATCTTTCACGGGCTGAACCGCCTTGGAATTGCCGGGATAGCACAAGGCTTGGAAGGCCGGCTTGGTGCCCTGACGCTCGATGGGGTCGGCGGCGTCGGCTTTGCCATCGTCGTAGCGCATGGAAATCATCGCGGCGAGTTCCCCGCCCGCGGAAAAGCCCATGACGCCGAGGCGCGCCGGGTCCGTTTCCCATTCGGCCGCGCGGGATCGCACCAGGCGCATGGCGCGGGCGATATCGTTGTATTCGTCCTTTTCCACGGTGTAGGCGGGCCCCTCGTCTTGCGGAGCTGGAGTTGCGCCCCGGGCCGCCGGAGGCTGGCGTGCCAGGCGGTTTTTCAAAACAAAGGCGGCGATGCCATGGTCGGCCAGCCATTGGGCGACGTAGGTGCCTTCGGAATCAAAGGAAAGTTGATAGTGACCGCCGCCGGGCGCCACGATGACGCCCGCGCCGGTGGCCTTGTCCTTGGCCGGAAGGAAAACCGTCAGGCTGGGAAAATTGACATGGGTGATGACGCGCTCGCCCGTGCGGTCAGTCACGACTTTTTCCGGGGAGGTCTTGCCCTCCGAGCCGGGCGCCCCATTGGGCCAGAGGAGAACCTCGGGCGGGGTATCGGCCGCGATAGCGTGCACCGTGAGAAGGGAAAGGGCAGCGAGGAACAGGGAGGGGATTTTCATGGGGGGTTGGGGAATTGTGATGGGTGAAGGGTGAGGAGTGAAGTGTAAAATGCGGGGTCAAATGCGGGATGGGAAACTGGGAGACAGGAGTCAGGAGACCGGAGGATCCAAAGCCCAAGCAACGCTTAACGCATAACGCTTAACTTTCAATTGGAGGCCGCACACCTCCGTCGCCTCATTCGCCT
>CAZLPS010000024.1:0-49336 GCA_964561455.1 uncultured Opitutales bacterium
TGAACTCTTGGCTCAACTCAGGTTCAAATGTAAAGCATGACCCTTTTCTGCCCCCTATCCAGTCTATAAACAACAACCTGGAGTAAATATCAAATATGATACTTATCCGGCTACAGGTGATGGAACAACCCCCCCTTGGGGAATGTATCAGCGCACAATTCGTAATCCTTAATAAAATATCACATGAAAAGTTTACTTTATTATAGCTTTAGTGTTTTGGTACTCATGACGGGTTGCATGATAGATTCACAAATTGGCGGTCAGTCAAAAATTGAAGTGCAGCAGGTTAGCGAGTTGCCTTTCCATTTATTGCGGGCAAGGTATTCGGGTGACGCCCAAACTTTGGAATACGAGTTTATGAACGGCGGAAAACTAGTGTCATATACCATTACGAAAGACGGTTCTGAAAGCGGTACAGATACTCCAATAATAGGTTTTTCACCGCGTTTCACGGTTGAGTGGTTAAAATGGAGATTGAGAGATAATACGCTTTTTTTAACGCGTGGTGATCAAGAAATTAAAATCAACTACGAAGACTGGCATCGCAGCGATGGTGTAGTCTTAATCGGTGAGAGCGTGTTTCACAAAGTAGATAATCTCCAATTCTTTGACGAGCTTCGTGCGTTCCGTGGAAAGTAAGCAGCCGCCCTCACGGACAGCGCGGCGGCAAGGCAGCCAAAAGATAGCCGATAGGGTCATGGCAGAAAAAGGGTCATGTGTTACAATTGAACCCCCGGGGGCGTGCTATCACGTGATCAACCGGGGCAATTATCGGTCCGACATTTTCAAGACGACCGGGGCGAAGGCGGCGTTTGAGACCTGCCTGTTCGAGGCGTGCACCCGGTCCGGCTGGGTGCTGCACGCCTTTGTGCTGATGCGTAATCACTTCCATCTGGCGCTGGAAACCCCGGCGGGCTACCTGGCGGTGGGGATGCTAGAAGCTAGAAGTTAGAAGCTGGAATATCTGGCTAAACAGCGACATGAAAATGGCAGTAGGACGTATTCCCCGCAAAGGCCGCGAACGCCGAGCCGGCATGGGTAGGTTGCCGGAGGTTGGGCGTGAAGGGTCCTCGCCGAGGGCATTTAGATTTTGCTTTCTAACTTCTACATTCTACCTTCTACCTTCGCGCTCCTCGATGTCCCGCCTCCGCCTCGCCTACCTGTTTACCACTTTTCCGACGATGTCGGAGACGTTCCTGCAGCGCGAGGTGCGCGCGATGCGCGAGCGGCCGGTGGATTTTACGCTGCACTCGATCTGGCAGGGCGAAAAGGAATGGGAAGGGTTGTCGGTGGAGTGTTTTAACTGGCGGGACCTATTTCGCCTCGTGTGGTGGCTGCCCTATTGGTTTTGGCGCAAGCCGCGCGCGATGCTGGACGTGGTCACCGCGCTCACGCGGCACCCGCCGCCGTCGCTGCTTAATTTTGGGGAAAATTTGCTGGGCCTCGGGTTTGCGCTGGTTCACGCCCGGCAGTTTGAGTTGCGGACAGAGCGGCCGCATTTGTGCCACGCGGTGTGGGCGACGACGCCCGCCGCGGCGGGGTGGATGTTCGAGCGCCTGCTCGGCATTCCCTACACGATGGGCGCGCACGCCTTTGATGTTTTCCAAAACGGCGGGGACTGGCTGCTCGAGGATAAATTGCGCCATGCCCGCCTCATTCACACCACCACGGCCGCCACGCGCGCGCGCCTGCTCGAGCGCGGCGCCAACCCAGCACGGATGGTGATGATTCGCCGTGGATTGGATGCCGTTCCGCCGCTGCCGCCCCGCCGCGCGTCCGGGAAAGTCATTCATTTGCTGGCCATCGGGCGGCTGATTCCGAAGAAAGGCTATTTTGATTTGCTGCGGGTGGTGCGGCATCTGCGCGATGGGGGAATCGAGGTGGAGTGCCGCATTGTCGGCGGCGGGCCATTGCAGCAGGCGCTGCGGGCGCGAATTCGTGAACTCGCGCTGGAGCATTGCGTTCATCTGCTGGGAGCGCTGCCCTATGTCGAAGTCGCGAAGTTGCAGCAGGAATGGGCGGATGTATTTATTTTCAACGGCCGCATTGCCCCCGATGGCGACCGCGACGGCCTGCCCAATGTCATTCCCGAAGCCATGGCGACGGGCGTGCCCGTCGTGACGAGCCCGGTGGCGGGCACCACCGAGGCAATTGCCCACGGCGAGACCGGTTTTGTCGTGGCGCCGGAGGATTGGAACGGCTGGCGGGAAGCGATCGTGCGGGCCGCGCGGGACGCAGCGCTGGTGGAGAATATCCGCCGCCAGGCGCACGCTTGGGTCAAGGAGAATTTTGACTCCGGGCGTAATGCCACCTCGCTGGCTGAAGCCGTGCGTCATGCCGTGATGGGACACCGGAACCTTGAATCCTAATCTCCCGGCTGGGGTGTCGGCGGCCGGAATGCGCCCCCGCCGCCTCAGTGGAAGCCATTATTAGTCAACAAACTGGGGGAAACCACCCGGCGACAGCGCCGCATGGCCAATTTTGACTTTTGGAGGGGAAATACCCGCTATTTCGGACGGCAACTACAGGGTTACCCCCGGGCCTATACCTGTTGAATCCCCTGCCGGTTCCGGGTTTCTACCAATGGGCGTTTTCACCTAGCTGGGCGATATTGGCTCACCATGAAAACCTCCTCTCTGGCCAATTCCATTCTGCACTACTTCTTTTTCCAGCCCTCGGCGGTCTCGCCGAAGCTGTTGTCCCACGAGACGGGCGACGCCCCCGCAACCACTGGCGCCGCTACCCCCGCTTCCCGCTCCGGCCCGTTGGTCTTGGTTGCCGAAAGCAACGCCGCCGCCGCCCGCCGCATAAGCTCCCAGTTGCAGACGCTCGGTGTCCGCTCCAAAGCCGTGGCCAGCGGTGCCGCGTGCCTGGCCGAAGCGCCGAAGTGCCGGCCGGATGTCGTCCTCATGGACATGGGGTTGATTTACGCCGAGGGCATCAACGCCATGACCTTGCGCAATTGTGCCGCCAAGGCCGGCAATCCGCCCATTATCTTTCTCGATGGCGCGCAGGACGAGGACGCCGTGAGCCGGGTGCGCGCCTATTTTACAAAAATTCAACGCCATCAGCAAATTGCGGATGAGGTCGCGGCGATCACCGCAGGCGGCACCGCTGACGCCGGTCGCATCGTGGATTTCGGCCTTGATGATCTCGTCAACGTCCAAGCCGTAACGCCCACCGCCGACGAACCGGCGATGGCTGGGACCGATTTGGCCGGCGTAGTTCGCCTGGCTTCCTGGGTCTTTCAACCCGTCGCCGCCAACAAACAAATATCGCTCACGTTGGATGTGCCGGATTCCAGGCTTATGGCCGCCTGCGACGAAGTTCGGATTCAGCGGGTACTCGAAAATCTGCTTTCCAATGCCATCAAAGCTTCGCCGACGGGATCCTCCATTACCGTCGCCGCCCGCGAGGAAAATGGCTGGCTGCGCTTTTGGGTGGACGATGCCGGCCCGGGCGTCCCGGAGTTTGAGCAATCGAGTCTGTTCGACGAACCCGCCAGCTTTATGGATGTATTGCACTCCGACGATGGCGGCAGCAACCGCGGCCTCTTGGTCTGCCAGCATATTGTCACCCGCTATGGTGGCGAAATGGCGATGCAGAACCGTCGCAATGGCGGCGCCCATTTTGAGTTTCGCCTGCCCGCCGCGGCCAACTCCTCCACCCGCTCATCGCGGCCGGATTTGGTCACGATGAACCGGGCCGCCGTCGCCTAAAGCTATTGGAACCATAACTTCGTCCATCCCCCATTCTATCCCATCTGCCATGTACCCGCCCCCGTCCCAGTCCTTTTTCGTTCACCAGTACTGCCTCGGCGCCATGCGTGCCAAAGTCCCGCTTTTGCGCGAGGCCATGACGCGGAGCGACGAAGCCACCGTGCGCGGCCTCGCCCGCGACTTGCGCAACACCCTGGGTCTCCTCGGTCTCCCGCGGCTCTTTCAGTTGAGCCAGGATATCGAATATCGCCGCGCCGACATTGACCCCGCCGTCTGGGACGGACAATGCCTCCGCTTCTGCGACCTGCTCGAGCGCATCCACCTGTCTTTGCAACTCCAGGCACAGGCGCGGAATTAGGCTGGCGAAACGTTGCTCCTCAACGGATCGTCAATTGTGAAAATCCACCGCACCACTGGTGACAGCTTTCACATAGCCCGCACGGATGACAAAGTCGCCGAAGGTCTCGCCGGGCCCGCGCTCCGCCGCATAGCGCTGGATGATGGGCGTCAATTCGGCCACGATTTGCTCGTTGGGAATTGCCTCTTTGTACAGCTTGTTCAGGCGCGAGCCGTTGTGCGCGGCTCCAAGATATAAATTATATTTTCCCGGCACCTTGCCGACCATGCCGATTTCGCCGAGGTACGGACGGGCGCAACCGTTCGGGCAACCGCTTGAGCGGATGTGAATGGATTGCTCCGCCAGGCCGCTGGCGCGGATGACTTTTTCCAGTTCGTCCACGAGCAGGGGCAGATTGCGTTCACTTTCCGCCAGCGCGAGCCCGCAAGTCGGCAGCGCCACGCAGGCCATGCCGCCACGGCGCAGGCCGGTGATGTTTTCCCAAGTCTGGTCGAGGCCGTACTGCGTCAACAATGCGTCAATGCGCGGGCGCTCCGCCGGCGCAACGGAACCGATGATCAGGTTTTGGTTGCCGGTGAGGCGGAAATCACCCTGGTGAATTTTCGCGATTTCGCGCAGGCCTTCCTTTTGCCGGCCGTGCACCCGGCCGCCTTCAATGAACAAATTCAGGTGGTGTTTGCCGTCCACGCCGTCCGACCAGCCGTAGCGATCGCCGTTATCGCTGAAGTAATAGGAACGCGCGGGCGCCAGGGCGTAACCGAGGCGCGATTCGACTTCACCGCGGAACCACGCCAAGCCGCGGTCCTGGATGGTGTATTTGAGACGCGCGTGCTTGCGCTCGGTGCGGTCGCCGAAATCGCGCTGCACCGTTAGCACCTTCTCCGCCACATCCACCATCTGGTCGGGACGGCAAAAGCCCAGTAATTCCGCGAGACGCGGATACGTCGCCTTGTTGCCGTGCGACATGCCCATGCCGCCGCCGACGGTGACGTTGAAGCCCACGAGGTGGTTATTTTCGATGATGGCGATGAAGCCAAGGTCCTGCGCAAAAACGTCCACGTCGTTGCTGGGCGGGATGGCAATCGAGATCTTGAATTTGCGCGGCAGATAATGTTTGCCGTAAATGGGCTCGACCGGATCGTTCGTGTCGTCATCCCCGCCGCCTGTGTCGCCGCCGGCCACGCGCTGTTTGTCCAGCCAGATTTCATGATAGGCGGGCGTGCGTGGGGCGAGGTGTTTCGTCAACTGGCGCGCGTAATCGAGGGCTTGCGCGTGGAAGACCGACAAATGCGGATTCGGATTGCACATCACATTGCGGTTCACGTCGCCGCAAGCCGCCAGCGTCGAAAGCAACGCCTCGTTAATTTCCTTGATCGTGGTCTTTAAGTTGCCCTTGAGGATGCCATGCAACTGGAAGGCCTGGCGGGTGGTCAACTTGAGCGTGCCATTCGCATATTGGTCCGAAAGCCGATCCATCTCCAGCCATTGTTTGGGCGAGCATACGCCGCCGGGCACGGCCACGCGCACCATGAAAATGAAGGCCTTTTCGAGCTTTTGCTTGCGGCGTTCGTTGCGCAAGTCGCGGTCGTCCTGCAAATAGGTGCCATGGAACTTCAACAATTGGGAATCTTCCTCCCCCATCGCCCCGGTGGACGCATCCGCCAAGCCCTCGAGGATGGTACCGCGAAGGTAATGGCTCGCCTCTTTGATGCCTTCGTTCTTCGAAAGCTCTTTAACGGGAGCAGGAATGGCTGCGGATGCAGGAATGCCGGTGCCGGTATCGGTGATCATGGAAATTGAATACGAGGAATGGAACAAGGTAGAGAAACGCTGGAAAAAGGGAAGCCTATACCTATGTTTGGCGTATCTTAGGTTCGTTGGGTAAGATAGTCAAGTAAAACAGCCTTCTTTTGTTTGAAAGACAAAGGCTACGTACTTTTTAGCTTGAATCCACGTATCCCAAGAGTAATTATGATACGCATGAAATTGACGCTCAACATCCCGGATAAAACGATCCACCGTGCCAAGCATCTGGCACGGCAGCGTAAGACGAGCGTGTCCAAGCTAGTGACCAAGTATTTCGATGAAGAATCCGATCCGGCTTGGTTGAAAGAATTGCGCCAAAGCGAGCCTGGTTTGGCGGAATTATGCGGCATGGCCAAAGGGGTTAAACTGGTGTCCAAGGAACAATATCTACGGGAGAAATACAGTTTATGAGGGTGTTTTTCGACACCAATGTGGTGGCGGATATCGTCAGTGGCCGTCTTGGAGTGGTGGAATCGGCGCGCGCGGTCCAAAAATGCCCCCGGGCTGACCGGCTGCTTTCGGCTCTTTCCATCGCGAACTGTGCCTATATTTTCCGTGGTCTCGGGCAAACCGGCGTCAGGCAAATGAGTGAACATTTGCTGCGAGAGTTCACCGTTTTGCCATTGCGGCGCAGTGAATTGGCTCATGCGGTTCGTCTTCATGGTCCGGATTTTGAAGATGCGGTGCAATATGCCACCGCCGAACGGGCTGGCGCGACGATGCTGATCACTCGCGACTTGTCGGGATTTCCCTTCACCGGCAAAGTCAAAATCCTCACTCCGGAACAGCTTCTTGCCCTTTAAGGAGGCAAAGTTTGATTGTTTGCCGCCGGACGATCGCCAGTTTCAAGATTCGTGTGGGAAGGGCTTGGCTTGGAAATGGATAAATAGAGCTTCACCCGGCGTCTTAATTGGCGTAAGAACATGACAACGCCGCAGGCTCGGATATTTCATCTCCAACTTTGACCCGCACGAATTCTTTCTGGCAAGTGGATTCGGTCGGGTTATGGGCCTGCAAATAGAAACCCCGCTTTATGAAAACTGCACCATCCGGGCGCAAGCCCTTGGTTTCCGGTTTCGTTGCCCTGCTGGCATTGGGGGCGGCTTTTGGTGGTGGTTGGTATTTTGGCGGTCATCAGCTCACCACAAAGTCTACGGCTGGCTCGGGTGGGGGCAAAAAGAATCCGCCCAAAGCGACCGGCGGTGTTTCAACCGGGTCCGGTCCCTCCGGAGTGGCATGGAGCAGCATCAACCCGCTCGCCGAGATATTGAAAAAATATTCCGGCGGGGCACGCATCACCGCCATCGCCAAGCTTGTCGAGCAAACACCCGTGGCGGATTTGCACCGGCTCCTCGACCTTGCGGCGGCCTGCCCGGCGACGGAGATTCGCAAGATAGTAGATGATCTGGTTTACGCCAAATGGGCGGCGACAGACCCCAATGGCGCACTCGCCTACGCCTACGCCATCACGGTGCGGTCAACCAGCACCTACGGCGCAATGAATACCGATGCCCTGGCGAGCGTCTTCGCCACTTGGGCCAGCGTCAATCCGGCGGCGGCGTTTGCTGCGGCGCAAAAGTTGCCCGCGGGTGCATTACGCCAAGCCGGCATTGGGACAGTTTTGGCGAGTTGGGTACAAAGTGGAAACGCTCCCGATGCCCTGGCCGCGCTAAAGCAGGCGCAAAATGGTCACGTCAACGGTGCCTTGGCCCGTACGCTCTTTGACAAATGGTCGCAGATTGATCCCACGGCGGCTTGGGCCGCATTGGGCCAGGTGGATGGCGGCGTGGCGCGAAAGGATGTGGCCAACGCCATCCTGCGTAACATGGTCAGCATGGACGCGCCCGGTGCCTTTGCCCTCTTGCGCTCCCAGCCCGCCGCCAACGCGGATGCTGCTACTTACAAACAGTTCTTCCAGACCTGGGCGGAACAGGATCCCGTGGCCGCCTTGGCCGGAATAAAGCAACTCCCAGCGGGCGATCCCCAAGTGCAGGCTACCAAAGCGGCGTTTGCAGCTTGGGCTCAGAGTGACCCGGTCGCTGCGCTCAAGGCGGCTCAAGGCCTGCCGAGGGGAGTAATGTGGTCGAACGCCGTGCAGCAGAGTTTTGCCAGCTGGTCGGCGCAAGACCCGCAGTCGGTGGCGAATTTCTATGCCTCGCTATCTGCGGGAGATCCCGACAAGAAAATGGACCCCAGTTTGTTGATTAATAACTGGGCTGGTAGCGATCCGGCAGCAGCCCTTGCTTGGGTGGACAAGAATCTTTCGGGTGCGCGGATGAATGACTATCGTGGGATGGCGTTTGGGCAGTTGGTCCAAACGGATTTGAATGCCGCGCTTGCATATGCCACGCAAATGCCCCAAAGCCCGACGCGTGACGGATTTTTGCAAATGGCGGTCAACCAGATGGCAAGTGTTGACCCTGGTCAAGCTGTCGCGTGGGCGAAAAGCAATTTATCGGACACTGACCAAGTCGCCGCAATGGTCAATGTCGCAAAAACCGTGGCAGGCACTGACCCAGCTGAGGCCGCCAGTTTTGTCAGTCAATTGCCGACTGGCACAACCCGCAACAGCGCCTTGATAGATTTGGCGGGTAAATGGGCCGCCGTGGATATCGGCGCCGCCAGCGATTGGTTGCAAAGTCTGCCATCCGATCTATCTCAGGCGGATAGGCAGGCCGCTTACCTGGCGGTGCTGAATCCATGGGTAAAATCTGATCCCGTCGCAGCTGCCGCCTTTGTCCGGAATGATGCCAACGATCCGAATTTTGGAGCATATGCGAATCGGTTGGTGAGCGCCTGGGATCAAAATGATCCGCAGTCCGCGTTGATTTGGGCCCAATCGCTCCCCGCCGACTTACAGCCGGGGAATGCAACGCTTCAGGCCATGCAAGCCTGGTCTTACGCGGATCCGGCAAGTGCGTTGCAATTCGCCCAATCCCTGCCGGATGACAGTAAAAAGAATGACTATATTTCTTTGGCCGTGATGGGCTGGGCCGGGGCGGACCCGGTGGGCGCGATTAACATGCTAGCGCAACTTCCGCCCGAAATTCTGGATAGCAACCCAAATTTTTATAGCCGCCTCGCTGAAGGTTTGGTTAAGCAGGATGTGGCAACCGCCAGGGAATGGGCGGTTAGCCAGCCTGAAGGCAAGCCGCGGGATATGGCCATCGAGGGGTTTGTCATGGGTACGCGCAATGACCCGCCGGGCGAATTTCAACTCGCTCTCACGGTCCAGGACGCCGATACCCAGGTTTACCTACTGTCCACGACCTATCCAAATTGGTATGCGAAAGATCCATCCGCCGCCGCCAAAGCCCTGGAGGAGGCGAACCTGGCTGAAAACGTGAAGGCCAATTTGCGGAACTCGGGCGCGCAAGCCGCCAGAAAAGCCCAAGGGGTCAAGAATTAGCGGAGCTTTAGCCGCAAACGAGATTGGCCATACATTCGGGAAGGCCTCGCATAGCGAGGCGGTGATAATAACCGTGGGCTTCAGCCCACGGAGTCCGGTGGCCTGATCCAATGGCGTCGCGTAGCGACACTTGAGTGGCCAGAATATTCAAGCGTCGCGACGCGACGCGGAGGGTGCTTGGTTCTGCCTTCCGTGGATTAAAATCCAGGGTTATTTTCAAGTGGCCGCTACGCGGCCCGCTGGTCCGTTTGCCCACCAACTAAAGTATGGGAATATTCTGGAATGGGTATGAATCATCCCAACGTCAACGATGGTTCAAACTTCACCGGCAAGACAGAATCAAACTTCACGGCATGCCCCGCATCCGCCCATGCCGCAAAGGCAATCATGGCGGCGTTGTCGCCGGTGTGGCGCGGTTCGGCGATGAATAACGGCAAGCCCTGCGACTTGGCGAGCGTGGCAAAGGCGGCGCGAAGAGATTGATTATTTGCGACGCCGCCGGAAAGCCCGAGGCTGCGGATGGGGCGGGAATTTACAAATTCCCCTTCCAGCGCCATGGCCGTTTTGGCGACCAATTGGTCCACCACCGCCACCTGGTAACTCGCGCAGATGTCCGCTTTGGCCCCTTCAATTTGCGCAGGGGACATTTTTTGGAGGCGGTAACGCAGGCTGGTTTTCAAACCGGAGAAACTAAAGGGCGCGGTGGCGCGCGCCGCGCCCTCCCCGAGCGCGCGGGGGAAATCATACGCCTGCGCGTTGCCCTTCGCCGCCAGTTGTTCGACCAGCGGGCCGCCGGGATACGGCAGGCCCAGCAACTTCGCCCCCTTGTCGAGCGCCTCCCCCGCCGCGTCGTCCACCGTGCGGTTGACAACCCGCAAGTGGCCAAAATGTTCGAGCACGAACAACAACGTGTTGCCGCCGGAGACGATCAGGCCGAGGTGCGGCAGCAGCCCGTGCAGGTTCTCAGGAAATTTTTCCGGTTCACGGGCGTGCAGCGCGATGAACGGCGACCAGACATGCCCGCGCAAATGATTGATGCCCACGAGCGGCACGTCTTTTGCCAGGGCCAGAGCCTCGCCCAGCGCGAGCCCGAGCGCGAGGCAGCCCGCGAGGCCGGGTCCGTAGGTTACGGCGATTTGCGTCACCGCGGCATATTCCGGCTGGGTGGCCGCGAGCGCGAGCAGTGCCGGAAAGCGATCGAGGTGCTCGCGGCTGGCGAGGTCGGGCACCACGCCACCGTATTCGCGATGGAGTGCAATCTGGCTGTGCACCCATTCCCCCGCCAGGCCGCGCGCGGGATCGAACAAGGCGAGGGCGGACTCATCGCACGAGCTTTCAATGGCCAGGATCATGCGGCAGTTATTTCTTGTAATTGGGCGTGGCGGCGACGATCAGGCTCGCCGCAGTCTCAATTTGGGCGTCGGGAACGGGGGCAAAGCCAAACGTGGCGGTAAACTGTTCCGGCGTGAAGCGGTTTAAGTCCGCCCGCAAATCGGACCGCTCGAACCGCATCAAATCCCGTTCATCCTGAGTCAGGGTCATCGGCACATCCGGGGTTATGCCAAACCCTTGGATGTCGCGGGGTTTCGTCCCGTTCGGACCCGGCAGTTTATAGGCCTCGGTCGTGAGGCGCACGCCGCTGCCGTCATTCAAATCAATGATGCTTTGCACGACGCCCTTGCCATAGGTGGTTTGGCCGAGAATGACCGCACGGTGGTAGTCCTGCAGCGAGCCCGCCACAATCTCGGCTGCGCTCGCGGTGTTCTCGTTGACCAACACGACAATCGGCGCCCCTTCGTCCAAATGCAGATCGCCCTTGCCGGTTGTGACGAGGCTTTTCGCGCTGCTGGGGTTGCGGCCCTGCGTGATCACGACCCGGGTGTTCGTCGGCAGCAACGTCTCCATCAATTCCAGGACGGGGCTCTTTCCGTCCTGGTCCACCAGCAGGCCGCCCGGGTTGTCGCGCAAATCCAAAATCAGGCCGCGGAGAGCCGATGGTTTCATCAAGCCATCGAGCCCGTCGCGGAAATCCGCACCGGTGTTCTCGCCAAATTGGGTGATTCGCAGGTAGCCCACGCCGTCCGCCCGCTTCTCGCTGTCCCGCACGCTTGGCACATCAAAGCCGCCGCGCGTGAGGGTGTCCTGGTGCACCACCTCGCCCGGGGTCTCCCGCGTGACCTTCACCAGGGAACCCTCCGGCCCGCGCAGGAGATCCGAGACACCCGTGACCGTGAAATCGCGCACGTCCACGCCGTTAATTTCCACAATGCGGTCATTGGGCAGCCATTGATTCTTGGCTGCCGGGCTGTTGAGGAAGACGCGGACGATCTGTACCCGCCCGTTGCGCCGCTCAATCTCCACGCCGACCCCGACCGGGCGCTGGGCGCTTTCATTGTTGAAATCCCGGAAATCCTTCGGCGGCAGGTAATCACTAAAGTGGTCCAACCCGTCGAGCACATGGTTCAAGGCTGAGTCGGCCAGTTTGTCGTAAGTGACTTTTTCCGGATGCAAATAATCATAGTGGGCCAGTTCCATCACGTGGCCGACCCGCCACCACTGCTTCAGAAATTGCGGGTCCAGCATCCGCACGGTGTCGCGCAAGCCGGTGTAAAAATCGCGGTCAAACGCCAGGCGCACGCCAAACGCCGTCACCAGGAATAAACCGAGGACGGGCAGGAAGACACGCTTGAATAGATTGGGCGAACGCGGCACGGTGGAAGTGGCACCCATTGCAACATGAAGCCTCCCGCCGCGCAAGCGCGTTCCCCCACCCCGGCCAACCCCGCCATGGTTGCCCGCTTGCGCGCACGCGCGGGTCCCGGCGGAGTGCTGAGTTTCCGCGATTTTGTGAACGAAGCGCTTTATGCCCCGGGATTGGGCTATTACGCGCGGCCGGAGGTCGCGCGCGTGGGCCGGAAACCCAGCAACGATTTCTACACGTCCACCAGCTTGGGCGGCGGGATTTTTGGCCGGCTGGTACGCGCGGCCGCCGCCGCTTTGCTCGCCCCGGAGCCGCTGGCGAAATTTGCGCTGGTAGAAATTGGCATGGAGCCGGGGGCCGGCATTTTCGGCGGCGACGCCGGAGACTTCGCGCGGACGGAGGCGATTCGGCTCGGGGAGAGTCTGCAAGTGCCGTCGCGGTCGGCGGTTTTTGCCAACGAATGGCTCGACGCCCAGCCTTTTCACCGATTCGTTTTCCGCGGGGGTGCCTGGCGCGAACTCGGCGTTAACGTGACCGGAGAATTTCCGGCCGAGATCGAATTGCCGGAGTTTTCCCCGGCGGCGCTGCCGCTGGCCCCGTCCCTGCCGGAAACGGCGCCGGAAGGCTACCATTTCGATCTTTCCCTCGACGCCGAAAAGATTTTGGGCGAACTCGTGGCGCCGCCCTGGCTGGGCTGCCTCATTCTGGCCGACTACGGTTATGACTGGGTCAATCTGCTGGGTGAGCGTCCCGCCGGGACCGCCCGGGCATATTCCCATCATCAGGTTTCCGGCGACTTGCTGGCCCAACCCGGCCAGCAGGACCTCACCTGTCACGTCTGCTGGGACCGACTGGAAAACGTCTTGCGCGAACAGGGTTTTAGCGAAGTGCGCGTGGAGCGCCAGGAGGCGTTCTTTGTCCGCCACTCCGCCAGGGAAATAGAGGAAATTCTTTCGACGAACGCCGGTCAATTCTCTCCTGCCCGCCAGACCCTCCTCGAACTCCTTCACCCATCGCACTTGGGGCAAAAATTTCAAATTCTGTCCGCCCGGCGCAAATAATACTCCACTTCCACCACGGAAGGCACGGATAACCCGAATTAGAGGGTCCGAGCCGCAAATCTTGGGTGATGAATATCCGTGTTATCCGTGACATCCGTGGTTCAACTATCGAACAGCAACCTGGAAATATTTTTCTATTGCCACGAATGAGCCGTTTGGTAAGTTATCCCTTCGCATTTCGCTCGGGTGGTGGAATTGGCAGACACGTACGCTTGAGGTGCGTATGCCGAAAGGTGTAAGGGTTCAAGTCCCTTCCCGAGCACTTTTTACTCCTTGGATACCAGGGAGTTAGGTTTTCCGCAAAGCTAGGTTGCCAAGTTGACATGGCAACCTAAGCATGAATCAATCAAAATTCCTCGTCAGTCGGTTCAAGAATCGGAACGGTGCCACCTCGTGGCGGGTGTCCGGTTTCCTCCAAGAAATCCGCGTCCGCAAGAATTTTAAAACGCGGGAAGAAGCCGCTGCCGAAAAGGCGTCACTGGAATTGAAGGCCATGCAGGCCGTTGGCGGTATGCGGTCGGCAGCCACCTTCCTTGCCGAACCACAGTTGAGGGAGGCAGAAGATGCATTCCGCCGCCTCGAAGGCCGCTCCCGGTCGTTGCTGGGGTATCTCGACTACGCCCTGACGAATTACCTCGAGGGAAAGCGCGATGTGCTTCTCAGCGATGCGACTGCGGAGTATTACGGCGCCAGGCACTTGGAGTGCGAGCGAACGCTGCTTTCCCCGCCCCAACTGCGCGCGATTAAGTACGAGTTGGCAGCCATCAAGGCGTGGTTCCCGGAAGCTACCTTGGCGCAGTTCACACCAGCCCTGCTCGTCCGATACCTAGAACGGGGTTCGCCGTCGCTGAAAACTTACAACAACCGGCGCGGCGTTCTTTCGACGTTCTTCAAGTTCGCGTTCCAGAAAGACTGGATTGCTACCAACCCCGTCGAGAAGACGCCGCACCACCGCCTCAATCACCGGCGCGGCTCGGCAACGACGATCACAGCGGAACAGGCAGGGAGCCTCATGGCTCATCTGGAAGGGTTCCAGGATGGGGCACTCGTCCCGTATTTTGCGCTTTGCCTCTTCGCCGGCATCCGTCCATGTCTGCGCACGGGTGAAATCCTGAAACTGCGGCCGGAACACGTCCGCCTGGATACCGGCGTCATTCACATCGAGCCCGAGGTGTCCAAGGTACGGATGAAGCGGCTGGTGACGATTCAGCCAAATCTGGCAGCTTGGCTCCGGGCATACCCTCTAAGTCGGTTCCCCGTCATTCCCATCAATGCAGCCAAGCTGCGGCGGGACGTATTTAAGGAGTTCAGTCTTACCCATGACGTGATGCGGCACACGTTCATTTCGATGTTTGTGGCCAAATTCCGCTCCATGGGCGAAGCCGCTCTCCAGGCGGGCAATTCGGAAAGCATCATCCGTAAGCACTACCTCGACCTCAAAAACCCGAGCGAGGCTGAACAGTTTTTCAGCATACTGCCAAACGGAGGCTCGAATATCATTTCGATGCCACTTGCTGTTTAGCGAAGTTGACAACCAACCAGTGGAATGGAATCACCTATACCACCCTCTAGCGCCGCTGGTCAACTCACCGATGTCGTTGGCCTTCGCGTCTGCGGCATTTTCCCAACCGGCAAAGAGCCTTCCATTCGAACCCTCCGGGAATGGACCAAACTCCGGCTCATCCCATTCCACAGGGTTGGGCACTTCATCTACTACGACCCTGCCGAGGTCGGGGTGCATATTCGCACTAAACTAAAAGTGCCTCCGCGAAGTTGAGATTTTCGATGGGGCGCCAACGCCATTCTCAACTACTTAAGATTGGACGCTTGTCAAAACAGGCCGTTGGGCTTAGTTTAGCAGTCCAATCTTTATGCCACATCCGAATCAGCCCACCCGTCCGACAAGCCAACCGCAGAGGCCAACAAGCCAGCCTCCCGCTCAAACACGCACCGACCATAATCGCCCGCGCCCGATTGAGTTATCTGAAGCCTCGAACGAGCGTCCCATGCATAATCGTGCTGAAGTTGTTGACACCGTTAAACCACCAAAACAAGACGATTAGAGTAGCTGCATGAATGAAACACCCACAGTAGCCACAGCGGTAGCATCAAGCGATGGGCTTACTGAGCTTTGGAGTGATCTGAGTTTTGCTGTGCGGCGCTCGGTTCGCTATCACACTCACCGAAGAAAATTCTTCGATGGGCTGGACACCCTTTTTTGTTTTCTTGTCATCATCTGCGGCGGGGGTGCCCTGACGACTGCCTTTAGTCCTGGTGGAAACCGAATTGTTGCAGCGATTACTGGCGGAGCAATGGCTATACTTGGTTCATTGGACCTTGCAATCGGATTTTCTACAAGGGCACGCGACCATCACGATTTATCGAGGGAATTTAGTGAATTAGAGCGCTGGATTATAAGGGTCGGGAATCAGCCAACGTGGGACGATTATACTGAGATGCACAATCGGCGACTTGAGATTGAAGAAGAAGAGCCGCCGGTCAAAAAATCTCTCAATTGTTATTGTCACAATGAAATGTGTCGCGCCATGGGGAAGCCCGATGACGAATTTGTAGACATGAAATGGTATCACACATGGTTCAAGCAGGTTTTGGATTTGTACCCGTCAGAGCTAATAAAATTTAAGGATAAGAAAAATGAGCTCCCGAAAAGCTGAGAATCTTAAATAAATAGAATCTTCTATCGGTGGACTTCAGCGGACGAAGCCTCACGTTTTCCCTGCAGAATGGTGACGCGCGTCACTATCTGAAAACGGATGGCCCGGTATGTGATGGTCCCGAATTCGCCCAAAATGCCCCAATCCGGAAAATTACTCTCTGATCAAGAAGGGGTTAAGAGAGGTTTTCGTTGCGCAACGAGAAGTGGAAAAAGCTATTCTTGGAACACCGCCGACTTCTCGCGGCACCGCGAGAAGAGCTGCCCTTTCCAAAAATAAATCGTTGCTGTACAATAAGAAGAGTGAGGTTCTCATTGCGTAATGAGAAGTGGTAGGGCCGGGCCCAATAAGAAGTTCCTGAGCCGTTCAACCTTTTCTTCATCGTCTTTGATTTTGGCGACCTTCTTATATAGTGCTGCCAGGAGAGCTTGTCGGACCTGTCCGACAACTGAACTTCGGAAGCCAAGTAGGCGTAGAACAGGATGCGTGTCGAAATGGGCTCGCCCTTCTCCTGGGCGGCGGCAGCGATTGTCAGCCATTTGACCTTTGCCTTCTGGTCCTTGAGGCCAGCGACCTTCTTTTGATGTTCCCAAGAGAGACTTGTGGCGCGCACCACAAGTGGCACCTTCTTCGCCACTCGGGCATAGTGCGCCAGCGTTCCGTAATCGAGTCCAGTGGAGATGTTCGAAAGATAAAAACTGTACGCGCGTACAGTTTTGAACCCGTGCAGCGACAGAGGCATATATCCCCAACCATTTGACCTTCCTTGATGTCCTCGAATTTGGCGACCTTCTTGTGGTGATGAAAAGAGAGGTTTTCGGAGCGCTCCGAAAACTGAACTCTGGCCGCCACATAGGCACAGCCCGCAAGCGCCTGGTAATCCAAGCCGGTGGCCTTCTTGGCCTCGTCATATTTCAGCCCATATACCTTGGGCGATGCCCCGTAGTTGATCCAGTCGCCAATGAGGAAGCCCGCGCTGCGGCTCAGGCGGGAAATCTGCATCCCGAGGCTGCGCCATTGATCGAAGATACCGGATGCAGTTTTCTATGCCCTTGTTCCCCTTGGTGCGCTTCGCGGCCTTGGGCGATACCCGTTCGGGCAGCGTGAGCAACATCCAATCGTCACCCACTGCGGGTTGACATGCTCTTTATGGCATAGTGGGTCATTCAGACTCTTCCGAATGGACCTTTCTTCAAGTACCCGCCGATTATCTGCCGAAATTCCGCCTCATCTATATAGATACCCTACCCACACATCCCAGCCAAAACCTATTAACTATCCAAGGGCTCCAGAACGCCGCCTTCTGGCCCCCCGAACGCCGCCCCAGCTTGCGAACTTTGCGCGAGTGGAGCCGCCTCAGAAAAATCCCTGTAGTTAAAATTGGAAAGTTCTGCCTCTACAATGCGGAGGAGGTCCGCGCCCATCTCCAAAGCGCTTTTACCGTCAAACCCCGATGAAACCTACATACCAAGGACCGCAGCCGCTGCCCCGAGACGGGCATGACCCGAAACCATCGCTGGCCGCAGACAAGGCTGACATGGAAGTTGAAATCGAGACGGCAGACCCTGAAGTTGAAGCGGATTTCCAGCGTGCAGCGGCGTCGTCAGATGCGCAGATGGTGCAGCCCGAGCCCATCCCATTCCTCACCGTCGCGCGTGCCGTGCGGACCTCACCAGCGCATCAGAATCAGCCAAGAACGCCGGTCTCAAATGCCACAGGTTGGGCAATTGCGCGCGAAAACGAAACGGTGGGCCGGACCGAACCCCATAATATTGACGCCGAACAGGGACTTTTGGGCTGTCTCATGCTCGAAAATGGCCCGGAAGTGCTGGCGGAATGCATCAAAACCGGGGTAACACCCTCCTACTTCTACCAGATCGAGCATCAGACCATCTTCGGCGCCATGCTGGCGCTCAACCTTGATGGCAAGGGTGCCAGCGATGAATTGCAGGTGGCCAACTGGCTCAAGGACGCCGGAGAGTTGGACAAGATCGGCGGCCATGGCGTGCTTTACGAGTTGACCAAGCGGGTGCGAACCACGATCCACGCAAAGGAATGGCTGGGCATCGTGCGGGATAAGTTTATCATGCGTCAGTTGATCCGCAAAGGGCACTGGATGGTCGAGCAGGCCATGGGGGCCGGGGCAGCGCCGGGGACGGTGCCCGAGTTGGTTGCTTCCGTTCAAAAGGCCATTGACGACATCCAAAATAGCATCTTGGGAAACGGCACGAGCCTGCGGTCAATCGCATCTTACCAAATGGTGCAATATAATCCGAATTGCCTGCTCGGGCTAGACTACCTAGAGCGCGGGCAGTTTGCCAGTTTGGTTGCCGTTACCCACGTTGGAAAGTCTACTACCTGCGTCCAAGCAGCCTGTCAGTTGGCGCTCGACGACGACGCCAAGCGGCATTACTTCGGGATCAAAGCGGCTTTCCCGTTGCGCTCACTCATCATCCAGGAGGAGGACAGTGACCAATATGTCGCCGCTTGCCGGGAATCCGTTTATCAAGGAATGGGGTTATCTCCAGACGAAATCGCCCAAGTGAATGAGCGCGTTGCCGTGGTCTGGGTGGGTGGTTGCAGTGGGTCGTCGTTCTTTCAGCAGGTCAAGAGTTTGGCCGAAAAGCACAAGGCCGACATGGTATTTATCAACCCCATTTCGTCCTACATCGCTGGCACGATGAAGGATGATGACGTTGCCAATGAGTTTTTCAACGGGTTATCTCAGGTGAACCCTGCCCGCAAGTGGGCTTACTTTTTGGTACTCCCAACACCGAAACCGGCGAGGGATCAAAAGGACGAAGCCGCCAGTTACGATGATATGTACAAGGGTTTCGGCGCTGCGGCATTTGCAACAAGGATTCGCGCAGGATTGCTTTTGAAACCGCGGGCGGGGATGCCCGGGGAATTTTCCTTGGTCTTCGGAAAGGCGGCAAGTCGAACCGGGGTAATGCAGGAAGTTCCCCAAAATGGCGGCGTTGGATTCCGCCTTGTGCCAGCCAAGGTGGTAAACATTCGTCACACCCAGAGGACAATCAAAACCCCTTGGGGTGCGGAAAAGCCGATGTTGCTTTGGGAGGAATCGAAAATGGAGGCAGACCAGGGAAAAGGCAGTGGCGACAAGAGAGGCCCGGCGATAACCTATCCTGAAGCCGATTTGATCGCCTGTTTCCCGGATTCGAAGCAACCCCTGAAACCATCCGCCATCTATGGCCGGGCCAAGGCCGATTTGGGAATTTCCCGAGCGCACTTTTACCGAGAAATCTCCGCCTTATTGACCGCTGGAAAAATCGGCCGGTCGCCAAACGGCTATTACAAAGCTTGAAGGTTTGGAAAGATAATTGATTCAGATCGGAGGTTTGTCTCATGGGTCTCCTATTGTCTCATTGGTCTCATAATTCCCATGAGATTTGGTCAGTCTCATTGTCTCATGGAGTATACCTAAAGGTATACTCCATGAGACAAGTCCATGAGACTGCCTTCGACCGCGGCAATTATGAGACAAAATTAATATGAGACTGCCCCAACCGACGGCACCCGAAGCACCTCGCTTTCGCCCCGCCGGGGCGTCCGAAGCTCAACAGGATGACGGTATTCCGGGGGTATCCCACCATCAACTACCAAGGCCCTCAGTGTCCCGGCATGAGCATCCGCACTCGCATCGCCAGCGAGCAGATGCCTGCGCTGCTGAGTGACGATGACCAGACTCCATATCCTGAACTCGCTAGCGATGCCGTGGAAGCCGCCGACGCACTCATCGCCGCATTAAACAAAGAATGATGCGTCAGATGGTGAGCACAAAAAATCTGCCAATGAAAAGGAAGCTGTCATTTCTATAAGTTTTCGGCACAGGTCCCGTCCTTGCGCTACACCCCGATGAGCAATGAAAAATCCTAGTTACACGCCAAAACCCCTAATCCCCAACCCCAAAAATCGCCAAAATCAGTTCCGTTTTTTCCCAAATCCTCCTATGAGAAACATCATTTCCAAATTCTTCAGCTCGTTCCGCGCGTGGATTATTAGTGAGGTCGCCGGCCGACAATCAAGGCACGCCGTTGCGGCCCCCTGCTGGGTTGGGATAGGTCCTGAAAAACTTGCAGACGCAGCTCCGCCGCCTTTTTGTGGTACGGTAAAAGCACCGCAGCCTTGTTGTCGTACAGTAATTAAATCGATCGCCGAGGCAGTGCTGGGTTTCCCCGCTGCCGCCGAAAGCGGCCCGGACGCCCCTTCGCCAGCCCCGGTGCCGGCGGACCCCAGCCGCAGTCCGGGTCAAGGCCCCTGGAGGACGCCTGGGCAAACCTGCGCAGGTCATCGTTGCGATAAGCGCCGGTAGCCGTCGATGATAGGAGCTAGGTCGCCCCTAAACTTGCTCGATTCGTCTACGTCGTTGTTCTCCCAAACAGCATCCAAGTCTTCTTTCAGCGCGGCAATGTGATCCTTGCGTTCAAAGGGGCGGGGCCCAGAATTGAGGATGCCCTTGGCCGGGACGCGGGTCGAACTGGGTTCGCCCTTCTCCGGGGCGGTAGCCGCCAGCATAGACGCCCTCGCCCATTCCGAAAGCACCTTGCATTGCTCCTTGGCCTTCGCCTCTACGGCCGCCCGCTCGGCGTCAGACAATCGAATGTGCAGGATGCCTGGCCGGGCTTTCCCCTTCGGTAGTTTTGGTCTTCCACGCTTGGGGTTCATAATGTTTAAGGTATAAAGAATGAAGCCTTTTTACGAGCCTCAATATTGCGCTCCACTAAATTCAACCCTGCAAACCCCGTTCAAATCTTCGCCACGAACGCGCCCTACCCGCCCAGCGTGCCCGGAGCGCACGCACCGGCACCGGCAGCTCACCCCTTTACGGGTTCTG
This sequence comes from uncultured Opitutales bacterium, assembly GCA_964561455.1. GTDB lineage: Bacteria > Verrucomicrobiota > Verrucomicrobiia > Opitutales > JABDGR01 > JABDGR01. The sequence continues at coordinate 20,585 of CAZLPS010000024.1, forward strand.
TCGTGGGGGAGGTCGTTGCAGCGCTGGTGAGGGTGTTTGTCCGGTGTAATTGAGATTCGCTGCCGCGATACCGGCACTGAAGGAAGGAACTCCGCAGACTGCCAATCGTGGAGGCGCAGACTGACTGTGAACTTCCGATTTACCGCACCGCCAACTGGTCGAGGGAATTCAGGTCGAGCTTCTTTATTTCCGCCTTCAGTTCCTTGCCGCACTTGAATTTGATGACCACGCGCTTGGGGATGACCACATCCGTCTCGGGCTTGTTGGGGTTGCGGCCGATGCGGCTCTTGCGCACTTGCACGTTAAATACGCCGAAATTCCGCAGCTCGACGTTTCGGCCTTGCGCCAATGCGCGGGCAACGACATCCAGCGTCATATGCACAGTGTCGTGAACTTCCTTTTGCGGAAATCCCGTTTTCTCGTATATTTCCAGCACTATGTCGCGTTTGGTAAGGTTGCCTGCCATAGTGGGTTTCGGTCCGTGCGCGGCGGAGGCGCGTGTTGAAAGTTATTTGTCGTGAGATACTTCCGGAACATACCCAACCTGTCAAAAACTTTTCCTCCATGAATTCCGACGATCCCCAGACTTGGCGCCCGTGCGTCAACGCCTTATCGGTGCAGCGAGCGCAGCCATGCGCGCCGCGATAGCGGGGCTGAAGGATGGACCGCCGTGGACCGCCGTCTGGATGGCCTGGGTGAGCATGGTGGCAGCGGTTATCTTCTCCAAATAACCGACCGCGCCAACCGCCATCAGGGACTCAACGTAGGCTCCGTCACCATAGGCGGAAAGAATCAGGATTTTGGCGCGTGGCTTGGAGCCCGTTAAGGACCGGCATGGCGAGGTCCATAAGGATGACGTCGGGCCGGAGGGCATGGGCCATTTTCACGGCTTCACGGCCATTCCGCGCCTGGCCCACGACTTTGAAAAGACGCTCGCATTTCAGCAACGCGACCAAGCCGCGGCGCACGAAGGCATGGTCATCGGCGAGGAGAACGGTTATTTTCCCCAAACGGTTCGCCCGGCGCCGCGGGGGGGGGGGGGCGCGCTTATTGGTGGGGTTCAAGGTCACAACAATGCGAGGGACCTGCCACTTAGCAAACTATGAATAGGTGGTTGAGCCCTAATTCGGGCCATTGCACGCCAGGCGCATCACTCCGCCTGCCCGGCCAGCTCAAGCCGCCGCCCACGCCGCGGAGATAAATGCTGTTACCCCATAACCAGCGCAAGCCAGAAGAGCAAATGTTTCATAAATATAAGGATTAACCAGCGAACGAGCCGACGCAGGATAGGACGTTTAACCGGATGTTATCGGTAAGCGCGAACCAATTCATAGGCCAGCCGAATGGGTCTAATTCAAACGAATACACTACGCCAAAGTCCTTTGCGTTGACCAAACAAACCTGGCAAGGTGGGGGGCGTGTTCTCAATTCATACAAGTTGGCGAACAACACGTACTTGGATGCCGTAAGACAAAAATGAATTGACATAGCTCGCATGCCAAGAACATCGTCCGTTCCGCAAGTGCGGGTAACAGCAAGCAAAGTGCGAACTCATGATTAACGAAGGCCAATCCGCGATGGATTCGAAAACGAATGGGGAATCCCAGCGGAAGCCCGCTCTCGCTCCTTCAATTTCGTTGCCCAAAGGTGGTGGCGCAGTCAACTGCATCGGGGAGAAGTTTGCCGCCAACCCGCTGACCGGCACCGCGTCAATGAGCGTGCCGATCACCACCAGCCCCGGCCGGTCCGGTTTCGGCCCCCAACTCTCGCTCTCCTACGATTCTGGCTCCGGTAACGGTCTTTTCGGTATTGGTTGGAGTCTTTCACTCCCCTCCATTACACGCAAAACCGACAAAGGGCTGCCCAAATATCAAGACGCCATGGCGTCTGACGTATTCATCCTGTCCGGTGCAGAAGATTTGGTGCCTGTTTTGACCAAGAACGGCAGCAACTGGGTGCACGAAAACCTGCCGATCCGAAACGTCAACGGCGCCAACTACCGCATTCAGCGTTTCCGCCCGCGGATCGAAGGCCTGTTCGCCCGCATCGAACGCTGGACGCGCATCAGCGACGGCGACAGTCACTGGCGTTCCATCTCCAAAAACAACATCACGACACTTTATGGTGCGACCGCCGCGAGTCGCATTGCCGATCCGTCGGACTCCACGATCATCTTCAGTTGGCTGGTCTGCGAAAGCCACGACGACAAAGGCAACGCGATCCGCTACGAATACAAGGCGGAAAATTCCCAGGGAATTGATCTATCGAGCGCGCATGAGCGGAACCGCAGTGACATCACGCGCGCAGCCAATCGTCACCTGAAGCGAATCAAATACGGCAACCGCACACCGCGCCAGACGAATGAAGATTTGAGTCTGCGCAACGACTGGATGTTCGAAGTCGTCTTCGATTACGGCGACCATGACGCCGACATTCCGGAGCCCAGCGACAATTCCAATCCGTGGACAGTCCGCAATGACCCCTTCTCAACCTACCGGGCCTGTTTTGAAGTTCGCACCTACCGCCTCTGCCATCGGGTCTTGATGTTTCATCACTTCCCGAACGAATCGGAAGTTGGCGCCGGTTGCCTGGTGCGCTCGACCGATTTCAGCTACTTCCACGAACAGAATCCTGACGACGGGGGCAATCCCATCTACTCTTTCATTCGCGCCGTGACCGAGACGGGCTATAAACGCAAACCCCTTATGGTGCCCGGCTATCTGAAATCCTCCCCTCCCCCAGTCGAGTTCACCTACACCAAAGCCACAATTCAATCGGAGATTCGCGAAGTGGATCCCGCAAGTTTGGAGAACCTGCCCGCAGGCTTGGATGGCACAAGTTACCAGTGGGTCGATCTCGATGGAGAGGGTCTTTCGGGCATCCTGACCGAGCAGGCAGGCGGTTGGTTCTACAAACGCAATCTCAGCCCCATCAACGTGGTTGGGCAGAACAGCTTCGCTCATATCGAAGCACGCTTTGCACCGGTCGAACTTGTCGCGACTAAACCCGCCTCCGGCCTCAGTTCGGGCCACGCCCAGTTCATGGACCTCGCAGGCGATGGCCAACTTGACTTGGTCACACTACACGGGCCGACACCGGGATTTTATGAGCGCAACTGCAACGAGGGGTGGGACCCGTTCACGACGTTTGATTCACTCCCCGTCGTCAATTGGGACGACCCGAACCTAAAGTTTGTCGATCTTACAGGAGATGGCCATGCCGACCTTCTCATCACCGAGGACAATGTCTTCAGCTGGCATCCGTCGCTTGCAGAATCTGGCTTTGGGGAAAGAAAAACCACCCGCCAATCCCTTGACGACGAAGAAGGACCGCGCCTGGTCTTCGCGGACGGCACCCAATCCATTTACCTGGCCGACATTTCTGGAGACGGCCTCACGGATCTCGTCCGCATCCGCAACGGGGAGGTCTGCTACTGGCCCAACCTCGGCTATGGCCGCTTTGGCGCAAAGGTGACGATGGACAACTCGCCTTGGTTCGACTGTCCCGATCAATTCGACCAGCATCGCATTCGCCTTGCCGACGTGGATGGCTCGGGCCTCACCGACATCATTTATCTTCATGGCGACGGCGTGCGGATTTACTTCAACCAATCCGGCAACAGTTGGAGTCAGGTGCCCTCCGCGCCAGCCTTCCCCCGCATTGACAGCCAAACCTCTGTTACGGTCGTTGACCTTTTGGGGAACGGCACCGCCTGCCTCGTCTGGTCGTCGCCGCTGCCCGGCGACTCCCGGCGGCCCATGCAGTACATTGACCTCATGGGCGGCCAAAAGCCGCATTTGCTGGTCAAGACCGTGAACAACCTCGGTGCGGAAACGGTCGTTCACTACGCGCCCTCCACTCAATTCTACTTGCAGGACAAGTATGCGGGCAATCCGTGGATCACAAAGCTGCCCTTCCCGGTCCACGTCGTCGAACGAGTCGAGACTTACGACCGCATCAGCCGCAACCATTTCGTTACCCGCTACGCCTACCACCATGGTTATTTTGACGGAGTCGAGCGCGAGTTCCGCGGCTTCGGCATGGTCGAACAGTGGGACACGGAGGAGTTCGCGGCACTCACTGGGGATGGCACGCTGCCCGCACCCACCAATGTTGATGCGGCTTCCCATGTTCCGCCAGTGCACACCAAGACCTGGTTTCACACCGGCGTTTATGTTGATGGCAACCATATCTCCAACTTCTTTGCCGGTCTGCTTGATGGCAACGACCCAGGCGAGTATTACCGTGAGCCGGGGCTGGATGATCAGATGGCCAGTGCCCTTCTGCTTGATGACACCGTGCTGCCGAACGGCTTGTCGGTCGAGGAAGAACGTGAAGCCTGCCGCACCCTGAAAGGCTCGATTCTGCGACAGGAGATCTATGCGCAGGATGGGACACCCAAGGCGCAACACCCTTACAGTGTCTCCGAGCGCAACTACACGCTCAAGCAACTGCAACCCCGCGATTCGAACCCATACGCGGTTTTTTTCGCCCACCCGCGCGAGACCATTGATTATCATTACGAGCGCAATCCAACTGACCCGCGCACCACCCACGCTCTCACACTCGAGGTGGACGACTTCGGCAATGTCCTGAAGTCAGCCACCATAGGTTATGGTCGGCGAGCGCCCGATCTCTCGCTTCCCTTGCAGGCAGATAGGGACAAACAAACCAAGACGCTCATCACCTACGCCGAGAGCAGTTTCACCAATCCGATTGACGACGGCGCCGTATTTCCAGACTCCTACCGCACACCGCTCCCCTGTGAGACGCGCACCTATGAACTTACTGGCTATGCGCCAACAAACGCAACCCGCCGATTTCAAATCACCGATTTTGTGCAGACCACAGGCAATGTCCTGACGCACATCTTCGATAACGAAATCGCCTACGAGGATCAGCCCACCAATGGCAAACAGCGGCGCATTATCGAGCATGACCGCACCCTTTACCGCGCGGACGACCTGACCGCGCTCCTGCTGCTCGGCCTGGTTGAGCCTCTTGCCCTGCCAGGCGAAAGCTACAAGCTGGCCTTCACTCATGGACTGCTAGCGCAGGTCTTCCAGCGTAATGGCCAGCCTCTGATGTCCAACCCGGTCAATGTGCTCGACGGCCAGGCAGCCGACCAGGGTGGCTATCTGCAAGGCCAGGAACTTAAGGCGGACGGACGGTTCCCCAACAGCGACCCCGATGACGACTGGTGGATCCCCACTGGCCGTGTGCTGCTTTCCCCCAATAGCAACGACACCTCCGCTCTGGAACTCACTTACGCCCAAAGCCACTTCTTCCTGCCGCACCGCACCCGCGACCCGTTCCACACCAATGCCGTCAGCACCGAGAGCTTCATCACCTACGACGCCTACGACCTGCTGATGCTGGAAACCCGCGATGCGCTGGGCAACCGTGTCACGGTGGGTGAGCGCGACGCATCCGACAATCTGACTATTTCAGGCAACGACTACCGCGTGCTCCAGCCTTCGCTGGTCATGGATCACAATCGCAATCGCACGACCGTCGCTTTCGATGTGCTGGGCAAAGTGGTGGGCACGGCGGTGATGGGCAAGCCAGCTCCAGCCGCGGTCGAGGGCGACTCATTGGATAGTTTTGAGGCCGACCTGCCCGAGGCGACCATTCTCGACCATCTGGCAAATCCACTGGCCAATCCGCAGGCGATCCTGGGCCGCGGAACAACGCGCTTGGTTTATGACTTGTTCGCCTACTACCGAACCCAAGGCCAGCCCGACCCGCAGCCCGCCGTTGTCTATACCTTGGCGAGAGAGACCCACGACAGCGACCCTGTCCCAGCCAGTGGATTGAAGTTCCAGCACGGATTCTCCTATTCCGACGGGTTTGGTCGCGAGATGCAAAAAAAGATTCAGGCCGAGCCGGGACCGGCACCCCAGCGCGATCAGAACCGCGAAATCATGGTTGACCAGGATGGTGCACTCCAATTGACCCCAAACGATGTTAGCCCGCGCTGGATGGGCAACAGTTGGACGGTTTTCAACAACAAGGGCAAACCCGTCCGCCAATACGAACCATTCTTTACCGACACTCATCACTTCGAGTTCGATGTGCGCATCGGGGTCAGCCCGGTGCTCTTTTACGACCCGCTGGAACGCGTGGTCGCCACGCTGCACCCCAATCACTCGTGGGAGAAGGTGAACTTTGACGCGTGGCGGCAGGAGACATGGGATGTCAACGATACCGTATTGGTGGCCGACCCCAAGACTGATGCCGATGTGGGTGATTTCTTCGCGCGCCTGCCGAATGCGGACTATTTGCCCACCTGGCACGACCAGCGCCAGAACGCCCAACTCGGTCCACGGGAGCAGGCGGCAGCCAGCAAGGCCGCCGCCCATGCCGCCACGCCCACGACGGCTCACTTCGACACCCTCGGACGGCCCTTCCTCACGATTGCGGACAACGGAACTCAAGGCCAATACCAAACCCGCGTGGGACTGGACATCGAAGGCAACCAGCGCAGTGTGACCGATGCCCTTGGGCGCGTCGTCATGCGCTATGACTACAGCATTGCGGGGCCGGAGAAAGGCAAGGAGGCGGCCAGCCGCATTCACCAGGTCAGCATGGATGCGGGGCAGCGCTGGATGCTGCACAACGTTGTGGGCAATCCGCTGCGGTCCTGGGATGAGCGCAACCACGAATTCCAATATTCCCATGACGTCCTTCATCGCCCCGCGCTAAGCAAAGTGCTGGGTGGCGACGGCGCGACCCCGCTTGACCATGTCATAGATCGTGTCGAATACGGCGAATCGCAGGCCACCCCGGAACTCTCAAACTTGCGCGGGCATATTTACCGCCGCTATGACACGGGCGGGTTGCTGGAAATGTCCGCCTACGATTTCAAGGGCAAGCCGGCCTCCACCACGCGCCGGCTATTCAGCAAATACAAAGAAGCCGCCAACTGGATCGGGGCCAATTTGGCGAATGACCTGGAAGCGGCGTCTTTTACGTTCGCCACCGAAACCGATGCCTTGGGGAGAATATCAAGGCAAACCGCGCCTGATGGCAGCGTAATCTCGCCCTCCTACAATGTAACCGGATTGCTGAACAGCGAAACTGTCATCCACACCAGCCCCGCGATCACGGCCACGTATCTCCAGGAAATTGACTACAATGTGAAAGGTCAGCGCGAGCGCATTCACTACGGCAATGGCGTTGTCAGTAGATTCTATTATGAAAAGGAGACCTTCCGGCTGAATCGGATCGAGAGCAGGCAGCAAAACAATGTCTTGCAGGATTTATATTACACCCATGATCCGGTTGGGAATATCACCTCCATTGAAGACCAGGCCATCCCGATAAGTTTTTTTGCCAACGCGCAAATCGAGCCTTTAAGCGAATACGTCTACGACGCCCTCTATCGCCTGACGGAGGCCAGCGGCAGGGAAAACACCGCCCCCCTGGCGTTTGATGGAGGCGACAACTGGAACGACGCCGCATTCATACAACAAAATGTCCAGGGCGACCCGCTGGCGGTGCGGAATTACCTGCAACGGTATCAGTATGATGAAGTGGGCAACATTAAGCAGATGAAGCATGTCGCCACCGGCAACAACTGGACCCGGGACTACGCTTATGCGACGGCCAGCAACCGTTTAATCAATACCCAAGTTGGCGCAAACACCTACCTCTATCCGCACCACGCGCAGCATGGATACATCACGGCCATGCCGCACTTGCAGGACATGGGCTGGAATTTCAAGGAGGAAATCGCCAAGACCATCCGCCAGCGACGCACCGATGGCGGCACGCCCGAGACGACCTATTACCAATACGACGGGCAGGGCCAACGCATCCGGAAAATCACCGAAAACACCGCCGACCCAACTATTTCACCCACGAAAAAAGAAGAGCGGATTTACATCGCGGGTTATGAAACCTATCTCACCTATCAGGCGAACACCGTAAACTTTGAGCGCGAATCCTTGAGCCTGCTGGACGAGGGGCATCGTTTTGTCATGGTGGAAACCGTAACACAAAACACCGATCCAGCCGCACCGCCTTCAGAAATAATCGGCTCAAGGCTGACCCGTTACCAACTGCATAACCACCTCGGCTCGGCGGCGCTGGAGTTGGATGCGACCGCCAACGTGATCTCATATGAAGAATACCATCCCTACGGCACGACGGCTTACCAGGCGAAAAACGCCGCGATAAAATCATCCGCCAAACGATACCGATTCATCGGAATGGAACGCGATGAAGAAACAAGCCTGGAATACCACTCGGCACGCTATTATTTGCCCTGGCTGGGAAGGTGGTGCAGTGCAGACCCAATTGGGATTGGAGATGGGGTGAACGTGTATTGCTATGCGGGGAATAATCCCATTGTGAAATCTGACAGAAATGGCAAACAAGCAGGGGATGGCGAAGACGAGTCGTCAACGCCAAAATGGTCAATTACTATTGGAAATAATTTATCAACGCCCGCACAGCAGAAATCGAATCTTAACCATCCAACGTTAATATTTAGCTCCAATCAGGTATTTTACAATACTAATATTAAACATCCTTTCGGAATCCCAGGACTCCCAAAAATCCCAATTTTAGGTGAAAATGATGTAACCGAGGGAGATACCTGGGCCCAAGTATTACATCAATTTGGCAAGACAAATTTCCAATTCGGTGCCACCCTTTACAAGGAGAAAACAGATGCCAATGCGTCTGGTTTAAGATACGAAGCACCAACAAATATTCAAGCCACTTTCTCGAAATTATTTCGATTAAAAGATAATTCAAAAAGCGACCATAAAAAATTAGGTGTAAATTTGAGTTTTGGCATCTCACTCGGAATGGTTGTTGGCATACCTATAATAAATGATGTCAAACTTTATTCTATGTATAGACCTGTTGGCACTTCCTCAGGTGTTTTCGCCAAACTGGACTTTAATTTCCTCAAAGGCATGGTTCTCTTTCTTGGGTTGACCGGGACGCATGTAAAAATGAAAAATCAACAGACACAAGGAAGTTCTTATGACTCGATTGGTCTTAAAGGCGGCTTTGGGCTTTACATTCACGAACGCAAGTCCAAGAAACCTGCTTCACAGGGAGTGAGGCTCTCCCCGGAATAATGAAAAGCAAAAATCATTTAAAACTACGCTGCTAATGCGTAAAAATCAATGGTGACGTCTTGCGGAATTTTTGTTTGCGCTTCGATGCGACAAACACGGAAGAATAAAAAGGATGCATCTATTCAATAGAACGGCTGGTGTTAAATGAATAAATATATGCAAGCCTTGAAACAATAACTGGTAGCGATAAAACCACGGTGAAACCCATCACTTTATCTATAAAGAAATGTGAGGTAAAACGGCTCAGGCTTTTCTTGTTAACATTGGATGGGGGCAATTTGAAAGCTTTGCAGCTTACATTTTTATCATAATCAGGCTGCAAACATATCCTATAATTAAGTGGTCTGGCACGAAAGCGTCGTACGGGTTACGGCATCATTTTTATTTTCGCCCGATTTTCGTTGCTATGAACCGGCAAGTGCTTTTAAAGCATCAAAGGATTTTGAATCTTGCCACCATTAGTCGGGAATATAAATGATGAAGCCGTATCGCACCCCATGGACGACGGATTTTGAAGAGGTGGAAACAGAGGAATTGGCTGTTGGCGGGTGGGATGGGGTCGTTGATTGGTTGGCGGATTTTGGCGGGAATATTATTTTTTTTCGCGGCGGCGATGACCGGTTTGGTCATCCTATTCCTTGCGGCGTTTTGACTCGCCAGTTGGATGACGCGGATGGGAGCATGTCTTTTTTTGCGCCATTGGCGGACGCCTCGGAGAGGCGTCCCTACCCTGGACGCCAATGGAAAATCTTTTTGAGTCAGGTGAAATCCATTTCTTACCTCCATGATTATTGGACTTAAATTCGGCGCTGCGGGCGCAAATGTCGCCAAACTGCAACGCGCCCTGGGGTCCGCAGGGCACGCGGTTGAGCCTGCGGAGACATTGGGCCAAAAATTCGGCCGGTCCACGCTGGCCGCGCTGCAAGCGCTACAGACCAAGCATGGCCTCAGCCCGACCAAGCAGATTGACGCTGCGACCCATAAGTTGCTGCTCAAGCCGGGCGTCATTCCCACGTCAAAGGCCCGCCGGAAGACCGCCCCTCCCCTCCCCGCTGAGGCCGCTTCTACCGCACCGACCGTCACCCCGCCCGCGGACGCCACCCAAACTACCACCCTCCTTCCATCGCCTGCCGCCTCAACCGGCCCGGCATCTGCCAAAGACGCCTCCGGCGTCGTGACCGGCAAAATGGTGGATGGAGACGGCGCGCCCATTACCGGGGCCAAAATTTCCCTTTATGTCCGGAATATCCGGACCGAACTCCTCCTGGGCGAAGCCCAATCGGGCCCGCAGGGACAATACACCATCACCTACCGGCGGCCGAGCCCGCTGAATTTGGAAGTTCGGTCGCTGGATTCGGCCGGCAAGCTGATCGCGACGTCAGCCACGGTATTTGCCGCGCCGGCGACCGTGGTCATCAATCTGACCACGGCGGCGGACGGCGTGGTGCGCGCGCCCTCGCAATACACGATCCTTGCGGCGCAGGTGGCCGGGCAACTGCAAGGCACGCCCCCGCAGAACCTGAAGGAAGACAAGGACAACGGCGAAGTCAGCTTTCTGGCGAAATCCCTGGGCCTGCCATTCAACAACGTGGCGTACCTGGTCCTCGCCGGCAAAATTGGCGCGGCGAACCAATTGCTCCCTACGACGATGTATGGGCTCTTCCGCCAGCGCATCCCCGCGAGCCTCGACGCCGCCCTGGCCAAACTCCCCGACGCCGGGATGGACGACACCATGGCCGCCCAAGTTCTCGAGGGCGTGTTGGCCCACAACTCCGCCTTTCTCAACCAGGCTCTAACCGGAGCCGTCACGGCCAACATGCTCCCGGCATCGTATGCCGCCAGCCAAGCTGCCGAGTTGGCAAAACTCGACGCCCTGCGCATCCAAAGCATCGGCCAGAAGCCCTATCTCGCGGGCAAGACGCCCCTGAATGACCTGCTGGCGGCTGGCGCCGTGCCTGAGCCGGTAAAGGCCGCCTTCCTGCAAGCCTATGCCGCCAACGACCTGGCCTCAAAAGCTACTTGGGATAGCCTGACCGCAAATAAGAATCTTGCGCCAGCCAACTTGGCCACCCTGCGTTCGACGCTCGCGGCGGGAGATTTGCTGACGGGCAATCTTCCTCTGGTCCAAGACACCCTCCAACGCCTGGGGCAGAAGACGCTTCGGGATGTCCAGGACCTCGCCCTGCTCAGCCAGAGCGACTGGGTGGCGCGCATCACCAAGTTGGACCCCAAGGCCGCGAGCATTCCGCCAATGTTGGCGACAGACACGCCTACCCAGCGAATCACCCAACTGGCGAGCACCCTTTCGACCCGATTCGCCCAGCGCTACCCGACAACGGCCTTCGCGGGCGGACTGGCAAACGCAAAAAGATCTTCCTTCAAGAGCCACGTGGAGTTGGGCAAATTCCTCGCCGCGAATCCCGCCTTCGACTTAAAGCAGACCAATATAGACCAGTTTATGCTCGCCAACCCGAAAGGCGTCCCCACCAATGGTATTCCGGAGTTGAAGGCCGCGCAGCGATTGTTCCGAGTGTTACCGGATTACGCCCATGTGGAGGCGCTCCACAGCGCAGGGTATGCATCTGCGCAAAGCATTTACTTCAAAGGCGCGGCCCCCTTTACCGCGCACATGACGCCGACCTTGGGAAACACCCTGGCCGCATCCACCTTTGGCGCAGCACAGGCGACCTATGCCGCCACATTAGCAGCCTACGGCAACTTTAATCAATTGGTCAACGGCGTGACGTTCGCCGTCGCAGCGCCGCCGGCGCCGGATCCGACGGCACTGGCCAACCTGCCGGACATGCAGGCGCTTTTTGGCACAGCAGACTATTTTCAATGTGCCGATTGCCGGTCAGTCTACAGCCCCGCCGCCTATCTGGTGGATTTGCTAAATTTTCTCGGCCAACGGGCGGCCGATTCCAGTACGGAAGTCTTGGGCGCACCGATCCCCCCAAATGCCCCAACCGCCCAGAGTATCCTGCTGGAGCGACGCCCGGACCTCGTGAATGTGGCCTTGAATTGCAATAATTCGGACATCACGCTGCCCTACATTGACTTGGTGAATGAAGTGATGGAGGAGGCCGTCGTTGGGTCCAGCGCCACGCCGGTAGGGCTGAACGCAACGACCACGGTTTTCGAAACCCTGGGAACCTCCGCCGAACGCCGGGCCCTGCCGCAAAATATTTTGTTGTCGGCGTATGCCCAAACAGCCGTCAAAGTTTTTCCGCTGTCCCTGCCCTACGACCTCCCGTTTGCGCAGGTTTCGGCCTATCTCGCCGCGCTGGGCACGTCCCTCGCGGCGGTCATGAAGCTGCTGAATCAACCGGCCCCGGCGGTCGCGGCGGCGAATCTGGGAATAAATCCGGAGATGCAGAATGTGATAAACCAGGCCGACAGCCAGGACCCGTGGAAACGCTGGGGGTTTGCCAACGCCAATCCGCAATCTGTCCTCGACCCGATCACGCGGAAAACATACCCGGCACCGACCACGCCTCCAACCACGGTAGACTGGGTTGGCGCGATGAAATACGTGCCCGTTTTTCTCCACCAGTCGGGCCTGAACCTGCAACAGCTTTATCAACTCCTCGAAGTCAAATGGGTCACGGGAAGCGCGGTTACGTTAAGCTTGGGAGCCCCGAACAACGTACTCAGCGCCGACATTTCCCTGATGACTTTCACCGGCCTGACCGCGGGAGTCCTCGACAACGCAAATCGCTTCCTGCGCCTCTGGAATGCAACCGGCCTGAGGATGTGGGAACTCGATTGGGCGCTGGATTTGTCGCCCAACAGCCAGCTCGACGATGCCTTCCTCATTTTTCTGTCCGACGCCTTGACGGTGGCCAAGCTGCTCAATCTCCCTTTTCAAGAGGTGCTTTGTTTCTGGGGGGCGATGGGGACGAGGGATGTCACCAGCCACCTCGGTGAACAAGACACGGCCATTCCCGCCGCGTACGCCAAAGTGTTTCGCAGCCCGACAATGCTTGTGGCGTGGGGCGATGTGTTTACGCCAGCTCTGCCGACCACGGCGATACCGCCGCCCGCGGCTTCGGATCCGACCGTCACCCTGGATGCGAATACAGTCAGCGCCATCGCCGCGGCGCTGTCGCTAAGTGCGGGCGATGTGAATGCGATTACCAATTCCATCCCGTTACAATCAAGCACGCTCACGCTCGATACACTGAACGCCATCTTTCGGGTGGCGCGACTGGCGTCGGCGCTTTCAACCGGGGTTCCCGATCTTCTCCTTTGGATCAAATTGACTGAAACAAACCCGTTTTCTCAGGCTCCATCAGACACCCTCGAATTTCTTCGCCGCCTCGCCGTGCTGCAGGGTTCGGGCCTCGCGGCCCATGATCTTGATTATTTGCTCTGGGATAATGCGCCCGAGCAAAGCGCCCTGGCGTTCACGACCGATCAAGCCACTGCGGTGCTGCAAACGATTTGCAGAACGGTGTCGGGACTGCCCCTGCTGCCGCCAACTGCTCCAAACACCCAGAGCTTGCCCGACCCCGACAGCGTCCAGGCCGTGTTCGTCCAAACACTCTCAACGGCCACCCAGGTGACGGCAAACGTGGTTACGCCGGTGATCGGGGCGCTCATTAAAAGTGGCAACCTGCAATTCAGCCCATTGACTCTGGCGCAATTGTTGGGCCCGGTAGCGTTAGTCGATCCCTCAGCCACCACCGCCATTATCATGGCCGCAAAAGCCGCGGCAATTTTCACTGCGCTGAAACCGACGGAGTCAGAGTTTGCCTTTTTGGTAAACAATTCGGGCCAGTTCAGCTGGATGAATGTGGCAAGTTTGCCCGTGACGCCGCAAACCAATATCAACCCCTACCCGAAATTCGAGGCACTGTTGTTTGCGCTTAAGTTGAATCAACGCCAATCCGCGCGCGGAGCCAAGCTTTTTGACTATTACGGGCCGTGGCTTATCGCCCATTTGCCATCCGTAACTTGGAGCGCGGCCGCCGGGCCAGCAGTGAACAATCCCGGGTTGGGCTTTGCATTGAATGGCAGCGACGGTGATTTTGCGAGCATCGCGGAAGTCTTGTACCCGCCCCAAACCACCATGATCTCGTCCATGGCGGATTTGCACATGATCGCCCAGGCGCTGGATTTTGTGGCTCGGTACGGTGTGAGCGGAGACACGTTGGTGCAGTTGGCGGTCCATAATACGGTAACTACGGACCCGGCTGATATAACCACTGCCGCCTGGGTGAGTGCCGCGAAGGGTGCCCTGCAAGCCCAGTATTCGCAAAGTGCGTGGTTTGGCGCGATCCAGCCCGTCGAGGATGCCTTGCGGCAAACCCGGCGGGACGCCCTTGTCGCCTGTCTCTTGGGCCCGGGAATTACGAGCACGGCCGCATCGCCCATGCTGACCACCGACGATCTTTTTGACTATTACCTCATTGATCCGGAAATGAGCTCGTGCGCGCTGACCACGCGCCTGCTTCAAGCCTCGCTGGCCATCCAGCAATTCGTGCAGCAATGCTTCCTCAATCTCGTCACCGGGGTCAAAATTGACGCCACCGCGGACCCGGCTTGGAATGAGTGGTCGTGGATGAAGCAATTCCGCCTGTGGCAGGCCAACCGCCAGGTCTTCCTTTATCCCGAAAACTACCTGCTTCCGGAATTGCGGACCGGCAAATCGCCCTTCTTCACCGACCTGGAAAACGACTTGCGCCAGAGCAATTGTGACGACGACGCCGTCATCGCCGCCTTTGAGAATTACCTTCGCAAGCTCGTGGAGGTATCCCGATTAGTGATCAGCGCGCATTACCATGAAACGAAGCCGGACGGCACGCGCGTCCTGCATGTGTTCGCGCACACGCGCGGCACACCCCCGAAATGGTACTACCGCACCCGCGCCGATGGCACATTGGGCTCGGGCATCTGGAGCGCTTGGGAACCCCTCAACTTGGACATCCCCGACGGCCAACTTATTCCCGTTATGTGGGACCAACGCCTCCACCTCATCTGGCCGGTGTTCAAGCAGAAGTCGGAGAAGGCAGCGGATCAACCCATTCCGCAAACGGGAGGCAACACCCAAACCTCGGCCAGCCCGCCGGTCAAGTTTTGGGTGGTCGAGTTTGCCCTGAGCGAACTCAGTGCGGGCCAGTGGCAGGCCAAGCGAACCATCGCGGAAAAGATGTACTTTCAATTGGAAGATCCGCCCACCGGCTTTACTTTTCGGGCATTCCAAGATTCAAATTCAAACCTTCAGATCGAAGTTTATGCATCCGTTATCGCCGAGGGGAATATTCCCACGAACATCCCAGTCACCGACGCTGGTATGGTCGAGGCAGCAAGTTCCAAAGCAACAATTACGGTCCCCGTGCAACTAATCGCCGTGGGACAACTCCCCACCCCTGAGGCACCACTGTCCGTCGTGGAGGCCACGTTTTCCCTTCCCCCCTCAAATATGATCGATTTGGCAAACGATCCAACCTATGCCAAGATTCTCGCGGTCACTTCGTTAACTGCGCAACTTGGCTCACCGACAAATTATAAATTTTACGGGCAGGATCTCACTTATAAGGGTTACCCTTTGACAATTTCTCCAACCACACCCACTTCACTGGTGGTACTATGCAGTGATTCGTCTTCGGCCCAGCCCGTTAATGTGAAGCTGCTAAACAGCATTGTCAATCCACGCATGATCATACCTTTGCAGGAGCAGGTATTCGACTCTGCCGATCCCTTCTTTGTCGAGGATCAGTCCCGGATCTTTTTCATTCAAACGCTTAATTACACAGGACCGAGCAGTGCCCCCACTTTTATTGCCAATGTACCCTATGACACTATTTGGGCGACTGAATATTTTTTCAGACTTTTCTACCACCCTTTCGCCAGAACCTTTCTTCGGGAATTGGAAATTGGCGGTTCCAGTCAACTCATGCGGCGCAGTCTGCAACTTTCCCCTGAGTCAGTCAGCGGGCGGACACCCCTTGATTTTATCGCGGACTATAAACCTGGACCGGCTGTGGACACAATACAGCCCGTCACCGAAGACGTTGATTTCTCCGTGGACGGCGCCTATTCGCTCTACAACTGGGAACTTTTTTACCATGCCCCGATGTTTGTCTCGTCGCTGTTGATGCAAAATCAGCAATACGCGTCCGCGATGAAGTGGCTTGAATATATTTTCAATCCGACGGATGGGAGCAGTATGGATTCTCCCCAGCGGTACTGGCAGACCAAGCCGTTTAATCAAATGAACGCGGCAGATTGGCTGAACCAGCAAATCCAAAACCTGCTTACCGCCCTGGCTACCGATAACGCGCAAGGAATTACCAACGATGGCACCGCTGTGGCCATCCAGGATTGGATGGCGAACCCGTTTGACCCGCATCGGGTGGCAAGATTGCGCATTGGCGCCTATGGCAAGGCCACGGTCATGAAATTCCTCGACAACCTCCTGGCGTGGGGGGACTCGCTGTACAGCCTCTACACCATGGAGAACGTGAGCCAGGCGGAGCAACTTTACGTCTTCGCCGACCTGATTCTCGGTCCGGCTCCCGTGGCCGTCCGCCTCCGCGAATCCGACCAACCGGCTGGCGCCGACACCCTGACCTATGCGGCCATTAAGAATCTGACGAACTTCGACGCCTTCTCGAATGCACTGGTGGCGGTCGAAAATGTGGTGGTGGCACCCGCCGTGTCGGCGATACCAGCGACGGCCGCCACGTTGCCGCAACTCGTGACGGGCACAGCCCAAAGCCTCTTTTTCTGCATTCCCCCCAATGAGCAAATGCTTGCGTATTGGGACAAGGTGGCCCAGCGGCTGTACAACATTCGCCACTGCTTAAACTTGCAGGGTGTCGCCCAGCCATTGCCGCTATATGGGCCGCCGCTTAACCCGCTCGATTTGGCGGCGGGCCTGGCCGGAGGTAATGGCGGCGCCGGCGCCTCGTCGTTCGCTTTCACGCCCATCTATCGTTTCGCGACCTACCTGCAGCGGGCGGTGGAGATGACCAACGACGTGCGATCGTATGGCGGGCTCATCCTCTCGGCGCTCGAGAAGAAGGACGCCGAACTAATGGCCCTCCTCCGCGCCAACCAGGATCTCGATATTCAGACCAAAATGCTGGACGTCCGCACTATCCAAGTCAAAGAGGCGCAGGACCAAATTACGGTTCTCCAAAACCAACAAAAAGTTGCCCAAATTCGACATGATTACTATTCCACCATTGCGTACATGAACGAGTGGGAAATTACAGCCATGGCGTTGCAAGGCACGGCACTGATTTTGAATGGCACAGCCGTGGTTTTGGACCTGACCGCAGGCGGATCTGCGTTGGTGCCCACCTTTACAGGGGGAGCAAGCGGGTTTGGTGGCAGCCCGGTAGTTACGGTAACAGAGGGCGGACAAAACATCGCCGACTCGGTAAAATCGTTTGCCAATGTGGCGCGAAGCCTTGCCGGCATTTTAAGCGAATCCGGCGGCTTGGCTTCCACCATGGGCGGTTATCAACGACGGAAGGACGATTGGGATTTGCAGGCCAAATTAGCCGCCGCAGAGATTGATCAGATTTCCAGCCAAATCACGGCGGCGCAGGATCGGCTCGACATCGCGAACGCGGAGCTGACCATCCACAACCAGCAAATTGCCAACGCCCAGGCGGTGAGCGATTTCCTCACCAGCAAATACACCAACGCCCAGCTCTACGATTGGATGCTGACCCAGCTCACGTCCATTTATACCCAGGCCTACCAACTCGCCTTCAATCTGGCGCAACAGGCACAAGCGGTATACCAATTCGAATTGGGCAACAGCACGACCTTCCTGCAAACAGGATACTGGGACAGCCAGCACCGGGGTCTGATGGCGGGCGAGAGCCTCCTCTTCGACCTCCGCCGCATGGAGTCTCAATATCTCGCCGATAATGCGCGCGAACTCGAACTGACCAAGCATATCTCCCTGGCCCTGATCGACCCATTGTCCCTCGTCCAATTAATCAATACCGGAACCTGCCAGATAAGCTTGAATGAATCCCTCTTTGACCAGGATCATCCAGGGCATTTTTACCGCCGACTCCGCTCCGTCGCGTTGACCATTCCGTGTGTGACAGGACCCTACACTGGGGTCAATGCCACTCTAACCCTGCAAAAAGCTGCGTTTCGTTCGACCGCGCTCGCGTCAACCGATCCTTATGTTGCGATGATGGCCGTGGATGCACCAATGGCACCACTATCTGGGACAAATGCCGTGTCCACAATTGTCACCAGCAGCGGCCAAAATGACTCAGGACTCTTTGAGACCAACCTGCATGATGAACGCTGGTTGCCATTCGAAGGGCAAGGGGCTATCAGCACGTTTTCGCTCAAACTCAACGCGGCGGACAACAATTTCGATCTGTCAACCATTACCGATGTCATACTCCATATCCGTTACACGGCGCGACTGGGTGACGAAACTAGTGCGTCAACCATCAGATTGGCCTTGGCAACGGCGGCGATGTCGGCGACGACATCAAATCGCTCCATTCTGGTCAGCGTGCGCAACACGTTTGGCGACGCCTATTATAAATTCTTCAATCCTACGGACCAGGCGGCCCAACAACAG
Source organism: uncultured Opitutales bacterium (assembly GCA_964561455.1). Taxonomy (GTDB): domain Bacteria; phylum Verrucomicrobiota; class Verrucomicrobiia; order Opitutales; family JABDGR01; genus JABDGR01. Next base: position 39,248 of record CAZLPS010000024.1, read on the forward strand.
ACCCTCGTCCTTCCGCTCACCAAGGCCCTGTTTCCCTATTCCAATCTCGGGAATCCGAAAATCAGTGACATAAATGTCTTGCTCGTCCTCGCCCAGCCTCAAAGCACAGGACCAAACCCCAGCAATCCAATATTAGCGACTTTTGGACCAACTGGCGGGGCAAATTTGTCCTCTCCATCCTTTACACCATTGACCATCCCCAATCCAGCTGGTCCAGCTGGTCCAGTATTGGGAATGGATGTTTCGTTGACGGCAGCTGACCCTGGTTCCTACACCGTCACCGTTCCACTGACCGGCCAGTCCTCAACGCTGTTTGTCACTAATAATGGAATAACGCGCCTCGACTCGGCACAGATCGAAGACATTGTGCTCATCATAAGCTACTCAATTTCATAGACAAAGCCGACCATGCTGACGGACGGCGACATCGCGCGCATTGTTTCCCGCATCACCCAAGACTATGCGCCGCTGGCGGTGGGTGTTTTCGGATCGTATGCCACAAAGGCGGCACGCGAGAAGAGTGACTTGGATCTGGTCGTGATCAAACCGTCTGTCCAACGGCCCGCCGCCCGCCGGCGGGAGGTGCAACGGCTCCTGCAGGGTGTACTCTATCCTTTGGACGTCCATGTATTTACGCCCGAGGAATTCGCGGAAACCGTAACCCAGGAGCATTCCTTCGCTTGGAACATCGCCCGCCAGGCACGCTTTTATTACTTGTCGGGGTCCACGGGCTTTCCCCTTGAATCTCTTCTCCAAAGGACTGCACCTTAAGCAGGTCCAAAATTCGCCAACCCCGGATGCCGCCTCGGCATCAGACAGGGTACCACCCAGCCCAGTTGGTAATCGGAACCCGAGCTGGTTCAAAAATGCGGGCAAGGATGCGCCGGTTGAGAGGGTCTCGTGGGATGAGGCAATGGCATTTTGCAAGCAGATGACTGAGCGGGAACGCGCGGCTGGACGTTTGCCGGAAGGCGTTGCCTTTGCGCTGCCGACGGAAGCGCAGTGGGAGTATGCCTGCCGTGCCGGGACAACCGGACCGTATGCGGGTGACCTTGACGCAATGGCGTGGTATCGGAAGAATAGCGCCACCAACGACTATGCAGACGGTCAGACCCATTTGGTGGGCCAGAAACAACCCAATGGATGGGGCCTCTACGATATGCACGGCAACGTGATGGAATGGTGTGCGGATTGGTATGGTAACTATCCTGGCGGCGAGGTGACGGATCCAACCGGCCCGACTTTTGGCTCCGGCCGAGTCCTTCGCGGCGGTGATTGGTTCCTCAACGCGGCGAATTGTCGCTCGGCGGGTCGCCGGCGCATCGATGCCGGCGAACGCAGCTTTTACTTCGGCTTTCGCCTCGCCCTCAGTGCGGTCAAGTAGTGGCGTGGCATGGCAGTGGTGATGCACAAAGATGATATGACAAGCCTCTTAACAATGCTCAAATGTGGCGGGGGTTTTATTGCTCAAATTCGACGGGGCGTGGGCAAAGGAGGGTGGCTCCGGGTTGCCTGTTTCGCCCCGATTTTTGAATTAAAAAGTCAGTGACGAGAACTCGATATTTGCGAAGCGGAGCCCGTTTGCCCCTTTCCCATTTGGCCAGGGTTGTTTGGTTAACCCCCAGGACTTTGGCAAACGCCTCCTGTGTCCACCCATTGCCCTGCCGGAACCACATCAGCCGTTCAGCCAGGCCAGCCGGTTTCGGCACAGGGATGTAGCCAAGGAAGGCAATGATCGCCGGGATGAAATTGATCGCCGGAGTGACCCGATTATTCTCCCAATTCCATACGTCAGAAACTGAAGCCCCGATTCGTTGCCCAAGCCGTCCCGCTTTTGGTGTCCGGGGGAGGGAGCATTCACGTCGAGCGACAGCCCCAAATTAACGTTGAGCCGCTGCTTTCCGCAGGCGCTCCCGCAGCACCGGCCATTGTGCCAGCAACTCCGCTTCATCAATCGTCTTCACCCCACCCTTGCGGCTGTCGCGCTGCACGCCGCGGAGAAACGCAAAGATGTCTGTTTCCTCAACCATGTCCTCGGGCAACTCGCCATCGAGGACGAGGCCCGCAGTGTCGGATTTCTCATGAAATACTTCCGACAACCGCTCGTCCACCGTGCCTTCGATCAGCGGCAGGTAGATGGTGACTGGCTTCGGGGAGTTGATGCGCCACACCCTATCTTGAAATTGTTTGTTTACATCGAAGGCATAGTCCAGCCCGGGCAGGATAAGGTTCGGGCAGCACTCAAGGGAATAGCCCTCACCTATCGCATTCACGCCCCCAATTACCCCGTCTTGAACGCCCTCCTTAAATTCCTGAACATACCGCCCGCGGTTCCCCGGAGTCACGCGACCATCGAGCAGCACCACCCGCACCCCGGCTTCCACGAGCTTGTTCTTGAGCACGGTCGAGAACTCCTGAAACGGCGAGCCAACGACGAATTGCTCCTTGCGCTCCAAGCATTCCGCGATGATCGAGAGCACGACCCACATTTTTGGATTCAGGGTATATTTAGCCTGCGAGCCGCCTTTGACCATGGCGCGGGCGATGGACATCTCCCAAGGACAGAGCGCGGCCCGCCGCAGGAAGTTGATTTGGATGCCGGCGGCGTTCATCTGATTAAGCCCCTTGCCAAAGCGGGTGTATTCAGGCGGGTTGTCGAGGTAGTGGGAATACACCGCCCACTGGTCCTTGCCCGGCGGGGTTTTCACTGGTTTGATGGTGCGCTGGACAATATCCTCGCCGCAGTTGGCCTTGGTGCGGCGCACGACAAGGGGGGCAATCAATTTCCACAACCGGTGAATGTTGCACACCCGGGCACTACGACGGGTGAAGATGCGATGTTTACCCTCGTCTTCGTAATACTGCTGTTCGCGGCTCAGGAAACGGTCTGTCTGTAGATGGTGAGTCCCGAACTCCTCACGGGCCTCAGAGGTGCCGCTGTAGGGCCAGAGCGCCGTCGGCTCGGGGCAACCGCCTGCGGCCCACCAGGCGAGCCAGAAGAACGACTCCAAGCGATTCTTGATGGGTGTGGCGGTCAGGACCAAACGGAAACGCGGGGAGAGCAGCCGGACGCCCAGGGCGATGTGGGATTCATTGGCCTGCAGCCGCGTGCCTTCGTCCACCACCACGCAATCAAAGGCGTCATGGCAGGCGATGATGCGGGCCAAGGAAGGCCGCCAGACGCAGGTGATGCCGTTCTTGGTTTCGCCGATGCCGAGGTGGTGCTCCTCGCAGGGCGCAACATCATGGTCCCGCATCCACTTTTCGCGCTGGTCGCGCAACGCCTGCTGGTTCAGTAGATTGCCCTCAAGATCAGCTTTGGGCGTCCACTCATCCGCGCCGTTGTGCCCAAGCTGCGTGTAGCTGGTCAGATAGAACAGCGGCCGGTTCAGTGCGTGCGGCGGGCGATCCAGCTTCCAGCCGTAGAAGCGGTCAATATCGTCGAGCGGGAGCACCAGCGCACCAAAGAGTGTGCGGCCCGTCTCGCGCAGTTGTTGGTGCAGGCCCTCGGGCGCGACGAGAAGCACACGCTTGGCGCCCTTGAGCATCGGCCACGCAAACGCGCCGATGGTCTTCCCGAGGCCCGTTTCCCAGGAGAGAATGACACCGTCTTTGAGGCCGGCGAGCGCGAGATCCGCCTTTTGGAAGGGTTTGAATTGAAAACGGCGAGGTTTCGGCGTGAGGAATGCCGGAGTTTGAGGCAGAGCTGCGAGTGCGGTGGACATAAATGGAGGTATCAAGACGATTCGATTGCCGAAAGCACGGCGAGGTTGGCCGCATAACGGGCAGGCTGGCGCATGGCCAGGTCGGGCACGTCAGGCAGTTCGAAGTGGTCGAGTAAGTCGCGCAAGCCGTGGAAGTGGTCGGTGCCGCTGAGTTCCGCGGGCGGCTCCTCCGACTTCAGAACGTGATGGGTGAAGGCATGCTTCGCCGTGCCGTCGTTGACCATGATAGCCAGTTCCTGCCCGGTGACCAAAATCTCCTCGATTCCCTCTTTGCCCTCGCGCCACTCGACCTTCTTCCCGTTGAAGGTGACGGTGTTCAGGGAATAAGATTTGCCGGCCTCGAAGGTGCCCCAGTCGCGCAGGCATTTGATGGCGTCCTGTTCGTCGAGCCAGCCGACGCGCTGCGCCAACGCGGGCCGGGTGAACGGCGTCCGCACGTCGTCGAATTGTTCGCGGGCTTTTTCGAGGGCGGTGAGCAACGCGGGGTGGACGCGCCAAATCTTGGAATGCAGCGCCTGTTCGAGGGCCTCACGGGTATCGCGCATGACCATCATTTCCAGTGGCGTGCGACCCCGCAGCCGGTAGAGCGCCTCGGCAAACGTTTTGGGTACCTGGCCGCTTAAGGTCTGGAACGGCGTTAGGTGGATGGCGATGCGGCCACCACGCAGGTAGATGTTCCACTCGCCATGTTCGCCCTTGAGCGCGGCTTGGCGCCGGTCCCATTCCTGCTTCGCGGCGGCGAAGCGTTCGCGGATGTCAGCCCCGGACTCCTCGTTGATCGAACCGGTGCGGTCCATGTGCAGCCCGCGGATCCAACTGTTGCGGCGCAAGGACGCCTGGCGCACGGCGGCTTCGAGTTCGGTCAGTGAAGCGGATGATAACTCGGTGCGGTGGGGCCCATGGCGATGGTCGGCGGCGAAATAGACGACCGAAACCCGCTCCAGCCCCGGCGCATCCGGGAAGAAGTTGGGCATGGTCAAATGCCACCACGCATGCTGCATGAGCGGGCAATTCGCCATGGTCAGTTCGACGGTCGAGGCATTCGCGATGAGGTAGCCCTCGCCGTAGGGTGCCAGCAACGAGTGGGCCATGAGCCAAGTCGCATAGGTGCTGTCGAGGTGTGGTTCGGCTAAGCGACGTCCAGAGTACCCCACCCTGCGCCCGGCGGCTGGGGGCGGGGGCAGGTGCGTCGTCGGCCAACGCAGGCCATACGGCGGGTTGAGCACGACCAGCGGGAACTTTACGCCCACGTCACGGAACAATGGGAGCAGATCGCAAACGTTGGCGACGATGACGCTGCGGAAATGGCCCGGCGCTGTCGGGTCAATGTCCACGCCGAGGCGATGCTCGGTGCTGTCGTTGGCGGTGGCGTTGAGTAGGGCACCATGGCCGCATTGGAGGTCGGCGATGATGGGCCGCCGACGGGGCAGTGGGATGGCCAGCAGCCGGGCCACGGCGATGGGGGTTTCAAACTGCATAGTCCCCTTCTTCGCGCCGTCGGGTGACGCGGAGAGGACTTCTTGCAGGTTGTCGAGATTCAGGGATGCGCGGCGTTGAGTCATGGTGGTTATTCGAGCGTCTGTTCTTCGGGATTCTTCAGCAGCCCCTTGCGGATGGCGGCTTTGATGGTTTCGCGGATGGCGCGGTATTCGGTGCCGTATCGGGCTTTCGGAGGAAACTTACGGACCATTTCACGCCAGTCGGGCAGCTTGCGCACCTCGAAGGGGTCGGAATCTTCGCGAGTATCGATGGACGAATACTCTTCTGTGCAGTCTGCCGTAAGACCGAAGACGTAGTCGTTGGAGCCGCTGCCCACGTCGTTGTCGTCGTAGGTGTGGTAGATGGTGACGCCGCGGAATTTCAGAAATACGGCGGCGGGCACGAATTGAGCGATGTAGGGCATGGTGGTGGTGGGTTAATCGGAAAGGGCTTCGTCCTTCTCGCGCTGGGCAAATGCGCGGTCCTCTGCTTCGATGGCCTGAACGGCATCAAGGGACTCTGCGCATTTATAGGCATCGAGTTCGACGGCTGGCATTGCCGAGAATTTTACGAGTTCTTGAATCGTGCCTTGTGGTGACCGAAAGGAGCCGGAGCAATCTTCGTCGCCCTGTGCATAGTTGAGCTTGAAGCCGGGCAGCTTCGCATTGAGCACGTCCATCAGTTCGCAAACGGCAGTGCGGGCATTTTCCCAGCCGAACTCGATAAACGACGAAGAACTGACGAGGCGGGGATGCGTTCCATCATCCAAGCGAAATTCGGTGACCTGGATAATGTAGGGTTTTTTGGTCGTGTTGGTCATGGTGGTAAGAATTAGCGGTCAACCGGCAGGGTGAAGTTCTCCGTGAACAAGGCACCGGCGTCGTTGCCTTCGTCGTCGGACTGCGCACCGATGAAGGCGCCGTTGTCCAGAATCAGAATGGGTGAGCGGTAAGACCAGCCCATCGCTTCGGTTTCGTCGGCAGACATCCAGCGGACAGCGACGATCTTGCGACCGACGAGGGATTGAGCTTGGGCGATTATTGATGCGTGCATGGTGGTGGGATTAAGGAGCGACGACGTTGAAGGCGTAGAGCATGGCGCCGTCCTTGCGTTGGGTCGGGTCAATCGGTTCGAGGCTGAAGCCCTCGTTCAGGTTCGACCGCAGCTTTTCGAGAACCTGCAAGCGTTCCTCGGGGCTGCGGACGGTTTGCGCGAAGACCAGTTCGCCTTCGTCGAGGATGGCGAGCAGGTCGAGCGGCGGTTTTGCGGTTTCGGTGGTGGTGTTCATAGTGTTGGGGGTTAGCGGGCAAGGATGGCCTGAACCAAGTCAATGAAGTCCATGTCCTTTTGCCTGGAGGTCAGATGGAAATTGCGGAATTTCTCGCCGGTCAGCATTTCCACCTCATAGCACGAGGGGAAAATGCGAACGTAGCGGGCGCCGGAAATTTGCTGCATAAAAATCGGCGGGACGATGAGAGTGTGTTTCATGGGTGGCCTAGGTTAATTATTCTGGTGCTGGATGATGCTCCGGCCCTTCTTCTTTTCCTCGACCGGCGTGGCCCGCCGCGCTTTGCCCTCGGACCAATCGCGCAGCCCCTTGATTTCCGTGGCCATCATCCGCGAGAGCGGGACGGCTTGGTTGGCCAGTTGCATCAGGAGCAGGCTGTCGGGCTCCTTGTTCTCGTCGAAGGCCGAGAACATGGCGTCCGAGAAGAGGCTTTCGATTTCCGCCCCGGTGAATTCCGCGGTGGCCTTGGCCAGCGCGGTGAGGTCGAACTTCGCCGGGTCGCGGCCAAACTGTTTCACCTTGAGGTTCCAGATTTCAAGGCGCTCCTTTTCGTTCGGCAGGTCCACGAACCAATTCTCATCGAAGCGGCCCTTACGCAGCAGCTCGGGCGGCAGGGCGGAAACATCGTTGGCGGTCGCCACGACGAACACCGCCGTCTTCTTTTCCTGCATCCATTGCAGGAAGGTGCCGAAGACGCGGGCGGTGGTGCCGCCGTCGGTCGAACCGCTGGACTTGGTGCCCGAGAACGCCTTTTCCAACTCATCAATCCACAGCACACAGGGCGACACAGCCTCCGCCGTCGCCAGCGCGGCGCGCAGGTTGCCTTCCGACTGGCCGACGAGCGAGCCGAAGAGCTTCCCCGCGTCGAGCTTGAGCAGGGGCACGTTCAAACTCTTCGCTGTGGCTTTCGCCAAGAGGCTCTTGCCGGAGCCCGGCGGCCCGAGGGCGAGGAAGCCTTTGGGAGTGGGCAGCTTGTATTTGACCGCCTCGGGGCCAAAGGCCCGGCGGCGCTTGAGCAACCACGATTTGATTTCGTCCAACCCGCCGATGTCGTCGAGCGACATGTTGGTCTCCACGATTTCCAGCAGGCCGTTCTTTTTGACCGTGGCCGCTTTCTCGCGGGAGATCACGTCGGGGTGGATGCTGCCCATTTCGATTTGGGAAAGCGCGAACGCTGCTTCGGCCTCCACCGTGGTCAAACCGCGGGCGGCGTCCAATACCTCGTCACGGGGGGCACCGGCAAGCACGGGGAGCGTGGAGGCGGTGCAGAGCGCATCGAGCACCTCGCCGAGTTGCGCGCGGTCGGGCAGCTTGAATTCGAGGACCGTGATTTCCTTTTCGAGTTCCGGCGGCAACACGATGCGGCAGCCCACAATTACCAAGGCGACATTGCGGGTCTTGCCGGCCTGCAGCGCCTCGCGTAATTTGCGCGAAAGGACTGGATTGCGGTCGTCCAGCAGCGTGTGGAAGTCCCGCAAGAGCACGACGGATTTCTCGGGCATGGTGCCGACGTGCTCCAGCATCGCGATGGGTTCCTCTTTCTCGGCGACCACTTTGCCATTGGCCACGTCGAGCAGGCCGGAGCACAGGCTCCATGCCCAGACGGTGAAGTTGACTTTCTTGGCGGCGGCGAGCACTTCGGCCTCGACGCGCTGTTCTTCGTGGGAAACGAGATACAGGCCGGAATACCCGGCCCGGAGATAGGAGGCGATGCGGTCTTTCATATATATATGTTATCGGGTGAAGAATTCCCGCTCCCACCGCAGGCATTCCTCGCGGTTGGGATGGGAGAAGAGGACGTGGATGCCGTCGGGCGTGCGCACTTCCCACTCCTGGGTCGTGTGCTTGAACTCGACAACGGAGGCGCGGGCCATGCTGAGTTGCCCCAACTGGCGGAGGTCGAGGGCGTCGGTGTAAAGCCCCCGGGCAGTGCCATCGGTGCCGATGGTGAGCGTGGTGACGGCGTTCATCGGCCGATGGATTGTTGCGTGGTGATGGGAGCCGCTTGCTGAAGGAACTCCGGCTTGCGGCGCTTCGCGCGAGTCGCCCCGAGGGCTTGCTCAATCGCGGCGGTGGCTTTCTCGCAGGCGCCGCCCTTGAAGCCGATGGCCTCAATGACAATTTCGCCCTGCGGGGTGACGATGACTTCGATGGATTGGGACATGGTGGTGAAGTTACGCTTGGGTGATGACGAGTTTGATGGCGCCGTTGTCCTGCGTCTGCCGGCGGACCAGCATCCCCTTGGCTTTGGCGGCCATGGTGGCAACGTGGACGGCGTAGGACTGGACGAGTGTGCCGAGCCCCAAGCCGAATTTGTCGAGGAGCCCTTTGCCGGAACCCCACGAATCGTAGGCAAGGGTGTAGGTGCCGTCGGGACGGTGGACGACGCCGATTTCGTATTTCACACCGAGGATGCGAATGACGTGGCTGCATTTGCCGAGTTCTTCGGCCTTCATGCCGGCGGGAACGGGACCGGTGGTGCGGCCATACCATTCGTAGGTGGTCTTGCCTTCGATGAATTCAGCGCCGAATTCAGCGACCGCGGCCCGGAGGGCGGCGAGGCTTTTTATCTGAACGGTGATTGCTGTGATGTGGCTCATGGGATGTTGGTTTACGGTTTGGGGTTTACGGTTGGGGAATCAGGCGAGCATCCCGGCGTCGCGGAAGCTGTAGAAGCCGACGCCACGCGGGTCGGCCGTAGGGTCGCCGACAATGACGTGATCCAGCAGTTGAATATCCATGACCCCGCTGGCCGCCTTCAATTGGCGCGTGACCTCGAAGTCGGCAGTGCTGGGCGCCGGGTCGCCCGAGGGATGGTTGTGGCACACCACAATCGCGGCGGCATTGCCCAGAATGGCGGCACGGAATACTTCCCGGATGCCCAGGAGCGTGCTGGTCATGGTGCCGAGCGAAATCATCACCCGGCCCAGCGCCTTGTATTTCCGGTTTAAGAGGATGACCCAGGCGGTCTCCTGCACGGGATACGGTGCGAACGCATCCTTCATAAACTGGTAAACTTGGGCGGGCGTCTGGCAGCAGTTCAGGTCAATCTCGCCCACGGCCTTATACTGGATGGTGCCTTCGTAGATTTGCATGACAGTAGTGTTTTAGCTCTAAGTGACTTGGTTCTTGGTTGGCATTCCAGCTTCATCCGCCGCCTACACCGCAATCTTTCGGGCGCCGACGGCGCCGAATTGGCGGACGAGGTTCGCCGCTTTGCTCGCGGTCAGGTGGCGGACGGTTTCGCTGAGGCGCAGGGCTTCCGTGCTCACGTCGAGTTGGGCCTTCGCGGCCTGGTACAACCGCGTGATTTCCAGGTCGTCGGTGATGTTCAGCGACGGCACGCGCTCCAAATATTCGCGCAGTTTCGCCAGCGGGCCTTTCTTGTTCTCGGAATCTACAATCGGGCCATCTCCGGCGAGGCTCGCGGCCGTCTGCGAAATCAGGTCCATCATGTTGCGGTAAGTCTCGCGGCGGATGCGCTCAATCGCGCTGTTGGCCTGATTGGCGTACTTCTGTTGCAGCTCCTCGCCCAGCGCCAAGCGCAGGAATTGGTTCGGCTCGGGCAGCGGCAGGATGGTCGCGTCGAACGCGAAC